>NZ_VFUW01000015.1:0-116030 GCF_006441385.1 Mesorhizobium sp. B2-4-18 | reverse complement strand
CGGCCATGGCCGATGAACTCATCAGCGCCGCGAAGGCGACGCCCAAAAGCAGTTTCTTCATTGTATTTCTCCTCCACATAGTATTGGTGTCCGGCTGCACCGATTGAACCGGAATCTCCGATCAGGGAATCTCTCCGCCTCTCGTTCCGGCCTTGAAGCCACCATCCCGATATTCGATGAAAAGGATTGCCCCGCGCTGAAGCCAGCGGTGCTCCTTAATTCGATCCGCAACGATAATTGCAGTCCCTGCATATTCTGCAACGATCTGTGAGTCAATTCGCCTTCAATTTTCTTAAAGGGAGACCCGATCTGCAAATTTCATTGCGAGGGCAGACCGCATCATCTGCCTGCTCTGCAATCGAAATCATGCTGCCGCCGCCAACATCTCTACCATGGTGAGAGGCAAGAAGAGGACTGGAACCCAATCTGCGAAGTAGGAGCTATTGCCCGGTGACTATCGGGATGCGCGGGTCAACGCCGTTGTTCTGCAATCGCGCCGCCAGCGCTACGGTTAGCGCCTGAGCAAGGCACATCGGGGCCGCAAGCGATCTTGAAAACGTGTATTCGTGCTCTGGGACAGCAAAAAGCACGCGTGCGCCCTTGGTCAACGGGGACAGGGTGCTGTCCGAAATCGCCACGATGGAAATGCCCCTGCTGGCAACCTCTTCCACGACATTCACGACCTCGTTTGCATAGAACCGGAACGACACCGCGAAAAGCACGTCCTGCGGGCGGATCGCACGGGCCATATGCGTGGCCAGCCCGCCGCCAGGGTCCAGCAACGTGCAGCGCTTGCCCAGCATCGTGAGTATGTAACGCAGGAGTTCGACCACCGGCGCCGAGCGTAATTGTCCGATAAGATAGATGACGTCGGCTTTCTCCAGAAGGTTGACCGCTTCGGCCAGGTCCTCCGGCGGGATAGCTGTCAGCATCTCCTGCAGCGAGGCTATGTCACGGACGACCAGATCGTGCATCAAAGCGAATTCGCTGCGGTCGGTTCGCGCCCCCAGTTCCGTCTCCAGCGCCTTGATGCGCGCCTCAAAGCCGGGTGCTGCGGTCGACAATCGCTTCTGGAAAAGGGTTTGAAGATCCTTGAATCCCTCATAGCCCAGTGCCTGGCCAAAGCGCACGAAGCTCGATGCGTGAACGCCGCTGCTTTCAGCGATCGCGTTCACGGATCGCACCGCGACATCATTCGGGTTCTGCGTGAGATACAACGCTATCTTCTGGTAAGACTTGCTCATCTGCTCATACCGATCGTGGATCAAGCGTATGAGTTCCTCGTAGTCCTTTGGGGCTTCGACTTTCTCTTCCACGACAGACATCCTTGCAATTTTCGTTGCATGATGGCTTGTTTGCGCTTCGTTTACCAGCTGAGAATTCCGACCCGAAAAACCTGATCCGGTTCTGCCGTTGCCGTCAATTGCAATGGTGCTTGCAAAAAATCAGATTCTGCAATAAGAATTGAACTCATCATTCGGCGTGAGTTGCCGCGATGCCCGGAGGAATCAAATGTCAGTCGTCCGTCTGACCATGGCGCAAGCCCTGGTCCGCTATCTTTGCAATCAGTTCACCATCGTCGACGGGGAGAGAGTTCCGCTCTTTCCGGGCGTCTTCGCCATCTTCGGGCACGGCAACGTCACCTGCCTATCGGAAGCGCTGGAAGCGGTCCAGGATCGGTTGCCAACGTGGCGCGGGCAAAATGAGCAGTCGATGGCTCTCGCGGCAATCGGTTTCGCTAAATCCAAGCGCCGCCGCCAGATCATGGTGGCCGCGACGTCGATCGGCCCCGGCGCCCTCAACATGGTCACCGCCGCCGGTGTCGCCCATTCGAACCGTCTGCCGGTGCTGATGCTCTCTGGCGATACTTTCATCAATCGCCGCCCCGACCCAGTCATGCAGCAGGTCGAACACTTCGGCAATCCGACCATCAATGTCAACGATGCCTTCAAGGCGGTGACCCGTTATTGGGACCGCATCGTCCATCCTGAAGGCATAATCTCCTCACTCCCCCAGGCGGTAGCCACCATGCTGGATCCGGCCGATTGCGGTCCGGTATTCATCGCATTGCCGCAGGATGTCCAGGAGATGGCTTGGGACTACCCTGAGGAATTCTTCGCGGAGACGGTACACGCGATCCCGCGACCGCGCCCCGACGCCAATCGGCTGGCTGAAGCGGTGAAGCTGCTGCAGGCAGCCAAGCGCCCGCTGATCATTTCTGGCGGTGGCACCCGTTACTCCGGCGCCGAGCAGGTGTTGGCCGACCTGGCCCTTATCCACGGCATTCCGTTGTGTGAGACGATCGCCGGCAAAAGTACCGTAAGCCACAATCATCCTGCTTATGTCGGCCCGATTGGTATCGTCGGCTCGACCTCGGCTAACGCGCTCGCCGCTTCAGCGGACGTGATCGTTGCCGTCGGCACGCGGCTGATGGACTTCACCACCGGCTCCTGGAGCGCTTTTGCAACGGACGCCAAATTCATTTCCATCAATGCTGCCCGTTGGGACGCGACCAAGCATCGTGCCTTGGCCGTGGTAGGCGATGCTCTCGCCACGCTCAGCGAATTGGAGCAGTCACTCGCAGAGTGGCAAGCACCACGCGAATGGACCGAGAAGGGCCGAATAGAGTTCGCCAATTGGAACAAGGCGCTGGACGGGTATCAGCAGCCGACCAACCAGCCCGTTCCCAGCTACGCCCAGGTCATCGGCATAGTGAATGAACGCGCAGGCGAGCGAGACCTGGTCATCACGGCCGCGGGGGGCCTCCCGGGCGAGGTCATGAAGAACTGGCGCGTCAAGTCGCCCAATACGTTCGACTGCGAATTCGGCTTCTCGTGTATGGGTTACGAGATTGCCGCCGGCTGGGGCGCCGCGCTCGCCGATCCCACGCGAACCCCGATCGTGATGATTGGTGACGGCACCTACATGATGATGAACTCGGACATTTATTCCACGGTCCTGTCGGGCCATAAGATGGTGGTAATCGTCTGCGACAATGGCGGCTACGCCGTCATCAATCGTCTCCAGAATGCCAAGGGCGCTGCCTCTTTCAACAACCTGATCAAGGATTGCCGAGTGAAGGAGCCGTTCAGCGTCGACTTTGTGAAGCACGCCGAGTCGATGGGCGCGCTCACCCGGCGTGTCGACAGCCTCGCGGACCTTGCGCGAGCCGTCGATTGGGCACTCGGAACGGACCGGACGACGGTCATCACGCTGGTGTCCGATGGTTTCACCTGGACACCAGGCGACGCCTGGTGGGACGTGGGTGTGCCCGAGGTAAGCGCCAGGCCGCAGGTGCGGGAAGCGCATGCGGAACAGGCGCAAGCTCGCAGGAAGCAGCGCGTAGGCGTCTGACTTCATAGCAAAACATCTCTCTCTTCCAACTCACGCTCGTGCTGCCGCATTGGCGACGACAAACACCGAATAGAGCGACTGCCGCGCCGTAATGAACAGGCGGTTGCGCTTGGCGCCGCCGAAGGTGAGGTTCGCCACCGTCTCTGGAATGCGGATCTTGCCGATCAGCATGCCGTCGGGATCGAAGCAGTGGATGCCGTCGCCGGCGCCCGCCCACACACGTCCGGCCGTATCCACCCTGAGCCCGTCGAACAGGCCAGCGCTGCAGGTGACGAAAACGTCGAGTTCCCCGAGCGTCGCTCCTTCGACGGCGAACTTGCGGATGTGCCGCGGCCCGTCCTTCTGGTGCGTGATGCCGGTGTCGCCGACATAGAGGGTGGCATCGTCCGGCGAGAAGGCTAGACCGTTTGGCTTGGCCATCGTCGAGACGACGCACGCCACCTCGCCCGTTAGGGGGTCGGCAAGCTTATTGAATACGCGTTCCACGGGTCCAGTGCATGGGTTTAAAGTTCATCGAGCCGCTGATGCCGACCTTGGTCGAGAAACCTCCCGAGGGGGTGGGCTGGATTCACGAGGTGAAGTTCGACGGCTACCGCTCGCAAATCGTCAAGGACGAGGGCGGCGTGCGGATCTTCACGCGCCGGGGACTGGACGGGACGGCGAAATATCGCGATCTAGCCAAGGCGGCCGGCGACCTCGAGGTGGAGAGCGCTATCATCGACGGCGAGATCATCGTCCTGAACGATGCGGCCTGCCCGACTTCGGCGCGCTGCGCAAGGCAATCACCAGCCGGCAGCACGACCTCTATTTCGCCGCCTTCGATCTCCTGCACGTCAACGGCCATAATCTCCGCGACGTGCCGCTGGAAGATCGCCGCGAGATCCTTGCCGAGATGATTCCCGAAGGACAGCACATCCAATTCAGTCAGGCGCTGCCTGATGATGCCCCCAGCATTTTCCACCTTGTCGAGCAGGCTGGCATGAAGGGCGTGGTGTCGAAGCGAAAGGACAGGAAGTATCGCTCTGGCCCGTCGACGAACTAGATGACCTTCAGCAGTTTAGAGCTGGCTGCCAAACGGTCATCATGCTTGCGCGGGAAATAATCGCTTTGGAGATGCGGTTAAGCAACCGGCATAGCGACCGAAGTGCGATAACGTCAGCGTATACCCCGGCGTGACGTCACTCGGACTCCCCTTCTCGGCGCAACATTTGAGCCAAGGTCAGCCATTGTTTCAGAGTCGTGCCGGGGCTTAAAACCTGATCTGACGCCCGGCGCCGGTAATAGGGCACGCACCTGGAAGATCCCCGTCCCCACTAATGTCCGGATCGGGGCCGTATCCGGACGGTCTCCTTCTAGGGAGCGCTCGTCGGTAAGCTGCCGTTCGAGCTCACAGTCCATCGGGCGAAGTTTGCCTTGTCAGCTGACCCCATCCTCGTCTTTCGCGAGCGAACCGCACCATTCTTGTACCGGCCGTTCATCAGGCGGACGACGAACTGGCCGCGACGTCGGCTTGGAACCTGTGCTGCGGTTAAGGCATCCGACGTGTTGATCGCGGTCGACAACTAGGTCGGCGAATTGGAAATGAACCGCAACTCCAGCAAATCTGTTAAAGCAAAATTACACGCCGGCTTACAGGCTGTGCGCAGCAGAGCCAATTCCCTTGCGATGTCGCCCCGCTTGCGACAGGATTGCAGCAATTCGAGGTTAGCCTATGACGCCAGACACCTTGCGGCCCAACCACCTGCCACTCGACACTCCGCCCGTGCAATGCCTGAATCTGGACCCTTCGCTTTATGTCCGCGATGATATCTGGCAGCAGGAACGGGGTAACATTTTCGCGCACACCTGGCAGTTCATGGGGCCAGTCGCCTTGGTCGCGACGTCCGGTCAATACCTTGCCATCGACATCGCCGGTACGCCGATCTTCGCCATCCGGGGCCGGGACGGGACCTTGCGCGGATTTAAGAACGTCTGCCGCCACCGGGGGGCGAAACTTCTGGCCGATGGCGCGGGCAGATGTGGGCTGATCGTTTGTCCCTATCACAAATGGTCCTTTGCCGACACCGGACGGCTGGTGCAGGCCCCATGGTATGGCAAGGATCCCGCGATCATCGCCGAAGACTGGCCGCTGGAGACTGTGCAGTTGTCCGAATGGCGCGGGCTGCTCTTCGCGGCACTCGACCCGAAGGAAAGTCTTCTGGATCAACTTGGCTCTCTGCCCGCCGAACTGGCGGACGAGCCGTTGGAGACCTATGCCGCCACCGATCAGGCCACTGTCAGCTTTGCGGCGAACTGGAAGATCTACACCGACAATTTCGTCGAAGGCTACCACATCCCTGGCACGCATCCCTCGTTCTACGCTGCCATCGACTTCGAAGCTTTCCAGACCACCGCCCATCCCGGTTATGTCCGGATGACCGCACCTCCGAAAGACGGTCTGTTCTATCGCGGCAAATGGCTTTGGATGTGGCCGAACTGGACGCTGTCGCTTTTCGATGGCGGCATGAACGTTAGCCGGATCAACCCGACCTCACCGCATCACACAGACCAGCATTACCATTTCTTCTTTGCCGACACCTCTGCAAAAGCATTCGAGAGCAGGGCGCAATCTGTGCAAGGCACTCTGGCCGTGGTACGCGAGGACTACACCATCTGCGCCGATACGCATCGCAACTATGCCGCAGGGGCCTATAGCTCCGGCCCGCTCTCGGGGCGGCATGAGCGGGGAGTGCAGTATTTCCAGGAACGGGTCACTGCGGCACTGGGGCTGTGAGCGCCCCTGGCGTCCCCTGTCCGCCGGATAGTGCTCCGTCTCGGCGCCAGCACGAGAGCCCCCGGCCCGTCGAGGGTATAGGGCGGGCACGGTAAGACGAGTTACGAGCGTCGCGGCAATCGGAGCTCGCGCAATGCGGAGAGCAGATCGGCGAACGCGGTTTTGACGGCCGAGTTAGCGGGCGCTCTTACCGGCCGGACCCTTGAGGGCTGGAACGGGGCCGACAGCAGACTTACCGCTTCCAGCGATTAGAGAATCCATGCAGCCACTTCAGAGTGTCGTATCAGGCATACCGTACAGAAGAATGACGGCGTGAGAGCCGGCATTGCGCGCCGGCTCCCTCAGTCGGAAGCTGTTGTAATACTGGTCGTCGCAGGGCGCGTTATAGATGCGGCCGTAGCGATCCTGGTAGCGGCATTGCTGATCTTCGCGGCGCTGCGGGGTGGTGGCCGAGCCAACGACGGCGCCGATCACGGTGCTCTTGGTGTTGCCGCCGATCGCCTGGCCAAGCAGCGCGCCGCCAGCGCCGCCGACGAGCGCGCCGGTGGTGGCCCGTTGCTGGCCCTCGGTCTGCGTTTCGCAGCCGGCAAGGGCTGCGGTGATAAGCGCTGCCAGGATGGCCTTCTTGATGAGACGAGAACTCCCCTGAAGCCCCGGGAACTGACAACAGACTGAAACAGGGCGCTTTCGCCCAAGTGCTGGCGCATTGCGGCGGAACGGCGGCGTGACTTCTCACGAAGTGAGATCAAGGTTTCTCGACCGTTGAAGACCGTGGTGTCCAAATGCAAAGATGGGCGGGCGTTACCGGCCGATCTGTAGTTGTGGTGAGAGCGCCCCAATCTCCACCGGCAAGCACTTGCTCGATCGATGACGGCTCCGGTATGGCCTCGCCATCTTGCACGAGCCCTTCAACGTGGAAAGCAAGCGCCTCCTCGGTTGTGACGACCGCCTCGTCCAGGCTGCTGGCCGCTGTGACAACGCCAGGAACGTCAGGGAACGACACACCGAGATCCCCGCTTCTTGTGAATCAGGCCGATATAGTTGCGCACAGCTACATCTCGTATTGTCGGCTGCTCGCATTCGACACAAACTGGATAGGTTTCCCTAACCAAATCGCAGGCGGCGCGGCCCTCTACTATGGACGCGAGTACCATGGCGCGAGGCGATGGACAAAGCAGCAGCGGCCCAGTTCCCTGAAAGGCGCATCGTGCGCGCGGCTCAGTATCTGCGCATGTCGAAAGAGCACCAGATCTACTCGATTGACAACCAGAAAGATGCCATCCGCAACTATGCTGAGATCATGGGATACGACATGGTTGCCACTTACGAGGACGCCGGTCGGAGCGGTCTCAGCCTGGGCGGTCGCCCCGGCCTTCAGCAAATGCTGGCCGATGTGGAGAGTGGGCGTGCCGACTTCGAAACCATCGTAGTCTATGATGTCAGTCGCTGGGGACGCTTTCAGAACATAGATGAAAGCGCGTCCTACGAGTATCGTTGCCACATGGCTGGCGTGCGGATCGAATTCTGCGCCGAGCAGTTCTTGAACGACGGCAGCATCGGATCCGATGTCCTTAAGGCCATCAAACGAAGCATGGCGGCCGAACACAGTCGCATGCTCTCGCAAAAGACATTCATAGGCCAAGCAAGGCTGATCCGGCTGGGGTTCCGACAGGGTGGTAAGCCAGGACTCGGCTTAAGACGCCAGGTGATCGACCATTCAGGACGTCCCAAACTCATTCTCTCCGAACACGAGCAAAAGAGCGTGCACACAGACAGAACGATCCTGGTGCCCGGACCGCCTAAAGAGGTTGCAACGGTTCGCTGGATCTTTCGTCAGTTCGTCAAAAACCACCTGACAGAGCTTGAGTTGGCAAGGCTGCTGAACAAGCGCGGCGTGCTGACGGACCTTGGTCGGCCATGGAAGCGGGAAACGGTGCGCGGAGTTCTGACTAACGAAAAATACATTGGGACAAATGTCTGGAACAGGCGCTCTCGCAAGCTAAAAGCAAAGGCAGTAAGCAACCCTTCTGAACAGTGGGTTCGAGCGGAAGGCGTATTTGAGCCCATTGTTGACCGCGATCTGTTCGATCGGGCGCAAATCATTCACAGAGCGCTATATGCGCATCTGAGGGTGACCAACGAAGAGATGCTTGCTGCACTGAAAAAGGTCCTGGCGCGCGAAGGCGCCTTGTCTAGTTCCATCATCAACGCTGCGGCGGATTGCCCCGCAGCTAGCCAATATCATTATCGCTTTGGAAGCGTCCTGAAGGCCTACGAGTTGATTGGATATCAGCCGCCAAAGAACTGGCAGTTTATTACCTCGAAAGAGCGATTGGCGTCGGTGCGCGCGCAAGCAATAGGGGACCTGCTGGACGCGATCGAAAGGATTGGCGGAAAGGCGACTTACGACACACAGAACGACCTCTTGCGGATCAACGACGAGTTCACTGTTGCGATCGAAATCGCACGTTGCCGCGCTTCCGACCACGGATATGCCTTCTGGTCTATGGACACTCAGCGCCAGTCGGTGGCCGACATTTTCACCTTGATCAGGATGAGTCCTGGTGACCTGGTCATTCGCGATTACCTGATTGCGCCTGCGTCCAAAATCGTCGGCAGACCAGCCTTGCTCGCTAATAATGGAGCACAGCTGGATACCTACCTGTTTCTCTCCCTAACCCCACTTACCAGGCTGGCAGGGCGAGCAAGCGTGGAGAACATATTGTGAGTTCGAAGTATCGTATTACCCGCGATGCGGCCTACCGAGCTTTGCTTGGCAGTGATCAGAGACACGCCCAGAATCTTGCTGATGATCAGCCAGGGTCAAAGCAAAAGCTCTTCGCGCCAACGCTCTTGGTCGCCTATGAGGTGGTCTGTAGACGCAAGCGCGATTTCATAGAAGAAGCAGAAGCAGCAGAGCAGCGTCTGGGCCGTCTGGTTGAAGCGTTTCGCCTGACAATTTGTGATGAAAGGTTTCGCTCATTGCTAGTGTGCGAGGGGCTCGCCACTATACCAAAACTTTTGGCTGAGAGATTGCAATGTACCGCGTTCGAACCGGGAGCAGCAAGGCATATTAGCGGATCGCTTTCCAAGAGAAGCGCAGGCCGGCAACCCATCAGTGGGATTTGTCAGGACGTCCTCGACTTTCTCCAGCATTGCCCTGTGAGGGTGAAAATCTTCGGCTTGCTGCGGCATGTGCTTCCGACCAGGCAATTGGAAATTGCTCGACTAATGGTTGCTATGGAACGGGTCACGTTCACGTACGCAAAGATCCTTGTCGCGTTTACGCCGCATGCACTGCTGGCCCCGGGTTTCCATCCGACGATGATTGCGAATGTGTCTGAAGATCAACTGAGCACGATGACGCAAGAACTCGGAATGCTATGCAGTGAGTTTCTGAGTACCGTGGAGCGACGTGGCTTCGTAAGCCTGGAACTGTTGGCAGCCGGCCGCTATTTTGACCAGATGATGGATAATTCTAGGGTGGTGCGCTATCTGGCCCATAACTTCCCAAGCCAATTTGAAGAGTTTCATGAATTGTTGGCTTCTGCCTCTAATAGGTAGGATTGATGCCTCATTCATCCGCCCGATGACGCGTTTTGAAGCGGCGAACCCAGCATGAGCTTTGATCAGGAGTTGCTACCATCGCCGATCGAATCTATCATCCTTGCCGCCGGCGCGACGAATTCGATCTGCGAAGCTGCACTGGATCGCGGGCGCAAGACTTGGCGGCCCCATGAAGCCATTGATCGCCATCTGCTCGCAGGATGCCGACTTCTATCTTCTGCTGAGCCACATTCTTGAGGTCGACGGTTTTACTCCCATGCTGGCCGCCTCCATCGAGGACGTGTTGGCGCTCGTCTGCGCCAAACCCATCGAGGCGGTGTTGCTGGACTGCAGGGCAGACAACCAGTTGGCGGCACAAAGCGGCCGGCTCAAGCAGGATACCGCGGTGGGCGCCATCCCCTGTGTGGCCCTGGTCCATGCGGGCGCGGAAGCGCAGCTCATCCAGCTCTTGCAGTCAGGGATCGACGAGTGTTTTGTCAGGCCTTTCGCGCCAGCCAAGCTGCTCCAGGACCTGCGCTCCAGGCTCGCCATCGCCCTGACACCAGAGCCAGCGACGCAGGATGGCCGACCACTTGCTTACGCCGATGTCGAAATGCGGCTCGATACCCATCGCGTTTCTTGCGCCGGCAAGGAGATCGCGCTCGGGCCGATCGAGTTCAAGTTGCTGCGTCACATGCTGGAGAACCCGGAGAGAGTGCTCAGTCGTGCCGAATTGATTGGCGCTGCCTGGGCGCGCAACCGCGGCGTCGGCGCTCGCACGGTCGATGTCCACATCTCCCAGCTGCGAAAGCAGCTTAGCCAATGTTCTGGGGACGCCGCCATCCGAACCGTCAGGCTTGCCGGATACGCGCTGGCACGCAGTCCGTCCTGATCATCCCCGCAGCTTCCACTTCCCGGCTAATGCGCCGCCTGTAACCCCGATATTTTGGAGTGGTCGCCGTGTTCCTTTATTGATTGGGTTTAATGCTCTTAACATTCTAGAACAAACAAGATGTAACGTATATAGCACAAAAGATTAGTTTGTTTGTTGTTGCGCGCCGGTGTCTGAAATGAAAGTCTCGGTAAGAATTTACATCAGTATAATCTAATACGTTGTTCTTAGGAGGTCGTCTCATGCTGGACGGAGCTGGATTTGGCGTGGCCGTCGGCCACCACGGCGAATTGGTTCAGGGTCTGTTCGAGGACGACGGCGCTCGGCTGCGGCGCGCGCTGGTCTCGCTCCCCTGCCGTCAGCTGCAATCCAGGGCCAGGTTCAGCCCAGGCGACGGCGATCTCGTGGCTGTGACGCCGGTATCGTGCGACAAAGCCAGGCGCGCCGCGGAATTGACCATCGCAAGGTTCGGCCAAAGGGGGACCGGCGGGAATCTCGTCATAGACAGCAACGTCCCGGTCGGCCGCGGCATGGGATCGTCCACGGCCGACGTGCTGGCGAGTATCCAGGCCGTGCTGGGGTGGCTGGAGATCGAGGCGGCGTCGGACGAGGTGATGCGCATCGCGGTCAGCGCCGAGACGGCCTGTGACTCCACCCTCTTCAAACAACAGGCGGTGCTGTTCGCCCATCGTGACGGGATCGTCTTGGAAGCTTTCCGCAGACCGCTGCCTCCGGTCGATCTGATCAGCGTCGACACAACGCCGGATGTGACCGTCGACACACTCGAATACCAGCCGGCGCGCTACGATGCCTCGGAAATCGAGACCTTCCGGCCGCTGCGCAGCCTGCTGCGCACGGCCATCAAGCATGCGGATGTCCGCATGCTTGGCCGAGTTGCGACGGCAAGCGCGCGCATCAACGAGCGCTTCCTGCCAAAGCCCGGTCTGGACGAGATCGAAACCATTGGCTGCCGTTTCGATGCCGTAGGTGTCCAGGTCGCCCATAGTGGCACGGTCGTCGGACTGATGTTCGATGCGCTCGATCCAAAGGCCTCGGCAAACATCGATGGCGCGGCGGACGCTTTGAGAGGGTCTGGTTTCGACCCGGCAGTCTACCGTCACTGACCACTCTGGGCCCAGGGAAGAAGCATGATGTCTGTCCACACGTTGATGCGCAGGCTGGAAGAATTCGAGGGTCCTCGCCTCGTTCCGCTCAGCGCCACTCTGTTCAGCGCCTCTTTCTTCCTAATGAAGCTTCTACCGGCTCGCTTCATGCTCGAACGCGCCGTCGAACAGGGACGGTTGAGACCGGGAGGGATAATCTGCGAATCCTCGTCCGGTACCTTTGGCCTTGCCCTCGCCATGCTGGCGGTTCAGCACGGCTACAGGTTGATCCTGGTCAGCGACTGGGCGCTCGATCGCCATCTTCATCGGCGCCTCATCGAACTCGGCGCCGAGGTGGCGATCGTCGACACCCCGGCGCCTGCGGGCGGGCTGCAGCAAGCGCGCCTCGATCGTCTGCACGAGTATCTGCGCGATATTCCCGGCAGCTACTGGCCCTCGCAGTACGACAATCGAGACAACGCGCGCTCCTACGGCAAGGTCGCCGAAAAGTTGATCGACAGGGTCGGCAAGGTGGACTGCCTGGTCGGTCCGGTCGGATCGGGGGGTTCGATGAGCGGCACATCGCATTACCTGCGCACGCTGTTTCCCGATCTGCATGCGATAGGCGTCGATACGCCGGGCAGCGTGCTGTTTGGCCAGCCGAGCGGCAGGCTCAACCTGAGCGGTCTGGGCGGCAACATCCTTCCGGCCAATGTCGATCACAGCCAGTTCGACGAGGTCCACTGGCTGACGCCAGTGGAGGTCTTCCAAGCCACCCATCAGCTTCATCGCCAGCACGGGCTTTTCATGGGCCCGACCAGTGGCGCCGCTTACAGGGTTGCCGAATGGTGGTCTCACAACAATCCCGACAAGAAGGTGGTCGTGCTCTTTCCAGACGAGGGCCACCGCTATGTCGAGACTGTCTACGACCAGCAATGGCTTGCAACGATTGCTGGCTGGCCGAGTCCACTGCCTGCCTGCCCGATCACTGTGGGCGCGCCGAGCGAGCCGATGTCAGCATGGTCCCGCTTCTCCTGGAGGCGCAGGACGCTGCAACAAGTCCTGGAGCGGGCCGGTGATGGGCTTAACCCGGGCGGCGGACAAAGCAATGGGTTCTGAGGCTTCGTGCGCCGGTGATGCAATGGCCGGGGTGTGGTCGGCGCCCACATGCCATGCCGGTCCGCCACCTCTTCCGGGTCTCGCCGGCCTGTATACCGCCGCAAGCTGCGCAATCCTGTGATGCAACGGCGCCGTACTAGCCCCCATCGATATCCAGCGACAATGATCGCCGGCTGACCGGGCCATGTGAAGCGAGGACGAACCCATGAGATCGCCATCGACATCGGGCGCGACGGCAATTGGGAATGCGCGAGCCTCGTCGATCGTGTCGCGCCTGGACCGGATCAGCCTGCAGCGCGTGGCGCTCTGCGATCGGGCTGCCATCAAGACGCTGCTGCTCGATCCTGAGCAGGAGCAGTTCGCCGGCGACGTGGATGTGGTCTTTGACGGACTGCAAAACAGCCGCTATCCGCAGTTTGAGCACCCCCTGGCAATTGTCGCCGCCGACAAGACGGTCGGCTTCTTCATTCTTCGCGAGAGACTTGCATTGCCCCTCTGGGCGCCAAAGGACGCGGTCACATTGCACAGTTTCCGCGTTTCTCGCACCTTGCAAGGTAGGGGATACGGCCGCGCCGGAATGGATCTGGCGATCTCGTGGGTCCGGCGGAAACGCCCCCGCGTCAAGCAGCTGATGCTTGCCGTCAACATCCGCAATGCCGCAGCGAAATCGGCTTATCTCAAAGCGGGTTTCAGCGACACTGGTCAAATCCTCCACGGCCCAATCGGCGATCAAAACATTCTGACGGTGAGGATTCCACCCGGCTACGGCTGAGCGGCGTCTCGAGTCCCGGCTTTTCATCTCGACAATCCAGGTATACCAGGTATATGATTATCGAAAGGGAGGAAGCAATGCGGTTCGCTACGCAGCGGTTCGCCGATTTTGTCTGTGATGCCGGGCGCCGAGACCAGCCTGATATGGTCATCGAGAAGACCCAACGCGCCATTCTCGATACGATCGCGGCTCTCCTCGGCGGTGTGCCGACCGACAATGCGCGGCTGTCGCGCATTGCCGCCAGAGCCTGTTTTGGAGCAGGTGCGGCACATGCCTGGTTCGCCGAGGCCGGCCTGCATCCGCTCGGCGCCCTGTTTGCCAATTGCGCGGCCGCGAGTTCGCTCGACGTCGATGACGGCCATTGCCTTGCGGCGGGTCACCCGGGTGCTGCCATCGTCCCGGCCGTGCTGATGGAAGCGGCAAGGCTGGGCAGCGATGGCCGTGATGTGCTCACCGCGACCGCGCTAGGCTATGATGTTGCTTTGCGCATCGCCGCCGCCCGCCGCTTCACCGATACGATGAGCTTTGCCAGCGGCCAGTGGGCTGGCTTCGGCGTCGCGGCCGCCATCGGATGGCTGCGCGGCATGCAAGTCGATCAGCTCGCCCATGCACTCGCGATAGCCGGCGCCGAAGCGCCGCAAAACCTGCCGCAAGGCGATTGCCAGGCAAGCTCCGTCAAGGGCAGCAGCCCGTGGTCGACGGTCTCGGCGGTCTTCGCCGCCGACCGGGCCGGGGCCGGCATGACCGGCTCGATCGATTTGCTGGACCGGGCCCACGCCTATGATGTCGGCGCCCTCACCGCCGACCTTGGCAGCCGCTGGCTAATCGCCGAGACCTACCTCAAACCTTACGCCGCCTGCCGCTATACGCACCCGGTCATCGATGCCGTGCTCGCACTCGTTGCGGATCGTGATCCAGGGATGCCGATCGACCGCCTCGTCGTGGATATCTTTCCAGAAGCGCGGAAACTGCCCAACGAAATCGCACCGAAGTCGCTCGAAGGCGGACAGTTTTCGGTGCCTTTCGCCGCGGCATTGGCCGCACTGCGCGGCGCGGCCGCCTTCCGCCCCTTGCGTCCGTGCTCGCTCATAGATCCGGAGGTGGTGGCGCTCGCGGCGAAAGTCGAAATCCGCTACCCCCACGACCTGGCCGGGATTTTTCCGCGGCGCACGCCAGCGCGAGTGACCATGGTTGCTGGAGCGCGCGAGCGCGTCATTGACGTGCCCATACCACTGGGCGACGCCAACAACCCGATGGATGACTTGGCCTTAGACGAAAAGCTGCACGACCTCGGCCGCGACATCCTTTCGCGTGCCGAGCTCGATCAACTCATCCGGTCCGTGGGTTTGCTCAAGCACGGAGAGATCGCTCCGTTGCTCATTTGCCTGGCGCCTCAACCAGGCGCCGAACAGTGAACGCCCTGCCGCTTATGCATTCGCTTTCCGCTTCGCCCGCGCCGGTTTGGGCGGCGGGGCGGCTTTGCGGCCGAGCCCGATCGATTTCGCCAAGGCGGACCGTTGGGCGGCATAGCTTGGCGCGACCATCGGATAGTCCTTGGCCAAGCCCCATTTGGCCCTGTATTCATCGGGCGTCATGCCAAGCAGACCCAAATGACGCTTCATCGACCTGAATTTTCGGCCGTCCTCCAAACTGACGATGTAGTCGGGAAAGACCGACTTCTTTGGGTTTACAGCAGCGGCCGGCGCTGGTTTGGCGGCGATCTCCGGCTGCTCCAGCTTCAATAGCGCGGCATGCACGCTGGCAATCAGATCAGGCAAGCCTGAGGTCGGCACCGGATTGTTCTGGACATAGGCGGCCACGATCTCGGCCGTCAGACCTATCGGGTCGAAGCTCTCGGTATTGGTCAATTGTAACTCCTGTATTGTCCCCTCGACTTCCCTATTGCGGAATTCGAAGATGCGCAACGACCGGACTTCTGATGGGTTTGGATCAGCAATGAAATGCGCTGCACGCGGATTCGAGACTTCCGCCTGGCAATCAGACGAACAAACCTGCCGGCGCATATCGACCGATTCCAGGTGCCAAAGGCACCGCGCCGGGGTCGACTTGTGATCTGGGCGTTGACTAAGCGGCGTGCCGGCGGCATGCCCGCTCGATGCATAGCCCCGCGAGGCAGCGGAGACCCAGCCTAGCGAAGCCCGGCGCTTAGCTCGCAGGCGCCTGCGAAGTTGGGAGCAGCTTTGATTTCAGCGAGCCGCTGTCTCAGGTAGGTACTCAAGTCCACCTCGCCGCGCTAAACATACCAAACCCCGCCACTGAGGGGACAGTGGCGGGCTTTGTTTGAAAGCTGTTCGACCAACTCTCCGCCGCTCCTGTCCGGGGGGTGTCGAGGGGCGCCACCGAATGAACTTGGGCCGATACAATCGGTTCCCGCCGCAAGCAAAAAAGCCCGCCGGCGTGATCCAGCGGGCGGGTGGTGAAAGGCAGATGCTCCGGTTAGTCGATCGCGCCTGAGACGGTGATCGGCGAAGAAGTCGCGGCCGTAGCATCGGACCAACGTTCACGCTTGGTCGGGATGGGTCTCTGGTAGGTTTTCATCGTCGCGCAGCTCACGCGCCGCCCTTGGTTGGGCCGGATACGATGACCAACTGGGCTGCGATGCTGCCCAAGCGCTCGCGCTTCTCCAGTTCTGGCCATTTATATGTCTTCTTCCATAGTGGTGCTCATCACGCCTGCGGCGTTGCTGGTAGCAACGACGTTGAAGCCGGCGTTGGTCAGCGCGAAATCGAGGTCAAGCAATATGACAGGCTCGTCTTCGACCACTAGGACTTTGCCGTCATGCATCATGGACCATCCATTATACGTTGGCCGCCCTAACGATGAGAGGATGGCTTAGCTCCGGCCCTGTTTGGGAGATCCCACCAGCGGCAAGTGCAGCCAGGATGTGCACAACGGGCCGGCGTCATGTCGGCTTGTCCAGCGGCGCCCTTCTGGTTGGCGGCTTGTAAGCGCTCACCAGCCTGACGACAGCGGCGTCGACTGTGACTGGAGCGCCCAGGTTCACCGTCACGCTGTTTTCGTCGATGTGGATGACGTTGCCAATCAACTCGATATGCTGCCCCTTCTGTACCTTCGTTGTGTGGTCGATCACCGAGTGGGGTTGGCCATAGGAGGGGATGGAAACGCTCACCCGGTCCTCAGTGACCCGCTTGCGCACGGTGGCGGTGATTACGACCTCGTCGCCGATTTTGATGCCCTTTGCCATAACTATGACTCTGGAGCGGCCAACCATTTCGTCAAGCTACTGCTAATCTATTGCGTTTCGCAGCACCAGGGGTCTAGGCTGATCTATGCGCGACAACAAACGCGTCGGCCGCCGGGGCGGCATGAGCTTTCTCTACCCCCACCAGGTGAGTATCCGCTCTGTCTCGGTTTACCGGAAGCTACAAGTGCGCTCCTGGCCTCGCCCCGGAACGTTGTGGCCGAGAGCCATCTGCACCTCGGCCAGGAAGTTGCCCAGCTCCTCGTCCCGCGCCTTGGCGTGCACCGCAGCACCACCGCGGCGGCCTTCTGAATGGCCCACAGTGGGAAGACTGAGCAGATGTGCACCCAGGGGTTGAGCGCTACCTAGCCCGCGGTCGACCGGGAACCGGAGCTCCGAATGCTGGAGCGGCTGCTTTAGCCGTCCGGCCGGCTCCTTTCAGCGTCCAGCAGTTCCTCTTCGGTTATCAGACCGTTGATAAAACAGCTTGAGCAGGTGTGACGCGATGCGCTAGGCCTGCTGCGAGTCAAGGGGCGTGCGGTTCTCGTGAATACAATACGGCACACGTGAGAGAGCATATCGATCTCGCAAGGCCCCAGCACTGACCAGGGTACAACATAACCTTCCTCCTCGAAAGCTACGAAACCCGGACAGTGCGACGGCCGTGTGAATGCCACACTTGATTTGGCTTCATCAAGGGCGGTGTCAGGCGCGGTCCGTGTGTACTCGGGACGTGTGGCTGTCGGCATGGCCGCGCTAGAAAGCCCTATCCTGTCTTCAAGGAGCAGCATCGCTCTGAGCTCAGGACGAGATTGGCCAGTACAAAACCGACCGCAAGCGGTAGTGTTGGACAATCAGGGTCAATTCATCGGCACGGGACATTAGGAGGACGGACGTGACCAATTCCACAGGGGGTTCTTTGGGCGTCGCTGTCATTACCGGCGCATCCTCAGGAATCGGCAAAGCTTTTGCCGAGCGCCTGGCCAGCGACGGCTACGACATCGTGCTCGTCGCCCGCCGACGGGACCGGCTCGAGTCGGTAGCCCGCGAGATCAAGGCCGCTGGCGCCTCCGCGGAAATCATCGTCGCCGATCTGGCGCAGTCGCATGGCCTCGACATGGTGGAGCAGCGAATCCAGGCCGGGGACGTGTCGCTACTCGTCAACAATGCCGGGTTCCAGACTTACATGCCCTTCGTCGACCTCTCGATCGACCGCGCCCAGGAAGAGGTTGCGGTGCAGGTAACTGCGGTCATGCGTCTGTCGCATGCGGCACTTCCTGCGATGATTGCGCGCGGCGAAGGCGCCATCATCAATGTCTCTTCCCTGCTCTGCTTCAGTGGAAGCTTGAAATCCCCGTTCATGCCGAAGCGCTCGGCTTATGCCGCCACCAAAGCCTTCATCACGATGTTCAGCGAGCTTCTCGCGGCTGAACTGCAGGGCAAAGGTATTCTCGTCCAGGCGCTTTGTCCCGCCGTCGTCAGGACAGAATTCCATGATATCGACGGCAAGCCGGTCCTCAGGCCCAATGTGCCGGTGATGGAGCCGGGTGACGTCGTCAACGCATCCTTGGCTGGCCTGCGGCAGGGTGACACGATCTGTATCCCGGCACTGGAGCAAGTGGGTAAGCTCTCCGCTGTCGGGGACGCAAATCGCGCCCTGTTCGATGCCGGTCGCGGGGCTGAACTAGCGCCTCGATATCGCTAATGCCAGGCGACAGGTTGGCTGACGTGTCAGCCCCTTCCTTGGGCTCATGATCGGTTCCCAGGTCCGAGCGTCCCCAACGCGGACGGGCACCGGTTTGCCGCGCCAAGCGCGGCGAAACTCCGGCGCCAACCTCTAGCGTATATTGGTACTGACCGCCAATGGCCGTTCTGGGCCCGTTCTGTCCCACTTGAGCACCAGAGCCCGGTGGAAGTGCCGCCAGCCGCCGACGCGGCCGTTCACCCACAGGGTGCTCAGCTTGCGCTGTGAACGGGCGGGATAGGCGCAAGCCGCCGTTCGGCGCGGAACACCAAATGCGGCCCAGACGAGACAGCCCGATCGGCTGCGGGCAGGCTGAAGATGATCATCGCCGTTGCTGGTCTAGCGCGTTCTGCATAAGGCGGAAATGCCCTGATGTGACCGCAAGCCGCAACGAAGCTCTGCTAGACTAGTCTGTAGAGGCAATGGCGTTGGGAAAAGCGCGATATTCTGAAGCGCCGCTCGAAGTGCCGACCAGCACGACCGCGGCTTCCCGCCCGACCGTGCGCTGCGCGACCAACTTTCGCAAGCCGGTCAAGGCTGCCGCGCTCGACAGTTCGAGATAAAGACCGTAGCGCGCCAGCCGCGCTTGGTCGTCGTAGGTCGGTTCCTCCTCAACGGCAACTGCCGATCCCCCGCACGCGGCAATCGCCTCAACGGCCTGGTAGGTGACCGTCGATCCGCCGATCGACGTCAAAGCCGAATGACCTTCGAAGTGGCCGCGGTAATCGGCGCCCGCAAGTACCCTTGATATGCGTGCGAAGGGCTCGACGGCATGGATGCGGGGCGGCTCGCCGCTGAGACCGGACCTTTGCAGATCGCGGTAGCCGCGCGCGATGCCCCAAAGCAGATCCGCCCGCGATGTCGGAACGACAACGTCGCTGCATGTCTGGGCGCCAAGCTGAAGAAACAGCTCGAAAGCAAGCGATCTGTAGCCATCCACCCCGAACGGATTGCTGCCTACTGCCGGAACAATGAAGTTGGTGGCCGGATACCAGTCGCCGGCGCGGACGCGATCGGCGAGCACCTGCCAGCGGCGTTGCGGTGTTTGCGCGGCCAGCAAGGTCGCGCCGTGCATTTCGATCGCTCGCCGCCAGTTCGGGTTCATCTCAGGCGTGGTGACGATCACGCAGTCGAGCCCCGCCTGAGCCGCGTAGGCGGCAAGTGACACGCCGGCATTGCCGCTGGAGGCGGCGGCAACCGTCGAGGCGCCGCTCTGCAACGCGCGCTGGACGACAAACCGGCTCATGCGGTCTTTGTGCGACCCGGTTGGATTGGTGCCCTCGTTCTTGACATGGAGCGCGCGGACGCCGACCTCATGTGCAAGCTCGTCCATCCCCACCAGAGGTGTGTTGCCCTCACCCAAGGTCGGACAGGACGGGTAGACCTGCCATTCAGAAGGCCGCTCGAGGCAGCAGGGGAATTCCTCATACTCTATCGCCAGGCTTGCCGGCATGTTCTGTTCAAGACAGGCCGGGCAACCTTCGAAGTAATCCGCCACGGCAAACACGGCGTGGCAGCGAATACAGCGCATCCCACTCACGCGCGGATTGAGCCGAGGCTCCGAGCTAAGCATGTGCCAGCCGATTTGGTCGGGCGTCCAGGTCGGCCATCACCTTGAACAGGCAGTCGCCGGGCTCGGTAAGCGATGGCGCCCTGCGGCACGCGACAAGTCCGGAGCTTTCGAAGAGCAGCGTTTCGGGTTCGCGCGTCGGCAGGTCGGGAAAGTGAATGTGGCCGGCAAGCTGGCCGCCGACCACCTCATCGCAGATATCGGCGGCCGGCTCGAAGATACCGCGCTCGCGGGCGTAGACGAAGGCGCTATGGCCTTTGACGGTCATGACCCGCGTCGGCGGAGCCGGTTGGACGACGACCTCGCGCAAGATTCCGTGGCCATTCAGCAGGCGCTTTAATCCAGATTCGGCGAGCGCCAGACCTTCTTTGGACAAGGTCGCACCGCCGCCAAGCTCGGTGGTTAGAACCAGCGCGCCCCTGTCCTGCGCCGCCGCCGCCAGGGTGGTCAGTCCGCCACCCCCTGTGCCATCGCTGACAAAGCTTATGGGGGCGCCAAACAGCCGCAATAGACGCAGTAGTTGTTCATGTTCCTCGGCGGTCCGCCCCGGCCGCACGAGCGCGCTCGGCACATAATCGAGTGAGCGCCCTCCAGAGTGAAGATCAACGACGATGTCGGCCATCGGGATCAACACCTCGCACACGTAATGGGCGATCATCTGGGTGGGCGAACCGGCGGCATCGCCGGGAAACGTACGATTGAGATTGCCTTGGTCGAGCGGCGATACCCGGCGGCCGGCGGCGACGGCGGGAAAGTTAAGCGCCGGAAGGATGATCAGCCGCCCCGAAACCTGGTCACGGCGGATCTCGCGGGCGAGCTTGCAAAGGGCGATCTGGCCCTCATACTCGTCGCCATGATTGCCAGCGATGAGCAGCGCCGTTGGACCGCCGCTATTTTTAATGCAGACCAGCGGTATGGGTACGAAACCGTAAGCGGACAGGTCGGTCGAATGCGGCAGCCTCAGACAGTCCGACTGCTTGCCGTCGGCCTCGTAGTCAACCGGGGTCCAGATCCGTGTCTCAGCGGCCATGTCTACCTTCTCCATTCAGCGAAGCATCTTGTCCAGGAAAAGCCGCGTCCGCTCCTGGCTTGGCGCGGTGAAGAAGGTTGTCGGGGACGCGAGCTCGACAATGCGTCCCTGGTCCATGAAAACGATCTGGTCGGCGACCTCGCGGGCAAAGCCCATTTCGTGGGTGACGCAAAGCATGGTGGTGCCGTCCCTGGCGAGGTCGGTCATGACGTCGAGCACCTCCTTGACCATCTCCGGATCAAGCGAAGAGGTCGGCTCATCGAACAGCATGATCTTGGGATTCAGGCACAGCGCGCGAGCGATCGCGACGCGCTGCTGCTGGCCGCCGGACAGCTGGCTGGGATATTTGTGTGCCTGGTCGGCAACCCTCACCCGTTCGAGATGGTGAAGCGCCATGCCTGCGGCGCCGGTCTTCGATTGGCCGAGCACGCGCTTCAGAGCAAGGGTGCAATTGGCCATCACCGTTAAATGCGGAAACAGGTTGAACTGCTGAAACACCATGCCAATCCCGCGCCGCAGTCTCCGCAATTGCCTGTGGTCTCGACTGAGATCCACGCCACCGACCCGAACCGCGCCTTTCTGAAAGGTCTCCAGGCCATTCAGGCATCTGACGAGCGTCGATTTTCCCGATCCGGAGGGACCGCAAATCACAATCCGCGCGCCCTGCGCCGCAACGAGATCGACGTCCTTCAGAGCGTGAAAGCTGCCGAACCATTTGTTGAGCGCTACCGTCTCCAGCGCTGGCGGCTGGGCGGATTTTGGCGCGCCAGCTGCCTGCCCGATATCGGTGGTTTGGGAGCTGCCCTGTCGCATGAGCTCATTCATCTTCTAGTCGGCCCAAGCAGCTGGCGTTCAATCCGGCCGACCAGCCATGCGACCGCGAGCGCGAGGAGAAGGAAGGCAATGCCGGCCACAGTCAGCGGTTCGGCATAGCGGTAGGTGTCCGAGGCGATATCCAACGCCTTGCCCAGCATCTCCGGTACGGCGATGACGGCGAGGTAGGGCGTAGCCTTCAGGATCGAGACAAAGTAGCTGCCGACCGGGGCCGCGACGTTGCGCAACATCTGGGGAGCCAGGATGAATACCACGATGTCAGTCTGGCTCAGTCCCAGCGCCTTGGCGGCTTCGGCCTGGCCTGCAGGAATAGCGTCGATGCCCGCCTTGAATACCTCGGCGAGATAGCCGCTGAAATAGACGCTCAGTGCCAGTGTGCCGACCAACAGCGCCGGCAGCGTGATCCCGTAGTGCGGCAGCACGAAATAGAGAAAATAGAGCCATGCCAGCACCGGCGTGGACCGGATGAAGTCGATCATGAAGCGCACCACATAGCCGGCAATGGACGCCGCCCGCCTGGTGATCTCGAGGCAGAAGCCCAGCGCCGACGCTCCCGCGCAACTCGCCAGCGCCACGCCGATCGTGGTTCCTATGACGCTGAGGATGGTGGGGACGGTCGAGAGGGCGAATTCGAGATCAAAGGTCACTGGATAACCTCGTTGCCACGCCGATGCGCTGCTCGACCCATCGGCCAAATAGCGCGACTGGGTAACAGACTACGAAATAGGCGAGCAGAAGCGATGTGTAGACGCCGACGGGATTGTATTGGAGCTCGGCGATCTCCTTTGCCCGAAAGGTCATGTCCGTCAGCGTAACGAGGGAAACGAGCGCCGTTCCTTTAACCAGCTGGATGAACTGGTTGATGAAGGTCGGTGCCATCCTGGTCAACGCTTGAGGGAGTTCGATCAATACAAGGATGTGGCGTCGCGGCAGGCCGAGGGCCGCGGCAGCTTCCATCTGCCCCCGGTCTAGCGACTGAAGTCCGCCTCTGACGGCCTGGCTGGCGTATCCTCCCGCATTGAGCCCCAGCACCATGGCGCTGACAATAGTCGCTGGCATTTGGATACCAATGATAGGGAGCGCATAATAAAAGACGAACAGCAGTATGATGACTGCGGAACTGCGCCAGAATTCGATGATGGCGCTGACGGCGATGCGGGCGATGCCGCGTGTCAGATACTGCGCCACGCCGAAGATCAAGGCGAAGGGCACGGCAAACAGCAGGCCCAGTAGGGTTACCGTTGCCGTGGTCCGGAAGCCGGCGAAAATTCCGACCAATATCTCAACGATAGTCACGCCTGCACATCCCTGATCCTGCCGCTCCGTGCCCCGAGAGCCTGACCGTCCGCGCTGATGCCGCGACGTGTCTTGCCGCCGATCCCCGGGGCGTCCGGTCAGCCCTGCCCCGCGCAAACCTGCTCACTGGTCAGATCCGGTGCTGCCTCCTCATGGCTGAAGCCGTTCTTGGCCATGATGTGGGCCAGGGTTCCGTCGCTCTTCAAGAGTTTGAGACGAGAATTATACATGTCACGAAGGTCGCCATCCTCCTTGCGGAAGGCAATAGCTGAATAGCCGAAGCGTTCCTTGCCGTTCTCCTGCAGGCCTTGGAACGGCAATGCGCGTTCGATGCCGTTGACATTTGGGTCGGACAAGATGCGAGCCACCGTCGGCGCTGAAAATGCGGCGACGTCGATCCTGCCTGTGAGCAGAGCCGAGACATTCGACTGTATGTCGGGAAACAGCAGCATCGTGCTTTCGGGGACACCGGCGGCCGCAGCATTCTTGGCCGTCACGCTGCCTCGCCCAATTCCAAACCTTATCTGAGGATTTTCTGCGATCTGAGCATAGCTGTGGACGTTCTTCGGATTGCCCTTGGCGACCAGGGCGGCGTCGGCGATCTTCAGATCGGGGTCGCTGAAGGCGACGAGCTCACATCGTTGCGGCGTGATGGCGAGTCCGGCCGCGATGGCATCGAACCGCTGCGCCGTCAGGCCGGGAATAAGGGCGCCGAACTCGGTGACCACGATTTCCACCCGATCGACGCCGAGGCCTTTGAACGCAGCTTTGATCAGGTCGGGGTGAAAGCCTTCCGGCTCGCCGTCGGCACCGCGGTATCCCCACGGCGCGCCATTCGAAATGCCGATCACGATCTTGCCCTCGCGCAAGACCCGCTCACCTGTCGTTTCAGCCCTGAGGCTGTTCGCGCCTGCAACGAGAATAGCGCAGGCCGCCGTAGCAGCAGTTGCCATTTTCCTGAGCAGTCCGACCGTGTTGGGCATGCGGTGTTCTCCACGTCAACGTAGAGGTTATCAGGTAGACCAGGTATATCAGGTATGTCAAGATCAGGTGAAGGATAAGTTTTATTTTTGTTAAATCCGCGTTCGGCGCTCCGGCCTGCGTGGGGATGGACATCGTCTTATCGTTGCGCTAGGTATTCCTAGTATACCTTGCGAGGGCGAGAATGGCCGGACAGATCGGGACTGCTCTTCATGAAACCGTACGGCAGGAGATCACGCGCCGGGTGCGGGATGCGCAATACGGTGCCGGTCAGCCGCTGCCTTCCGCCGCAGCGCTGGCCGAGGACTTTGGCGTCAGCGCAATCACCATCAAGCGGGCGCTGCGGGATCTTCAGTCGGCCGGAATCCTGCGGTCGGTACCCGGGTTGGGGACCTTTGTCCGGGAGCAGCGACGGTTCATTCGCGATCTCGATTTTTCTCTTACCTCCTATGACAACGCCCTGCGGCTCGGCCTGAAGCCGTCCATTCAGCTCATCTCGTTGACGCGCGAAAAAATACAAGACCCAGCCTTCGACGTGCTTGAGCCGCCCACTGGATTGATGCTGTGCGTGCGCAAAGTGATCTTAGCCGACGACACACCAATCATGTACGACACATCCTATCTGCCTCACCCGGTGAGCGATCAGATGCTTGAGGAGTTCAGGGACAAATTCATCGGCGATGTCCTGCGCGAGCACGGCACGCGCTTCACCAAGACCAAGCTGCTGATCGATGCCGCGCCGGCCTCGAATGAAGCACAGCAGACGTTCGCGCTTCCGAACGGATATCCGACCCTTCGTCGCCTCTACAGGCTGAGCACCACCGAAAGGTCTGTTTCGGTGTTCGGCATAACCGAATCTCCGTTCGACCGGCTGGCTTGCGTGGTCGAAATCGACGCCGATCACGCAACCCCCAAGCGGCGGACGAGAACCGACCCGGCGTCCGGCTGACGCGACGAGCTTTAGATCAGGAGCAGGCAATCATGCTTCCAGTTTCACCCTCACCCGATGTTGCGGTGGCCGAGCTGACCAGGCGGCTTGCCGCGGTGCGACGCGAGATGGCAGACGAAGATATTGACGCGCTGGTCCTCACCGACCAGAAGAATGTCGAATACTTTACCGACTACAGGACCTTGTCCTGGGGCTATCACTCGCGCCCCTTGTTCCTGGTGATAGACCATCAGGATGTCCGCGTCATCGCCAACAGGATCGAGACCAGAAATCTCGAAGCGCGGCACCGACCCTTCGCGATCGTGTACTACGCGGGGTATCTGGCCGAAGGCGCGCAAACCATCGTCGAAGCGGTCCGAACCGGCGACCTGGCCGCCACTGCACGGGTCGCGGTTGACTATGGACAGGACATGGCCGGTCGCGGTTCGCTGGAGATCGTCGACGGCTTGAGGGCGCGCGGGCACAGGCTTGAGAGCGCGGTCGATATGCTGTGGCGAACGCGCATGATCAAATCGCCGTTCGAAGCGGATCTAAAGCGCGTTTCCTTCGAGATCGTCAATGCAGCTTTCGACGATGCTGTTTCGCAGGCGCGTCTCGGCATTACCGAGGTCGAGCTTTCCCGGCAGATCCAGGCCCGCATCATCATGAACGGCGCCGACCGTGCCGATCCGATCGCCATGACATTCTGCAGGGGCGAGTTCAATTACGGCCGCCCGCCAGGCCTGCATCCCCTGCAGGCTGGCCAGTATGTGTGGACGGATTTTCGCTCGACCTATGGGGGCTACCCTGCCGACAGAAACCGCATCGCTCGCGGCGGGGCGCCGGAAAACTGGGAGATAGAGGCCTACGAACGAACGCGTGCGCTGACCGTGGCCCTTGCAACAAGCGTCAGGGCCGGGATGACGTGCGGGGATGTTTTCGGCGCCTTCGAGCAGCTTTGGTCTGACGCCGGCCTTCCGCCCGCCTATGGGCTTGTTTCACGTATCGGGCACGGTGGAGGTCTCGATGTCACAGAACCTCCGTCCATCTCCAAGGCCAATCCAGAAACGATAAGACCTGGCATGATCTTGCACCTGGAGCCCAAGCTGGAGATCAATGGCGCTGTCTTCCAGTTCGAAGAGGTCATCTATATCCGCGAGGCCGGGGTCCAGTTTTTGAGTGAGCTCTCTCCAGAGCAGTTGCCAATCATCAACTGAACTGAGTTGGCTGGCCCACAGATGTGCGGGACCAGCAAAGCACCCGCGTGCTGAGGAGCTGACTGTCGTCAGGCCAGCGACAGGAAAAAGGTCGAAGCCGGATGTTTTGCAACCCCGGTAGATGGTTGGGTAAACGGGTGCGCACGAGGGACCAGCAACCTACCGAGCGACCCGCCGAAACGCGAGCGACGCCATGAAGCCACTGATCATCATATGCTCGGATCACGCGGAGTTCTATCTGATCCTGAGCCACATTCTTGCGGTGGACGGCTTTGAAAGCGCGTTAGCAACCAATGTCGACGAGATGCTCGAGTTGGCCGCCGAACTGTCCGTTCAGGCCTTGCTGTTGGACTGCCGGCCGGACAATCAGATGGCGGATAGCTGCGCCCGGCTTAGACAGGATGACAGGACCAGTACCCTTCCAGTCATCGCCTTGATTGCGCCCGGTG
This sequence comes from Mesorhizobium sp. B2-4-18, assembly GCF_006441385.1. Lineage (NCBI taxonomy): Bacteria > Pseudomonadati > Pseudomonadota > Alphaproteobacteria > Hyphomicrobiales > Phyllobacteriaceae > Mesorhizobium > Mesorhizobium sp. B2-4-18. The sequence continues at coordinate 89,199 of NZ_VFUW01000015.1, read as the reverse complement.
CGGAACCCCAACACATTGTGCTGCTGAAATCGGGAATCGATGAGAGTTTCATCAGACCGCTGGCGCCAGCCAAGCTGCTGGACTACCTGCGATCCAGGCTCGGAGCCGACCGGCGCTCGCGATTGCAACTGCAGAGCGCGCTATCGCTGAGCCATGGCGACATAGAAATGCAGATCGACACGCATCATGTACGCTGCAGCGGTCGGGAAATCGAGCTGGGGCCGATCGAGTTCAAGCTGCTGCGGCATATGCTTGAGCACCCGGGGAAGGTGCTCAGCCGTGAAGAACTGATCGGGGCTGCTTGGCCCAGCAATGTCTATGTCGGCCCGCGCACGGTCGACGTTCACATCAGTCGGCTAAGAAGATCGATCAAGCAGTCTCCTCACCACGACGTCATTCGCACCGTCAGACTGGGTGGATATGCGCTTGAAAGCCCAACAGGCTAGAGCGCTTCTTCCGTGCCTCAACGGCCGGGCGGCCGAACGGAACCCGAAGTAATGAGGCCGCGCGGTTGATGGCCAACCATAGAACCGTGTGTCGGCCGAAATCGAGAGTCCACCTTGTTGGGCGAGCGCGACTGCTCCGTTGCCTCCGGTATATTTTTGTCCCGCCAATCGGATTCGCTCCGCGCGCCCGCGGTCCCTCAGATATTTTGCGTCTCCCAATGGGTTCGGCAGGCCCAGGGCAGATTTTCCCAGCCTGGTGGCTCGCGCCTTCTGAGCCTGCGGCTCGAGAGCCTGGTGATGGCAACTTCCGGGTTGACGGCGAGGCTCCGCCAGCGGCACCCAAATTTTCGACGCCATGGAACTTTGCCGAGAAAGCAAGGTTCACGCCTTGGCGATGGCGACCGGGCCTGTCGCGATCTCGGAAAGCAAGGAAAACCTGGCCCAATGGGAGCAGCTTGCTATGAAACACCAGACACTTGAACAACTGAACGTTATCGCGGAGGTGAACGCGGAATATCCAGCAATGACTCGTAGGCAACGCCTTGAGCGCTGGGCAAACCTCCTTGAACACCAACCAGATCGATGCCTTGGAGCGCTCCCGGGCACGGAATATATGAGCCCCCATGACCGCAACGAAGCGCGTTGCCTTTCGTCGCCGATCAGCGTTGCGTTCGAAGACCCAATTCTGAGGGCGCAGGGCCTGGAGGACGATACTTATGGTGCGGCCCGGAAGTTTTTCGAACTGTCCAACTGGCAATTGCACGACATTGTTTGCCATTGTCATGTCGGCGCAACGATGAAGGCCGGATGGGTAGCACTTCGTGTTCGCGCCGCTATGAATGGCGGCATCTTTGCAAGGCTGGGTGCGTTGCTTAGGCCTTGATGAAGGGATTCGACGGGGCTCATTCCTCAAGTCGAGATGCTCGACCACCGCCGAAGCGTCAGCGGCGGCCGCGGAGGTCGTGAGCGACCAGGCGCCGCTCACCTGTCACCTGGGCGGAGATGAAGAGAATCGGTGCGCCCTCACCGCCGCCGACAGGGTTCGTGCGCCCACCTGGTCCACGCCCAGCGTCCCCGCCTGAAGCGGCTGGATCAGGGATTCGGCGGATACTGAGGGATCAAGCCAGCCCCCCAATCGTTCCGCCCTAGCACGATCCGCCGATCGTGATACGCGGCTGTGTCCGGACCGGGCCTCCCCAACGTCGTCGGTCTGGGCCAGATCCCTGCCGCGATCTGGTCCCAATCAGGCAAGGCTGTATCCGCGCTTGGCCACGCGAAAGGACTACCATGCTCACTCGATTATCCGTCGTAACGTTAAGCAAATGGATGTATTGACTAAAATATTTTCTCAATTTCCGCATACTAATGTTACATAGGCCGTCAAAAGTACCGGCCTCCGAACCATTGGCTTTTTCTGCCAGATCGCGAAAATTGTGGTTCCACCATCTATCGGCAGGCACGGCGGCGACAACACCCCGAAAGTCACTTCGGCCGCACCGCCGTCCCTACGCTAGACAACGCCGGCCACGATTCAGCCTCTCGGAATTATAGCGTCACGTGCTTGGTTCGCCACCCCCCTCCCTCAATGGGATGGCTATCGCGCGAGGGCTAGGAGAATTGTAAGCTTCATGCTACATATCTCGCTACTCTGTAGTGTGAAGGTTTCAAAATGCCTACACCACATAACCCTCCCGCCGCTGTGCGGCGCGTCCTGCGCAAGCTTGGTGCAGACATCCACGATGCCCGTCGGCGTCGGCGGCTGCCAATGGCTGTCGTCGCAGAGCGCGCCTTCACGTCCCGCTCGACCCTGCAAAAGGTCGAGGCTGGGGACACCAATGTCAGCATCGGCATTTATGCAGGTGTCCTTCAGGCGCTCGGCCTGCTCGACGGTCTTGGCCAGATAGCCGACATAGGCAACGACCCGGTTGGACAAGCGCTGGCCAGCGCGGAACTGCCCAAGCACGTCCATCTCAAGCGAACAGTCGGATCATCTCGCGATGGCTGACTTCGAGGTACATATCGCCCTGGACGGACGCACGCGCCCTATCGGCCTGGCGAGGAGTAATCGCGTTCGAGGCACGGAGACTATCCTTTTTGAATACGACGGCGCGTGGCTCGCCAATCCAGACCGGTTCTCGCTTGAGCCCGCCCTTGCCCTGACCCGCGGTGCCTTCGCCCCTCCTGCCGGACTGGTGACTTTCGGCTCCATAGGAGACTCAGCGCCCGACACATGGGGGCGCCGTCTTATGCAGCGCGCCGAGCGCCGTCTTGCAGAACGCGAAGGTCGCGCCGTTCGCACCCTTGCGGAAAGCGATTACCTGCTGGGCGTCGCCGACGAGACCCGCCTGGGTGCCCTCAGATTCCGCTGGGCAGGCGAAGAGGCGTTCCAGGCGCCTATCCGCGCCGGCGTCCCCGCCCTGATCGAACTCGGGCGGCTGCTGCAGATCACCGAACGGATCCTCCGGTACGAGGAGACGGACGAGGACCTTCAACTCATCTTCGCCCCCGGCTCTTCCCTCGGCGGCGCCAGGCCGAAAGCATCGGTCATCGACCAGCACGGACACCTCTCCATCGCCAAATTTCCGAAGGAGACAGACGACTATAGCATGGAGACATGGGAGGAGATCGCGCTGCGGCTGGCCGAGCAGTCCGGCATTACCACGCCGCACCATGAGCTAATCGAGGTTGCCGGCAAGGCGGTGATGCTGTCCCGACGCTTCGATCGTTCCGACTCGATCCGCATTCCTTTCCTGTCAGCGATGGCCATGATGGGCGCCAAGGACGGTGAGCGCGGCAGCTACCCGGAGATCGTTGACGCTCTTACGCAACATGGCGCGCAGGGGAAGACCGACGCTCATGTCCTCTATCGGCGGGTCGTCTTCAACGTGCTGATTTCCAATGTCGACGACCACCTGCGCAACCATGGCTTCCTTTGGCTCGGCAAGGCGGGATGGTCTCTCTCTCCCGCCTACGACCTCAATCCTGTGCCCACCGATCTCAAGGCGCGTGTGCTGACGACGAACATCGACCTGGACGAGGGCACCTGCTCGCTCGACCTGCTTGAGGCGGCTTCGGAGTTCTTCGGCCTCACACTGCAGCAGGCCCGCGCAATCATCAAAGAGGTCGCGACCGTGACCGCGACGTGGCGTGAAACCGCCAAGGCGGCGGGCGCCCGCTCTGCAGAAATTACACGGATGGCCAGCGCCTTCGAACACGACGATCTCAAGCGGGCGCTGGCGCTATGACCCGAACCTTCACCTACAACTTCACGCCTCCGTCATTTGACCCGTCCCCCGGCGCGACCATCGCGCTGGACCTCTCCGAGATCGAAGACGCCGGCATTCGCGAAGTGCTTCAGACGATCTCTGACCCGGCACGCGCGCTATATCTCGGCACGAGCACTTCACAACTTCACAACGCGTATCAGACGTTCAGAGCAATGCTGCATCAGCGACGGCTTTGAGGTCCCGACCCACGTGTGGGAACGCAGCGCCTTTGCGACTGGAGCTGGACGCGTTCCTGTTGCCGGTGCGCACCATTGACGGTGATCTTACGTAGCGTTAACCTATTATTAGCTTTCGCTTAAAAAGGGTCTCCGATGAAAATCGCTATCGTTTGCGCGGCAATTCTGCTCGCCGCATCGAGCGCCGCCATGGCGCACGAAAGAAAGCCAAAAGTCGTTGCCAACACATGTGCTGGCCTTTCGATCAAGGCTGCAGTTGCAGCGAAATTGGACTGTACGGCGACCGGTACGGCCATTTCACCTCAGGCCGATTCCAGCAGTCTGAAGCCGCGCCTTGGCTACGAGACCAGCCCTTGGACTCCGTCATTCGGACTCTAGGCGCTCCATAAAAAGAGGCAGGCCCGCCCCATGAGGCCACGGGCTGAGTTTCACTTTTTAATAGAATCCCGCGAGGCTGGGCGGACTATTCGCCATTGTTCCGGCACGTCGATTTATGGCGAAAGACAAGGGGCGCTCATTGTCGGCCTGGCGACAATTCCGTTCCAGGCCTAAGTGTTCCTTAAGGACGGTGTTGGCAGTTGTTCTCGATCGTCAACACCGGGAAACTCTTCACAATCCAAGCGTGGTTTTGCCGTTTTGCCAGCTGACCAATGGCTGGCCTGCCCGAGATCTTAAACTGGATACCTGTTTCGCTGGTCTTAAGGGCATCAGGCTATGCCGTGATGGTCAGCGCCGCCTGAAAAGCCCGTCACCGTCAGGGAGCGGGCCGAAGAGTGGACGAGTTGTTCTCTGTTGTTATTCTGCACCAGTTCCAGGTGGTGCATTCCTCCCGCTCGTGGTCGCCGCGCGCGTCTGCACAATGCGCTTGCGAGAAACGGAGCCTAGCGTCGCCGCCGTTCCATCTTCAGTCGCTGGTCGAAACCCTGTCCACATTGGCCGTGGGTGCATTCGATCCGGGCCGAGAAATTGCGAGGCCCCGCATAAGCCGGCCGCGTCCGGGCCAGTAACGGTCGCGGACGCGCTGCTGCAATGTCGGCAGCCCGGTCACGCCGAGCATTACGACGTGCCGACCTTCACCATTCATTTACGATATTAGCTCAGACTCATAAGTGGCCATGCTTGGTTTATTGTACATGCCTAAAGCCCCCGGTGCACTCACCCAGCGCCGGGGGTTTTTGTTACGCCCTACGGCTGGCCTGGAGGCAGGACCCTCATCCAGCCCCAAGCGTAGCCGCTGGCTTTGCGCATAGGACAGCGCCAATGATTCCAGTCTAAATGAGCGGGTGAGTTGCCGGTCCTTCTCAAGCACGCGTACGAACCATTCTCCGCCGCCCTCGAACACTTCAATGCAAGGCAGAACCTTGCCGTTCAGCATCACGAGCACGCTATCCACCACAGCCTCTCTGGAAAGCGACGGGCAACGTCGATTTCAAATAAGTCCGCCGCAATCGGTATTTCAATAAAAAAGACATCCCGAGTACTTTCTGGAGGTTCAAGGCCCCAGCGATCATCTTCTGACGATCCAGTCTATCAAGCCGGATTGAAGCCGCTTACAGCCGGTAAACTCGTAAACAAGGATCTGGGCGAGGTCGCGCCATTGACACTCCGGTGCCTTCGCTTCCAAAACCAAATTCTGAAAGACGTTGCGGAGAATGTCGGCATCGAACGCGGACACCGGGTGTTGCTCAACGTTTCTGTTCGCCTCGTCTATATTGCGCTGGCGCAACCGCTTAAGAAGGGCGCGTGATGCAGCAACTGCCCGCCTGGACTGGTCCAGATCACGACGAATTGACGCGATGTCATTTATTGAGCGGTGGCGCGAGGTCAAGGTGGCGTCGATCATCGCCCGCGCGATGTCTGTACGGCTTTCGATCATAGCTACCTCCCAATAGCTAAGATTGTAAGTACCTCTTTCTAAAGCCGATCCGCGATGCATTCAATGTCGGCTTGATACGAAGGGGCGTGTCGATTTCAAATTTATGTGTAGCTGCCTTGAATTTGGATTGGGTAGAATTGCCAATCGTGAAGCGTCTGGTGATTGTTGTCGCCGCGACCCTGCCGACGGCTCCGAACGCCCCGGCAACCGCTATCCCTAGTCCGTCGCCGAGGCCCACATTGTATCCATAAGCGTTTGGCCTGAAGCCAATCGCCCTCCGAGCAGTTGCACGATTTTCGGAGCTTTCCGCAAACTTGCTATGCCTGAGCCGATCGTTGATCTTGACGTTCGTCAGGTGGAGAACCGTTGCATCCGCGGCGCTGAGCTTGGATTTAGGGCGCTTGGAGCTGCCCTGCGCATGCGGTGAGCGCAATCGAGAAGACAGCCCACAAGCACCATCGAACCGATCTCAATCCGATCACCTGCCCCTTTTTCCATCCGCGCGTTCAGGCGAGCGGGTTGTGGTATTCGACTGGAACCGACCCTTCGCGACGCAGGGAGGTGCCTTGGACCGAGGGCGTGCGCATCAGACGCAGCGCGACTCGCTTGTCAGCCGCTTCGAAAAGCACCTCATAGAATCTCGTCGTCGCCCGCATCACCTCGGCCGGCGTGCCGGTCGCGCAGGAGTCGCTAGGGGCAGGGTCCGCATCATCACGCAGTCGGGTTCAGGTTAAAGGCCTCGTAGTAAGACGCCGGCCTCTTGAACAGCCAATCCAGTGAACTAAATCATGACCGCCGGCGCCATCGGGGCCGGTATGCCGGCCGGAGAGCATCCGGCGGCCGAAGACCTTGTATCCATATTGCTCAAAGGAGGATGTGGCTATGAGAACCACTCTCGACTTTTCTCCCCTGTTCCGGTCGAGCATCGGCTTCGACCGAATGCTGAACGCGCTGGAGGCTGCGAGCCGCGTCGAAACTATCGACAACTGGCCTCCCTATGACACCGCCAAGACTGGCGAGGACGACTACCGCATCACCATGGCGGTGGCCGGTTTCTCGCAGGACGATCTGACCATCACCCAGGAGCAGAACATGCTCATGGTGTCGGGTCAAAAGGCTGGTGAGGACACCGGCCATTATCTGCATCGCGGTATGGCCGAGCGTTCTTTCCACCGCCGCTTCGAGTTGGCCGACCATGTGAAGGTCATAGGCGCAAGCCTAGTCAATGGCCTTCTGTCGATCGATCTCAAGCGCGAGATTCCCGAGGAAATGAAGCCCCGCAAGATCAACATTGCGGCCGGCGAGGCGCTGCCCAAGGTCGAGACGAAGCAGATCGAGACCGAGAAGCAGGCCGCCTAAAGCCGCCCCCAAAGCGCACATTGGGCACGGCGTTGGGCACTCCCCGGCGCCGGCGGGAAAACAAACGAACAAACAGAAGGAGAAGAACAATGAATGTCCGTGATCTGATCCCCTGGAACCGAGGCAACGGCAACCAGGCTCCAACTGTGTTCCGCGATAGCGAGCGCGACCCGTTCCTGTCGCTGCATCGCGAGGTGAACCGGCTGTTCGACGACGTCTTTCGCGGCTTCGGCTCGAACCTTCCCTCTTTCAACACTCCTTCCGCCTTCAGCGGCGGTTGGCCGAGCGTCGAGATTTCCGACAGTGAGAAGGAGATCAAGGTGACAGCCGAGATACCTGGCCTCGAAGAGAAGGACATCGAAGTCCTGCTCGACGACGGAGTGCTGACCTTGAAGGGCGAAAAACACTCCGAGACGGAGGACAAGGACCGGCAGTTCTCCGAGCGTTTCTATGGCCACTTCGAGCGGCGCATCCCACTCGGCTACGAGGTCAAGGACGACAAGGTCGACGCGCGCTTCAGCAATGGTGTGCTGACCGTGACCTTGCCCAAGAGCGAGAGAGCGCAGTCGCAGGTCAAGCGCATCGCCATCAAGAGCTAACCCGTGGCAGGCGCCGGCGGCGGGCAGCTGGCCGCCGCCGGCAGCGTCCTTCAGGCAGGCAGGGATGAACACCAGACAGGTCGACAGACCGAACCAGGTTATAACCCACAGGGGTGGCCGTCGAACGACAACCTGCACAAGCCTTTCGATGAAGCGCTCGCTCTTCCCGGACGATGCGGTCGCGCGCATTGACCACGTCGGGCAAGGCACGCTTGGGGGGCTGGCGCCTCGTTTCGAGCGAAGCACTGCGCCGTTCGCCGAGCCCTGGTGGGCTAGACGAGCGGCGATGACACGCTGGCCCAGGTCGAGCTTGGCTTTCCGACATTGGAATCGGCCATCCGCTACGCCGAGCAGCAGGGGCTGACCTGCGTCTCCCCGATCGGGCTGGTCGGCAAAGGCCGTTGCCTGCAGCTCGATGAGATGCCTGCACAGGCCGGGAGTTCGACGCGAGCTTTCTCGGATGCTGTGCTTGATCGGCTCGGACTTGCCGTCCTTCAGGAGTGGTGCGGGCGCGCCCTCGACAGTGCGGCCACTCCCGACGATCCTCCGGTTCGGATGGCTGGACATCGCCTATGGACCTGGTCCGCGATCTGACGCTGGCGCTGGAGGCGAAGCGCTCGATCCTGATGAACTAGGCCTAGACCCTAGTACCTGATCGACCAGGCGACCAATAAGGGCATGCCTGAGAACAGTCGGCCGTCGCGTCTCGATGAAGACGAGCAGGCGCTGCTCGCGCTCGAATGCGAGGTTGCCGCCGACGGGGATGGTTCAGGCACGAGAGCCTCGGTCTCAGTGCGACGGCCAATGGCTGATCGGCGTGGCGACTGCCTACTGTCCCGTCTCCGCTTTCCCACGACAATGCGCCTCCGCGTCTCAGCCGACGGCAGCGCTCTCATCGAGGCAGCGAGTGTCGAAATGGGCATGGGCACGGCGACAGTGCAGATCCAGCATGCCGCCAAGCGCCCAAGCCTATGGATCGACAAGGTCTCGTTCGAATAGGTGACATCCTCCTGCCAGGTTCTCTTATCGCTGCCGGCGGATTCGAGCCAAACCGGCAGTATCATTGCCGCGGTACAGCCCGCCGTCGAAAAGCTGCATCGCCGATTGCCCGCCAGCGCGATCTTTACGGAGTTGGCGAGAGCGAAGCTGGCGAGACCTACGCATCGGTTGTCCGAGCTCGATCGCTATCTCGAGCCTGACGAGAGGATTTAGGCATTCGTGTCGTTCCTATCCGTAGGCGGGAACGAGCCGGGTATCTCGCACCGGAAGCTCCATGTCGAACTGCAACCCATCGGGGTCGTAGACTAAATTGATCTTCGCCTGGCACTGCACAGCGACAACTTTTTCCAGCAGTACCGTGCCAAAGCCCTTTCGCTTTGGTTCTTGCACTGTAGGTCCATCCCTTTCTCGCCAATGCAACGCAACGACCCGGTGATCGCTGGCCCGTTCGATCGACCAACTTACCTCAACCCGCCCGTTCGGCCGGGACAAAGCTCCGTACTTGGAGGAATTGGAGGCGAGCTCGTGAAATGCCATGCCTACAGGAATGGCAATGTCGGCGACCAGCGCTACATCGGGCCCCTCAAGCACGACCCGTGAAGAGCCGCTCGTGTCGTAATGGCGAAGTTCTCCCTCAAGAAGCTGGCGCAAAGACGCGGTCTGCCAGTAGTCGTCAGTCAGAATGGAATGTGTGTCCGCGAGGGAGACAATTCGTGCCGAAAAGTCGCGGACAAAGTCTTCCACCCGCCCGCTCGTTCGCGCTGTGGCGCTCATCATGGCGCGAACGTTGGCAAGAGTGTTCTTTACCCTATGATGGAGTTCCCGGATCAACAATTTCTGGCGATCAGCCACTTCTTGCTTCTGTTCGATGTACGACTTGACTTCTAACTGGCGGCTGCGGGCACGCAGTGCCGAGCGGACCGAGTTGACCAAGCTCGAGGCCAGGAACGGCCGTTCAAGGACGATCAAGTGCCGGTCGAGAAAATTTAGCCGCTTGTCGAACTCCGTCTCCCGCATCACCAGCAATACGATCGGATAGTCCGACCAAGCCGGCTGCATGTCGAGCCAGGCTGCCAACGCAGTACGATCAGCGTGAAGCAAAGCTTCCTCGGTGACGACGAGACATCTGGCAGTCTCGAGTGCTGCCACCACCTCATCAAGGGTTTTGCAGATCTGTGTAGAGATCCCGCTTTCGGCGAGAATGGAGGCCGCTAGCTTGGCATCTCGCCCGAGCGGAGCAAGGATTAGCACGTCTCCCTCACGGGCGTTCATGCCCGGTCCTTGTCTTCCAGAAGTTCCGAGGATTTTCCCTCGAAAAGTGGCACGCCCGTCAAAATTCCCCGGAACTCTGCCAGTGGCTCTCCCACAGCAAGACCTTGGCTACCGATCCTGAATTCCCGGATGGTGTCCTCATGCGGCCCGACCCGTTTCTTGACAACAGAGATCGCGCGTCGGAGCCGACCGCCGCTCTCAAAGAACCTAAGCAGCATAACCGCATCGCAGAGGTAAGTGATGTCAATCGGGACGGACATGTTGCCAATGAGCCCGTGATTGGCAAGCAGCAGAATGGTCACAACGCCTTTGTGATTGAGGTAAGTCAAAATTTCATGCATTTGCAGGACAAGATACTGTTGTTCCGCTAGGGCGTTTAAGTATCCGGTGAGGCTATCGATGACAACAATGCGCACGTCGGACAATTCGACGGCCTTTTGAATCAGGGTTGATAGTTCGCCCGGCGACAAATCGGCTGGATCAATCTGTTCGAGGAGAAGCGCCCCTTGGTCAACAAACGTCTGCAGATCCAATCCAACACCGGCAGCACGCGTCAGAAAGATCCGTTTGGTTTCGTCGAATAGGAGCACCAGCACGCGCTCACCCCGCAACAACGCAGCATGGCCATAGGATGAGGCGATAGTGGATTTCCCAACACCAGAGGGGCCAATCAACAGGGTGCTGGTACCCCTAGCGAGCCCGCCTCCCATGAGTGCGTCCACAGAACTGTCGCTGAGGGCTGGGGGACCGTGCAATCCTTCTTCGTGTTCGGCCGCGACAAGCCGCGGAAACACAATCACTCCGCCGGGGCGGATGACAAAATCATGGAACCCACCTCGGATCTCGACACCGCGCATCTTGATGACCCGCAGACGGCGGCGCTCACTGCCATAGATTGGCGATAGCTGCTCCATGCGGATCACGCCGTGGCTAATGGAATGTAGATTGAAGTCGTCATGCTCAGCGGTGAGATCATCTAGAAGCAGGACCGTCGCGTCGTTGAGCAAGAAAAAGCTTTTCAAGGCCAGAACCTGCCGCCTATACCGCAAAGAACCTTGCGAAAGAAGGCGAATCTCCGAAAGAGAGTCGAAAACAACTCTATCAGGCTCCAGCGTTTCTATCTCCGCCAGCGCGGATCGAACGGTTTCGCCGAGTTCCAGGTCGGAAGAGTGCACCAGCGTCTGCAACTGTGATGGATCGAGGCTCAATTCCGGAGGCACAAGTTCAAGGATTACGATGCCGTCGAGGGTCCAGCCGTGACGAGTTGCGACCGCAAGCAACTCACGTTTGCTCTCAGAAAGGGTGATGTAGAGGCAGGTTTCGCCTGCCGCGACGCCTTCGATCAAGAACTGCAGGCCGAGCGTCGTCTTGCCTGAGCCTGGACGTCCTTCGATTAGATGCGATCTGTATCTGGCATATCCCCCGCGCAGGACATAGTCCAATCCTGGTACGCCAGTCGGTGTCGGTGCCGCATCATCCTGGTCCAAGTGGCCCCCTTTGTGGTCTGGTGGACCGCCAACAACGGCCGGTTTTCTTAAAGGTTCCTATGAGGCAATCCTGCGCCCGACGGGCGCTGCGAGTTGTCGTAAAGCCGCTCATCGGTAGACCATCTCGGACGTCACTTAACGAGGTCGCCTGGTGTTCTGCCCGGTCAACAGGGCCGACATTATTCAACTAAACGCAAAGCGTAACGAGCCTGCGAGTGGTAAAGAAGCAGACGCGCCCCAGGATGCAGAATGCAGAGGCAGTCGTGCGCCTCCCAAAAAAGCGACCGCGACGGCGCGTCCTCGCTATTGCCAGGATCGCTCTACTTGCGACGACGACATCGAAGGAGGCGCTGCCCTAAACCAGCGCCCCTTGCCTGCCCCGGAGTACCCTTCCCCCGAACGGGCCAAATACCCAGTGAAGGCTTTTTTGGGGACTTGCGTTGCGCCTAGGTCCCTCGTGCGCTTGGTCGTTGCACATATCTTCCCAAAAACAGCTCGGCGTGATTCCCCCACTGAGCTTTAAGTAGGGTTGGTGTCTTTGACCGATTGCCTGAAGGCTGGGCGAACGAACCTAACGCGAAGGCCGATACGTGACTGTCAACTTTACCTTTGCCTATGAAGGTAAATCTCGAAGATGGGCGGAAAGCTATGCGAGCTCTAAATCGCCGAAGCTCACAACAGCCAGTCAGCGGCTAATCCTTGCGCAAAAGGCTATCGTGGTAAGCGACAGGCTCTATTGGGCTCAGGGGACTAGAACTTGTAAGCGAAGCCTAAGCGAACCTCGCTGGTAGTCAGATCAACAACCCCCGCCGGCAATGCTTCCTTGCCGAAGTCAGTATAGCGATACTCGGCGCGCAGCAGCAGATTGGCCGTCATGGCATAATCCAAGCCCGCGCCTATCGTCCATCCCGTGAATGTATCTCCGAAAGAACTTACGCCGGTGTTACTGCTGATGCCGATGTCTCCAAATGCAACGCCACCCGCGATGTAGGGAAGAAAGCGATCGGCGGCATATCCCAGGCGAAGTCTTGCCGCCCCACTCCAGTTGAGCTCCTCAGTCCCGACGCCGCCCGGAAATGGCAGACCAGGAGCGGCAAATATTTGGCCGCTGCCATCGACATTGGCGGACACGAAGTCCAGTTCCGCACCAATCACGACGTCGTTTGACATCTGATAGTTATAACCAGCGAAGACACCCCCAAGGAACCCGTCAGGGTCTGGCTCAATAAACCCCGGTCCACTATTTTGGTGTATATTGCCATCACTCCAAGCATATCCTGCTTGGACGCCGACATACCCGCCTGTCCAAATAAAAACGGGCGCGGCTTCTCCGACGATGGCGTCGGCAGCAAACGCCGAGGACGCCAGCAGAGACAGCGACAGACCAAGAAGCAGCTTTTTCATAGTGGCCCCCATAACCTGTCCGTTGGTAGCAGAGCTTCCCGGCGCGTGCAGTTGTATTTCCGCCACATTTGACCTGATTCGGGTGCTAGCGCGGTGCGGCTCAGAAAGGGGAGTGGGTTAGCCCAATGGAATACCATCGGTCCGGATGAGAGGGCGTCAAAGGACGGTTGTTCAAACATCACGGAGATCCGTCGGCCTCGGCCGACAAGCGAAGGATCGCACCAACTCGCCCGTGGTGCTGTCGGCGTACTTTTCCTAAATGGCCTCCATTACTGGCGCCGGTCTCGCCGCGGGAGATGACCGGTAGTGGGCGGCCGCCACCATCCCCAACCAGGCACGAGTCCTAGGAAACCCCGCCATGTTGGCCGAGAGCTCCTCGCGGATGATGATCGGATAAGTCCAGGCTTGGCGCGCCGTTTTAAAGTGAGAAGCTGTTTGCCCATCTGTTCGACCTCGGCGGATGAGCGAACTTGAATCCGCATCATTGATCGGGGCGGCCATGGCACGGCGCACCGCGCGTGCTCATTCGGCGATAAGGTCGATCGGCGCTTTGCTTTCCCGGCTTGCCGATTGGCGGCCTCGTCAAGCTCCGCCTCTGCTAAGGGGCGCTGCACCCGGCCCTTCTAAAGGCTGTCCGTCAAAGCCCTGTAGCCAGGCCTCGGCATGCTCGTGCCAATACTCAGGCACGGCGCGTTCCTTGCCATCCTTGCGCGCCTGCTGGCCATACATCCAGGCGTAGGCACAGGTGATGCGCTCCTGATCATTCTTTGCGACGACCATCTTACTCATTCCTCGCGAAAGTTCTGCAATGTAGCGTGCCGCAAATCCTCCTCGCCTCGCAAATGCTTCACACGGCCGATGATGCCGGGCTTGACCCATTGCGTTGCCGGCCGCTTCATGCCCTTGGGCGCCGGTCGGACATGCTCCTGGACGCGTTTCCACAGCCGTTCTCGGATTGCTCGGCTGGAATTGGTGAAGGTAGAACCGACACACTGGCCGGTCTTCCGATCGGCCATCAAAGCGAAGGCTGGCTTGCCCGGCTCACGTTCGACGCCAAGTAACTCGTATTCAGCCACCGTATGGCATTTTGCTTTCACCCAGTTCATCGATGGGCCGCTCCGGTATATACGGTCATTGCGTTTCGACACCATGCCCTCCAGCCCGGGCTGCTCGACAAGGTGGAAAATGCAGCATCGCCGGGCAAAGGCTGATAGAAGTGGATCCTGGTGTGCGGCGGGATCAAGTCGGCCAGGATGTCGCGACAGTCTTCCAGCGCCACATCCCAAAGGTCATGGCCGTTGAGGTGCAGCAGATCAAAGGCTACGAAATAGAGGTCATGCTGCCGGCTGGTGATGGCATTGCGCAGCGGGCCGAAGTCCGAGATCCGAGCCTCGTTCAGCACGATGATCTCGCCGTTTAAGGTGGCGTTTTCGACATTGAGGTCGCCGGCTGCCTTGGCGAGGTCACGGTATCTGGCCGTGCAGTCGAGTCCGCGCCTCGTTAAAATCCGCACGCCGCCCTCATCCTTGGTGAACTGAGATCGATAGCCGTCACACTTGACTTCGCGAATCCATTCTTCGCCCTCGGGAGGCTTCTCAACCAGGATCGGCATCAGCCGCTTACTGAACCTTCAAACCCATACACAGCACTCACGAACCGCAGTTCAATCAGTTTTGGCTAAAATGGTTTCGGAACCTTTACCAGGGCGTTGCAGCCCGCATGACAAAGCTGTCCGAGCTTGGTCCGCCTATTCCCGGCAAGTTGCACAGCGCCCAGCAATATTGAAGAGCATCTGCACTTCTACAACTGCACGTCCCTGTGGCCAAAGGGTTGATCAGCGCGATCTGCGCCAAGTCTTCTGGCATGAGCGGCCCGTTCATGAGCCGCTGGAGCCGGAGCCTGGAGGCGAAGGTGATCGCATTTCCAAAGCGGAAATAACAAAGCCCCACCAGCGGGTGGCCAGGCGACGAAGGCTTGTCGCACTGTTTGATGGAGACGTGAGGCAAACCCCGACATTGGCCAGTGCAGGCCCCCGACCGTGCTCTTAAGAATGGTGGAATGCGTGCCTGTGGATGGCAGCGGCTCATTCACCATATGCCGGCAACCCCATTGTAGGCGCCGCTGATGGGCATAGCGTGGAGAAGCGCCGTTCCAAGCGCATCCCTCCGCGCCGGCGTGCCTCCAAGCTCAGCTGACGTTGCCTATAGACGACCGGGGCTTTACGCCGCCGCCCGCTTGCCCGGTCGTCTGCCCCTCTTTTGCGCATCTTCGTTCGCGGCTACAGCCCGCCCGCTCCATGATGAACGGTGGCGTCGAGCACTGTTTCGTAAACGCTGCCGGTCTCCTCCTCAATTTCGGTGCTACTGATCCCGATCGCCTTCGCGTCGGCGAAAGGCTTTTCAATCGCCTCCGCAACCGTAATCACGTCTGAACTGGCGACGCCTGACAGATTGCTGCTTAGCCACCTGTCGAGGAAGTTGACGCCGCGAGTGCTCATC
The DNA here is from genome assembly GCF_006441385.1 of Mesorhizobium sp. B2-4-18. Taxonomy (NCBI): domain Bacteria; kingdom Pseudomonadati; phylum Pseudomonadota; class Alphaproteobacteria; order Hyphomicrobiales; family Phyllobacteriaceae; genus Mesorhizobium; species Mesorhizobium sp. B2-4-18. The sequence continues at coordinate 73,796 of NZ_VFUW01000015.1, read as the reverse complement.
GGGGCATAAGCCGCCGAGAGATGTTACGTTCCGCTCATTGATGCAGCCGCCAAAGAGCGGCCTTTGCGGAATTTCGGCTCCAGTAACTTTCGAGCCGCCGCTATCACGGCGAACGATGTTGCGAAGGTGGTCCTTGATGGAATCCATGCTTCAGCTGCCTGTTAGCGGCGAAAGCATGATGTTCACTTCCATACGTCCGCTACCGGTAATTCTCGCCGGCGACGGACACCCACGCCTTTAACGTCAATAGCGGAGGCTATTAGCATGGACTAATCTTTTGATAGGTCGCAAGATGCCCTCCATTGAGGGGAACCGGTGAGTTGGCGTTGTGATTTTGGTCGTAGAGGATGAGCCGCTGATCCTAATGGATATCGAATCCGGGTTAGAGGACGCTGGGTTCGAGGTCGTTCGTGCGAAAAACGCGGAAATTGCGATCGAGGTGTTTGACACAGACCCGTCGAATATCCGCGCCCTGGTCACTGACGTTCGTCTCGGGAACGGAAAATCTGGATGGGAACTCGCCAGATATTTCCGCCACGCCTCACCAGCAATGCCAGTTGTCTACGTCAGCGGTGACAGTGCCCCCCATTGGGCTGAACAGGGCGTCCCAAACAGCGTCATGATTTCAAAGCCATTTGCCGTCGTGCAGATTGTAACGGCACTAGCCACACTCCTTAACCAGCAGATGCCGCGCGACCCAGGCACGCCCACCTAAGTGCAATGTCACTGGTGCAGTAAAAGAGCCCGCTGGCGAGAGCTTGCGGGCTTTGAACACATTCCACTTATATCAAGGGACCGGCGGCGGCGGCGGGACTATCGACGCCCCCGACCGGGCAGTCACGGACGACAGTCGCTCGCGTTTGATCAGCCCTGGGGGCTCCTCGCCTTATCCGCGGCGGCGAAACTGCGCCGAGCTAGCGAGCCTTGTCAGCCGCCTGCGATCAAAGGGGAGAGCGCAAACCGGCCGCGTCTATTCACGGCAGCGGCGGCGTCTGTAGACAGAATCAAGGCAATTGCCGGACCTTGGTGACCAATGCGGAGAATAGAATGCCATTCGGCGCCATGGAAATTGTGCCGAGATGAAAACAGCATCAAGAAAGCCCGCCGCTCCCGCGACGGGCCTTCCATAGGGCGGCACATCCCGTCGGAATCGACCACTGTATGGTGAACCTCCTCCCTCGAGTAGTGTTTCGGGCACGAAAAAGCCCGCTGGCTGGAGCCAGCGGGCAGGGTCACTTGGGAAGGCCGCAGGAGTTGGTGCGGCCCGCTCCCGAACCTTGATTTGCTGCGAACCGATATTAACCTATCTGGATTTTGAGACATGCGACAGAACGCGAAGAAGTGGACATGTTCCCCCACTAACCTTCCCTTTCCAACGATCTGCCTGAACGGCGAGTGGATCGCCTTGCTTGCTGGATCGCTCAAGTCCGCATCTTTTTCGCTTTGAGCGACGAGTTCGTTTTGCTGAAGGGTCACGTACTCTCGACGCGCGAGTGCCCTCCTTAATCGGGAGCACGTGACATTATCGGAAGGCGAAATGCAAAAGATTGTAGCTGCTGTTGGGATATCGCCTGCTGCCTCCGTGCCGCGTGACTTGGGCTAAGGAACAATTTCCCGCCCGCGCGAGTTGCTAACGCAGTAGGTTACACATCACGATAAGGCGGCCATTCTCATGCAAAAGATGGACGACACCAAAAAGCTGGTTAACCGCTTGGATGAAACGCAACGCCGCATTAAGGAAACTCAGGAGATTATCGAGCAAAACCAGCGGCTTATAAAGCGATCTCGTAAAATCCTTTCAAGTGCAGCCCAGAATTTCGGCGATGCTCGGCAGGGCTAATCATCTCACTTCGGAAAGCACACCTGGCGATTAGTCGGGTCATTTCTGTCGGAGTTTGATTGCGCTCCCGACCTCGACAACGCTACCTCACACCAGCATCTACCTATATTGCCGCCGGTTGGCTCGATGAGCAGCGCGTCCGCGGCACGGCCCCAGCGGAAGATGCAGCACTGTCGCCACGACGCAGAACCGAGGTCATTGCGACTTGAGACCCGTGCTGCCGTGCTTCAAGACCCAGGAGGCCTTCAAACGAGCAATGGCGCGGTGCTCGTCGTTGAACGATCATAGCTATGCAACGGAGCCGCCAAGATCGCGCTATCATCGCGACGCGGGGCGCGATCACGCTGCGGGGCGGGCAAACAGTCCACCCCCGTTTTTGTTGGCCTCAAAGGCTAAATTTAGCCGCCCATCTTTTTCGCCATAGCGCAGAAATCCGCATGCGCCTTGTTAAGCGTAGTATCGCCGCAGTCTTTCAGTACCGCCTTCTGTTCATCGGGCTTCATGGACATCCAAGCGGTTTTGAAATCCGCCTCCGACCTCAACGTTTTCATGCCTGCATCGGTGAAGAACGGCGACATCTTCGCCGGATCGTCGAGAGCGGATGTGTTGTTAGCGGCAAGTGCTGAACCACTCATCATGGCAAGCGTCAGCACGCCCATTGTGAGCATCTTGATGTTCATTTGATCCTCCGTGTGGTCGTTGAAGTGACCATAAGAGAAACGTGCATTTTCCAACTGGGTTCCAGCGCATAGCCGTTGAAAACCTAGGATGATAGGCTGCTCGGCGATGATAGGAAATTAGCAACTTCAAACATTGTTACGCACATCCGCGATCACCACGAAGCGTCCGCAGGCGCTATCGGCCGTGTTCAGCAGGGCCCCACCAACCTTCCCAAAACGTACTTCAGTCGCTCCGTTTCAGTGGGCCAGATCATAGCTGTCTCCGACTGGAGTGATACGCCGTCTCGTTTTCGTTGCCTCACTGCATCCATCAGCTCTCGTGTCGCTTGAGCGACCTTGGCGACTGGGGCAATGGACGCTGTAGACCGGCCGGGTTGCCGGGCTTGCACAGATCTGGCGCAACACACTGCAAGGGAACGGCGGCTAGACGATGCGGTGAAGCACCCCCAAGGCCCCGTCATTCCCGTTCGCTCCGTGGGAAGTGAGGGCGTGAGCAAAGGCGGCCGCCTAGAATACACCGCCAATGCCGATGCCCCCGGAAATGTCGGGTGGGGGAGCCGCGGGACGTCTCGGCGCGGCTGGCGAGCGTTTTGCAGTCATCCCCCTGGGGGTGTTGCGCGACGGGGCGGCATCCGACGCCACTTTAGCCGGCTTGGCCTTGACGATGACCGGTTGCTTGCAGATTCTGCCTGAGCGCAGAAAGAGATCGCCGAGCAGTCCGACGCTCGGCTCAGTCGTTGCTGCGACCTGCTTGGTGTTTTTGTAGTAGTCAGTGAGAGCACGAATTGAGCCCGTGCCCCAATCCCCATCAACCTGCATCCGGTAGCAGCCCAGGCGACGAAGTTCCGTCTGAATGTTGCGTGCAAGATCGGCCGTCTTGTCCTTGTCCCCCACGCCCGCGGACGCGCCGATTATAAGGGTTTCGAGACCGGAGACGACACTTTGGCGAGCGTCTTCAACCCCTTCAGCGGGCGACAAATTGGCAACCTGAGTGCCAACAGGCTGCGCCAAACTGGATGACGGTGCGGGAATCTCGACCGACCGCAACGTCTGTCCAACGATGACCACGGCTGTTTGCAGGTCATTTGAGGCAAGTTCGACCTGCAACCTCTTCTTTGCTGTGGGGTCTGCCAGGATGCGTGAAAGGCTTGCGCTCAACTGTCCCGGATCGAGCACCTGTTGCTCGGTGAAATAGAACTGCTCGCGCAGGTTGGATTGATCCCAAGGCACTTGACGGCCGACCGTCAGCGCCTCAGTTTCGTTGCGCACACGGATCATCATGTCCGAAATGCTGAGCCCGGGGATCTCGACATTCTTCAGCAGTGCGGTGGTGAACGGGCTGTTTTCGCCGCCGCCATCTGCCGTGACATTTCCAGGCTGAGTGGCAAAGGCAACGAATGTATTTTCACCGACTTCAACTTGCGCCAGACCATTGCTCGCGCCGCTGCCAGAACCGAGCGGATTGTTGCGGCAGGCGTCCAGGAATATGAATGTCTGGCGGTCGCGTCGCGCGAACCGCGCGATCACATCATTTAGCTTGATGGCGCTGCCCGTCAGTTTTTCCAGGCTTTCAGGATCGGGCGTATCAACCGAGAGCAGGTAGTTTTCGCCATTCAGTTGGACGCCGTGACCGGCATAGAAAATCAAAACGGCACTGGCGCTCGGTAACCGCGCTTCAGCGTCTTGCAGGAGTTTGGCAAAACCTTGAGTCGAAAGATCGGTCCCAGTCAGGACTTCAAAATTCAGCCGCTTCAAGCTCCCTGAAAGCCTTATGGCATCGTTTGTTGCATTGGGGAGATGCTCAAGCCGGGTGCTTTGATAGTTCGAATTGCCAATGACGATCGCCAGCCGGTTGCGTGGTTGCGGCGACGCGGTCTGTTCGACCGCCGCGCGAGCGCCGGCCGAGCCAAGGAGCATCAGAAGCAGAAGCAGCGGGATACGAAACAAGAGTCTGAGGCGATGGGTCATGTCAGCATGCTCGGTCCGGCCTGCGTCAATGTTGATCTCGCAGCCTTCCAAACAGCGCACCACGACGCAAAACGCAATCCTGCCCGAGCGTCTGGACCTGCGCCCCCAAAGGCCAGCAGATTTTTATACCAAGAATCGTATCAAAGATAGGTGAAAGGGATTTGTATGCGCTCAGTCGCTGGATTGTGGAGGACAAAATGCCAACCAAGATCAACCTTGCGCTGCCGGTTTATGGAGCCGCTTACAAAAGCGTGTTCGTCCGCAGCCTGTTCGCAGCCCTGACCCACAAGAGCCTGTCCAGCTACGCCTTCACGCTGTCCGAAATCGAGTACACGGATATCCCATTTTCCCGGAACTATTTGCTGACCAATTTCTACTACAACAAACCGGATTGCAGCCACATCCTGATGATCGACAGCGATATGGGCTTTTCGCCTGATCTTATCGCCGCGATGCTGGCGCTTGAGAAGCCGGTGGTCGGCACTTTGTATCCTCGGCGCCTGATCGATCTCCGCAGACTTCACTCGCTGTCGAAACTGCCCTTCGAAAAGGCCTTTGCACGGAGTCTGGAGTTCGTCGGAACCATCATCGAACCCCGCCAGGAGATGAGCGGCTTCGTCCGGGTGTCGCTATGCGGCACGGGCGTCTTTTTGGTGTCCCGCGACTGCGTCACCGAGATAATCGAGAAACTTCCGGAAACGGTGAACCGGTCTCGCTACAAAAACAACAAATACACCGCACAGTTCGACAGTTTTCTGACGCCGTTTTCAAAGATCGTGACGCCCGATGTGGATTTGCCGACCGATTTTTCTTTCTGCCACCGCTGGGCGCAGCAATGTGGCGGCGAAATATGGGCGAGCTTTGACCGCAAGGTCGCCCATGCAGGAGATATGACCGTTTCGGCAGCCTATTCTGAGCTGTAACAGTCTCCTCTGACGTTGATGTACTGCCATGTCAGCAGTTCGATCGGAGTTTTCGATAGTGACCTTGTCGCCACATATGGCGTTACAATGGTCTGAGGGCGAACGCCTTTCCATTGCCATAGGGCAGCGCGCCGCGTACACTTCCGGTCAGCAAGGCATCGAACCCACCAGATGGGTCGCCGAGCGATTTTAATAGCCTAATTTGTGACGGTATCGATTTCTCGTAAGTGAGGTCGAATGAGAGTGCCGCGCAGGGTTTATCAACTGGGGGGTGTCCCGTTGCTTGCGTTAGCGGCAGCGTCCACGTTCCAAATGTCTGGCGCGGCAGCCTGCACCGCCACCGCCGAGGGCGCCTCGACAACAGTCGGGTCTGGCGTCTCCGCCGTAACGACCTTCCAAACGACGTCGGTCACGGCCTCGTGCAACACAGCCGGAACTGTCCAGGACTTCGGCGGCGTATTCACGACGGGGTTCGAGGGTTACCAAGGGCAAGACAACAGTTCGTCGACTGTCATCGTCAACGACTATGACGGCAATGGCGACGACGTTGTGAACATCGTTGGCGGCATCCTGAACAACAGTACGGCGACACCCAGCGTAAGTGGCCTGCCGCCGATAAGCTCGGAGGTAACGACCTCCTTGCAGCCGGGCACGGGGACCATTCAACTCCTTGGCGGCAACGACCGGTTCGACATGTCCGATGGGGTTTTCAACAGTGAGCCGTTTGCGCCGCAAGTCGATGCCAATCTCGACACTGGTGCGGGCGATGACACGGTCACCATCCACAGCGGCACCATTCTGAGCGTCTCCCTTGGCGAAGGCAACAATTCGCTGGAGTTGACCGGCGGTGAAATTGGCGGCTCAGTCATCGGTGGCGATGGCGCCGACACCATCATCATAGGACACGATACAAGCTTGGCCGATGGCGACGGCGGCATTGTCGCGGGTTCTGTTTTGACAAATGGCGGCGCCGACAGCGTCACCATCAAGAAGGGCGCCATTATTCACGGCGATTCGGAAGGAGGAGGTGCCATCGGGCTTGGCGACGGCGACGACCACTTCACCATGACCGGGAGCGTCCTCGACGCTAGTCTGAGCGGTGACGATGGCAACGACACGCTGGCTATCAGCGGTGGCACGGTCCACAGCGCCGTGACCGGAGACGCAGGCAATGATACGATCACGGTATCTGGTGGCACCGTCGACGGCAATGTCAGCGGCGGAGCCGGGTTCGACCAAGTTTCGGTTTCCGGCGGCACCATCAAGGGTGGCATCGACGCAGACCACGTCCAGCTCTCCGGCGGAACTATCGGCGGTGACATCACTGGCCTTGGACCCGACACGCTGATCATCAACGGATCCGGCGCGGTCGATCCGCTCAATCTGAGCGATCACGTTCTTTTCAGTGGAACCAATGCCAATGGCACCGTCACCGATACCGACCTTGCTGCCGGCGGCAAAAGCCAGAATTTCGCAGGGTTCGATAGTTTCTCCGCCGACCATTCCACGCTCCGTTTCAGCGGTGGCACGCAAGGCATCAACCAACTCAATCTCGGCAATGGCTCGACGCTGTTCATCAACGGCAACGTCACTATGCCAGGTTCGATCATCGCGACGAATTCGCTGATCAACCTGACGGACGGTGCCGCCGATGACGTGTTGACGCTGGGCGGCCTCACCCTCAATGGAGCAAGCATCGGCCTCGACATCAATCAACAGACGCTGCAGTCGGATCAACTCGTCGCCAACGCATTTTCGGCCACCGGGGTCAACACCATCATCGTCAACCTGCTGGGCACGCCCCAATTCACGCAGGCGACCGATATTCCGATCATCGTCTCGACCGGCGGGCCGATCGCCGGGATTTTCAACATCCAAGGCACTCCAGGCACCCTGGGCTCACTTTTCACCTATGCGATCGTCACTGGCCCGAATGGGGGCTTGTTCCTGCGCGCAACGCCGGCCAATTTCGGTATTGCGGCGGCGCCGATCAGCGCCACCAACGCCGGGGCGGTCACGGTGGCAATCGATGCTCTCTACGGCATAAACCGCGACGCGATCGATGCTGACCTCCCCCTTTCGCCCGCATCGGGATCCGGAATGGTGCCGGTTTCGTCCAGCTTCGGCGTCTTTGCCTCCGGCCAATTCGCTCATAGCGAGCATGACGGCTACACTATCAGTGGCGGCGGTTTGAATGGCCCCGGTCCGAGCTTCGATGCCAATGATTTTTCGGCCGCGATCAGCCTGGATTTCAATGCCGCCAAGCATTTCCAGTTCGACAATGAGTATGGTCTCAACATCGGTATTTTCGCCGGCTATGCCTCGACAGACGTCAACCTTGGCGCGTTCCGTGGATTTGACGCCATAGGCGAGGGCACCAACAAGGCCGGCATGTTCGGCGGCTACGCGCTGTTGCGCAAGGACGCCAATTACGCCCTGGTCTCCGCCTCCGGTTTCTTCGGCGGAAGCGACGTGACCAACGGCGTGCTCGGCACCACAGGCAGCTATGACACCGAGGGCTATGCGGTTACGGGATCGGTCGGCCACATCTTCACCTTGGGCGAGCGCACCCGTTTCGACCTGCGTGGTGGCCTGCTTGGCGTGTCATTCCGCGGCGATTCCTTTACCGACAGCGGCGGCAACCAGTTCGGCAAGAGCCGGCTTTCCTTTGGCGCGTTTAAGATCGAGCCTGGGATCTATGGCGACTACAAGCTAAGCAACGGGATGGTGTTCAGCCCCTATGCACGGGCCGAATTGCAGCAGCGTTTCGGTTACAAGAACACGACCGAAATCGACACCAGGATGATCTCCTTTGACGATGCCGATTTTTCCGCGGCGCTGTCGGCCGGCTTCAACCTGAAGGTCTCGGAGTTGACGACCGTCAACGGCGAAGTCCGTGGTAAGGTGTCGTCCGACAGTTCCACTATGGGCGCCAAGCTCGGACTGAAGGTCGCCTTCTAGTCGCGTGACTCTGCGATCCGAATGAGTTGGCGCGGCGCGCGCATTCGCGCCAGCATTTCGCCACTGCTACCAGATCGCCACCTCCCACTGCTCATTGAGCCGCGCGAACCGATTGCTCGGCCTGCGGTGTCGCACCCGGGTGAAGGCGCAGGGATCAGCCGGGCGCTTACGCGTTGGAGGGAGAGGACGGCCCCCATGGTTCGAGCGCGTCCGTCGAGAGTGAACGCTGGTCCAGCACTGCTCAAGGGTGAGCGTATTTGTCTAGCGTCGATCCAGAGAACGAACATCATACGATACGAGTTACGGATGGCGCTCCTTTGTTCGTTGATTCTGTGACAGTGCGGAGAGGAATTGGGCTGAGGCTCGCCTGACGAATGAGACGCCGTTTCGGCCGGGATGCGAGCCGACAGTCCAAGCCGCAAAGGTGGCGGGCACATTGAACTGGGATGATTTCAGATTTGTGCTCGCGGTCGCCAAGCACGGCACGCTCTCTGCGGCTGCGCGTCATTTGCGGACCACGCAGAGCTCCGATTGGCGGCGAAGGTGCGTTGATTAACGGCGTCCGTCCATGCATTGTGCTTCAAGATCTTAGATTGCGCGAATGCGTGACCGCGAATCCCATCTCGGGCTCTATTCGAACAAGTAGGTAAATCCTTGCGCCGAGGCGCCGACGATGACTTTTGTCATCTTCTTGCCCTCGAGCGTGCGATTGAGCACGCTGCGGCTGAGTTCCGGCAGTAGCGTGTTGGTGAGAATGGCGTCGATCATGCGCCCACCAGATTCGATCTCGGTGCAGCGCGCCTTGACCATGTCCATGACACCCTCGCCGATCACCAACTCTGCTTGGTTGCTGGCTTTGAGACGCCGCGCGATCTTGGCGAACTGGTGTGTGGTGATCGCCTCGATCATCGTGTCCGAAAGCGGGTAGTAAGGGATTGTCACCACGCGGCCGAGGAAAGCGGCCGGAAACACTTTCAGCAGCGGACCGCGCAAAGCAGTGTCCAGATCGTCGATGCCGGTGCGCAGGGTGCCGTTCCTCGTGCGGTCCATGATGACCTCGGAACCGACATTCGAGGTGAGCAGGATCAGCGTGTTCTTGAAGTCGATCCTGCGCCCTTCGCTATCGTCCATCATTCCCTTGTCAAAGACCTGGAAGAAGATCTCGTGCACGTCGGGATGCGCCTTCTCGACCTCATCGAGCAGAATCACCGAATAGGGCTTGCGCCGCACGGCCTCGGTCAGGATGCCGCCCTTGCCATAGCCGACATAACCGGGCGGCGCGCCCTTCAGCGTCGAGACCGTATGCGCCTCCTGGAACTCCGACATGTTGATTGAAATCAGGTTCTGCTCTCCGCCATAGAGCGTCTCGGCCAGCGCCAGGGCTGTCTCGGTCTTGCCGACGCCCGAGGGGCCGCAAAGCAGGAACACGCCGACCGGCTTTTCCGGTGCGCCGAGACCGGCGCGGCTGGTCTGCACGCGCCGCGCGATCATCTCCATCGCATGGTCCTGACCGACCACGCGCTCGGACAAGGTAGCCGCGAGCTTGAGCGCTTTCTCGGTCTGGCTGGACAGCATCCTTCCGGTCGGAATGCCGGTCCAGTCCTGGACAACCGCCGCCACCGCGTTACGGTCCACCGAGGGCAGGATCAACGGCGTCTCGCCCTGCGCTGCGGCGAGTTCCGCCATCAATTCGCGAAGCCGCGCCAGATCAGCGGCGGTATCGGGCGCAGGAGCAGGCTCGTGGGCAGCCTGTGTCCTAGGCGCCTCGCCCGCTGGCGCGTCGACAGCTTGCCCCGGAGCTTCCCCGCTTTCCTGCGCCTCAAGGGGCATGCCCTCGCCACGGAGTTTGGCGCGCAGATCGAGAATCGCGCTCACAAGCGCCTTCTCTCGGTCCCAGCGCTCTTGCGCTGCCGCAAGCGCGGTCTCGGCTTCCGCCAACCCGGCCTTTACGCGCGCCTGTCTGTCGGTCACGTCGATGCCGATCGCCGCCTCGCGGGAGATGATCCCTTCCTCGACCTCGAGCGCCTGGCGACGGCGCAGAATGTCCTCGACCTCGGCAGGCGTCGCGTGCTGCGAGATGGCAACGCGCGCGCAGGCGGTGTCAAGTAGGCTGACCGCCTTGTCGGGCAACTGCCTGGCCGCGATATAACGGTGCGAAAGCGAAACCGAGGCCTCGATCGCCTCGTCGAGGATCTGCACCTGGTGGTGCTGCTCGAGAACGCCGGCGACACCGCGCAACATCAATACGGCGACCGTTTCGGAAGGCTCGTCGATCTTGACGACCTGGAACCGACGGGTCAGCGCCGGGTCCTTCTCGATGTGCTGCTTGTATTCGGCCCAGGTCGTGGCGGCGATGGTGCGAAGCTCGCCGCGCGCCAGAGCGGGTTTGAGGAGATTGGCGGCGTCGCCGGTTCCCGCCGCGCCACCGGCGCCGATCAGCGTGTGGGCTTCGTCGATGAACAGGATGAGCGGGATCTCTGACTGCTGGACCTCGTCGATGACGGCCTTCAGCCGCTTTTCGAACTCGCCCTTGACGCTGGCGCCCGCCTGCATCAGCCCCACATCGAGCATGCGTACGCTGACGTTCTGAAGCGCCGGCGGCACGTCGCCTTGGGCAATGCGCAAGGCAAAGCCCTCGACGACCGCCGTTTTGCCGACACCCGCCTCGCCGGTCAAGATCGGGTTGTTTTGCCGGCGCCGCATCAGGATGTCGATGATCTGGCGGATCTCCGCATCGCGTCCGACGACCGGATCGATCTTGCCGTCGCGGGCGCGCTGGGTGAGGTCGGTGGCGTATTTGGCGAGTGCCGAGTCGCCCCCCCGGCCCCGATTCATCGACGTTTCGGCGGCAACTGCGGCAGGCGGTGAGCCGGCTTCGAGAGAGCCTTCGACCACATCCGAAAAGCGGGCGATAACCCCATCCGCGTCGATCTTGTCGAATTCAGCGCTGATCTTCGAAACTAGACCTTCCAGCACCGGTGTCTTCAGGCATGCCAGAAGAATATGCGCGCTGCGCACCTCCTCGACCCCAAATTCTAGTGTGGCCAGGTTCCAGCCTTCCTGGATGGCGTGGAAGATGTGATCGGAGAATTCCTCCAGCGAGGTCGCGCCATAGGGCAGCTTGTCGACGGCACGGGTCATATCTGCCGTCAGCCGGCTGACATCCAGCCCGGCATTAGCGACGATCATCTGCACGTCCGAGCGCTCAGATAGCACCAGTTGCTGGACGAAGTGGACCAGTTCGACATAAGGGTTGCCGCGCAACTTGGCCGTGTCGGCGGCGGCCTTGAAGGCGCGCACCCCCGTGGGATTGAGCTTCGCAACGAGTTCCTTGCGCTTGAAACTCTGCGACGACCGGCGCTGTTCCATTCGAACCTGCCCCCGAAATCTGCTGACCCTACCCTGCCACAGAAGCGGCTGCTTGACAAAGCCATGTGACGAGCGGGCCCTTTTGGCCCGTTCGGGCGGCACCTTGTCGTTACACAAGACTAGCAAACTCCCGCTAGGAACCAGCACTGCGATGCCAACGACGTTGCGCATACCGGGTCCTCCGATCGCCCATGGGTTTCGTTGAAAGATAACTGAGCATTCAGCTTCTGTTAGTTTTCGAGCATCTGCTCAATTGTCGTGGCAGGGGACCGATGATAACGTTACGTCATATGGGGGGCACGGGGCGGCTTGCGGGGGGTAAGTGTGGTTGATCTCGCACTCTGGCTGAATCCTCTGGACGGTGACAACCCGTCGGGAGTGGATTTGCGCAACGACCCGGCTTTTCACGAGCTGGAGCGGCTGACGGAAGCACAGATCAAGGTCGTTCACGAGGGCGGCAACAAGGCTTCGCAGTCAACCATTTCGGTCGACTGGGCGACCGTCCTGCAAAAAGCCGAAGAATTACAATCGCGCGGCCGGGATTTGCGCCTTCTCGTGATCGTCACGCGCGCGCTGGCCAACGAAGAGAGGCTCGCGGGCCTCGCCCAGGGGTTGAACCTGATCGCAAGGACGTTCGACCAGTATTGGGATACGATGCACCCGGCTTTGCGCACGGCCGCCACGGGCCGCGACGCGGCGCTGCGACGCATCAATGCGCTGCTTGAGCTCCAAAACGGCCAGGACGGCCTGCTGGCCAACCTGAGGCAGACCGTGTTCTTCTCACCGCGTGCGATCGGGCCGATCGGCGGGCGAGACCTCGAACAGGCCGCGCTCGACGAGCGCGTCATGCTCCAGGAAGCTGCGTCCGGCCTGGGGGCGGCCGAAAGGGCGGCGCTGACTGCGGCCCACAACCAGATGCTGAACCGGGTACGCACGGGATGCGCGGCGCAGGCCGATCAGGACGCCGACGCCATCATGACGCTTTTGCGCGATGCGCGCGCCGCCATTTCGGCGTTGCAGGCGGTAGATGCTGCGCTCAATGCCCGCATCGACGGCAATGGTGCAGCCGTTCCGGATTTGAAGAAGTTCCTGCAGCGACTGCTGACGACGCTGGAGTGGAATACCAGTGCCAGCGCGGTCGCCAACGGTGCCGCAAAGCCTGCAGCGCAGCCGTCTCAACCGGCATCGACACCCACCCGAAATGGCCATGGAGCCGAGACGATGGCAAGTGTGGCAAACTTGGCGGAAACCAGCATCGGCCTGCCTGAGCGCCTCAATTCGCGCGACGAAGTCGTCAAATGCCTCGACCTCGTGGTCGCATTCTACGATCGCACCGAGCCGTCCAGCCCGATCCCGCATCTCGCCCGGCGCGTCCGCCGCATGGTGCATATGGATTTCGTGGAACTGATGGAAGATCTCGCCCCGTCGGGGCTGAAGGAATTCCGGCTGCTTGCCGGTGTTCCCGATCCCAAGAAGCCGGCCCAGAAGGATGAAAGGTAACAATCATGCCAGCAGAGAGCAAAGCGAAGGTCATCGAAAGAAACCGCGCCCCGCGCGTGCAGATCGCCTATGACGTCGAAACCTACGGCAGCCCGACGACTATCGAGTTGCCGTTCGTCATGGCTGTCATTGCCGACCTTTCCGGCGCCTCGCAGACCAAGGAAGCTTCAAAGTCGGTTCTGGATCGCAATTTCGTCGAAACCGACGCCAACCGCTTTCCCAAATTCATGGAAGCGATGGGACCGCGCGTGAAGGCGCGCGTGAAGAACACGTTGCCGCAAGCCGAAGGTGCCGAGCGGGACGAGGAAATGGCGATCGATCTCACCTTCTCCAAAATGGGTGATTTCGCGCCCGACAAGATCGCCGAGCAGGTGCCGCAACTGGCCGAGATCCTCAAGATGCGGCGGCAACTCGAGGAACTGCTGGGCTTCATGGATGGCCGCGTCGATGCTGAAAAGCGCATTGCGCAGCTTCTCAACAACGAGCCTTTGCTGAGCAAGATCGCCAGCCAGGCGATGTCCGACGGCAAGGGCGAGGAGTAAGTCATGGCTGAACAGCAAAAGACCGCAGTCGCAACCGCCGAGGCGGAGGCCATAGATCTGGGTGAATTCAGCGGCCTGCTTGAAAAGGATTTCAAGGTCAGGAAGGACGACACCGAGAAGCTGCAGCAACTGGTGCGCAACCTGGCGCTGGCCGCTCAGTCCCGATCCGAGACGACGACCATCTCGTCCAACGCGATCAAGTCGATCAAGTCGCTGATCGCGGGCATCGACAAGATGCTGACGACGCAGGTCAACGAAATCCTGCATGCCCCCGAAGTGCGTGAGATGGAGGGCACTTGGCGGGGTCTCTGGTACCTCATCAACAACACCGAGACGGATACCAAGCTGAAGATCCGGGTGATGAACATCTCCAAGGAGCAGTTGGCCGACACGCTGGAAGACTATGAAGGCCAGATGTGGGACCAGAGCCCAATCTTCAAGAAAGTCTACACCGACGAGTACTCGATGCTGGGCGGCGAGCCGATCGGCTGCATCATCGGCGCCTACGAGTTCTCCAACCACCCGCGCGACGTCGGCCTGCTGCGCAACATCTCGGGTGTCTGTGCCTCGGCGCACACCCCCTTCATCGCGGCCGCCTCGCCGCGGCTGTTTCGGATGGACAGCTGGCAGGAACTGCCGAACCCGCAAGACCTGCAAATGATCGTGAACAACCCGGCCTATGCCTCATGGCAGTCGCTGCGCGAGAGCGAGGACGCCCGCTATATCGGCCTAACCATGCCGCGCGTATTGGCACGCCTGCCCTACGGCTCGGAGACCGTTCCGGTGAAGGGCTTCACCTTCGAGGAAGAGGTAAGCGGCGACCACAACAAATATGTCTGGATGAACGCCGCTTTCCCGATGGGCGTGAACATCAACCGCAGCCACAAGCTCTATGGCTGGGGAACGCAGATCCGCGGCGTCGAGAATGGCGGCACGGTGCTCAACCTGCCGGTGCACGCTTTCCCGACGGACGACGGTTCGATTGCGATGAAATGCCCGACCGAAGTTGCCATCGACGACCGGCGTGAGGCGGAACTGGCGAAGCTCGGCCTGATGCCGATCTTGCACCGCAAGAACACCGATCTCGCAGCCTTCATCGGGGCGCACTCGCTTCAGGACGACGAGACGCGTGCCGGGCGTCTGGTCGACCCCGACGCCCAGTCGAACGAAAGGCTGAGCGCCAACCTGCCCTATCTCTTCCCGGTCTCGCGTTTTGCGCATTACCTCAAGGCGATCGCGCGCGACAAGATCGGCTCGTTCAAGGAACGCACCGACATGGAGACATGGTTGACCGAATGGATCAACCGCTACGTGCTGGCCAATCCCGCCTTTGCCGACGACAAGGCGCGAGCCAAGCGACCGCTTGCCGCGGCCGAGGTTCAGGTCGACAGCGTCGAAGGCAGACCCGGTTACTACAACGCCCGTTTCTATCTGCGTCCGCATTACCAGTTGGAGGGCATCAACGCCTCGCTGCGGTTGGTGTCGGAACTGCCGTCCGTGAAGGGCTGAAGCGCAGCGAAGTCATCATCCTGTTTCATTTGAAAGCGGTGGAGAAAGACAATGCCGACCACAGACAGAAGCGATGCTCCTTCAATGAAGATTGATGGTTTTTTGAAAGTTCCCGACATCAAGGGGCCCAGCAAGCGCGACGGGCATGAAGACGAGATCGAAGTGCATGGCGTCGATTACAAGATGATGGCGCCTTATGATCCGAATTCGCTTTCGCGACGCGGCCGTGTGTCGATGGGAATGATCAAGTTCTTCAAGCACTACGACAAGTCGTCGCCATATCTGAAGAAGGCGTTGTTCGAGAACAAGGCGCTCGACGAGGTGGTGTTTTCGGCACGGCGCACCATTGACGGCGAGACCAGCGACTATCTGGTCGTGACGCTCACCGACGCGTCGATCATGGAATACGACATGCGGCAGGCTCCCGACGAGGCGGACCTGATCGAGGAAGAAGTCAGCTTCGCCTACAAGAAGATCAAGTTCGTCTACGACAAGGACGACGAGATCGAAATGGACGTTTATGTCGGCAAGTGAGACCAGGCGGCCTGGCGCGAGAGCGCAGCCTGGCGGCAGTTCGCGGGCAAGGCGCGAGGCGGTCCAGCCTTCCCTTTGGGATCGCCTCGTCAACGACTTGCCTGGGCTGACGTCGGAGATCGAGGGGCTGCGCCGTCTCTTGGATGAAGAACTCGGCGCCGAGCGCGTCGAGGGTCTTCTTGCCGGCAGCGCACGCGCTATCGACGCCGACGCCGAACTCACATCCGAGCAAAAACGGCGCCTGCACCGGCTGGTCTTCCAGAGCCAGCATCGCGCCGAGATCGAAGGCCGCGGCGTGGTCGTTTCGGCACGCGTGTTGAGAGAGGCCGTGCGCCGCGACATCGAGGCCCTGTTCAACACCGAGCGCTTCGAATCCGAACCGATGCTCTCCGACGCCGAACACGAACAGCCCCTGGACGAACTGCCCTCGCTCACTGACTTTCCGCAGGTGCGCCGAAGCGTGGTCAATTTCGGGGTGCCCTCTTTTTCCGGCCGTTCTTCGAGGGATTTCGACCGCGATTCGCTGGCACGAGAGATCCGCGCGGTGCTGGCCACCTTCGAGCCGCGCCTGAAGGAGAGTGCCACGATCGTCAACGTCACGCTCGGCGACAAAAACATCGGCCTGAAGATCGAGATCGACGCGGTGCTGATCATGGCCCCCACACCGGAGCGTATGCGGCTGCGCACCACGATCAATCTCGACAACGGGCTGGCACGAACCGAATTCAGGGAGACCTGAGATGGATCGGGTCTTTGTGGAGTATTACGAAGAGGAACTGACCCATATCCGCGCCCTGGCGGCGGAATTCGCAGACATGCATCCGGCGGTCGCCCGCAATCTTTCCCTCGACACGGTCCCATGTCCCGACCCTTATGTCGAACGGCTGCTCGACGGCGTCGCCTTCCTGGCGGCGCGGACCCGTCTGAAGGTCGACGCGGAGCGCTCGCGCTTCTCGCGCGCAGTGCTCGATGTGCTTTATCCCGATCTGGTCGCGCCGGCGCCGGCGACGGCGATGGCGGTCCTAAAACCCGGCCAGCAAGTGCAGTCGATGCTCGCAGGTCACGCCATCGCGCGCGGCACACGGCTGGTCTCTGCCCTGCATC
Source organism: Mesorhizobium sp. B2-4-18 (assembly GCF_006441385.1). Taxonomy (NCBI): domain Bacteria; kingdom Pseudomonadati; phylum Pseudomonadota; class Alphaproteobacteria; order Hyphomicrobiales; family Phyllobacteriaceae; genus Mesorhizobium; species Mesorhizobium sp. B2-4-18. Next base: position 56,866 of record NZ_VFUW01000015.1, on the reverse strand, counting down.
CAGGGCTTTCGACACGCTCCACCTTTACCACCGCGCAGGAGGTGACGCTGTGGCCGATCGCCGTCACCTCGGTCAGCTATCTCCAGGATCGCAGCGCGCTCGCCGCCGCCGCAATCGCGCCGATCGGCGGCGTGCGCGCCGAGGCGGCGTTCCGGGTAACGCTCGCCCGGACAGGAAAAGGAAAGCTCAGCGACTTGTCGCTCGACCGTCTCGACCTTTATTTCGCCGGGCGCGCCAAGGCGCCGGTGCTTTTCGATGCAATCTTCGGCGCCTGCTCGGCGCTCGGCGCGCGCGCCCAGGGCAAGGCCAATCCGCTATCAGCGCTGCCCGAGCCCGAAATGATAGGCATTCGCGACGACGAAGCGTTGATGCCACGAACCCGTACGACCTTCGAGGGCTACCGGCTGCTGCGCGAATATTTCATGATCCCGGAGCGCTTCCATTATGTACGGGTTGCTGGCCTCCAGCCGGTGGTGCGCACATGCGAGGCGGCGATCGAGATCATCTTCCTGTTCCGGCGTGCGGTGCCAGAACTCGCCGATGTGACGGCTGCCGATTTCGAGTTGTTCGTGACGCCGGTCATCAATCTCTTCGAACGCGAATGCAACGACATCGAAATCGATCCGCGAAAAACGCGTCAGGTGCTGCATGCCGACCGCACCCGGGCGCGGGATTTCGAGATCTTTCGGGTCACACAAGTCGAGGATGCCGACGCCGAAAGCAGCGAGGCGACGATTCCCGAATTGTTCAGCCTGGGGCAGAACCGCGGCAGCGGCTGGGTCTATTCGACCGAGCGGCGTCCGCGCCGGGCCACCGAGGACGAGCGGCGCGACGGCCTGACCCGCACCTCCTACACCGGCGACGACGTCTTTATCGCCGTCTCGCGGCCGGCAGGAAGCGTGCCAAACCGGCTGCTCAAGCGTCTCGGCATCGTGGCGCTTTGCACCAATCGCGACCTGCCGATCCTGGACGACACGCCGACGCTGACGCTGGAGACGGCAGATCCAGTCGAAGCGGTTCGCTTGCTTGGAGCGCTGCGGCCGCCGCAGCCGGCGATCCCGGCATCCTTGCCGGGCGGCGCTGAAGGCGAATCGCGCGCCGACAATCTCGCCTGGCGTCTGGTGGCCCAGCTCTCGCTCAACTTCCTCAGCCTTGCCAAGGAAGGCCGGGGAGTCGATCCGCTGCATGCCTTGCTCGACCTCTATGCCGATCGGGGCGATCCGGCCGTTGCCCGCAACGTGCATTCGATCGTGCGCATTGATTCGCGCCCGGTGATTGAGAGGCTGCAAATTGACGGGCCAATGTGTTTTGGACGCGGCACCGAGGTAACGCTGCATGTCGACCAGTCCGTGCTGGCGGGGCAAAGCTCACTGCTGCTTTCGGCCCTGCTTTCGCGGCTGTTCGCCCGCCATGCGGGGATAAACGGTTTTGTGCGGACCCGTACGCGGTTGCTGCAGAAGCAGGAGGATGTGCCATGGCCGATGACGCCCGGCAATCGCTACCTGATCTAGCGCAGCCCGCAACGGTCGCGGCCGAAATGTTGTCGGAGGACTTCGACTTTTTCGAGTTGCTGCGACGGCTGGAGCAGCGCCGCGGGTTGTTCGGCCATTCCGGAACGGCCGAGCGCGAGCCGGCGAGGCTGGGCCAGCATGTGCGTCTGAGCTTCTCGGCGCGCGACGTCGTCAAGTTCCAGGAGGGCGGGGACAAGGCCCTGGCAAGGGTGACCGTCGCCAATCTGGGGCTGCTTGGACCGGAAGGACCGATGCCGCTGCATCTGACGCGCTGGGTGCTCGACCGGCTTTCGCAGCGCTGGTTCACCGGAGCCGATGCCGAGCAGACCAGCGACACGACTTTCGTCGATTTCGTCAACATCCTGCAGCACCGCATGATGGCGCTCTACTACCGCGCCTGGGCCGACGCGCATCCAGCGGTGCAGGTCGAGCGTTCCGTCGGCGGGCGCGTTCGCGCCATGCTGGAGGCCATGTCCGGCATCGGCCTGCCCGGCACGCAGGATCCCGAACTCGACGCTGTGCGACTGCGACAGGCTGGGTCGCTGGCCAGTCAGGTCGACGGCGTGGAGCGGCTCACTTTGTTCCTTGCGACCGCCTTCAAGGTTCCGGTGCGGATCAAGGAGTTCGTTGCCGCCTGGATCACCATTCCAATGGCATTGCAGACGCGTCTCGGCAAGGCCTATGCCGGACTTGGACGCGGCGCGACGATCGGGCCGCGGGTGTTCAGCCGCCAGAGCAGGATCGAATTGCGCGTCGGTCCGTTGAGCCTCGACGAGTTCAAGTCGTTCCTGCCTGGCGAGCGGCGTCTCGGCCTGTTCAAGAAGGCGGTGCGCGATATGATCGGCGAGGCGCTCGATGTCGATTTGCGCATCGTGCTGGCGCGCGATGCCGTACCGCCGCCCCGGGTCGGGACCGTCCAGCTTGGCCGCACGGCCTGGCTGGAACGGCCCACGAATATGGGCGACGCCGACGATCTGAGATTGCACACTATCGTCGGCTGGCGGCCGGAAATGCCGGAGGCCGCCGCATGAGCCTGCTGCTGACCCTGGAACAGGGCCCCCGCTCGCAAGTCGTCCGGCAGAGCCGGCTGGAGGAGGGCGAGTTGGTGATCGGGCGCAGCGCCGATGCGGGCTGGCAGATCGACGACCCGGACATGTTCGTCTCGCGCGCGCATTGCACGATCAAGGGCGACCGGGACGGCTATTTCGTGACCGACACATCGAGCAGCGGATTGTTCGTCGATGAAGCCGACAGCCCTCTTGGACCTGGCAGGTCGATGCGGCTGAAGAACGGCATGCGGCTGCGCATGGGCGACTACGTGTTTCACGTCGAGGTTCAGTCCAAAATGAGCCAGACCGCAGTCGGCCTGGCCCCGGCCGCCAGCCATCCCATACCGGCGTGGTCGCCTCCGGGAGCACGAACGCCGGCCAGCATCGGCGGCGATGACTTCTTCTCGGTCAAGATCGAGGAAGAACCGCGCAAGCCCCGCCCGGCGGATCTGCCGAACCCGTTCGAGCAGCCTGTCCCTGCGGCTTACGATCGCGCATCGAACCAGCGCAGTTCGCCTGCCTTCGATGACCCGTTCAGCCTCGATCCTGTGGCCACGCCGCAGGCCGGTGACGGCCCGGCTGCGGGTCAGCCGGATCCGTTTGGGCTGGGTGACATGTCTTCGCGCAACGATGCGTCCTGGCAGCCGGCGAAGCCGGCCAGCTTCGATGACGATTTCAGTTTCGGGCCCCCCGCAACGCCGCCTGTCACCAACGGCGCTGATCCGCTAGGACGCGCCCAGCACCAGGTTGAAAAGCCGCGCGCCGACAATCCTTGGGACATGCCGGTGCAGGCAGCCGCATCGCCGGCGCCGCGCCGCGCCGCGCCAGCGTCGAAGCCGGCGCCCGCTGCGCAGCCAGCGCCAAGCGATATGGCGCTTCGTGCCGCGTTCTTGCGCGGCATAGGCGTCGAGGAGGCTGATTTTCCCGGGCGCGATGCGATCGCCGAAATGGAAAAATTCGGGCGTGAATACCGGCTGATGCTGGATGGCCTGATGCAGCTGCTGCGCAAACGCGCCGAGGAGAAGGGAAGCGCGCGCGTCGCCCAGACTGTGGTCGGCGCCTCCGAGGTCAATCCGCTTAAATTCCTGCCCACGGTCGAGGATGTCGTCGTCACCATCATCTCCGAACGCAGCCCGGGCTTTCTCTCAGGCGAGGCGGCGATCAGCGACGCGGTGAAGGACCTTGCACAGCATCACGTACGCGCCTGGCGGGGCGTTCAGGCGGCACTTCGGCGCATGATCGACCGTTTTGATCCAGCCGCCATCGAAGAAGAGCTCAAATCCAATTCCGCCATCAGCAATCTGCTCTCGGGCGGGCGCAACGCCAAGCTGTGGGAGCTCTATCAGAGACGCCATCGCGACATCGCCCAGAGTGCCGAATCGAGTTTCCTGGGCGAGATCGGCGCAGACTTCAGGGACGCATATGAGGAGGAGTAGAACATGATCGACAGACGCGAATTCGTCGTTGCCCTCGGCGCTACGGGGCTGCTTGCGGCTTGCCAGAGCGGCCCGCCGAAACCATCGGTTATCTCCGTCAATGTGACCGGCGGTGCGGGGATGAATCCAGGGCCGGGCGGCGGCGACCGGCCGGTAACGGTGCTGGTGATGCGGCTTGCCAGCACCGGCAAGTTCAACTCGGCCGACTATTTCGCGCTGCAGGGCGACGCGGGCTCGGCCCTCGGTGCCGACCTCATCGGCTCCGACGCGATCTCGGTTGCGCCTGGCAAAACGGTGGCCAAGACCATCACGGTCGAGCCGAATGCGACGGCGCTCGGCTTCGTGGCGCTGATCCGCGAGCCAGGCGGACGCAACTGGCGCACCACCAAGTCGGTGTCGCCAGGGTCGAAATTCACCGTCAACGTCAGCCTGGGCAAGGGCGGCATTTCCGCCTAGCGGTAAGGCAGCATATAGTTGCATGCAGAAAGTAGCGGCATGAGCGATGCAAACAGGGTGCTGTGGTCGGAGGGCCTGTTTCTCAGGACCCAACACTTCCAGCAGCAGGATCGGTTCTTCGAAGGCATGGTGCGCGGCGCATTGCGGGCCGGCCAGCTCCATACTTTCGGGTTCCAGCAACTGGCCCTCGACCAGTCGCTGCTCGACGCCGGTCAGGTTTCGATCGTGTCCGCCCGGGGCATTTTCCCGGACGGCACGCCTTTTTCCATTCCCGACCTGATGGATGCGCCGAAGCCGCTACCGGTCACGCCCGACACGGGCGCCGGGCCGGTGCTGGTCGCACTGCCGCTCGAGCCCCCCGGAGGCGTGGGATTCGACCCGGCGCATGCGGCCTCGACGGGCGCGCGTTACCACGGCAAGATCGTATCGGTGCGCGATGCCGTCCAAATTGGCGGCGATCCCGAGGAGATCGAGATCGCAAGGCCGCAAGCGGCGCTGCTTGCGCCCGGCAAATCGGTCGGCGGCTATACCGCCTTGCCGATCGCCGACATAAAAGGTGTACGCGCCGACGGCGGCATCTCGCTCGACGAGATGTTCCTGCCGCCGACGCTGATCACCGGCGCCGTCCACTGGTACAGGCAATTGCTGCAGGAGGTCGTCACCGGCCTCGAGCAGATCGGCGAAGCGCATGGCAAGATGGTGATGGGCGGCGCCGGCCGTAGCGTCGAAGACCTCTTGATGCTGCACCTGGCCAATGCCGCTCGCCCGCGCCTTGCCCATATGCTGGCGCAGGATGTCTTTCATCCCGCCGAACTCTATCTCGAACTTGCCGGACTCGCCGGCGAGATGGCAACCTACGGCTCGAGCTCGCGCCGGCTCGGCGACCTGCCGGCCTACGACCACATGGCCCCCGGCCCCGCCTATATGGCACTGGCCGACGCCTTGCGTTCGCTCATCCTCAGCCTGCGCTACATCGAACCGAAATCGCGCGCGCTGCCGGTGATGCGGCACGCAACCAATGTCTGGAAAGTACGCATCGACAACCCCAAGCTTTTGCTCGCCAGCCGGATCGTCATCCGCGTCGGATCGGAGCTTTCGGAAGACGCGCTGCGCAAGATCTTCGTCAACCAGGCGACAGTCGGCGCCGCGGACCAGTTCGAAGGGCTTTGGAAGTCGCGCCTGCCGGGCATCCCGCTCAAACCGCTCCATTCGCAGCCACGCGAGATTCCCTATGATGGCGACCGGCTGTGCCTGGAGCTCGATCAGAAGAGCGAGCATTGGGCCTCCTTGCTGGACGCGCCCGGATTCGTCATTGGGGTGTCGGGTGTCCTGGACAGCGAGCCCCAGGTCGACTGCTATTCGGTGAACAGGTGATGAGCCGGGATGATCCTTTCGGTCTGTCGGAGGATCGCGAGCGCACGCGCATCAGGCTGGCGGGCGTTGCGCCGCGACCGCTCGCGCCGCTGACGCCAGGCGCTCCGGTCAAGAGGGCGCGCTTCCATCCCAACCCGCTCATCAACATCTTCGCGCCACTGCTCGAATTCGCCCCCGAGCTCGAAAGCGCTCTGGCGCCGGAAAACCCCGAAGCAATGCGCACACGCCTGCTCGACGAGTTGGTTCAGGCGCGCGACGCCGTTATGGCAGCGGGCTCCTCGCTGGAGCGCGCCGATCAGGCGGCATGGGCCGTGGCGGCATTGCTCGACGACCTTGCGCTCAACACGCCATGGGGCGGCGCCAGCGCCTGGCCGCGCCAGCCGCTGGTGGTCATGCTGCGTGGCGACGTCGATGCCGGCACCCAGTTTTTCACCCGCCTTGACGAGCTGGAGCGCCATCCCAACCGCGACCGCGAGATGCTGGAGCTTCAGTATTACTGCCTGGCGCTCGGCTTCCGCGGCAAGTATCGGGTGCCCGGCCGAGCCGGCGACCGCTCGCTCAATGGCGTGCGTGTGGCAGCCGCGCGCGTCCTGCGCAATGCGGACGCGGACGGCGCGCCGCTATCGCCGAACTGGAAAGGCGTAATCGCTTCCGACGAGCCACAGCGCTTCATCGTCCCGATATGGGTGATGGCCCTTGCTGCAATTGCCATCGCCGCCGCCGCTTATATCGGCCTATCGATGAGCTTGAGCAGCCAGGCGGTTGAACTGTCCGCACTGGTGCGCACCCTGCCGCCGGCATCTCGCGCGGACGTTACCCGCGCCGCACCAAAGCAGGATGCGCCCGAACCTGAGCCGCCACAGGCGGTCGATTTCGCGCTTTTGCCCGCATTCAAGGCTGAAGCGCCGGCAAGCCTCAAGGGCGCGCTCAGCGGCACCGAAAGCGTCTCGCTGGCCAAGCTGATCATCCAGTCCTCCAACCCAGAGCTCTTCCAGTCCTCGCGGCCGACACTGTCCCAAGGCTATGAGCCGCTGATCGCCTCGATCGCCAAGGTGATCCTCGCCAACCAGGAGCTGACTGGAAACATCACCATCATCGGCCATACCGACAATGTTCGCCTGCAGCGGTCCAACCCGCTGGCGAGCAACCAGCGGCTCTCGGAGGCACGCGCGCAGACCATAGGGGACCTCCTGGTGCAGGCTGGCGTGCCACAGGCGCGCATCCATTCCGAAGGCCGCGCCGACACCGATCCGGTGGCCGACAACTCGACGCGCGAGGGCCGCGCGCTCAACCGGCGCGTTGAGGTCCTGGTCGAGAAGAGGCTCTGAGATGTTCATCCTGCGCTTCCTGTGGGCGGTCGTCACCTCGCGATTTCTGTGGACCCTGATCGGCATTGCACTGCTTTCGCTGTTGATCTGGGTGTTCGGCCCGATCGTAAGGGTCGGTCCTTACGCGCCATTCGAATCCGACAATGTGCGCATCGCCATTGTCGCCGGACTGATCATCTTATGGCTGATCTGGCTGATCATCGCGCAACGGCGCGCCATCCGCGCCAATCGCATGTTTGTCGCCGAGATCGCAGCTCCCGTAGCCGAAAAACAGCTCACCCCTGGCGAGGAGAGCGTTGCAGCCGTCGGCGCCAAATTCGGCGAGGTGATGGCCGAGCTCAAGCGGCGCAAGCTCGGCGGACGCAAGTTCCTGCGCGAGATGCCGTGGTATGTGATCGTCGGACCTCCGGCCACCGGCAAGACCACGGCGTTGCGCCAATCGGGTCTCAATTTTCCGATCGACCTCACCGATGATTTGCAAGGCGTTGGCGGCACGCGCAATTGTGACTGGTTCTTCTCCGAAAACGCGGTGCTGATCGACACCGCAGGCCGCTACGTCCAGCAGGAGAGCCAGCCGGACGTCGATGCCGCGGAATGGCTGGGCTTCCTTGACCTTTTGAAAAAGCACCGCGGCCGCCGAGCGCTCAACGGCGTCATTGTCGCCCTGTCGATCGACGCGCTCTCGGAGGGCGAGGAAGCGATCAAGGCGCACGGCCGCAAGATCCGCCGCCGACTGGCCGAGCTGAATGATCGGCTGGAGATCCGCCTGCCCGTCTACCTGATGCTGACCAAGGCAGATCTGATCAAAGGCTTCGAAGCCTTCTTCGGTGGCTTGTCGACAAGCGCGCGCGAGCAGGTATGGGGAACAACCTTTCCGCTCGAGGCCCAAGTCAACGCCGGCACGATCCAGGCGGAGCTATCCAGGCTCGCCACCGAGCTGGAGCGGAGGTTGGTGCCACGCCTGGAAGACGAAGACAAGCTCGCCTCGCGCGCCGAGATCTTCCGCTTTCCAGCCCAGCTGGCGAGCCTCGGCGAGCCGATCAAGACATTGATCGAGGCAATATTCGGCGAAAGCCGCTATGAGGAAGCCGCCTGGTTGCGCGGCCTTTATCTAACATCGGCGACCCAGGAAGGCGCTCCCATCGACCGGCTGACCGCGGCGTTGTCGTCCTCCTTCGGCCTGCCGCCGCGCCGCGCCATGCCGGCGGCGCGGGTCGAGAGGCGCAGCTTCTTCCTCAGGAACCTTCTGACCGAGGTTATCTTCAAGGAGGCCGGCCTTGGTACGTTCGATCCGCTGGCGCAGCGTCGCCGCGCCTGGATCTGGCGCGGGGCTGCCGCCGCCTGTGCGCTCGCGGCTCTGCTGGCCGGCGGCCTGTTCACCTGGTCCTACCTCGACAACCGCAATGCGATCGCCGAACAGGCTGGCCAGTTCGAAGCCCTACAGCGGCCGCTCACCGAGGTGGCCGCCATGCCGGCTGCGGTCGAGCAGCCGACCTTGGATGGCGCGCTGGCGGCGATGGGCGCAGTCGCGACGGCACGAACGCCGCCGCCAGACGGCGTCCATAACCTGCTCGGGCCGACCGCGTCGGCGGAGTTGATGCGCGCACAGACGGATACCTACGACCATGCCCTGCGCAACGTGCTCGAGCCGCATATGGTCGCCCTGCTCGAGGCTACGATGTGGCGGCAAATCCGCGATCCGGATTTCATGCTTGGCGCGCTGAAGACGTACCGGATGATGACTGGCCTGTCGCAAATGGACACCGATTTCGTCCAGAACTGGTGGGTGAACAGTCTGCCGCAATTCGCGCCGGCGCCGCCCTTCCCCACGGCCGACGCCGAAGAGCACCAGCTTGCCGCTATCGGCCGCATGGCAGTCGATGACAGCTACATCGCCCCCGACAAGCAACTGGTCGCAGAGGCGCTGAAGACCGTGTGCACGATCTCGCTGCCCGAGCGCGCCTACAGGCAACTCCTGGCCGACCCGGAAGTAGCAGCCGTCAAGGAATGGGTGCCGGCCAATTTCGCCGGGCCGAACGGCGCCAAGGTGTTTGCGCGCCGTTCCGACAAAACACTGCGTGTTGGCGTTCCGGGCCCCTATACCTATGCCGGGTTCCATGACGCGATCCTCGACCGAGTCGAGGATGTCGCCGGCCAGGCCGCGTTGGACCGAGCGGTGTTTGCCGGCGGCTGCGCGGAGAATTCGGAGACGTCGGTCTCGGCCCTCTCCCAGGACATCCTGAAGCTCTACTACGACGACTATATCGCGCAGTGGGACTCTTTCCTGCGGGACATGCGGCTTTCACCGCTGACCGATCTCAACGTTGCCAGTGAGAACCTCAAGGATCTGTCAAGCGCCGACTCCGCGCTTAAGCGCCTGTTGACGGCAGTGGTGCAGGAGACTGACCTCACCCGCTCCGACGAGGCGCCGGCCGAGGGCCAAAGCGGCGCTGCCGCCAAGACCGGTTCGAAGCTGCTGAGCAAGCTTGGCAAGCTCGGCAAGGTGGTGACCTCAGGCGCCAAGCTCCTGCCTCGCGCCGGCTCCGCCAACCAGGTGGACATGACCGGCAGCCTGGTGGCTGACCATTTCAAGCCGCTCAAAGGCACCATCGCACAGGTCGACGGCCAGCCGCCGGCGCTCGACGCGGCGATCGTGGCCCTGACCGCGCTGTCGAACGTGCTGCAGACGGTCACCGCCAATCCCAACCCCCAGGATGCGATCAAGAAGCAGGGCGGCCTTGCCGAACTGACGGGCGCGGTTGCGAGACAAGCACAGATCCTGCCCTCGCCGGTCAACGACTGGCTGGGCGGTATTGCCGGCGACACCAGTGGCCTGTCGCAGAAGGCTGTAACCAACGAGCTCAATGCCATCTGGCGGGCCGACATACTCCCCTTCTGCCAGGCGGCGCTCAACAACCGCTATCCATTCAGCGCCGACAGCGCGGTCGACGTTAATGTGCGCGACTTTCAGCGCCTGTTCGGGCCGACGGGCCTGATCGATGCTTTCATCAACGACCATCTGATCAACTACGTCGACACCGCCAGCGAGCCGTGGAAATGGCGGGCCGATTTCGGTCTCGACCCGGCGGCGCTCGCAGCCTTCGAGCAGGCCAGGCATATCCGCGACGACCTGTTTCCAGGCGGCACCGGCCCGGTGATGAATTTCACCCTGGAACCCAAGGACCTTGCACCCGGCGCGGCGCGGGTCACGCTCAACCTCGATGGCCAGAACCTCGTTTACTACAACAATGCCACCCGGCCGCAGCCGATGACGTGGCCCGGCAAGGACGGCACCGGGGTGATCTCGCTTGCCTTCCAGCCGGTCGACGGCTCGCCTGAAGTGATGCTCAACGAAACCGGCAGCTGGGCCTGGCTCAGAATGCTGCGCGGCGGCCGCTTCGCGGCGACCAAGCTCACTGACGTCTACAGTCTGCGGCTCGGCGCGAAGGGGATGTGGGCCGACTTCGAGCTCAAGGCCGCCAGTGTCGAGAACCCATACACACTCGAAATGTTCAAGAAGTTCACATGTCCGCCACAGATCTGATCGTGCCCGGCTTCTACGGCAAGATGCCCACCACTGGCGATTTCGTGACCCGGCGGCTGCCTGGCGATTTTGTGCGCACATGGGACCGCTGGCTGGCGCAGCACATCGTGCCGATGTTTGGCTCGGAAGCCTGGCCGCACGATAAAGCGCTTCGCTTTCTCGCTGGCCCCGCTTGCTTCGGCGCCTCGGCGGGCGTCGTCCTGCAGAGCGCCGACGGGGTTGGAAGGCAATTCCCGCTGACCGTCGTGGCGCAGCTTGCCGCGGCTCCGCTTCAGCTGGCTTACGCGGACACCTGGTTCGACAGTATCGAGGAAGCGGCCTTTGCGGCGCAACGGGGGGAGCTGACACCGGACGAATTGGACGCCCGGCTTGCAGCCCTGCCCGTACCGCTGATCGAACAGAATGACGATCTCATCGACGATCTTGTCATGTGGACCACATACACGGACATTTTCGACGTCGACAGACAAGCGCCGCGGCCCGGGCTCGAGCAGGTGCTGGCCTGCAGCTGGAAGACCGGCTGATGTGGGAGGTCTCCAACACCACAGGATTCCCGGCTATGGGCAGCTGGGTTCAGGACAAGGCCGCAAACAAGATCTGGCTAGTCTGTGTGAAGGCCACTTTCGATATACTGCCGGACGGAAGGACGCGACCCTCGGACGATCAGGTGTCACCGTTTATACAGGGGCAGCCCCTCGACGGCGACTATGAGAAAAGCCTGATCTATGAGGCCGATTTTTTTGGGGTGAAGCCGTGCACTGACGTGCTCGTCAACGGCACCGCCTGGTCACCGAATGGTAGACCGACCACGGAGCTCGACGTTGGATTTCAGGTTGGTCCGGTGCAAAAGCGCCTGCAGGTTTTCGGCAATCGCTGGTGGACCGTGAACCTTGCCGGACAGCGCGTTATTGCGAGCCCTGATCCGTTCGTCACGATGCCGATTCAGTATGAGCGCGCTTTCGGTGGCTGGGATCGTACTGCCAGCAATCCGAAGGATCATCGACTGGAAGCCAGGAATCCGGTTGGGCAGGGCTTCATCTCCAACCCAAATGGCTGTCTCGGGCGACCGCTCCCCAACATAGAAGATCCTGCAAACCTGGTCTCGTCCGTCGCCAGTCGCCCGGCACCGGCTGGCTTCAACGCCGTGGCCTGTCATTGGTCACCACGCCGGGAACTCGCCGGAACCTATGATGAGGCCTGGCAGAAAACTCGCTTCCCGCTCTGGGCGGAAGATCTCGATGCCCACTACTATTGCTGTGCGCCGCCTGATCAACAAGTAGCCGGCTACCTGCGCGGCGGCGAGCCCGTCCACATCATCAATCTCTCGCCCAACGGCCCGATACGCTTCCATCTGCCGCGAATGGTCTTCGGCTTCACCACCCGCATTAAACGCGAGACGATTCATACTCGGGGCACGCTGGCAACCGTGATCCTAGAGCCGGATGCCCCGCGCGTGGTTATTGCCTGGCAAAGTTGGCTCGTATGCAACAAGGACATCGACTATCTTGATCAAACCACTGTCCGCCTGAAAAAGCTGATGTGATGGTATTGACGATGTCCCCGCCAAGCCTCGCAGCTTATTTCCCTCGGACGCCAATTTGGCTGGCAGGCCTTGCAGCGCGGACTCCGGTTGGCCTGCGCCCAGAAAGCGCGGCGGCGGCGGTGAGGGCGGGGATATCAGGAATTTCCGAGCATCCGTTCTTCGTCGACCGCAATGGCGAACCCATGCGACTGGCGCAGGATGCGGTCATGGGCCCTGATATGCCGCTGCCAGAGCGTATGAAGGAACTGCTGCTTTCAACGTTGCTGCAACTGCCGCAAGCAGCGACGCAATCAGTTAACGCCCTGAGAACGCTCCTGATCATCTGTGCGCCGGAGCCACGGCCGGGGTTGCCGGACGGCGTCGCCGAAACGCTCGGCCGTGCCGTGATGGGACGATTCGGCTCGGCGAATATCCGCGTGCAATACCTTGCCCACGGACACGCTGCCGGCATGCTTGCGTTTGGTGTCGCCGCCAAGGCGATCGATGAGGGCAAGACGGATCTGGCGGTTGTAGCAGGGGTGGATTCCTATCACGAGTACCAGACCCTCGAATGGATGGATGAGACGGGGCAACTCAAATCCGAGGCGAATCGAGACGGCTTCTTCCCGGGAGAAGCGGCGGGCGCCTGCCTGCTGGCAAGCAAAAGTCTGATATCAGAATTGGGCCTGGCACTCTTGGGACGCCTAACCGCGGTCAGCGCCGCGCCCGAGCGGATTACTATCAAGCGTCACGGCAGGGAGGAGGTTTGCGTCGGGGAGGGGCTGAGTTCCGCCTTCCTTGGACTTGGCCCCGCCATCGAGAGCGACCACCGCAAGATCACCGATACATATTGCGATCTCAACGGCCAGCGTTACCGCAGCGAGGAGTTGGTCTACTCAATCCTGCGAGTACAGCATCTTTCAGATCAGGCAACGCACTTTTTGCATCCGGCCGACTGCTGGGGCGATGTCGGCGCCGCGTCGGGGCCGCTGTTCGCGGCGCTTGCCCACGCCGCCGCAAGCAAGGGTTACAGTTGGGGTTCGCGGGCGGCGCTCTGGGCCGGATCCGAAGGCGGCCAGCGGGCGGTGATGCTGCTGGACTTTCCTAGCAACCCAAGAAAGGGCGCGTGATGGTTTCAGTTGGGGTCAATCCGCCCAAGACGCCGGTGACTGAGGGAAGTATCGATATGGCACCTGCGGACGTGCCCAATGTCTGCAAGATGCCAGGGCCGCCAGCGCCGTTCGTGCCTGTTCCACTACCGAACTTTGGACGCTCCGCCGACCGGTTGTCGGACGCGACCTCGACGGTAATGATCGAAGGGAAGAAAATAGCCATTAAAGGCAGCTACTACATGAGCGCCCCGTCGCCGGACGTGGCGAGCCAGGGCACCGGCGGAGGCGTGGTATCGTCGGCTACGCAAGGAAAGACCGAGTTCGTTGCGCCGGGCTCGATGGACGTGAAGGCAGAAGGCAAGAATATCCAACTGCTCGGCGATCAGATGACCAACAATGGGAGCTAACTCCGCCACCTCGACCGGAAACAAGCAGGCTCCGGACACCAAGCCGATGCACAAGTGCGGCGAGGTGGGAAGCTATGGCGGCCTCAAGAACGACGGCAAGGCGAGCCGAGCCGATGGTTCGAGAGTGTGGGAACGCGATCATATTCCGGCTAAGGCCACGCTCTTCAAGCGAGCCAAAGTCATGTTCAACACAATGTCTGCAGCCGTTTACGAATGCGCAAAAGGAAAGATCGAATCGCGTGGCATGGCGATAGTGATCCCCCGCAAATCCCATCGCGGGTTCAGCAAGACCTGCGGCAGCAAGAACACCAAGACGCAAATCCGACAGGACGCAAAATCCAAGGAAAGCATGACCGCGGCCGTCAATCGGGATACAAAGGCGTTGCAGAAACATCTGGACACCACCGACTGCGGTCCAGCTTATGCGGAGGCGGTGAAGGAACTCAAGAAGTTCGACTTCGATCAGATGATCAGAGATGCCGTGAACGAATGCAAGTAGTCACACAACAGGGTGAACTCCGATGGCTCAGACGAACTACGAAGATTGGGTTGGCCTTTTCGGTCATACCGCAGAAGACCCGGCCGTGAAAGCCCTGCTGCGCTCGGCTGGGGTCACCAAGAGGCTTGTCATGCCTCGCGACGAACTGGATCTTCTCGTCGACATTACGGGCATGACCGTGAATTTCCAGGACGCTGAGCTCTTCGAGGACCTGCCGCCAGTCGGATCCGGCAACTGCGTCCTTACCGGAGTGGTTCTCCGCCTGGAGAAGAACAAGGCGGCCCCGTACGGCGGACCACTGCCGTACGGCATCAAAAGAGATTCCTCTCAGGCCGATTTGCGCGCTCAGTTTGGAAAACCAAGTGAAACAGAAAGCGACATCGGCTGGGACCGCTGGATCATATCAGACAATCTCACCCTCACCGCGCAATACACGGGCGACAGGTCCTCGATCGAGGCCCTAATGTTGAGTCTGCCCGAACCCGCTTAAACCGCGATTGCGATCATAATTCATGGATTTCAGCAGATCAGTTTACCTTCTTGGTCGACTATCGACCGACCCCGACGTGCAGGCGCTTCTCGCCGGCCTGAAGATTATTCGTCAGCCCTCGGTGGACATAGACGAAGGCGACGATGGTCGGATACTTTCGGCCGAAGACTGGCTGACCAATTTGCAGCTTGGCGTGGAACTCGGGTTCGTGGCGCGCGCATACTTGCTGGGCGAGGATGATTTCGATGCCGCGACCGAACCCATGGTGCTCTCGCAGGTGTACTTTTACCGCAATCATGCCGACGTCAAGCCGTATCGTGGACGGCTGCCGTTCAGTATCGGGCCTGACGATGACAGGAAGGGTGTAAGGGCGAAGTTCGCAACTTACGAACCGACCCGGCGCTCCTATCTGCGCGACACCTGGGAACTGCCAGAGTGTCGGGTGACCGTCAGCTACGTCGATGATGGCGCGCGGATCGGATTTGTTCTCTGCCTTCTGCGCCCCCCTGCCATGCCAGCCGACGCCGACGATGCCGCCCTGGTTCCAAGCATCGCCCAGATCGCGCGCGTGATGGCCAAGCCGTTAATGGATCCCGAGGTTCGTTTGACTTTTGCGCCGTTACGGCTGGAGCAGAATCTGGAGGAAGACGAAACCGGCTCGGTCGCCAGCCTCACACGGCACTTCGGCATAGAGCTACGCTTTCGCTATCTCGGTGGAGGTCGCGAGCAGTCGCTCGCAAACGTCTTGTTCTACCGGGAGCACGAGGCAGAGGGTGCACGCTGGCCCGGGGAGTTGCCGAAGGAGCTTTCGTTCGACGACTCGCCAGAACAGGTAACGCAAAAGATCGGCCGTGCCCCGGATCAATTGCTGGACGAAGAGTTCGACGGCTATGCAACCTGGCACTTCGTGGAATATTCGCTGCAGGTGAAATACAGCACAATGGAAAACTACGTTCTGTGTGTACAAATGGCGGCTCCCGATGCCGCGCTGGCCGCGTGAGCCTTGCGGAGTTGCCTGGTTTTTCGTGCGCGACTATGCTTGGACAAGTCTGGAAAGGGGTTAAGCACGATGAATGATCGCCCAAATTTTTCGAGCGCTGGCAGCAATCTCGGCAATGGCCTCATCATCGGTACCTTCATCGGACGCGACCAGTCCGGCGAAGCAATGGTATCAATTCCCGACGGAATCGAACCAAGGGTAGCAATCGCTCGCGCAGCGATCTTGCTGGAGCCCACGGACTTTGGGGCCGACGTGGTGGTGATGTTCGCGGGTGGCGATCCGGACCAGGCGATCATCCTGGGGCGCCTGCAGCATCCGAAGCCGCTTGACGCCGAGGACGTGGCCGCAACCCTCGATGGCGAGCGACTGGAACTTTGTGCTGAGCGCGAAATCGTCCTTCGCTGCGGCAAAGCCAGCGTTACACTGACCCGCACCGGCAAGATAATCTTGAGGGGCACTTATATCCTCAGCCGTTCGTCCGGTCCCAACAAGATCAAAGGAGGCTCGATCCAGCTTAACTAGAGCCTCGGATGTCACCCCACGTTATTGAGCATATCGTCGAGCAACATGCCGAAGACGCGGCATTCCTCTGGTTGCAACGTGACAGAGCAGTCGATGCTCCCGATCAGCATCTCAAGAATCTAAGACGGGTGGACGATCGGATCGAGGCGCATGTGGATGGTCTGCGTGTTGCTGGCGAATGGGGGTGGCAAGCCGCTGAGACGGCTTTCGACCGGTATCATGAGCCAGGCGAGACTTTCGTGGCCGCTGTTCTCGCCTTCGAGAGCATGTCAGAAAACCGGATCGGTTACATCCTCAATCTTGCCGAGGCATCACCACAGCTGTTGCGCGCCGTCGTATCGGCGCTGGGCTGGGTAGAGCCGCATCGTGTCCAGAAATGGATCCCGTGGCTGTTGGAGGACCCGCTCCCTTCCAGGCGCCTGCTTGGGATAACCGCATGTTCGGTTCGTCGCATCGATCCGGCAACCCGTCTGTCAAATTTGTTCAACGAAGTCCCCGCAGTGCGCGCCAGAGCCTTGCGCCTTGCGGGGGAGATTGGGCGCGTCGACCTACTCTCAGACATAAAGGCAGCTCTCCATGACCCCGACGAGACATGTGGCTTTTGGGCAGCTTGGTCCTGCGTGCTTTTAGGGGACAGATGTGAGGCACTGGAGGTCCTGCGCATGCACGCCAGCGCGGACGGGATCGGCTGGAAAGGCGCGCAACTTATGCTGCGCGCAGCCGATCATCAAAACGCCGTGGAATGGCTTTTGGGACTGCGAGGCGATCGTTCGAAGGAGAGGCTGATCGCGGCCGGGGCAGCCGTTGTCGGGGACCCCATCTTTGTACCTTGGCTGACTACACGAATGCGCGACCACGATCTGTCCCGGCTGGCCGGCGAAAGTTTCGCGACCATCACCGGGATCTCGCTTGAGGAACGAGCAATGCATGTTAAGGCGCCTGGAGACATGGACCTCGCAAACCTGCCGCCCGGCTATTCTCGCGACGAGAACCTCGTCTGGCCAGATGTCGGTAAGATTCGAGCATGGTGGCGGCAAAACCAAACGAATTTTGGTCAGGGCATGCGATACTTGCATGGCAAGCCTCTAGGGGCAGAGACTCTGGCGCAGACCTTCGCCCAGGGGACGCTGCGTGCAAGACGGGGCGCCGCTTTGGACCTGGCATTAGGCGCGCCGGAGACTCCGCTTGTCAACAGCTCGGCTCGCTGCTTCGAATAGCTTGCATCCGGCGGATTGACGCTACGTCGTTGCAAAACCACGTCATTCGACGTAGCCCTGTCGTCGCGCCCAGTCTAGTACCCCGTCCTTAAGCGGCACCCTAGCGATCCTGTCGCCGAAATACTCCCGGAAGTGAGTGCCCGCCGCGTCTGGATCGTTGGTGAAGAGATCGCCCACCCACCGCGACTCTGGAAACAATTCCAACAGCGATGCGCCTGCCGCCACGGCAAGGGCGGGATAGCCCATCTGTTCGATCAGCCACGGCAAGATAGCGCGATCCCCGAGCATGCCGACTGCTCTTACGCCGAAAGGGGCGCTTTGCGGCAGGCGGAGCAAAGTTCCGATCCAGCTTCGCACCTGCTTGACGGGAGTCGCCTTCACTACGGCTCGGAGAGCGAGCACCCCATTGTGGTCACCTCGCTCAACCGTCCTTCTAAGTTCCGCAAGGCCCGGACCGCTTTGGCCGAGTTCGTTCAAGGTCCAGGCTGCCCAGAAACGCACCTGCTGGTCTTCATCCGTAAGCGCATTCGCGATTTCGGCCGTCAAATCGGCACGACGGAGCTCTCCGGCGAGGCGAAGGCTGACGATACGAACCGATGTCTCGGGGTCGCGAAGTCGCAGCAAAAGCACCTGCTTTGGATCGACGCGGTGTGCCAGACAGGCCGACATTCCAAGAAGCCTTTTGAACGAGTCGCCCTCATCAATCCAAGTCCGCACCCATGCCCCAATCTTGCGTGGTTCGTGCCATGCCAAGGCGCCAAGCAAGCCAGCCGGACCATCGATTGCGGTGCGACCGATCTCGACGACTTTTGCGACGTGATCGGCGGTTTCGAATTCGAAAGCCGTCCAAGACACGACAAAAAGCGCGCCTTTGCCAGGCGCTTCCTCGTCCATAGAAAGGACGCACGGCCAAGCTGCGAGGCCAGCAACCCTCAGGCCATCGAGATTAATTTCCAGTCTGTCATCGATGGCCCTTACGGCGTTCAGATCGGGAGGATCGTCGAGCGCCAAACTGTCCCGCTGCGCCCATAAGGCGGCGGAGCGCTCGGCATGTTCCCCGACAATGTTTTCCAGCACCGTCATTTTAGGCAACCAGCCAATCGCATCGCCGGGGCCGGACAGGCAAACCGGCGAAGAGCACAGCGCCGCCTCTCCCGACCCAAACCACCGTCAGTTTTCGTGGATCTTCGATCCCTTGATGGTGACGTCGCTCGACGCCTTGATATTGATCTTACCGGATCCGCTGACCGTGATATCTTTTCCTTTGATCAAGATAGTTCCGTCCTTTTTCATCGTGATCGATGCGTTGCCGCATGTCAGCGAAATCGAGTCGCCGGCGTCTATCGCGAAATTCTTCCCAATCTTGAAACTGCCGTCGTCGGCGACGTCGACCGCACTGGATTTACCCACCTTCAGATTGTGGCCGCCGCCGACATCGGCGGCGTCGTCGTCGGCAATTTTGGTCGCTCGGGATTTCCCTATCTGCAGGGCCTGCGCTCCGCCAACGTCAAAGTTCTGGTCGGCGCTGACTTGTACGATTTGACTGGCTCCGACCGTCCAGTTGTCCGAGGCTCCAATGCTGTGGGTCTGCCCCGCACCCACGGTGACGCTTCTCGATGCGCCGATGGTGTTCGTCTGCACCGCGCCGACGCTTCTTGTCTCGGTGGCGCCCACCGTGTCGATTCGCGCCGCGCCCACCGTCACCGTCTGCACCAGGCCAACTGTCTGAGAATGGTTGGACCCGATTGTTTCCGACGAATTGGCGCCGATATGGATGGTCTCGTTGGCGCCGACCGTCAGCGAACGGTTCGCGCCCACGGTCTCGGTGTCGTTGCTACCGATGTTGGTGGTCTGGTCGACGCCGACCTTGACCGTCTTGTTGTTGCCGACGTCCTCGTCAAGGTTATGGCCGACAGAGTGCTTGGCGTCGTGGTCGATGCGGTCGGACTGGTCGTGCTGAACGGTCTTGTTCCGATCGTGCTTGATCAGCAGATGGTGGTCCTTCTGCGCCTGGAAATTGACCAGCTCGGAGCCGGCCTTGTCCTCGAACATCAGTTCGTTATAGCCGCCGCCGCCTTTTGACGAGTTGGACTTCCAGCCCGATTGTGTCGCATTGGCCGGCAGTCCGTAGGGCGGCATCTCAGCGGCGTTGTAGACGCGACCGGTGATGATCGGCAAATCAGGATCGCCCTCGATGAAATCGACGATGACCTCCTGGCCGATGCGAGGGATCTGGATGAAGCCCCAGCCGCTGCCGGCCCAGGTCTGCGACACACGCACGAAGCAAGACGAGTTCTGGTCCTTCTTGCCGAGGCGGTCCCAATGAAATTGCACCTTCACCCGAGCATATTTGTCGGTGAAGATCTCCTCGCCCGACGGGCCCACGACGGTCGCGGTCTGCGGCCCGCGCATGAGCGGTCGCGGCGTGATCCGCGGCGGCCGGTAGGGCAGTTTGGTGGGCGCGATGCCAAGCACGACCTTGAAATTCTCGCTGTGGGCTTCGTTTTGGGTCCGGTAGCCCGGATCGAACAGCCGGTAGTCGGCGCTGGTCACGAGATAGTCCTGGTTCTGGTCGTCGCGAGGAAAACTTTCGAGCGTGAACTTGCAGCCTGAAAAAAGGCCCCGGACGGTTCCCACCGCCGTGCTGTGCTGGTGCACAGCCTGGAGTTCCTCACGGCGGATACCCGCAATCTTATCGCCCCGCCCGACATCGAGATGCGCGCCGGGCTGACGGTAGTTTTCGCCCGAAGCCTCCTGATGGGCGAAGGGCTGAGCGGATTTCGCCATCAGGTCAGCGCCGGGCTTCTCGAAATCATAGTCGGTATGAACGTAGGCGCCTGGACGCACGGCGCTGCCCGGAATCCATTCGGTAATGTATTCCACATCACGGCGCGAGCCGTGGCCTTCGAAATTGTAAAGCACCTTGTCGTAGCCTGGCGCCGGCTTCAGCTTGCTCATGGCATCGCACAGCACCAGCGTGTGCTTGCCCTCGTCGTGCTCGAAGAAATAGAAGATCCCTTCGTGCTCGAGCAGCCGCTGCACAAAATCGAGATCGCTCTCATCGTACTGCACGCAATATTCGCGCGAGGGATAAGACCCCTGCAGCCGCTTCTCGAACTTGGCGATGCCGTATTTCGAGAAGATCTTTTCAACGATCTCGACAGCGGTCATGTTCTGGAAAATGCGGCAGTCGGTGGTGTTGCCGAGGAACCAGAGCCATGGCCTGACACTGGCCTCGTAATAGGTCAACCGATCCTCTATGCGGGTAAGTTTGAAGTCTGACACCAGACCGCTGAACCAACGCTTTGGATCGGATTCGCCTTCGACGGAAACGACGCCGCCTAGCATCTTCAGCGGATCGATCTCACGGCTCTTGCTGACGAACCCCACGGTATAGGCAAAACATCGGCTGATCTCATCCCGGCCGACGAGATGGGTAAAGGTCAGCACATCGGCCCCAACCGGCGTCTGTAGAACCGTGGCACGTTCATTCGGCATGGGTCGTGCCCCTCCTCGACGCGGCCGCCGGGATGATGGATTGAAGCCCCGCTCCGTGAACGGCATCACGTTCACAGCATCTGACCGCCGCAAGCTAGCATATCTTCGACGGAGACCAAATAAAAGCAACGCATGAACCTGGCGAGCATTGTTCGTGGAAGGCGCCTCTCCCACTGCGCCGGCAAGCTGCTAGAATGCCTTGGGTTCAGGGGACAGTGGCTTTCAATGTTCATCTCGCTTCAGATCAGCAATGTCGACCGGCTGCCGCCAGGGGTCGCGACGAGCTATGCCGCCCGCGACCGCGGCTTCGAAATCGGGCGCGAAAACTGCGACTGGACGCTGTCCGACCCTGCCAAACTCATCTCGGGGAGGCATTGCGAAATCCGCTATCAGACGGGCTCGTTCTGGCTATACGACCTGTCGCGCAACGGCACTTTCGTCAACGGCTCCAGCCAGCGCCTGAATGCGCCCCATCGATTAGCCCGAGGCGACCGGCTGCTGATCGGCCAGTATGTCATCACTGTCTCGATCGACGAAGAGCGCGTTGGCGCCGGTCATCCGCAAGCCAGTACCGGCTCGACGCAACGCGAGTTGCCGGCCTCGACGGGACGGTCGCTTGAGCCCGGCAGCGCACCGTTGCCCACACCGGCAGAACACAGCCCGGGCCAGGCAGCGAAAATGTCGATGTCGTCGGCGCCGAGCCCCGGCCCTGATGTCCCAGTCAAGCAGCCGGCGGAAGCCGACCGGATACTTGGTGATATCGCCAGGGCGGCCGGCTTGTCGCCGGAGCTGTTGGCGTCGCGCGACCCGCATGATGTCGCTGCCGAGATCGGCGCGGTTTTGCGAACCACAGTCGAGCAATTGTCCTTGCTGCTCAAGGCGCGCGCGGCGGCCAAGGTGCTCGCCAAGAGCGCGCATCGCACGATGATCGGCGCCGCGGACAACAACCCGCTGAAATTCGTGCCGGGCACCGACGACATGCTGGAAATCATGTTTGCCAAGCGGCGGGCGGGTTATCTGGATGCCAGACGCAGCATCGAGGATGCGTTCGACGACCTGAAGACCCACGAAATCGCAACCTACGCAGCCATGCAGGCCGCGCTCTCAAGGCTGCTCGACGACCTGTCGCCGGAGGCAATCGCCAGAAGAATCCCGCCTGCCTCCTTTTCATCCAGGAAGAGCCAAGCCTGGGATGCGCTCGTCGCGACGTGGCGGACGATGGAAGACAAGCACGAAAACGGCATGCTGGATGTCTTTCTTGCCTATTTCGCCGAAGCCTACGCCAAGGCTGGCAAGCAGAAATAGCCTCGCGCCAGATGGCGTTGGTAGCACTCAATATGCAACTTCATGGAAAAGCCGCTTCCTTGACATCCTGCTTTCCGATTTCAATCGGCTTCCTGTGCGACTAGAATGGCATAGGACCGCTTGCCAAGCTGGCAAGCGGCGCGGCTTGGGGCGTGTGCAGGAATGTCATGTTTCGGCAAAATCAGACCTTCCATCCGGCTCGCTGCTGATACTGAGCCTCCTATGCCGCTTTCCTCCTGTCTGAAAGACGCCCGTTGGACTTCGTCGGTGGTGCGCCGATGAGCTCGAAGGATGATTCCTCCGAGCCTCCGGATAAAACCGTCATCCGCGTGCCACGGCCAAGGCAAAGGCCGCTCGTGGCTCCCGCTGGTTCCGGTCTGCAAAGCGTGCCCCCTCTCCCCTCACCCGCCAGGGAATCGACAGTGTTCGACCCCGGCGCCGGCCGGCAGTTGCCCCCCGGCTGGTCGTCGGGAACCGTGGTTGTTCAGGACAACGAAGCGGTTGCTGCAAAAAGACCGGTGTTGCAGCAGGATGCCTTGCTCCACGCCACCGCTGGCGTGAAGTATGCCGCGGCCAATCCCATCCTTGCCACCGCAGCCCCCTTGCTCATGCTGTTCGGCCAGTTGCGGCTGATGCCGGTCGAACGCCAAGCGGCCGCTTTAGCCGAGCATATCGCGGACAACATCGATAGCTTCGACCGTGCCACGGCCAAAGCCGGAATTGCCGAACAAGACGCGCGGATCGCCAAGTTTGCGCTTTGCGAAACCGCCGACGACCTCATCGGCAATCTGCCCTGGCCAGACAAACATACCTGGCTGCGGCACAGTATGGTGATGAAGTTCTTCCACACGCAGCCGACAGGGACGGGCTTTTACGAGGCGCTGAACAATATCCTCGCCAAGCCTGAAGGGCATTGCGACCTGCTCGAATTGATGCATGCCTGCCTTTCGCTGGGCTTCCAAGGCCAGTATCGGGCATTGTCGGGTGAGCGCAACACACTCGAGCGCGTCCGGCGCGACGTCTACGACACACTGCGCTATTTTAGGCCGCGTGCCGCAGACGAGATTTCGCCCAGGTGGCAAGGCATGGCGGCGGCGATGCCCAGGCCAGCAGGGCGGCTGCCGCTGTGGGCGATCGCAGCCGCCGCCGCGACCCTGGTGACGGTAGCCTTTTTCTGGCTGAGGATATTGATCACCGACGAAGGCGATGGCACTGCCAGCGAGTTGCTGGCGCTCAATCCATCCAGTCCGGTTATGATTGAACGGGCCAGCGTAGAGGCGCCCGCCGAGCCGGCGCGAGCCGACCCGCCACCACCTACGCCTGCGAACACCACGCAGATCGACCGCATCCGCACCGCACTCGCCAAGGAGGTCGCGGGCGGTGGACTGAGCGTCGGCACCAAGGGCGACTTCATCGTCGTAGAGATCAGCAGCCAGCTCTTGTTCGTGCCCGGCCAGGCCGGGGTAACGGCACAGTTCCAGCCCATCGCGACAGACATCGCCTCGGCGCTCGATGCCGAACCCGGACCGATCAAAATCGTCGGCCATACCGACAACGTGAAGCCGAAGAAGTCGAGCACATTCAAGTCGAATTTCGACCTTTCTGTTGCACGTGCAAAAGCGGTGCAGGCCATGATGGCCAAGCAATTGAAGGACCCGTCGCGCCTGAGCGTCGAAGGCAAGGGCGAAGACGAACCCATTGCCGACAATGCGACCGCCGACGGCCGGGCCAAGAACCGCCGCGTCGACGTGATACTCCCAAAGCAGGACGCGTTATGAGCCGGCGCGGCGAGGAGCTGATCGGCTGGGTGCTGCGGATCTTCAGCGCGCTTGCCCTGGTCGGCTTCTCGGCCGCCGTCTGGTATGCCGGACCCCTGATCCGCTTCGCCGACACCCGCCCGCTTGGGTCGGTGTGGCTCAGGGCACTCATCATCGGCACGACCGCGATCGTGCTTGCGTCTTTCTACGGCATTGGCTTCTGGCAAAGACGCAAGGCGCAACAGGCGCTCGAAACGGCCATTGCGCGCGACGACGAGCGCAACGACGATTCACTGATGCTCGAAGCGCGCATGAGCGAAGCCATCGCGACGCTCAGGCGGACCAGCCGCAAGCGCAACTTCCTTTATGATGTCCCCTGGTACGTCGTCATCGGTCCGCCAGGCGCCGGCAAGACGACGGCGCTGGTCAACTCCGGCCTCAACTTTCCGCTTGCGGGCTCCGGCAACGCCCAGCCGGTGACTGGCGTCGGCGGCACGCGGTCATGCGACTGGTGGTTTACCGATGAAGCCGTGCTGATCGATACGGCCGGCCGCTACACGACGCACGAATCGGACCGCGAACGCGACCAGGGGAGCTGGCTTGCATTCCTGGGATTGCTGAAGAAAACCCGCCCCAGGCAACCAATCAACGGGGTGATCCTCGCCATCAGCCTCGCCGATCTCATCAGCCTCGACGACCAGCATATCGATGCGCATGTCACCGAGATAAGGAGCCGTCTGCGCGAATTGCACGAGACGCTCAAGATCCAGTTTCCCGTCTATCTGCTTTTCACCAAAGCCGACCTCTTGTCGGGCTTCATGGATTATTTCGGCGGCTTTGATGACGTGCGCAGGCGCCAGGTATGGGGCGCGACGTTCCAGACCGCCGATCGCACAAGGAACATGGCCGGCGAGGCAGCGGCTGAGTTCGACGGCCTGGCGCAGCGCTTGGCAGAAGAACTCGTCGAGCGCTTGCAGGAAGAGGCCGACCCGGTGGCGCGCATCGCCATCTTCGACTTCCCGGCGCAGTTCGGCGCCCTCAGGAACCGGACCGCGCATTTCATCGGCAGTTTGTTCGATGCCTCCCGATCGCGGGTGAATGTCAGCTTGCGGGGCCTCTATTTCTCTTCGGGTACTCAGGAAGGAACACCGTTCGACCAGGTACTGGGCACAATCGGGCGCAGCTTCGGCACCGCCTCGCAGGCGCATCTTTCGGGCACCGGCAAGAGCTTCTTCCTGCACGATCTCCTGACCAAGGTGATCTTCCCGGAATCAGGTTGGGTATCTTTCGACCGGGCGGCCGAACGGCGCGCCAGACTTGCGAGATTTGGTGGCCTCGCCGCGATTGCGCTGGCGATGTTGACGGCGCTCGGCGTGCTTGGGCTGAGCTTCTTCGCCAACCAGTCCCTGATCACGTCCACCAGGCAGGCCATGGCCCACTATCGCGACAGCGCCGATGCGCTGCTCAAGAGCACCATGGTGAGCGACGTCGACCTCGAAAATGTCATCGGCCCGCTCGACCAGTTGCGCAACCTGCCAGCGGGATTCGAGACCGGCGACCAGGGAAAGCCGATCGAGGAGACGTTCGGGCTTGGCCAGCGCGACAGGCTGCTGTCGGCCTCCAAGGATGCCTATCGACAAGCGCTCGAGCGGACATTCCGCTCCCGCCTCCTGGTGCAGGCCGAGCGGACCATCCAGGCCAAGATTGCCGATCCAATCGCACTCTACGAGCCGCTGAAGATCTATCTGATGCTCGGCGGAAAGGCTCCGAAGGTCGAGAACGAGTTGATTGTTTCCTGGATGAAGCAGGATTGGGAAGTGAACCGCTATCCGGGCGAGAACAACCGCGAGGGCCGCGCGCAGCTCGAAAAGCATCTGCGCGCGATGCTTGCCCTGGATGACGCCTCCGATCCCGTCTTCGAGCTCAACCAGCCATTGATCGAAGCCGCGCAGCGCTCGCTTGGCCGCATGAGCCTTGCCGACCGCGCTTCAGCGCTGATCAGGTCGGCGGTCTACGCGGCAAGGCTGCAGAGCTTCCCAGTCGCAGCAAAAGCCGGCCCTGAGGCACAGCTCGTGTTCGAACGCGCGGATGGCGGCGATCTCGCGGATCTCGACGTTCCCGGGCTTTACACGCGCGATGGCTTCAACCGTTTCTTACTGCCGCAGCTCTCGCGCATCGCGCAAATCCTCGTCAATGACCAATGGGTGCTTGGCGGCGGCGGGGAACAGGGCGGCATCGACCAGGATCTGCCCAAGCTCGGTCCAGAACTGATCGACCGCTACGGCAAGGAATTCTCCGCCGCGTGGAACGGCGTCCTTGACCAGCTGATGTTCAAGGCATTGCTCGAAGACAAGCCGCGATATCTGCCGCTTTCCGCTCTCGCCGCGCCGGACTCGCCTCTTGCTCAGCTCTCCACGGCGATCGCCGACGAGACCGCGTTGACAAAGGACAAGATGGTCGAGGGCGAAGGCGGCGCGGCGCAAGAGGATCTCGCCAGCATGGCCAAAGGCCTCGCTCGCATCGGCCTGCAGATCGCTGGCGGCAAGTCGCAGAGCCGTGCCGGCTCTGGCTCGGCTGTCGCACACAGTGCCGGTGCGAACGTCGAGGCGCAGTTTCGATCGTTCCAGTCCCTGGTCAGCGGCGCCAACGGAGGGCGGCCAATCGATGCGTTGACGCGGAATTTCCGCGATATCTTTCAAAGCCTGAGGCTTTCGGCCGATGATCCTTCACAAACCGAACGCCTCAACGCCAACCTGCAGCTGCAGATCTCCACGCTGCGCGCCAATGTCTCGCGTCTTCCGAAGCCGCTTGCGCGCATGGTCAACGCGGCAGCGGACGAGTTTGCTGGCAGTGTCGCCGAAGCCTCGCTGGCCAACCTCAACCAGAACCTCGACCAGACGGTCACACGAGCCTGCGAGGAGGCGGTCGGCGGTCGCTATCCCTTCGCAAGGGACGCCACGCAAGAGATCTCGATAGCGGATTTCGCGAAGCTTTTCGCGCCGGGCGGGCTGATTGACCGTTTCTTTGCGCAAAACCTTGCGTCGCTCATCGACATGAGCGGCCAGGAATGGACCTGGAGACAGGATGCCCGCGTCGGCCACGACTTGGCGAAGTCGACCCTGAAATCCTTTCAGTCGGCCGCAGAGATCCGCAGCGCCTTCTTTCCGTCCGGCGGCTCTGTGCCCTCGGTTTCGATGACCATCACGCCGTCTACGCTCAATGGAGACGCAGACAACGCCGTTCTCAACATTGACGGCCAGACCATCCAGAGCAGTCAGACGGGCAACGCGCCGAGCACGGTGACGTGGCCAAACAGCACTACCTCGGCTTCCGCCAGCCTCACCTTGATGCCGCAAATGCCCGGCCGCGACTCGGCTATCAAATTCGAGGGACCGTGGGCGTTCAAACGTCTGCTGGACAAGGCGACCATCACCGCCAGCGGCGAAGCCCGCTTCGTGATCGGTGGACGCGACGTCGCTTACATGATCCAGACCGGACCGGCGGCAAATCCCTTCCTTTTGCCAGCCCTGGCCGACTTCAGCTGTCCGAAGGCGTTCTGACACGGCTTTGTTCAAGCGCAGCGGCGGCTGCGGCACTCATTTTGGTACTCTAATGGATGCGCTTATGGCAAAGTGGCCTGGGCACGCTGCCCGGGGTTGGTCACAGGGGACGCTCGCGAAGCGCTAGGTGGCAAATTGAGCACTGTCGCCCTTTCCATCGAAAGCTTCGGCGTGACCCATAGAGGCTGCGTGCGCGACCACAACGAGGACAACTACCTGATAGAGCCGCAGACCGGTCTCTGGGTGGTGGCGGATGGCATGGGCGGGCACGAAGCCGGCGAGGTCGCGTCGGCCAGCATCGTCGACCATCTGGCAACGATCGGCATAGCGAGCTCGGCACCCGACCTTCGTGCGCGCTTCGAGGACCGGCTGAGCCGCGCCAATTCCGAGATCCGCGAGATCTCGCGATCCCGCGGCATCACCATCGGCTCGACCTTCGCCGCCTTGCTTGCCATGGATGGACGGTTCGCCGGCCTGTGGGCCGGCGACAGCCGCATCTATCTGATCCGTGACGGGACAATCTTTCAGGTCTCGAAGGATCACACCGAGGTCCAGGAACTGGTGGATCGCGGCATGATCAGCGCGCAAGAGGCGCTTACCTGGCCGCGCCGCCACGTCATCACCCATGCAGTCGGGGTGAGCGACGAGCTCGAGATCGATTTCCAGCAGGGCGAGCTGATGGCGGGGGATGTTTTTGTCCTGAGCACCGACGGACTGACGGCTCATGTCAGCGACGCCGAGATCGAAGCCGCAGTCAGATCGGCAACGCCGCAGGCGGCGTGCCAAAGCCTGCTGGAGACGGTGCTGGCGCGCGGCGGGACCGACAATGTGACCATCGTACTCGTGAAGATCGGCGGCGGGCGCAACGGTGCGCCCCATCCGGATCGGTCCCGACCGGAGAGCCTGGCGAGATGAGCGACGACGATCAAACACGGATATCGACCAACGTTACCTATGCCGGCGCCGGCACGCAGCTCAGCGGCATCTACGAACTCGACGAGAGGATCGCGTCCGGCGGCATGGGAGAAGTCTATCGCGGCCACAACATCCAAACCGGCGATCACGTGGCGATTAAGATCGTCCTGCCCGAATTCGCCCGTGACCAGACGATCCTGTCGCTGTTCCGCAAGGAAGCATCGATCCTCAACCATCTGTCGCATGATGCGGTGGTTCGCTATCACGTCTTCACTATCGATCCGAAGATCGGCCGCCCCTACCTGGCAATGGAGTTCGTGGATGGCCAATCACTGTTTGACGTGATGCGTCACGGAGCGATGCAGGGGGAGGATGTGCGGCGCCTTTGCCATCGCTTGACCTCGGGGCTGGCGGCTGTGCATCAGGCGGGCGCGATTCACCGCGACCTTTCGCCGGACAACATCATCCTGCCTGGCGGGCGGGTGGAGCACGCCAAAATCATTGATTTCGGTATCGCTCGCTCCGCGACCGCAGGCGGTGAAACGCTGATCGGTGGGAAGTTCGCCGGCAAATACAATTACGTATCGCCCGAACAGCTCGGCCTCTATGGCGGCGAGGTCAGTGAGCAGTCCGATATCTATAGCCTCGGCTTGGTACTCGCCGCCGCACTGCGCGGAAAGCCACTCGACATGAGCGGCTCGCAGTACGAGGTCATCGAAAAACGCCGGAACGTCCCAGACCTGTCTGACATCGATCCCGAGTTCCACGATCTCCTCGGCGCCATGCTGCAGCCCGACCCGCGCGATCGGCCCGCCAGCATGGCCGAGATCGCCAGGGCAACGCGTGGCGAGGATGTCGAGCTCACATTGCCGCCCGTATCGTATGGTTCGCGGGAACGCTCCGGTTTGCCGCGCGCCGGGTGGACGGCACTGCCCACCTCCAGGCTCGAGCCTTCGGCATCTCCGGGCGAACAACGCTTTGTCGAGCATGTGCGGCCGGCGCATCTGTCGCAACCAGAGTCGGCGTCGACGCCCGGCACGACCGTTCCGGCTAAGCCGCGAAAGTCGGGGCGGATGCCAGCCATCGCTGCCGGCCTGGTAACGCTGGCGGTCCTGTTGGTGGGCGGCATTTATGTCAGTGGCATCCTGGCGCGGCCGCCGGACGAAGGGGCCCTCAAGCCCCTGACATCAAAACCGGTGGTGCAGACGCCGCAACCGGAAGCATCGCAACCGGCGCCATCATCACCGCTGCAACCGGAGCCGTCAAAACAAGACAACGCTGCCACTGACCAAACGGCAATGCCACCTGCGCTGCCGGATGCTCAGGTGAAGACCCCAATACCGGCCGCGGACCAGGCGGACGCAGCAGGCGAGCAGAAACGGCATCAGGCCAAGCCCCCCGAAATGCCGGTGCCGACCCCGCGCCCCGAGCTGCCATCGGCAACAAAATCACAGCAGGTCGCCGGCCAGGAGCCGACGGGCCAGCCGGTGACCGCCGACAGGCAGGCGCCTATGGTGCCGCCCATCGGCGAGACCGCACCTTCCATGGCTCAACCCGAAGCAACGGCTACTCCGCCGGTCGAGATCAAGCCTGCCGAGACGCCCACCGCGACCCGGTCAAACGCGGTGTCGGTGCCAAAGCCCGAGGCGAACGCGAACCCGCCGCAGCCAGTCGGTGAGCCGCCGGGGACGTCGGCGCCAAGTCAGACGCAGGCAGAGGGCAAGCCGGCGCGGGAAGCAAACCCGCCGGCGACGAAACCAAGCGCAACCGAGCTGGTCGATAAGCTTTCCAAAATGGCCAAGCCGGAGGCTTCATCGCCGACGATTGCGCAAAGCCCAGTGCCGGCGCTGCCGGTCAGCCCGCCGGCTCAGCCGGTGCCGCCGACTGCGATCGCCAGCAAGCCGCTGCCAGCCGCGCCGACCGAAGCGGCGAACACGCCGCAACCGTCCCAGCAACCGCGGCCGCCGTTGACCACGCAGCCCGAACACACCGACGTCGCCATCAACATGCCCAAGCCGGCGGTGCCGCCAGCGGCGGCAGTCGACGAGACGGTGCAACGTGCGTCGTGGGTGCGCGACTTCAGTGGCGGCGACTGTTTCTACGCGTCGCTGACATCCCAAAGCGCCAGCGCCGCCGCAATCGAAGGCTTCGCAACCGCCGTGCAGCCCTTCGAGCAGATGCTCAATGACTTTCAGTCGAGGTTCCATCTCGAGCCCGATATCAGCGTCCGTGTCATCGACCAGCCCCAGTGTGAAGTGACCAGGTTCCTGCGCTTGCTCGACCGCAACCAGGTGGAAAGGCCGCAACTGGTTCTCGACCGGACGGCGGTGCCGGACGGCGCGCCGATCAGGGGCACGCTGGCAACCCATGGCGGGCTCGTTTCCAACGTTATGCTGATCGACCACAGAGGCATCGCCTTCAACCTTGATGACCGCATGGTGGCGCAAGCTGACAAGGCGACTTTCAGCATACCGATTGGTTTGGGCGCCGCCGACAAGGCGACCGGCAAAGCCCTGCCGCAGATCATGCTGGTGATCACCGGACCGCACGACATTCGGGCCGCGAGCTTCTCCAGGCCGACACCAGCCTCCGACCTTTTGCCAAAGATCCTCGAGGAGATCGAGGCCGACGGCTCGCAATTCTCCGCCGCCGCGAAGTATTTCAGGCTCGGCGGATAGATTTGAAAAGCGATGGACCTTCGCGGTTTGCATTTATTTTGCCCGCCTTCCGCACGCATAAAGCGTAGCTGGTCTGGACGCTTGCTGGCCAACCGCGTCGCGTTTTCCGCGCTGTTGGGCGCAGCACTGCTCCTTGCCGTCTCGACCGACAGCGCGCATGCGGAATTCACCGTCTGCAACCAGACCCTCGACGTCGTCAATCTCGCCCTCGGACAAAAGATCGACGATGCCGACCAGACCGACGGCTGGTGGACCATTGGCGCCAACCAATGCGTGAACGTCATCCGCGAGGAACTGACCAACCGGTACGTATACCTCTACGCGACCGACGTGTTCGGCCATGCGATCCTCAGCGGATCGACTGAAATGTGTGTTGATCGACACCGCTTCTCTATCCGTGGCATCGACGAGTGCTGGCAGCGCGGTCATATCGCGGCCCGTTTCGTCGAAGTCGATACGCTCGAGCAGGTGCGTTGGACCTATTTCCTGACCGGAAACGGCCCGTGACGCACGGTATCGACACGAGCTTCAAACAAAAGAAGCTGGCGCGCCAGAGTGAGCGCAAACGCAAACTTTGGCACCGCTTTCTTGCTGGCCTTGCCGCGCTCATCGTCATTGCGATTGCCACCGGGTTTTATCTCACCCGGGATGACTGGTCGTTCGGCGACGAGAATGAAGAGCTGCATCCCGTCGAAGGTTTGGATGACATACCCCCCGACGCCTCGGTCTATGTGCCGGCCATCATCGATCTTGCCGGTGACCCGATGTGGATCACGCTGGCACCCGATGACGAGACCGCCACGAAGGGCCGCACGATTGCGCGCCCGGCTGAACTCGACAGTTCCGGGGCTTCGCCGCAGATCGAGATCCTGTCCGACGTGATGTTGAGCGCCAGCGAGAAGTTCATGACGACGATCCCCTCCACGCAGGAGGATTTTGCCTTCTTCCAGGCGCAGCGGCAGGCTGCGCCGAAGCCCTCCGCCGCGGCACCCGAGGGCCACGAGCCGACCGCGCCCGAACCTGCCGTCGCGTCCGAGGATCAACGCGATGATCTGGCGAACGACCTGCAGGCGGCGCCTGAAGGGGGGGAGATGTCCCCGGGTTCGGCGCCCAAAGCTGACGCGGACGACCCCGAGGCCGGCTGGGGCGAGACCATTGACCAAGGCGAGAAAGCGCTGCCCGCCTTTGAGAAGACCGCCATTGAGAACAACACCACGGTCGCGACCGTCATCAGCGATTATCAGCGCTACGAGGCCACAGAGGACACTTTCGTGAAAGTCCTCAACGAGCGCAGTCTGGACAGCGTCGCGCTCGACGCGCATTTCTCCGCGGACGATGCCAGGCTTGCGGGCGAGGCGCTGAAAGCGGTGTTCAACCGCGATCGGCTGGAGCCTGGTTTTGTGGTCGCCCTGCGCGGTTTCCGGCCGAACCGTGAGACGACGACCATGTCGCTGATGCAGGTCTCCGTCTACGCAAGGAACCTTTACGTCGGCACACTGACCCGCAACGTCGGGGGCGCCTTTGTTGCAGGCGTCGATCCCTGGGTGCGCGAGGACCTCTTCAACTATTCCGGTGGTTCGGATCAGGGTGGGCCGAAGCGGCAGTACCGTCTGCTCGACGCAATCTACTCGACGGCGGCGCGCAACAAGGTGCCGACCAGCGTGATCGGCGAAGCGATCATGTATCTGTCGAGAGGACAGGATCTGGACGCCTTCGCCGGCGAGGACCAACGCCTGGTGCTGATCTACTCGCAGACCCCGCGCGGCCAAGGCGAGATTTCCGGACGGGTGCTTTACGTCGGCGTCCTGGGTAAGGACAAAAACCTCGACTGCTTCGTCTACCAGCAAGCCGACGGGCAGTATGCCTGCGTCACCGCCGATGATCAGGTTCGTTCGCAGACCGTCACCAACGGCATGATCACGCCAGTGAGCGGGGTGATGACGTCGACCTTCGGCCCGCGTAGACATCCAATCCTCGGAACGGTTCGAATCCACAAAGGCGTCGACTGGGCAGCCCCGGTCGGCACGCCCATCATGGCCGCCTACGACGGCGAGATCAGCTTCCAAGGCGACGGCGGCAGCTATGGCAATCTGGTCAAGATCACCCATTCAAACGGGCGCGAGACGCGCTACGCCCATATGCAGAAATTCGCCATTGCCAGCGGCGTCGGCACCAAAGTGAAGGCAGGCGACGTCATCGGCTATATTGGCACGACCGGGCTCTCGACCGGACCGCATCTGCATTTCGAACTTTATCAAAACGGCGAGGCGATCGATCCGCTCGGGACGGTTACCACGGTTGCCAGCGCTGAGTCCCCCAGCTCTGGCCGATCCGCAGGCTCTGGCGATGCCGCGGTCGAAACGCTAACCGACCGGATCGTACATGTTGAAAGCGGCGGCAGCGCCCGCGCCAAGAATCCCAACTCGTCGGCAACCGGGGCTGGCCAGTTCATCACCAAGACCTGGATACGGATGATGAACACCTATCGTCCCGATCTAGCCCGTTCGCTCTCGACCGCCGACCTGCTCGCGCTTCGCTATGACGTGACGTTGTCGCGTGAAATGGTGCGCAATCTGGCGCGCGAAGGCGAAGCCTATCTGCGCGCCCGCGGCCACCAGATAACGGCGGGTCGCCTTTACCTGTGCCACTTCCTTGGCATGGAAGGAGCGCACCAGGTGCTGGCCGCGTCCGGCACGTCGCAATTGAGCGCCGTTTTGGGTTCAGCGGTGATCGAGGCCAATCCCTTCCTCATCGGCAAGACCGCTGGCTATGTCATCGACTGGGCCGAGCGGAAGATGGGTCAAAAAGTGCCGCGCGTGGTGACGGATGCGGGCCAGCCGGCGACGACCACCGAAGTTCGGCAGACGTCACCGGAGTTCGAAAAATACAAGCAGGCGATAACAGCGCTGCTCAATTCGATCCAAGGTGTGCTTGAGCCGGGCTAATTAAGGATCGGCCGGTCGGCGAGCCTACTCGGTCCTGACACGCATCTCCACGCGGCGGTTGACCGGATCGTAAGGGTTAGCGACCCGCGGATGCGATTTGCCAACGCCGATTGCTTCCAGTCTGGCAGGTTCTACCCCGTTGGCTGTCAAGAATGCCGCCACCGATTGCGCCCTTCGCTGCGAAAGGTCCTGGTTGTACCGATCCGAGCCCGTCGCATCGGTATGCCCCTCGACGACAAAGCTGAACGTGCTCAACCGATTGTCCTTGAGCGCCTTTGCGAACTCATCGAGTTCGGTGCGCGCGATCTGGTCGAGTTGAGCCGAATCAAGGGCGAAATTGATCATCATGTCGAGACCAGCTTTTTGTGGGGCTGAACCGGTCTTCTCCGCCTTGCTCTTGCACTCTTCCTCCGTACCGACGCAGATGCCGCGCGAGGCACCGAGATTGCCGGGCTGATTGGCGAAGAACTTCACGATGTCTTCCGAATTTTGAAGCGGATCGGCACAGACGTGCGTTGCAAGAAGCATGGCCGCTAATGCCAAGGCTGAACTGACCCATCGCATGACCGTCACTCCAGTGTGAGTGGATTTGCTGGCGCCTACCATAGCAAATTGGGAAGCGATTGTCTGTGACCAAACGCATGCTGCTCGTGGCGACCACCTGTTGAGGTCTGACGCTTGACCGGCGCTCGCCCACAGGCTTGAGTGCTTCTCTGCTGGCTCGTGGGGATGTGGCAGCCATGGCTAATGAACTCGGGTACAGAACGGCACGGGATCTGTTCATTGCTTGTCCCGCCATCGCCAGGGACATGAAATCGCCGGCGACGGGTCAGCCGCCCCTAGATTTTTGCCGCAGCCTGCTTGCCGGGCGCGTGCCGGAAGAAGCAGTCACGTTCTGTGCCTACCTGCTACCCGAGCGAGCCGCCGTCTGGTGGGGACATGAATGCTTGAGCAATGTCGCCGAGCTGCTCGCTGGGCAGGACCTCGAATTGCTAGCGCTTGTCCATGCCCGCGTCGGCGAGCCTGACAATGTTCAACATCAAGCAGCCTTGAGCAATTCCTTGCAGCTGCCGCCGGCAACCCCGGCCGCCTGGATCGCACTGGCAGCGGTATGGCGTCACCCGACGCTCAAAATGGAGTCCAGCGGATTCCCCGCCGCCCATGCCGTCAATGCCGCAATCCTGGCGGGACTGGCCCGCGCGGCGCTGGCGGACCGATTTACCTTGCTTTCCGCCTTTGTCGAAATGGGCATCGAGATGGCTCAGCTTGAGGCGTAACGGGTTCGCCGTTCGCCTCCCCTGCTTGCCCTCCCTCGTCGCTGGCACCAGCCCAGCACTACTACTGGCAGCCGCCTTGCGCCCATCTGGCCAGCGCGACCTTGAATCGGGTACCCAGCGGATGCTGCAGGCGAAGGACCGAGACGTCGTTGGCAGCGAAATTCTTCGCCTGCTCGCAAAGCCGGGCCTCGTTCCACTCATGGCAGCTGTCGCAGTGCTTGCCTTCCCACACCGACTTGTCGAGACCTTCGACCGGACTGAAAAGCGGTTCGCCCTTGATCAATTGGGCGATGCTCTTGCCGTCGATCACCGGATCCCCGAACGTGACCGGGCGATCGAAAAAGATTGGCCCGTCAGTGGCAAGCTTCGGGATCTTCGCTCGAAGAACATCGAGCGCAAGCTGGTCGTCAGTCTGGGCTGACGAGCCGCCGGTGTTGCGCGTCCCGGAGCTGGCTTCATCAGGCGAGGTGCTCGCTTCACCCACGATCAGCGGCGCGTTGAGATCGACCTTGTGCAGGACAACCTCGGTGGTCAGGGAGACATTGGTCCAGGGGCGCTGCTTACCGCCTGTCGCCCTGAAGACGTCGCTGGTTACCCTGTTCATCGCTTCGGTAATGGAGACATTGGATTCCCCAATGTGCTGAAGCAACGCCGTCGTGAAGGGCGAGTGGTCGCCGGCCCCGTCATAGACGAGCTGGTTGGGACTGGCAGCGAACGCAATGAGCGTTCCCGCACCGCCGTTCTCAATCCCAATTTCCGCAAGCCCGCTGCTTGCACCTTTGATGCCCGCGGTCTTGGCCAGCACATCGACCAAAGGATTGTCCCGGCAAGCGTCCAGAAATACCAGCCCGATGCTGGTCTCGCGAGACATCTGCCGCAAAATGAAATCGACCGACACGGCCTCAAAGTCGAGCGAGGTTTCGTCCTCGAGTGCGGCATCCACCGGAAGCAGGTAGTTCTTGCCGGAGACCTGCAAGCCATGTCCGGCATAGAAGAAAAGCGCGATATCGGCGCCGCGCACCTGCTTGGCGAACTGGGCGACGGTCGCTTGCGTCTGCTGCCTGGTAAGGTCGAAACCGGAGACCACCTCGAAACCAAGGTTCTGCAGGCGCTCGACCATGGCCTGCGCGTCGCGCGCGGGATTGGCGAGCGGCGCGGCGTGCTGATATTGCGAGTTGCCCAGCACCAGCGCGACACGACGCTCGGCAGTGGAGGCGGTCAAGGTGAAAAGCAAGACCATCGTGACAAGGCCAGTGCCGCGAAACAAGCCTGCGCAAAACGCCAATGGACGGGAGCCCACCCTGACCTCAGTTCGCGAGCTTCGTGGCGGAGAATTCGATGCGCCGATTGAGCGCCTTGTTCTTTGCCGTATCGTTGGCGGCAACCGGCCGCTCCTCGCCATAGCCGGTGGCACTGATCTGGCGGCGCTGCACGCCATCGGCGACCAGCGCATCGGCAACCGCCCTGGCGCGCCTTTCGGAGAGCGCCTTGTTCGCCTCTGGCGAACCGTCCGAGTCCGTATAGCCGGCGACCTCAACATTCAGGGTCGGGCATTTGCCGACCACCCCCTCGACCTCGGCGAGCAACGGGCGGCTCTTGGCATCAAGTCGGGCGCTGGCTGCACGGAAGTAGATGGCGCCGGTGCGCGACAAAACAGCAAACCGGTTGAGGCACTCCTCGTCGCTGAAATTGGCTTTCGCGGCGTCGGTGGCCACGGGACCGACTTCGGCGGCGTTGGCCGCGACTGTCTGCACAGCACCCGGCTTGCTGCCCTCGGCAACAAAGACGAAGTCGAAGGACACTGACGCAGTGGGCACTATGTTCGTCACATTGGCGGCCTGCTGCAGCTTGTCGACATTCGGCAGCAGGCCGAAGTCCTCCACATGCACCGCAACGGGAGCCTCGGAAGCAACCGAAACCTGAGTGTCGCTGATCATGGTGATGACGACGCTCGCCTCCAGATCCTTGTCGACGCCATGCAGGCTGAGCCGGAAGGGCAAGCTTACCTTGATGCGGCGCTTAGCTGGCAAGTCGGCAAAGGCCGCCGGGTCCACCTTTGCCGTCAGCTCGGCCGTCGGGTACTTGAACGTTTCGAAGAACAGGAAGCGCATGCGCACATTGCGGAGGTCGACGCCGGTGTCGACGGAATTGAGATCGAAGCTGACCTTGGCATCACCGGCGGAAGTCAGCGTGCCGGCGATATTCCTGATCTTGTTGGTTTCGACGATCGTGTTCTTCTTGACCGACTGATAGGTAAGTACCGAAGCGTCCGGATCGAGCGTCCAGTTCGGCGCGGCACTCGCCGTCTGCGGTGCGAGGGATAGCAGTCCCAATATCGCTAAGACGACAAGTCCACGACGCTGCGCTTTTGCTCGCGCTCGCCAGAATGCAACGACTTCGAACATGGAACGCCCCCGCCAGGCAACCCGATCCCACTAACGGCTTGGCGCAACCATAGAGCACTTGTTCCTGCTTGGCGAGGCCATGGCAGCGGCGATGCCAGAATATGAAGTTACCTGCTGGTGATTTCCGTCACCAGCTGCTACCGCCGCCCGAACTGCCCCCACCGCTACCGCCACCCAAAGGAGTGACGACCGGCGGGGCTTCGTCTTGGGCCGGCTTGATCAATTTCGTGGCCGTCACCTTTTTGCGCTTGATGGTCTTCGGTGCAGCCGTCGTGCGAACGGTCCTGGCCCGATGGTGGTGTTTCGTCGCCGGGGTCGGCTCGACCGTGGGCGTCACCGTTGTGCACCCCGCTACGGCCAGAGCGCCGGATAGAACTGTTGCGACGATTGCCTGCTTCAATGCCCAGCCCACCACATTGCCTCCTTGTTGTTCAGAACAGGTCCCGGCGCGGGTTGTCTTGCTCCCAGACGGCTCTGGCCGTCTTGACAAGTTGGTCGTCCACAGAGCCGCCCGCCGGAATTTTCGATTTGAGTTCCGAGCGCAGCTGCTTCAAGGCGGCTGTTTTCGGCTTCGCGCTGAATTGCGCCAGCGTCGTGCGAGCACTCGGCAATTCGTTGCGAAGATCGAGCCCTATGCTGAACGCCAAATAACGGACGACCAGAGCCTGATCGGCCTTGTCGCCCTTCTGCATCTCGATCGCCGCGCGGTCATATGCGCCGGAATAATCTCCGCGAGCGCTCGCAAGCTCGAAAAGCCTTGTCGCCTCATCGAAATTCTGCGTCACGCCTACTCCATCCCGATACATGCGGCCGAGACTGCCCGGCGCATAGGGCTGGCCGAGATCCATCGCTTTCTGGAAAAGCGCCTGTGCCTGCTTCGGATTCTTCTCGACGCCACGTCCGCTGAGATAGCTGCGGCCTAGAAGGTTCATCGAGTACATGTCTTGCCGTTCAACTCCCGCTTTGAGAAAGGCGACCGCGCGATCATAATCCGCGGGCACGTCGCCACGACCTTCGGTGAAGATCGAAGCAAGCTCGTTCATAGAATAGGTATGCCCCATAGCGGCAGCCTTCAGCAGTAGATCCAATCCCTTGCGGGTATCGCGTTCTACTCCCAAACCATTGAACAGAGCACGTCCCCAGGCAGTCATCCCATAGGGATCGCCTTTGTCGGACGCCTTCGCATAGAAGCCATTCGCCTGTTTGGGATCCACGGCAGCCCCTATCCCCGAAGCGGCAATATAGCCCATCTCGAACAGTGCCCGCACATGCCCCTTGTCGGCAGCATCCTGGATCGCCTTCTTGGCCTCATCGACCTTACCAACCGCAAGCAATGCCCGGCCAAGCTGGTAGTGGAAGCGAGGGACATCGGGATAGGCTTTCACCGCCGCCCGGCAGACGTCTACGGCGTTGCTGCTGATCTCATTCGGCAACAGGCCGGGGACGACGCCCTGCAGGTCAAGTGGCTCACCGGCCTCCCTGTCGCAGGGGTCGACGCTTGGCGAGAGCTTCATCGTCGCCGGCTTCGACGATGTGTTGTCGGCCCTGATTTCGAAGCCGACGATCAGTGGCTGGACGGCGCCAACCTGGGGTTCATAGCGTAAGTGATCGACTTCATCGGCCATCAGGCTCGAATCCGGCGACAAGGTCCGATCCGGCAGCGACAGCGTTCCCGTTGCCGGATAGCCCGCAAGTTTCAGCGTGACCGCCGGATCCGCGGTTGGGAAATCCAGTTGCAACGGAACCGGGCCGACGCCAACTGGAACATGGACTTCACGATTCTCGATCGCTTCGGCGGCGCCAGCAATGTGAATGCCGCGTTCCACCGCTTGCTGCTTCTGCTCGGACTCCAGCGAGGCTATAACTTGCTTGCCCTCGGCGCCCTCACCATTCTTGACCCGGAACACCAGGATGCCCTGGGATTCGCCACCCCAATTGTCGCGCGTTGAATAGGCCAGCATGTCGACTTCTTCCTGGGCACCCACACCTTTGGGCACGTCCATTCGCAATCGCGGGAGATCCTTGCCGGCAATCGGCTCCCCCGCCGCAACCGGCTTGCCGTCCAGAATCAGATGCCCCAGCGACGGCTGCCTGTCGATGCTGACGGTGACCGCACCGCCATCGACATCGACGGGCTCCGGCAAGTCGAGCGAGACAGGCCCGACGCCGGAC
This sequence comes from Mesorhizobium sp. B2-4-18, assembly GCF_006441385.1. Lineage (NCBI taxonomy): Bacteria > Pseudomonadati > Pseudomonadota > Alphaproteobacteria > Hyphomicrobiales > Phyllobacteriaceae > Mesorhizobium > Mesorhizobium sp. B2-4-18. The sequence continues at coordinate 16,887 of NZ_VFUW01000015.1, read as the reverse complement.
GGTACGACCTTTTCCAAGACCGGCGGCAGTGCAGGCCGGTTGGCGCGACGCATGAGGACGACCTCGTCGATCAGCGATGAGTTTTCCCAAGGCACCTGCTTACCGGCCGTAGCCTGGACCACATCCCTGCGAACGGCCGCCATGACCGAGCGTATCTCCTGATTCGGCGCCAGCGCGCGACGGGAGAAAGCGGAGGAGAAGGGGCTGAGGTCGCCATTTCCGTCATAAGCGACGGCGCCGGGCTCGGTGGCGAAGGCTATAAGCGTGTTCAGCGAACTTTTCACCTGGGCAAGGCCGGTGTTGCCAGCAACGATCAGCTGGTCTCGCAACCAATAGTCCTTGCGCGGAAACGGATTGTTGCGGCAGGCATCGAGGATGATCACCTGGATCTTCGATTTCGTCCGCAACTGCTGCAGCACATCGTCGAGCTTGATGGCCTGGACCTCAATGTCGGCCGCGTTCTTGAGCGATGCATCGACCGGGATTAGGAAATTTTCTCCGCCGATCTGAAAGCCGTGGCCGGAATAATACACGATCGCCAGGTCGGCACCGTCCGCCGCTGCGAGGTAGTTGCGGAACTGCTTTTCGAATTGGATCCTGGTGAGATCCTTGGCGACGAACACATCGAACCCGGCCAGCCGAAAGGTGTTCGACACGTCCTCGGCATCCTTGTCCGGGTTCTTGAGGGCCGGAATCTCGCGGTACTCGGAATTGCCGATGACAAGGGCCACCCTACGATCGGCACAAGCTTGGAATGCCGTGAAGCTCGCGAGCATCAGGGCCGCAATGAACGCAAAACATCGCAGCATGGCGCATCCTTAACTGCTCATGACCTGGAGGGCACAAGACACAGCTTGCGACTACCTGGTCTGTTAAAGACTTCACAATCTGCCCAAAACGGCAAGGTCGCACCCGCGATGGATGGCAGGTGCTGTTCCCACAACTCCTAAAATAACCCAGTGGCGTGGGTACCGCAACAAGCGGGGTGAATGCGACCGAGGCTGCGGCGTGATCGGACCTTGTAGGGCTGGTTGCTGTCGCCCGCTAGGTCAACAAAGGACGGGGCTGAATGACATTATCTCGCCTCGGCCCGTTGCGTCGCGGCCGCTGCCCTCCCCGCTTTGGGAGCCATTTAGACTAGCCCCGGGCTTCTCGCGCGCCGTGTGCCGGCATCCGAGAGCGCTTCGGTGGAAGTCCGTTTCCGCACCTTCGCGACCGCAACAATCCTGGCTTTATGCCGAAGATCGAGGGCTTTATGCCGAAGATCGAAGTGCACGGTGGCGAGCATCCGCGACAGCTCGGGTCCGACGACCCGGTCATCTGAAATCGCCCAAGCGATCTGGCGGCCCGCCGACGATCCCTCTGCACCGCTGCGCATCGCAGCCAGTGCCGATGCTGTGGCCTGGATTGGCACAGGCGGGCTGGAACCTCCTGAACGTTTCACGCGATCAGCCGCCTCCTGCGATCAGCGTGTCCGTAAAGGACGACGCAAAGAGGTCGTCGTAAGGTCGTAAGTTCACCTATATCCGCAGGATCGGCGGCCAAGACGACGCGCTTGGGCTGCCAAGTGGCAGGAGAAACTATCAACGCGCCTGCTCTTGCGGCGCGAACCTGTTCCGGCACCCCTTGCCTGATTACGAGATGCGCAAGAACTCGCGCAGGCGGACCGGCAGTCGAGGCGAGGCTTGCAGTTCGGCACAGCTCGCCTCCCATAGCTTCAGATAGTCGGCGATCGGGACACCAGTGCGGCCGGGCCAGCGGTTGAGTGCGCCCAGCGCCTCGACACAGTCCGGCGCCCGGTCGTATTCGGCGAGGATGGTCACCGACATCGCCTGAGCGAATGGATTGAGGCCGGGCATTTCGATCTCGCCGCGATGGCCGGCGAACCACGCCGCGGCGTCGCCGATGAGCCCCTGGCTGTCGGCGAGCGCGGTATAGCCTCGAATGACGTTCTGGCGATACTCGGCGATGGCATCGCCGAAAGCGCTGTCGCCGGCAAAGGGTGGGTTCTCCTTCCAGCTTCTCGCCAAGCGCTCCAGGCCACGCAACGAAAAGGCTTCCACCATTGCTTCCTCAAGCCACTGGCAAGGCGGTGCGGGCTTGGCATCGGCCTGCCAGCTGTTGGCGGCGACATGGCCGAGCTCATGGCCGAACTGGTAGGCGAGCTTCGACCAGTCGCGCTCGCCAATATCCACAATGATCCACGCCATGCTGCTACCGTCCGGATGCAGCCAAACAGACGGTGGGCCTGACGTATGCTCGTCGACGCGAAGCCGCGTCGGCTGGCGATCGGAGACCAGGCGGACGCCATCCAGGCAGGCGTGCCGCATGCGCTCGACGACCTGATCCGCCGAGCGAGGAAGCATGTGGCCCCAATCGCCGGCGAGTTCGATTGGGGCGGAGAGGAGGGTTGGCGGTGAGGTGGCCGAGGGAGACTTGAGAGACATGGCTGCGTAGGCTTTCCGCGAGTGGCTCCGAAGCGTAGCTGGTGCCAGCCAAGTAGCCAATGAGACGGCAGCTCGTATGCAAAACTTTCGCCTGTTCGTCAGCGGGTGCCCCTTTGTCCAAACGTACTTATCCGGGCCGGAGCGTCATCGAGAACTTTCTCCTGGAGGACGCGCCTCATTATTCTGAATTCTGACCAAAAAAGTCTCCGTTAGACAACAATTGCTTTCTGGCGTTCGTCGCAGGGTACCGCAACCCTCCCCATCGAACACCACTTAGGCTGAACCTGCGAAGGCGGTAAGTGATGAATCGCGGACTTGCTAGCGAAGCGGCTTATGAACCATCCTCCTTTGGAATGCCGCATGCATCGAAGAACACCGAAATATTTCCTGATAGGAGAAGGGGGAGGGTGTCACGGATTCGCCCTTCCTCCCAATTCCACCGCGTCGCAGCTGAGCTGGGGGTCCACGAGCATACGGTCGGCAAGTGGAGGCGCCGCTTCCTCAAGGATCGCGTCGAGGGTCTACTGGACGAAACCCGGCCAGGCAGGCCCCGGACGATCGATGACGATCAGGTCGCAGCCGTGATCGAGCGGACGTTGCGCTCCACGCCCAGCGATGCGACCCATTGGTCGATCCGATATATGGCCGGTGCGACCGGCTTCTCGCACACGACGATCCGCAGGATCTGGACCGCCTTCGGGCTGCAACCGCACCGCTCGGAGACGTTCAAGCTGTCGAGGGATCCGCTGTTCGTCGACAAGGTGCGCGACATCGTCGGGCTCTACCTCTCGCCACCCAATAGGGCGCTCGTTCTCAGCGTCGACGAGAAGAGCCAGATTCAGGCGCTCGATCGTGAGCAGCCCGTGCTGCCGATGATGCCGGGCATCCCCGAGCGCCGGACACATGGCTCTGTCCGGCACGGCACCACCTCGCTGTTTGCAGCGCTCGACGTAGCCTCCGGCTTCGTTATTGGCAAGTGCTACAAACGGCACCGGGCCACCGAGTTCCTCGACTTCCTGAAGCAGGTTGATGCCAGTATTCCGCCGGACCTCGACGTCCACATCGTTATGGATAACTACGCGACTCATAAAACCGCGCTGGTTAGGGCATGGCTGGCGCGACGGCCGCATTACCATGTCCACTTCACGCCGACATCGGCATCCTGGATCAACCAGGTTGAACGGTGGTTTGCCGAACTCACCCGCAAGCAGTTGCGCCGCGGCGTCCACACCTCGACCAGCCTCATTCAGCGGCACAATGAGAACCCAAAGCCATATCGCTGGGTCAAATCCGCCGACGACATCCTCTCATCCGTCAAGCGCTTCTGCCAAAAGGCCGAACAGACCTTATGCAGTGAATTTTAGATTCAGGTGACTAGGCTCAGGACTCATTGGTTGATCCAGAAGATCACGGTGGCTGCGATGCAGATTGCAGACATGAAGGTGTGCGCACAACGGTCATAGCGGGTGTGGATGCACCGCCAATCCTTGAGCTTGCCGAACATGTTCTCCATCTTGTGGCGCTGACGATAGAGTACGGCATGGACCATCCAGGTCTCAGATAGTTTGTGCGCTCGCGTACGCTTTTAATCCAGAGCCTAGCACCAACTCTCCCTTGGGCGAGACGAGCAGCTCTATAAGGTCTCCCTTGAGATCGGTACCAAATGTGCATCCCGCATCAGCATGAACCACAGGATGAAAGTCGAGTATGCCGACCAAAGCACCTGTCATCTCGGCATCCAAAAATAGCGCGCCACTTCGATATTGCTCCGGAACCAACTGCATTAGGTCAGTAGCGGATTGGGCGCTCGTAATGCAAATTGTGGCACCAAGCCCTGCCTCGCGGCTTAACGAGTCCAGAGAATGCCGAAGCTTTTCAAGCTCCGAATTCTCGTTTCCGAGCGAGAAATGGATGAGCGGTCGAAAGAGCGAGAAATCGCTTTGAGCCTCCGTGTTGCTGTCGAGTATTTCTAGTCGCTCGGGAATGATTTGCCCGAGAGCCGGATTGCATGGCTCAAAGACGATTTGCGGGCGCCTCTCGGTCAGTTTCAGAGCAACTGGCCCAAATGCGATTTTGCGACGGAACGCAATTGCTCCTGGTGCAAGCGACGCCGCCAGCGCGCTGGACTCAGCGGCGAGTTCTCTGCCGAAGTCAATCGGCTGCGCGGCCAAAGAGTATATTTGTCGATCAGTATGGCATAGCCAGGAATAACGGCGTAGAAGCGCCAAACCTTCGATCGTGTCGGCTCTAACTAGCTGGTAACGCTCCCAATCCCGACACCAATTCTTTGCGCGAACCACGCCATCGAGGTCCGATCCTAGATAGTGGTCGCCAGTCCGGACGCCGATGCTTCCATCGGAAAAATTCTCAATATCGCAATCAAGATCCGTGTGACCCATATCGCTATCCGATCTCCCGACCGATAACTGGCGAACCTCTCCTAGGGATTTTTCTCGCTTCAGCAATCGGCCCTTCTGAGCGGCCAGCTCAATCACGAGGTTCCACGGCGCGACACCAAAAGGTGCGTGGCAAACCGAACCGTCATTTACAAACATAACAGTATCGTGACGAGTCACGAGGTAATACAGATCCCGGAATGCTTGCACATTTTCGACTACCGCCGAGGCGTGGACACTGACAGCATCGACGTCCGCTACAGCGGGCTTTTCGTGGTGACTTTGATCAGGCCGACCGGCGGTAGCCGAACGCCCACCGTCCCGATCGCCAACGTCGATTGCGACGGGATCTGTTGTGCTCCAGCGGCCGTCTTGCCCCAGTTCTCCCGCGCCGACGAACATCCGATCCATCCGAACCTTACCCAGAGCCGAGCGCGGATTGTCGGCATAGTTATTCGGCATGTGCCATACCCATGCAAAGGCCGGAACTGTGTCGGTTTTCTGATAAATTGGCGTAACGTATCGACTTTGGAAGGGTGCCGGGACATTCTCCAAGCACAGCCCCATAGCTGCCCGCTCCGCCACACCCCATCGACATACTGTCCTGCTTGCCTGTCGGTCGAATGAGGGCGATTGGACATATTCCACACCCAGTTCGAGATCGAGGATGAACAGGGGATTGTAAGGATTCGGCATGTTCACCAGCACCATATCACCTAGTAACACATGGGATTGAACCGGTACGTAAACCGGCCAAAAAACGTCGCTGGAGGTGAAGCCGCCGAGGGCTGTGCTGTATTCCACCCGAATGAACGACGGCAGTAGCCCAAATCCGCGGAGCGCCTCGCGGTACTTTACGAAATAGCAAAAATTGAGAAAACTAAGGCGAATGTCGTTCTCGAGATAGATGAAATGCGTGTAGCGGCCGTGATTCTCCTCAATGAATTCCCTAGCGATAATCGACTTGTGACACCACGTTAGATCCCAACCGTCAGTCAGATCACCGTAACTGCGGACCGACACCCCGTTCTTCGTCAGCGTCTCTCTAGATAGGCGATTGAGTAGGCCCAATTCATCTTTGTGGAGCGTGTTAGTTACGATTATCACGTCCATGGCGGCCACTGGATATTCCGCAAGCGAACGCAGGACTTCCGCCAAGTAACCAAGGCGGGTCAGATCGAAATGGAAAGTGATGGCGCATAGAATGCGAGCTGTTTGTGCTCGCTCAGACACTATCAGATGATGCCATAAAGACAACGCACCAGCACCCTTGTGGATTCAAACTAAGATCAATTAAATTTCTTTTCGATATACAATTGCCAAATTGGAAGGCCGGATATGATTCTTAATTTTCGTTGGAACATATTTACGAATGCATCTATCGCCGGTTTTGGCATGTTTAGCGGATTTTGCTGGCCAGCCGGCCCCAATCCCCATAGATAGTCATCGAATATCATGATGCCGCCAACGCGAAGCATCTTAAAGGCAAGTACAGCGTCTGCAAGCACGTCGGGAGCCTGATGCGACCCATCAATATAGACGAAATCGAACGCTGCGTCTCGTCGCGCAATCATCTCGGAAAGCGCCTCCGTTGAGGTTTTTTTCAACTTCGTCACAGACGCCACATGGGTGGCTCGTCGCCCCGCAAGAGCAGAGTTGTAATCAAAGCGCCGTTCCACTTCGCCCATAGAGTCTTTGTCGTGCTCGACCCCTCCCTCCCAGGTGTCGACACAATAAATCTCGATTGGCCCGAACTTCGAGCAATTCTCGATTAGATAGCAAGTTGATCGACCCTCAAACGACCCCACCTCAAGGATCCTTGCAGGTTTTATGTCGTCAATCAACGAATTCCAAACCGGTACATTGTTGGAGAACCAGTCTGAAGTAAATTGGTATTCTTCGCCAGGATCCAGGTCTGATCTTTGAGTGTGCTGCGAGGACGGCGGTCTAGCATTCTCTATTAACTCGATCCACTCGTCAATTGCGTGTTGCCAGTCGAACTTCCGCGCAATCTCCCTCGTTACGTGACACTTCTCGGCAAAGGCAGCGGGATTTTCCTTATAATAGCGAAGGGTGGCGCTGGTGAAAGCCTTGAATTTGTCGGGTTCGATCGGCGCTATGATGCCGCCGCCCTGATAGGCCTTTAGAGGAAAGTGGCCTACTGGCGTGCCGATTACGAGCCTTCCCGCGGCCGCCCCTTCCATGACCGATAGCGGACCGGACTCGCTGACGGAACTTGTCACAATCGCGTCGACGCTCCGATAGAACTCTGGCATATCGTGAAATGAAATCTGGTTTTCTGTCGAGCCGGCCACCTTGAACGCCAAGCCGGCTTCCCGCGTGGCCGCCTCGGCGAGTTCTCCGCGCTTCAACTCCACATCATAAATCTTTAGGGACATTGACGTGGCGTACCCGACTGTTTCCAAACGTTCAGGCAGCTTGGAAAAGAAGCTTTGATAGTCAATTCCCAGCGGCACTACTTTTGGCATTCTCGGTACACCGCGGGTTACCGAGGCAGAATATACCTGTTCACTAACCACCCCAAAATTTGCGAATTTCTTGAATACATCCAACCCTTTCTGGTCAATTAGCATACGAATATCAAATTCTGAATGGGATATAGCAATTATCTTATCGTAAGGAATATTGTATGTGTCCGCAAGCGTCGAAACACCATCAAGAGACGTTATATACAGGTCATAGTACGTCGACAATTTATCTATATATGCGACGTGATTTGTTTGCCAATCAAGTATATCGACGACAAATCCCCTGCCTTGTAGGCGGCGTGATAGATCATAGTAGACCCGACCGTGCGACCATTTCGTGTAGCCATATATTAGAACCTTGAGGCCGATAGGGTGTCTATTAGACGCGGCTCTTATTTTCGGATGGATTATGTAGCTTTTTATCCTCTTACCATCGAAGTCGGGTTCGGTGCCGCGCCACATCTCGCTATCTTCGGGGGTGGCTTCAGTGCACCAGTTCTCTGAAGCAATGAACAATTCCCATGTGCTGCAGACAGACGCCACAAGCCTTACGTGGCCGTCGGGTATGGCCGACAAAAAAAGCCCCCGGGATTTCAGCGTCAGCAAACCACGCTCCAGCGGAATCAATTCGAATACCGTGGGATCGACTGGCCGATTTTCACGTTGCGACTGTGAGACGGAAAAACAGGTGTCAGGATAGCAGGCGATCGGTACTGGCGAACTGTCGACGTCGTGGATCAGCCGACCCTGGCGGTTTGTACCTCCCGAACTCCTGTCCGACTCAAAAAATGCGTTCGCCGGGCTGCTCTCGATAGGGCCGTGTCGCAACTCACCCGTGATGGGCTCGACGTACATGACGGTGCCGAATACCGTGAATAGCCGCGCGGGGTTGAAAGACGAACCGTTCATGTGCCTGCCCGCAAGCTGTCTCGGTGACCAACAAAGAAATCGAGGTTGTCTTTGAGCCGCTGATTGTTCGGATCGAGTTCAAGCGCTCTTCTCCCCCACTCCACCGCCCGGTCCATGACATTGAGGCGCCACGACGCGATCGCACCGAGGTCATGCAGTCGAAAGCCCCAGCAGTTAGGGTCGTCGAGATAGCTCCCGGTACGGTGCGTCTTCTCGATCCCGTTGGCGCAGGCCCAGAAGAGGTTCAGCCAGTCAGCCTTGCCGTGGAACTCCTCGGCAATGTCGAGCCAAATTTCGCGGCGATGAGGCGCTTCCATCCGGGCTTTGTCCAGCCAGGACAATCTTTGCTCCGGTAGCATGCGGGCGATGTAGCGCATCGCCTCGGAGCGTTCTTCCGCCCACTTGCTTGTCGGCAATGCGAGGTAGCGCTGGAGCAACGGAACGGCCCGCTCCTGTTGGTTGGCCCACATCAAATCCCGCCCGAGCCAAAAGCAGATCTGTGTGTCGTCGGGATTTTCCCTGTGCGCCACTTCCATCAGCGGCAGGTAGCTGCTCCTTGTTGGCTTGGTGAGATCCTGCACCTCGAACATGACGATGTCGTTGCTGTTCGCCGTGACTTCCCTTTCTCCGGTGAAGACCAGGGCCTCATGGACAGGTCGATTGAACCGATAGCCCCACCGATGATGAAAGTTTTTCGCCGGCCAGCTTCGTAGCGGCGTCGGATCATCAACACTCGATCTGTAGACGGTCTGGCAATAAAGGGCCGTCGTCTCTGACGTCCAGGCCGCCTCCAGCTTCGGCCGCCAGCCGGGCTCGAGAAATCGATCCATGTCCATTGTGCAGCAGACATCAACGTCGGGCGGGATCAGTGCCATGGCGGCGTTGCGGGCATCGTCGAAACGCCATGGGCGGACCGATATCCGGTGCACGGTAACGCCGGCAGCGGTCAGCCGCGCCACCGTGTCATCGGTGCTGCCGGTGTCGGCGACAATGCGATAGTCGGCGTCGACGGCCGAATTGGCCCAGCGCTCCGCGTTTGCTGCCTCGTTCAACGCAATGGTGTAAACGGCCACTTTCACACGAAGCCTTGCATAGGTTCTATGCTCGAAAGGAATACGTTCGGTAGACAAAACGTATCGGCCTAGCCATGTAAGGATTGGTATCAATCATGGTAAGAATTGATTTCATCTCCTCATAAGGATCAACGCCGATTGAGTGAAGATACGAGTAAAATGCACCCGTCTCGTGATTGCTTACTTGGGTATGCCGCATAAGAAATTCGTCGACGATGCCCGCCGTCCAGCGATCCGAGAGGTGATGACCCCAATATAGATCGAGTCCCCATCCCGAGATCGATAGGTCAAAGGAATGAAGCATCTCCTTCAGGAACGCACGCCTGAAGAACGGGGCCATGACCTCGACCCAATTCGTGGTCCGCAGCTTGAGGCCGGGATGCTCGCGCGTCAGCCCCATCGCGTCGATGCAATCCGGGGTCAAGGCGGGTTGAGCGAGATCAAGCGAATATTCTTCGCAAATGGCAAAAAACGCATCAGGATTGAAAAGAATTTCTATATCGTCATCAAGGAATAGAACTCCCTCATAGATATTATGAAGACCTGTAGTCTCGAAGAACCGTTTAGCGCCATGCATTTTTGATCGGCCGCCAGCAAAAACGATTTCGGCCCTATTTCGAAGAATATCGTCCGGGTGTGGCGTGGCGTAGTAATTTATCGCGAGGTCATACTGGCGCTCCGCTTGCGGAATCACGGAAAAAAAGGAAGGGCGACGCTTCGATCCAGCGCGTATCAGAATCAGATATCGCCTCGGGTCGCTCGGGACCGACAACAGGTGGATATCGTTCGAATTCTCAAACATTGAGCCGACGGTTCTCGTTCCGATTGTTATCGAATGTCCCCAGTTCCCGCGCTTTGCGGATAGCCACAAGGCCACCAAGCAGCTTTGCCCTGTTCAACTCATAGTGGCTGTCGAAGAACAGGATCTCGGAGAACTGGTCGGCAAGCACGCTCACCCCCAGCGGATCGACGGAGCGGGCCGTGCCGTGCTGTTGGATTTCCCGCAGGAGGGTCTTGGTCAGCGTGATCTTGCCGAGGTCCTCACCGGGCGGCTGCCAGTCGAGGTCTTCCAGGAAATACCAGCCGCCCTCGGCGAGCAGCGGGAAAAACTCGCGCAGCGTCAGTTGTTCGTCGAACGAGGCGTGGCTGCCGTCGTCGATGATCACGTCGAGCGAGCCCGGCTCGAGCTTGGCGGCGATGCCGCGCAGATCGTCCAGCTTGGATTGGTCACCGATGAACGATTTGAACCTTTCGTTGTTGAGCCGCGAAAAATCCGTCAGGTCGACACCGATCACCTGGCAGAAGGGAAAATAGCTCTGCCACAGCGAGACGGATGGGGTCTCGGTCTGGTTGCCTTCGGCCAGACCGCGGCACAGGCCGATCTCCATCAGCCGCTGCATGGACAAGCGCCGGGGCGACAGAAGGCGATCGTAGATCCTCGCATAGCAGTGACGGTTGCCTGTGTGCCTGTTCTTGTCGGTATTGAAGCGGTCGGCGAGGCTCGCGAACGTGGGAAAGCGATCGAGCGGGCGGATCAGCGACGAGATCAGTGGCGCCCCTTCGCCGGCATGCCGGGCCTCGTTGCGTGCCGTCCACAGGTGGATGCCGAACACCCGCTCATCGTTCAGATAGTCGGCCAATTCCCCAATCGGCTTCTCGAACCGATCGATCTCATTCCAATCGATGGTGTTGAAGAACATCGGGCTGAACACCCATTCCCGCAGCGCGGCTCCCGCATCGGAAGCAATGTAATCGGACAGAAGCTTGGGGCCGATGTCGCCGAACTCCTTGCCGTGTGCGGCGTGAAAGCGTTCGATCGACAACTCATACAGCGCCCTGAGATGACTGCTGTAGGGTCTGGCATAGATGACGTTGCCGCAAACAAAATGACCCTTGTGCGATCCGCGCCACTGCAGATTGAAGAAGTATTCGCCGCAAAAGGGAAAGGGACGCAGCAGGATGACGTCGGAATCCATCCATAGCCCGCCATGCTCGTAAAGCAGGGCGTAGCGGAAGATATCGCTGAAGTACCGGATCTCGGAACCGGCGACGATGCGCTCGAACAAGGCCCGCGGCATGACGTCGTCGGCATTGCGGACTTCGATCCCGTGGGGGACGAGGAAATCGAGCTTCTCGGGCGCGTAGCTCCATACCCGCACCGGATGGCCTGTCGCTCGCATCGACGTTGTGGCGGCGATCAATGTACGATGCTCGGCCTTGTCGAACATCACCTGGTAAAAGCAGTTGATCTGCGGAAGTGCCGTGTCGTCGCTGCCAAGGAAGCGGGACATCCGCGCGTCGAATTGGCGCGATCGTTCCCGCCGCTGCAGCGAAGAATCGACCTCGCGCAGAAATGGCGCGAGTTCATGAAAGATTTCGTCTGTCGACTTCATGCCGCTGGCGCCGAGGTCTTTGCCTTCCGACGGCGCTTGGCTTGTGTGGCTCATGGCTCCATCGTCAGCGCGGTCAGGCTTGATCGCTGCTTTCGGTTGCGGAGCGCCATGCCCAGAGGCCACCGTCAGCCTGGACGCTGTACCGGCCGCGCCCAATGGCAGGCTGTCCACATCCTCCAGCAGCGACCTCACCTCCGCCTCGTCGACGGTCGCGATCCAGGACTCGCTGTCGGTGACGCTGTAGGAAATCAGCAGACGCCTTTCGTCAGGGTGCCACGCCAGCCCGGCAGCGAATTCGACGCCCTTTTTGTCGAAGAAGAACGGACGGCTTACTTTTCGCAAGGTGTTGGCTTCATCGAACCAGACGAATCGATGCAGGTAGTAACGCCGCTTCTCGGCGGCCCGCCACTGGACTTCATGAATCAATGCGAGCCACCCGCCGGCAAATGCGATCAGCTGCGTTCCACCCCTGAAACTCGTGGCGGCAATTGCGGGAGGAGTCTCGCTGAGGGTCGAGCCCCGCTCGTCGACGATCCGGGTGGGATCGCAGAGGTAGATGAATTGCAACGCCCCTGCCCCCACCGTGCCCGGCCTGACTTGCGGCATCCAGTTCTTCTCGTGCACCCGCGGCCCCGCCGGACGGAGCACGCGCCAATCGGCCAGGCGGCAGGAAGCGCCCTCGTCAATGCGCGCGACGACCTGCTCGCACCAACCCTCCTCCGTCAATTCGCGCACGCAAGAGACGCCCCACAACGCATCGCGCCAAGCGAACAGGCGCATGTCCTCAAATCCGAGAACACGGTCGTTAGCGGGTTCCGGCATATCGGCCGGTGGCAAAACCTCGCTTGCGGACTGGATGGCGAACTCATCACTCAATCGGAGAAGGAAATTGCGCGTGTGAACCGGCACTCCACCCGGCGTGTCATATTGCAGGTTGTCTTCGGCCAGGGTGTAGTTGACCGTCCGCTGCAAGAGCACGATCTGGTCACCCAATCGAGCCACTGACGGGTTTGACGGTCGATAGCCATCGGGCGCCGTGAAGCCCACCGGACGCGCGCTGAAGGACGGCATCATCGTCTTGGCGGGCTGCACATAGAAGAACAGGTTGGACCACGCCAGTTCCCTAGGGCCGTCGCCAATGGTCCGGTTCAGCGCCAGCCAGTTGCAAGCCGCGAAGCCGCGGTCCTTGCGCACAGGATCGCGCGAATAGTTCGCGGCGATCGCAAACTCTTCCAGCAGGCCTGTCGTGTAGACGTAGTCCTCGAGAAACAGGATGTCCTGCTCGGGCCGCTTGATCGCCAGCCCCGCTTCGGAAAACAGCACACTGGCATCGTTCATTCCCTTGTCGCGGTAGAACCTGGCCAGGTCATAGAGCGGCTCAGCACGTTGCGGCCGTTGATTGAAGGCGGCAAGCGCCTGCTCAACGAAGCCTGGCTCGTCGCCGAGCTTGCGCAAGCAGCGGGCCCCCTGCAGGCGTGCGTTCCACGCTTCCTCGTCCCAACCGCCCATGGCAGCGCGTTTGGCGTAGGCCACCGCAGCCTCAGCCGTCCGCCCCGCGTCGCGATAGGATTGCGCCAGATAGAACCAATAGCGCTGATTTTCAGGATCCGTCTCAAGAGCTTCGAGCAACAGCTTCGCGTCGCGCTCGAACTTGTCGACCCGGTTCGATCCGCTGGCGTGGTCCTTGTACCAGGCACTGCGCAGTTCCAGCACACCGTCGGGCACGTCGAGATATTCATGGGTCACGCCATGGTAGCGCGCACCGGAGTCGCGCCTGACCAGGCGGGTGTTCCAATAGGCCAGGCCGGAATCCGATCGCTGCAGCAGCCGGTAGCCAGGACTGACGAGTTGTTCTCGGAAGCCTACGTCCACGACCACCAGTTCCATGTCGGCGTCGTCAAATAGCAGATAGTCGTACGCGAGTGCCGAGGCGTAGGCGTGATCAAGTGCTGCATTACGCGCCTGCTCGAAATTCAGGAAGGGAAACTCATGCAACTCGCCCGGCAGGTTGCGGGCAGCGAAGAACGATTTGATGAAATCCTGCGTCCCGTCGCTCGAGCCCGTATCGCCGATGACCCAGCAGTCGATGTGGTCGGTCACCGCTGCGAGGCAGCGCTGAAGGTTCGCCATCTCGTTCTTTACGATCATGTTGAGGCAGAGGCGCTTGCGGCTTGTCATCTGAATCGTCGGCTCCGTGCGGCGGTCCGTCACGCCGCCCCTCGATTAGTTCACCGCCATTTGCCAGGTGTCGTCAAGATCGAGAAATGTTGATCGGAGGTTCTAAGTGGCGTCCCGCCAGAGGAGTGCCACGCTTGACGTTGATCACATTTGCAACATGGCAAGGGCTGGAGAGGAGACGTTAAGGGCAGGGTTCTGAAGAACAATTTTCAGCAACTGCGTTAAAGAATGGCCCCGCACCCGCCCCCTGATCAATTATCCGTTCGCTTATAGTTTACAAATCCCTAATTTTCTGTTTACTAATGTACAGCCTTGAGGGCACTCGCGCAGTTCGCGGGTGGGTTGGCGTTCTTGAGAGGGTTTTAGAAGTTCTGGAGTAGCTAGGCCACTTCGCGGCTGAAGCAGGTGCGTTCGCTAAGCGTCCGCTGCCGCGTATGCGTTTGTCCTTCTGCTGGAGGCGGACGGGTTCCCGTTCCGGAGGTCCCTCTCAAGTTTTCGCCGAGACATCGGCGTGAACATGACGGGAGTGAATTCGTGAGTCGGGTAAGATCGCGTGCGCATCGCAGGAAACGTGAAGCCTTAGCTTCGCCACCACCCAACCAGTCGCGGCTGGACATCGGAACCGATCTAGAGATCGGATATCGAGCTGCCGCTTGCCAGACGAACAATCAAAAACCAGCTCGGCGCGCCATTGGAACACGTGGCGCACAAAGGCGCCCGGCATCTGCCCACTCATCCATGATGCCCACCCATCCCGCAGACCGTCCGCGTCGCGCTCGGTCGGGCGGCTTGTAGAAGGCCGAACACGAAAGGCGCGGCGCAGTCGCCGCTACCGAGGAGGACCAGATGAGCTACATAACAGGGTTTGCGGTCATGGAAGTTGCCGTTAGAGGCGTCTTGCCTATCGGCGACACGACCGAAAATGTGCCTTATTTTATCGTCGACACGGCCAAGAGCGCCATCGTCGGTCAGGTCATTCTTCCCAAAGCCGTCAAGCGAAGCCTCGCCGTCGCTGTCGCCGTCAAGGTTCCGGCCGCGGCCGGCTCATTGGCGATTGGCACGTTTGACGACGGCGGGACTTTCCAGGCCTGCAGCTTCCTCCGCGTAGACAGCCCCACTGTTGCACGTCCCGACGGCGCCGTCGGGCCGTCTGGACGATGACTGCCCAAGCTCCTTCTCCTGACCGCTCACCGGCCAAGCCGATGGGCGGTTTTCCCTTGAACTGAATTCAAAGCCAACAGGAGCCAGTCATGGCCCGCGCCTCTGAAATTCTTTTTATCGATCCTTCGATCTCCGACCTCCAGACCGTCCTTGGCAATTTGCGACCCGAAGTCCAGGCAATAGTGCTGGATGGCCGCCGACCGGCGGCACGGCAGATTGCCGCCGCGCTCTCGCGGCACGAAGGGCTCGACGCGGTGCACGTCTTGGCGCATGGCGCGCCTGGCCGGGTTAGTTTGGCCGCGGGAGAATGGTCGGTCGCCACACTGAAGGAAGAGGCTGAGGATCTTGCCGCAATCGGCAGGGCGCTTACCGCGGACGGCGAACTGCGGCTGTGGAGCTGCGAGACGGCTTCGGGGAATGCTGGCGAGACCTTCGTGGCTGCACTGGAAGAGGCAATCGGCGCAGACGTCTTCGCATCGAGATCGCTGGTCGGCGCAGCGGCTTTGGGCGGCACCTGGGAATTATCCACACAGGCTAGAGCCTCTGCGCCTTTGCCGCCGCTGACTTCGTATGGTGTGGCAAGTTACACCGGCGTGCTTGCAACATCGGGCGATCTGACACTTGCTGGACTTATAGCTACTGGTAACGGAAACAATATTAACACGTACTACCTGGTCGATACAAATGGTACAACCCTTAATTCCGACGACACAGTCGTCGGTAGCTTTAACCTTCCATCTGGAAGCAACGGAAGAGTACCAACTTTTTCCGCAACTATTACAGTTCCAGACGTTACGCATACCTATTTAATTTACGATAGTGGCTTTGACCTGTACGGTACACTTACTCCTGTCGACGCCGACTTCAATCCGGCCAATGGCCTCCAACTGACCAACCCGCCGACTTATTCTTTCGTCACCACGCCTATCAACGAATTCGGGCCGGGCAATGATGGTAATCACTTTGCTGGTGGCACCCTAACTGTCGCCAGTGCTGGCACCCCGGGGGCGACTGGCCCCGCGGGCCCGACCGGCGCTACTGGCGCAACGGGCTCGACCGGCGCAACGGGTGCAACTGGAGCCACGGGCGCGACAGGAGCCACGGGCTCTACTGGCGCGAGCGGCTCATCGGGTGCGACCGGCTCGACTGGCGCCACGGGTTCGACTGGGGCCACAGGCTCTACTGGCGCGAGCGGCTCATCGGGTGCGACCGGCTCGACCGGCGCCACGGGCGCGACAGGAGCCACGGGCTCTACTGGCGCGAGCGGTTCGACGGGACCGACTGGCGCGACAGGTGCCACAGGTGCGACGGGGGCGACGGGAGCCACAGGTGCGACCGGCGATACGGGTGCCACAGGTTCGTCCGGAGCCACAGGTTCGACCGGCGCGACCGGAGCGAGCGGTGCAACCGGCTCCACTGGCGCGACCGGAGCCACAGGTGCGACCGGCGATACAGGTGCCACAGGGTCGTCCGGCGCCACTGGTTCGACCGGTGCGACCGGAGCGAGCGGTGCAACCGGCTCCACTGGCGCGACCGGAACCACAGGTGCGACCGGCGATACAGGTGCCACAGGGTCGTCCGGCGCCACAGGTTCGACCGGAGCGAGCGGTGCAACGGGCTCTACCGGCGCGACTGGCTCGACTGGTGCAACCGGAGCCACAGGTGCGACCGGCGATACAGGTGCCACAGGGGCGACCGGGGCGACCGGCTCTACTGGTACGACAGGCTCCACCGGAGCGACTGGTTCGACCGGCGCCACGGGTGATACCGGAGCGACAGGTTCGACCGGCGCAACCGGCGATACCGGAGCAACAGGATCGACAGGTGCCACCGGCGCGACC
>NZ_VFUW01000014.1:0-117909 GCF_006441385.1 Mesorhizobium sp. B2-4-18 | reverse complement strand
GTCGGTCCCAAGAACCGTCTCGTCGACGGTTAGCGTCGGCTCGGTGCCGGTCGTCGATATGCTCGGCCCGTCATCGTCAAAGTTGATGAAAGAGCCGACCTCCTCGGTATGGCCATTGGTGTTTTGCGCCGTGAAATGGAACTCGGTGATGTCACAGCCTTCGTTTGCATCGACCCCCGTAACCGTCAGCCGATCCATGGGATTGCTCGTGGTGATGTTGACGGTGGTGACGTTGTCGAGGCCGGTGATGGTTACGGTGCCTGTGCCCATGCCGCTGACGGTGACGTTGCCGCTTCCCGTGGCATAGGTGCCATTAGCGGTGATCGGCGACGCAAACCCGGATGTGCCGGTCAGCGTAAGGCTGGCGATGGGCGCGGGGGTGGTGGGGCTGCCGTCATAAAAGTTCAAGCCTTGCTCGTTGCCCGTGACATTGACGGTGCTGATTTTGATGTCCACCCGCAAACTCGGATTGGAAGGCGTGATCTGGTTGATCGTAAACCCGGCCTGCGTAATGTTCTCGAGGTGGCCGCCGTACTGTATCTGCGAAGCGGTACCCGCGGCCAAGGTGCCGCCAGTCACGAAATCGACCTGCAACGCCTCAGCTGGATTGATGCTCTGGTTGTTGACGCCGAAGCCTTGTGTACTGACGTTGGCGGTGGCATTTGCCGCCCCGAGGAAACCTGTCACCAAAATCTGCTTCGTAGCGTCGCTTCCCGAATCGATCACATAGAAATCATGATTGCCGGGAGCCGCGTTCTGGCCCGAGAAATTAACCACCGAGGTTCCGGCGACCGATGCGAACACCTTATCGGTTAGATCGATGCGGTCGTCCGGGTTGGTCGCGTCCGGATGGTGCAACGGCACATACTCGACTAAGTAAAGGTCCGCGTTTGTGGCGCTCGTGGAGTCCAGACCAAACGAGAAGGCGAGGGGGCCATTCGCAACGGGCGCGGCAGACGGATCAGAGGTGCCGATGACACCGATCACGACGTTCGCATGCGTTGCGTCCTGGAACAGCCATATATATTTTCCGTCGTCAGTCTGAAGGTTGCTGTTCACGCCAACCGTGGTGGAGAACGGCGTGCCGGAAGCGTTTTGCGTAAGAACGATCGAGTTGATGGTTTCTCCGGCGCTCGCCGTGGCCCGCACGAAGTTAGCCTGGAATGCGGTTTCGAGCGGAGAACCGAGAGTCTCGAGATATTGCAGCGTCGTGTTGGTGCTGTACGGCGCAACGGCCGGGTTGATATCATTGTCTTGGAGGCCGGTCGTTTCGTCGATGATGATGTCTTGGGCGAGGATGTCGAGTGCCATCGGAATTCTCCCTGGTTATTGCGGCAGGCGCAAATCGGCCCCAACGCCGGCAACCGGCCGCATGGGCGCGCATCCGCCGGTACGGCCGGCGCTACGCGTCCTCGTTAAAGAAACTGGAGTGGTGGAATGGATCGGGGGTAGGGCGTCGAGGCGTTCCAAGCCCTTCGCTCATGCCCCGGTCAGGCGTTCCCGCGCGGACGTGTCCTGCGCGCGTGGATCATCCGCAGCCGGCGGATGCTATCAGGCAATAAATAGGCCATGATGATGACCCCCCTCCCTTGGCACGCACGGATGTGCATGCCGTCCTCCTTTTATTAGCAATAGCTAAAAAGCTACTCCAATTTGTGGATAATTCAATATGCCTATTGCATTTTTGAAATTCATATGAATCTAAACCGATTCAACGAGCGTCGAACAGCCGTGAAAACGCGGCAATGCTCGCCCGCCAAGTGTTTGACATGCAAAGAGAATGCAGTAGATTACAGGCTTTGCACGCTGTTCGGTGATCAACACTGACCAGCCTCGGCAGAGAGCAACTAAAATCAAACATGCTGGAAGCAAATTCGCTAACTGCACCTATGATGGATTGGACGGATCGGTATTACCGGTTCTTCCGTCGCCAGTTGACGGCCCGCAGGCGAAGATCGACGTGGCCGATCCTCAGGTCAATGAACTCCTATTCTCGCCCAACCTCTCCATCAATGAAACTGGCGCTCTCGATCCTGCTGCTTCTGTTGGTCGCGGGACGGTGACCGCCTCGACACCACGTCTCGTGCAGAGACCGGCAAGGTCGAGTTCGAGGTCCCCGGCATCCGCAGCGAGGGCGTCCAGGCGGTCGACATCGAAATGGCACGCGACGGCGCCACTGCCTATGTCGCGCTCGGTTCGGCCAAC
The DNA here is from genome assembly GCF_006441385.1 of Mesorhizobium sp. B2-4-18. NCBI lineage: Bacteria > Pseudomonadati > Pseudomonadota > Alphaproteobacteria > Hyphomicrobiales > Phyllobacteriaceae > Mesorhizobium > Mesorhizobium sp. B2-4-18. Next base: position 115,704 of record NZ_VFUW01000014.1, on the reverse strand, counting down.
CGGGTGGCCGAAGTGGATGCCAAGACGCTGGCGGTGCGCCGCCTCTATCTCGTCGGCCAGCGGCCGTGGCACGTGGCGCTGTCCGATGACCAGAAGCGCCTGGTCAGCGCTAATGGCAATTCCGGCGACATCTCGTTCATCGATCTGGAGAATGAGGAGGTGGTGAAGTCGGTGCCGGTGGGACGCGGCCCCTGGGGAGTGGTGATCGGTCCATGAAGGCGCTGTCGCTCGAGGGCCGTTCAGTTCGGCGGTCGAACTGATACGCTTCACGCTCTATCTACGCTTTGATCCCGTTTCCGCCCTTGTCGTTCTCGCCTGCCTCGTCGTGTTTTTCCTGGCGGCAGTGGTCGGCTACGACCCCGGCCGCGGCCTGTGGTCCCGGCGCGGCGGCGAGGGCTGATCATTTCAGGGCGTAGAGGTAGGCAGCGATATCACGCGCCTGCTGCTCTGTGATCCCCGTCGATGGCATTGCCGTGTGCGGATTGATCTCCCTGGCCGCTCGTATCCAGCGGATCAGGTTCTCCGGATTGTTCGCCAGCATGCCGGCGATAAAGACCCGGTCGGCAAGGCTGGAATCGAGGCGCGGACCAACCTGGCCTTGTGCCCCCGGCACGCCGGGGATCGTATGGCATCCAGAGCAGCCGTTCGCGATCATGATCGGAATGGCGCGCGCTTCCAAGCCGCCGGTCGCCATGTCCGATTCGTGGCGAACACGATCGCGCCGGTCGGACCACAAGGTCGCTGCGGCGACTGCCGCGGTCAGTAGCAGGATCGCGGCGAGCGCGCCGCCCACCATCCTAGCCAGGCCGGAGCGCATGGCTTGCCTCCCTGATTCCGCTCGTACTTATCCAAAGGCCGGCAAGCAGCAAGGCGGCTCCGCCATAGATCAGGCCAGCCGGAACCCACATCACCAGTCCGGCGAGCTGCTGGTCCTCGATCGGGGTTAGACCCCAGAGCGCCGCGCCGGCGGCATTCTGCGGGTACCAGAGTCTGGGCGACAACAGCAGCAGCACGCCGAGCAGACCGGTGTGCAGTGACGTGAAGAAGAGATGCATGACCGCGCTGCCATAGGCCTGCTGGCGGCCGGAACGCGGCAGAATCCCCCACCAGAACAGCAGGGCTGTGCCGAGGAAGCTCGCATGCTGGGCGTAGTGCAGCACGCCCTGCTGAAGCGCTGCCTCGAACAGGACGGGAACGTGCCAGATCCAGATCGCGATGCCGTGGATGGCGGTTGCGTTGAGGGGGCGGCTGGCAACGGTCCAGATCGCATGAAGAGTCCTGCCGTGCGTGAGCCTTCCCGTCCCTCGGCGAAGTCCGGTCGGCAATGCCCATATCAGGGCTGCGCCGGGGCAGGCGGCGACAAGGAGTGGCGCCGCTACCGCCATCAGCAGTTCATGCTCGATCATGTGGGCGGCAAACACCCGTTCGCCAAGCGCATGGATCGGGCTGACCAGCGCTCCGGTCAGCACGCCCCAGCCGGCGGTGAACAACAGAACTTGCCGCGTCCGCTCGGAGCGGCCCCGGCTGCTGCGGCGCCATAGCCGGCTCGCTCCGAGCGCATAGATGAGCGCGATTGCGGCCAAAGGGAGCGTGATGGGAAACGCAAGCGTCCATCCCGCTTCGGGCGCGCCGGCGCCATAGCAGATCGAGGTTGAGAAGAAGGCCTCGAAGCTCATCGCAGGCACTCGTCGAGAATGAGTGCGGCGCTGCCCTGCATGACGATGACGAGGGCAAAAAGCAAAGCCGCAAGAATGCCGAGATCGGCGACGAATTTCTCGGTGCCGCGCGTGCGCTCCGGCTTGAAAGCCGCGCCCCCTTGCCGCCGTGCCCGCCAAGAAAGCATGCCGCCGAGAAGTGAAAGGAAGGCCAGCAGCAATGCGATCGGAAGCACGACCGGAACCTGGCGATTGCACTGCCACGGAACAAGCGCGTAGTTCAGCTGCGTCGAGATTGCCCAAGCCAAAGGCCCCGACAGAAGACCACCCCAGGACATTCCCAACCGCAGCGCGCGCATCAGCCTAGCCTCGGTACCCAGTAGATGAGCAGGTAGATCGGGATCCAGGTGAGCACCACGAAATCCCAGTAAAAGACGTTGTCGCCCACATCGCCGAAGCGCCGGCCGCTATAGCCATGGCGTGTGAACATCAGCACCGTCAGCACGATCGTGTCGCCCACGTCGGTGATCAGATGCGTGGTGTGCAGTCCAAGCAACACCCAAAGCATCGAGCCGTATGCGTTTGTGTCCCAATAGATATTCAATGCCGGGAACTCGAACCAGCGCACCACGAGCGGGGCGACACCGAACAGCGACATCACGACCATGCCGATCCGCACCGGTACCATTGCGCAATGCTCGGCGTAGCGATTGAGGATGTGGTTTGGTACCAGGCTGGCGATCAGCAACAGGGTGACGATCGTTCCCGGCCAATGGTTAGGTTCCGGGGCGCTCAGACGCCAGTTGGGCCATGACATCGCCAGATAGAGATAGGCGCCGGCCGCCAGCGCGAAGCCCGTCCCTTCCAATGCCATGAAGCCGAGCGTGCCCCACCAGGTCGGGCTGCGCGGACCATGGCCAAACGTAGGGAGGGCGGAAAGGTCGGTGACGGGCCGCTGGTTCATTCCTCGTCCTCCGGATCGCCCTTGGGCCAGAACCAGCCGACCAGCGTGAGCGCGATCGGTACGGCGCCCCAGACGATCGCCCACGGCGTGAAGATCGAGTAGAGGAACGTGCCGCCCACGGCGATCGCCGCCAGCAGTGGCCAGATCGACGGCGTCGCCGATTTCTCGCGGATGTCGGGGTAGGCCTCCGCCACCGTCGAGATGAGCAACTCGCGGACATCGACGCGGAGTCCAGTTGCGACGGGAAGCGCCTCTCGTTCGGCCCACAGCGGCTCGACATTCGTCACGATCGGAATGCGCGTGAAATTGTAACTTGGAGGCGGGGACGACGTGGCCCATTCCAGGGTGCCGGCATCCCAGGGGTTATCCCCGGCCGGAGCCCCTTTCAATGCGCCATGTATCAGGTTGAAGGTGAACAGCACGAAGCTCAGGAAGAACAGCACCGCGCCGGCGCTGATGAACAGGTTGATGTTGCCCCAGCCAAGCTCCGCCGGATAGGTGTAGACCCTGCGCGGCATGCCCCACAGGCCGACGAGATGCATCGGGAAGAAGGCCGCGTTGAAGCCGATGAAGGCCAGCCCGAAATGCCAGCGTCCGAGACGTTCGCTCATCATGCGCCCGGTGATCTTGGGGAACCAGAAATAGGCCGCGCCCAGCAGCGGGAATACCGATCCGCCGATCAGCACATAGTGGAAGTGGGCGACGACGAAGTAGGTGTCGTGCACCTGAAGGTCGAGCGGCACCGAGGCGAGCATGACGCCGGTTAGCCCGCCGATGACGAAGATGAAGAAGAAGCCGAAGACGAACAGCAGCGGCGTGCGGATCACCGGTCTGCCATCCCACAAGGTCGCCAGCCAGCAGAAGATCTGCACGCCATTGGGGATGGCGATCAGCATGCTGGACGCCGTGAAGAAGCTCGCCCCGAGCTTCGGCAATCCGGTTGCAAACATATGATGCACCCAGAGGCCGAACGACAGGAAACCCACCGCGATCAGCGACAGGACCAGCCCTAAATGGCCGAACGTCGGTCGCCGGGCAAACGCGGGAATGATGGAGGAGACCATGCCCGTCGCCGGCAGGAAGATGATGTAGACCTCGGGATGACCGAAGAACCAGAACAGATGCTGAAACAGCAGGGCGTCGCCGCCCTCCGCGGGGTTGAAAATGTGGGTTCCGACAAGCCGGTCGAGAATGAGGAAGGTCGAGGTGATCATGACCGCCGGCATCGCGAAGACGACGACGAAGGAAGTGACCAGCAGTGCCCACACATAAAGCGGTATCTTGTCCAGCGACATGCCGGGCGCGCGTTGCTTGAACACGGTGACGATGGTGGCGACGGCGACCGCAAGCGACGACACTTCGGTATAGGTGATCATTTGCGCCCAGACGTCAGCGCGCTTGCCAGGAGAGAATTCCGGTCCGGATAGGGGCACATAGGCGAACCAGCCGACGTCCGGCGCCATGTTGAGGAGGAAGGAGATCCAGGCAAAAGCCCCGCCCGAGACGTAGATCCAGTAGCCGAATGCATTGAGCCGCGGGAAGGCGATGTTGCGGGTGCCGACCATCAGCGGCACCAGATAGATTCCCGTTGCCTGAACGATGGGCACAGCGAACAGGAACATCATGGTGACGCCATGCATCGTGAACAGCTGGTTGTAGAGGTCCGGCCCGATCAGCCCGCGCTGCGGCCCGGAGAGTTGGATTCGCATGGCGACCGCGTTCAGCCCACCAAGGCACAGGAAGATGAAGGCCGTGATCAGATAGCGCCTTGCGATGACCTTGTGGTCGACGCTCGACAATGCTCCGATGATGCCGGGCGGCGTGCGCCATGCCCGCGTGAGCCAGTGGTGCAGGCTGGCATCGTCCATGCCAGTATCGCGCGGTCCGTCATGCTCGGGAGCCAGGTCGCCCTGGGTGGCGGTCTCGCGTTTCGGCGGCAGGTCGCGTTCGCTGATCAGATCCGCGCTGCTCATTTCAGACCCTCGAGGTAGGCGACGATGGCGTTGAGTTCGTCGCCGTTGAGCTCCACCACAGGCATGTGGGAACCGGGCTTCACGCCTTGGGGGTCCGCTATCCAGGCAGCGATATTGCCTCGGCTCATCGTCAACGTGCCGGCGGCGAGCGTGCGCCGGCTGGCAATATGCGTCAGATCCGGCGCGACGGTTCCTCCCGCTGGAGTGCCCCCGATCCTGTGGCACATCACGCAGGGACGCTTGAGGAACAGGTCCTCGCCAGTCTTGGCCTCGTCGCTCGCCGGAGGGCCAGACGGCTGCAACTGGTCGTTCCACCAAGCGTCGAACTTTTCCTTCGGCTCAGCGATGATGAAGGTACCCATGTTCGCATGCTGCGCACCGCAGAACTCGGCGCACTGGCCGCGATATACGCCAGGCTTGTCGGCCTTGATGTCGAGCACATTGATATGGCCGGGGATGAGGTCGAGCTTGCCGGAAAGGCTCGGCACCCAGAAGGAATGGATCACGTCCGTCGATGTCAGCAGAAGCCGTACGGGCTCCCCGGCGGGGATGTGGATCTCGTTCGCCGTGGTCAGGATGCGGCTCGGCGTGGCGTCTTCGTAGCGGACTTCCCACCACCATTGGTGGCCCGTGACGCGAATGGTGAGCGCGGCGTCGGAGCCGATCGCCGCAAGTGTCCTGTTGGCGAAGAAGCTCAGCAAGGTCAGTCCGACCACGATCACTGCGGTCAGCCCGACGGCGATCACGACAACGCGCAACTTTCGATGGTCGGCGCCGGCGTCGAGCACGAGCGGCTCGGCGCCGTCCCGCGACCGCATCATCAACGGTGTGGCAAGAGCGATCATCACCAGGACCCAGATCACCGCGCAAAGCGCGGTGAAAAACCAGATGAGCCATGCCAGCTCACTGGCAGCTGGCCCTTTCGGGTCGAGCGCTGATTGCCATCCCGCGCATCCCTGCAGAAACAAGACGCAGGCCGTGCCGAACCCGGTCGACGCAAGGCGCTTCACGGTGATTTCCCCAGCGTGGCTGCATCCGGCATGCGGTTTTCCGACGGATGCGGCATCATGTCGTCATTGCGTTGCGGCGCGGCGGACGAGGGTGCGTTGCCACTCAGCGAGCGAACGAAGGCGGCAAGCTCCCAAATCTGGTCATCGGGAATCTTGTCGCGGAAGCTCGGCATGCCTTTTGGCCGCCCATCGCGGATGGTAGCGTGGATGCTCTCGATCGAACTGCCGTAAAGCCATTTCTGGTCCATCAAGGCCGGCCCCATGCCGCCGCCGCCATTGGCATGACAGCCCGAACAGTTGAACCAGCTGAACAGGCGCTTGCCCTCGCTGAGGTGGAAGGCATTGGCCTCGAAGCTGGCTGCCTTGTTGTCGCTGGCCGAAGGCCGCTGTCCACCGGGTTCCAATGTGGTCACAGGCGCCGGCTGCTCACCCGATCCGAGCGAGGATTGCGGGCGCGTGTCACGCTCCTCGCGCTGGCATGCCGTAAGCGCTAGGGCCGTAAACAAGAGCATGGCGGCACCGTGCTTCATCGCACTGGGCTCCCCGGGCCATCGAGGCGCGGCACGCCATATTGCGACAGCAATGCGTCGATCTCGGCCTTGTGCCTGGCCAGCGCGCTGTTCACATCGCCACGCAGCGCATCGTCCTCGCGCCGAACGCCCATCGAGATGTCGTAGATCATGGGCAATTGCGGCCCGTCGATGCGAGGCGTGACGGGCGTGACGCGGAGAGGCACTTTCTGCTTGGCGGCGAAGTAGCCGGCGAGCGGGCCCCAGACGACGGCAAGATCGATGTCTCCGGTCGCCACTGCTTCGACGATGCGCGCCGGAGGGTTGGGTGCGGAGTAGTCGCCATAGACGGGATAGCCGACGAGATGCCCGACGATGCCGCGGCGGCCGAGCGCCTGGACGGGAGGCGAATTGGCCCCGTCGTCGCCGATGAGTTGCACGCCGATCCGCATGGCGCGCAGCCGCGGATCGTTGAAGGATGCCACATCCGGACCGTCCTGGCGGGTGACGAAAACATAGGACGACCGATAATAGGGGGTGGTGGTGCGCAGCATTTCGAGATTGGCCGGCGTGCCGGGCACGAGATCGCAAAGGCCGGCCTTCAGCGTGTTGCGCACGAAGCCCCGGCGCTGTGCCCACCAAGTGTAGGTCAGTTTGGCGCCGAGATCGGCGGCCACGATCTCAGCGATCCTGTTCTCGAAGCCCTGACCGGCGGCGTTGGAGAAGGGCATGTTGTTCGGGTCGGCGCAGACCCTCAGTTCACGCACATTCGCTGTCGCCGGCAAGAGCAGCAAGGCGAGGGCGGCCATGCCGGTTGCCATCCGCTGGAGCGCCTTTCGCACCTGGCGCGAGGGCCGCTCGAGTGCCTCAGGGGAGCCGGAACACATAGAGCGTGCCTCCCGCCGTTGTCGCGTCCTTGAGATCCTTCATCGCGTTGACGAAACCGAGGGCAGCGGTGGCGTCGCGCGGATCGAGATCGCCGGACACGATGGCGCCGGCCCAGCCGCCTACACCCGACAGGATCGCCACATATTGGTGTCCGTCGGGGCCGCGATATGTGATGGGCTGGCCGATGATGCCGGACGACGTCTTGAATTGCCAAAGCAGCTCGCCGGTCTTGGCGCTGACCGCCTTGAACCAACCCTCCATGGTTCCGTAGAAGACGATATCGCCGGCGGTCACGACCGCGCCGCTCCACACCGGGAAGTTCTCCTTGAGGCTCCAGGCGGGCTTCTCCGCGGCGATGTCCCAAGCGGTGAAGGCGCCCCGGTTCCCACCAGGCCCGGGGATCATGCGCACGTTCATGCCGACATAGGGCGTGCCGGCGATGTAGTTCACCTCGACGCCTTCTTCGTCCATGCACAGATTGTTATGCGGGATGTAGAGCAGCCCTGTCTTCGGCGAGAAGGCGGAAGGCTGCCAATCCTTGAGCCCCGACGCGGTCGGGCAGATGTCGCGGACGACCTTGCCGGTACCGGTCTTCTTGTCCGGATTTTCGACCAGACGGCCGCTGTTGAGGTCGACACCCTTGCTGGAATTGACGGGGCCGTAGGGCTTCGCGGACAGCACTTCGCCGGTGGTCCGGTCGAGAATGTAGAGATAGCCGTTGCGCTCGGGCCGGACCAGCACCTTGCGCGGCTTGCCCTGCCAGTTCATGTCGAGCAGGACCTGCTCGTTGATCCCGTCATAGTCATGAAGGTCATGCGGGCTCCACTGGTAGAACCATTTCGCCGCTCCGGTATCGGGGTCGCGGGCGAAAATCCCTGACGTCCATTTGTTGTCGCCGGGCCGCAGATCCGGGTTCCACGGTCCGGGGTTGCCGGTGCCGTGGAAGATCAGGTTGAGATCCGGGTCGTAGGAAATCCAGCCCCACATGTTGCCGCCGCCGATTTTCCAGGCTTCCGGCGGCCATGTCGTGACGCCAAGGTCCTTGCCCTTGTCCATGTCGTAATGCGGCTTGAAATCGGGGCCGATCAGCACGTCCTTGTCCGGTCCGGTGCCGTAGGCCGTCCAGACGACATGACCGTCGCCGGCGTCAAGCGCCTTGACCCAGCCGCGGACGCCCATCTCGCCGCCTGAATTGCCGACCAGCACTTTGCCTTTCACCACCAACGGCGCCATGGTGATGGTCTCGCCTATGTTGATGTTGCCGATATGGGAGTTCCAGATCGGCTGACCGGTGTTCGCATCGAGTGCGATGGTGTGACCGTCCAGTGTGTTGAAGAAGATGCGCCCGTCCGCGAAAGCCGCGCCGCGATTCACGACGTCGCAACAGGCAACCCCTTGCGCCGCGGGTTCGGGATTGGGTTCGAACTTCCATTTCATCGGCGCGCCTGGCTTGGTGAGGTCGAGCGCGTAGACCATGTTGGGGAAGGGGGTCACGATGTACATCGTGCCGCCGACGACCAGCGGCGCCGCTTCCTGGCCTTTGTTGACGCCGGTGGAGAAGGTGAAGGCCACCTGCAGGTTCTTGACGTTGCCTTCGTTGATTTCCGTGAGCTCACTGTAGCGGGTCGACGCGTAGTTCTTGGCCGGCATCGTCCATTGCCCATCGTCGCGCGGTGCGGCGGAAGCCGGCGGCGAGATCGCCGACGGTGGCGGAGCTTCGGAAGCGCCCGTCAGCAGAGGAGTGCAAGCCAGCAGCAACCCCGCAAGGAAGCTCTGGAGATGTTTTCTAGCTGCCGCCGGGCGGTTTGTGCGTACCGCGTCGACGCAGGGCGTTGCACACCGCGCTGCTTGCTTCATTTCGGTGTCGCGCCTCCGACGCCTGAACCGATTTCCGCTGCGATGTCGGCCTCGGTGCCCGAGCATAGCGGGTGACCCCAGCCGGAGGCGCTTTTTCCGCCGGGATCGAGATCATAGATGATGGCATCCTTACGGTTGGGATTGACGCCTGCCGGGACCTTGTCGAGGCCGAGAGCCGCGCGAACGCGCCAGGCGACATTGTGGTCGGCGCAAGAGGAATCGCCACTGACGCCAAGCGCGCCGACGATCGTTTTGCCGTCGTAAAGGGCCAAGCCCCCGCCAAACACGACGACGCCGCCGATAGGCTTGCCGACCAACGGATCGTTGGCGCTGCCGAAGGTTTTGGGATCGCCCGCATAAGCCGCGGCTTGGTTGACGGGGTTGGTCGCCTGCAGCCCGAACAGCGGCCCACCCGGTTGCACGCCAGCGTAGAGATTGGCCGTCGACAGGGCCATTTGAGCCAGGCTGAGACCGTTGGCGGTGTTGGCTTTCTCCGCTGCGACGAGCCGACTGCCCGGCCATTGCGAATCGACTGCGGGGCCGCTGAACGCAATCGCGCAGACAGTGCCATCGCGGGCAACGATCGCGCCCCATTCGTTGGTTTCAAAGCCGCCATTCGCTGGTCCGCCGCTTGCCTTCACATTGGCTTTGAGGACTGTAAGCAGCCTATCGTGATCGGCCGGACAAGCCTGCTGCGCCATGGCCCTGTCATCGTGGAGCAGGTCGCCCATCAGCAACAGCAAACCAAAGGCAGATACGAAAAGCTGACAGCGATACATTGTCTTGGGCATTCGTTCGAACATCAAAGAGAACCCTGGCAGATCGTGGAACGCGAGCAGGCGTCGTGCCTAACTCGCACAATGCTTCTATGTTCCTGCTTTGGAAAAATTCGTGCAGTTGGATTTGAAGGCTGGTGTTCAGCCATGCTGTCCGTGTCATCCCAAGCCTCCTTTGGCTGGCGATAGAACCGACAACTAATGTGCTGCTTAATCCGGACAACTCATGTCATGTGCTTACGACACAGATCGGAGAGGGACTTGCCTACATCGCACATGTCGTCGATATGAAGGTCGATGAATTCGCCGAAGGGCTTCAGGCGCGCTATACGGGACTTTGTCAGCGTCTCACCATGATCGACTTGGCGTAAATTCGTGTGCACTCGGCAGGTTCTAACGATTTGATGTTAAAGAAAAAATGCTGAAAAATCAAAATCATAGAGTGGCCGTGGCCCCCATGATGGACTGGACGGACCGCCATTGCCGGTTCTTCCATCGCCAGCTGACGACACATGCGCTGCTTTATACCGAAATGGTTGTGGCCGACGCGGTTATCCACGGCGCGCGCGAGCGGCTGCTTGGCTTCGATGAGGTGGAACATCCCGTCGCCCTGCAACTTGGCGGCTCCGATCCGGCAAAACTTGCCGAAGCGGCGCGCGTTGGCGAAGCCTTTGGTTATGACGAGATCAATCTCAATGTCGGCTGCCCGTCCGACCGCGTCCAGTCGGGCACGTTCGGCGCTTGCCTGATGAAAGTACCCGACCTCGTCGCAACCTGCGTCGCGGCGATGAGGGCGGCGGTGACGGTGCCAGTCACGGTCAAGTGCCGCATCGGCGTCGATGAACAGGATCCGGAGCCGGCGCTCGATGCGCTGTCGAATGGGGTTTTCGATGCCGGCGCCGATGCCTTGTGGGTGCATGCTCGCAAGGCGTGGCTGGAAGGGCTGAGCCCCAAGGAAAATCGCGACATCCCGCCGCTAGACTATAACAGGGTTTATCGGTTGAAGGCTGGAAAACAAAGCAAATTCATAGGCATCAATGGCGGTATTCAGTCTCTTGGCGAGGTGCGGCTGCATCTCGATCATGTCGACGGAGCCATGCTCGGCCGCGCCGCGTACCACACACCAGGCATTCTGGCCGGCGTTGACGCCGCCTTCTACGGTGCACGGTCGGAAGCGTTCGATTTCGCGGCACTGATCGATGCTATGGCGGAGTATGCGGCGCGCCATATCGAACAGGGCGGCCGGCTCGGCCATGTCACCCGCCATATGGTCGGGCTGTTTCATGGGCTGCCCGGCGCGCGCCGCTATCGTCAGATCCTGTCCACCGACGCAACCCGACCCGGGGCCGGGGCTGACGTGCTGAAGACTGCTTTCGCGGCTGTCGAACTCGGTGGAGCGACCGCCGAAGCGGCCTGAGCTCAGTCCCTGAGGATCATCCGGTCGCCGCGCACGTCGAAGCCCGACAGCGAACCGATGAAGTTCATGCCGAGCAGGCTTTGGCTCAGCATGCCGGGAGCGGCGATCATCACCGGCATATCCTTGCGCACGATGCCGCCGATCGCCAGTTCGTCGGTTTTGACCGCCGCGGCGCGCGCCATGCCATTGGCGGTCGAAACCGGTATCGTGTAGTTGAGCGCCGCGGGATTGAAGCCTGCGGCCTGGGCGTCCTCCGAAGTCAGAACCGTGCTGGTGGCGCCGGTGTCGACAACGGCGCGAACCGGGTTGCCGTTGACCAGGATGCGCGCTTCGAAATGGCCATTGTCGGCCTTGTCCAAGGTCACGGTGGCGTGGCCGTCTTCGACACCGAGCGCCAGCGGGCTGCCGGGAACGAGGCCGGCGGTCACCCGGCTGGCGACGTCCTGCAGCTCGTAGCGATATTGATAGCCGGCGATCAGCGCGAGCACGATAGCCGCCCAGGCGCCGAGATTGCGGGCCATTACTCCCAGCGGAGCGGACCGCAGCAAGCCGGCGCCGATAAGGGCGCCGAAAGCCCCAAGCCAGATCAGCCGGCCAAAATCGTAATTCTCGACGCCGAACGTGCTGCCGGCGGAATCGTTGAGCATGAGCAGGGCTGCCCCTACACCGATCACCGCCATCACAACCCAGAACAGCCGGCTGCTCACTCGTCCCTCGCTAGAGTGCGTCGCGTTCGCGTGCCATGCGGGTGCGGCGCGTTTCCCGGCGCGGCCGGCGCTCGACGGTTTCGAGCCGGGCCGGCAGTTCGGCCATCACGCCGCGGCGCGTCTCGGGCGTCATCCCCATCCAGGCGCCGATCTCCTCGCGCGTGCGGCCGCAACCGAAGCAGAAGCCGGTTTTCATATCGATCGAACAGACCAGGATGCAGGGAGATTCGATGGCCGTCATGACTTTCTCTCGAGGGACCCGTTCGGAATCCGCTCTTTCATCTCCACATGGTGCAACGGCAAAGCCAATGCAAGCCCTCCCGATCGCGCCTTCCGTGGCTGCCTTTGCGGCAAATCAGGAAGGACGATCGAGGAGGTTGTGCCGGTCACGCAAGACAGCTATTCCGCTCCTCTGTTCCAGGAACGATTGTTCGCGACATGACCAGTGCACTGCCTTTCGACGATTTCCGCGACCTGCTCGGCAATCTGCCATTGGCCGACCTCAAAGCTGAAGCGCGCGTGCGCACACTGTTTGCCAAGGCCGACAAGCCTGGGAATTCGCTTGGCCGCGTCGAGGACATCGCCGCATGGCTCGCAGTCTGGAGCGGTCGCGCTCCGCCTGCCGTGACCAGGCCCCTGATGGCTGTCTTTGCCGGCAACCATGGCGTTGCCAGGCAAGGCATTTCGCCGAGGCCCGTGGCGGCGACCGCTAACGCGGTCGAGCTTTGCGCGGCCGGCGGTGCGGCGATCAACCAGATCTGCATTGCCAACGACCTCGGTCTGAAGGTGTTCGATCTTGCCCTGCACATCCCGACCGGTGACATCACCGAGGACGCGGCGCTCGATGAGCGCGGTTGCGCCGCCACCATGGCCTTCGGCATGGAGGCGATTGCCGGCGGCACCGACCTGCTTTGCCTCGGCGATCTCGGCGTCGGCAATTCCACCGTCGCCGCCGCCCTGCTCGCCGCGCTTTTGGGGGGCAGGGGTGCCGACTGGGTTGGCCCGGGATCCGGCGCCGACGCGGCGATGCGGGCTCGCAAGGCAGAGGTGGTCGATGCGGCGCTGGCCTTTCACGGCCGCCATCTCGAAGATCCGCTTGAGGCGCTGCGCCGGGTCGGCGGCCGCGAGTTCGCGGCGATAGCCGGCGCAATCCTTGCCGCGCGGATGCAGCGGATACCGGTACTGCTCGATGGCTTCGCGGCAACGGCAGCCGCGGCCGTGCTGCATGCGGCGAACCCCGCAGCCCTTGATCATTGTCTTCTCGCCAGCCTGTCGCCCGAGCCTGCGCATGCAAGGGCGGCCGAGCACCTCGGGCTGCGTCCGCTGCTCGATCTGGGGATCGGCCACGGCGAAGGGGCGGGAGCCGCTCTGGCGGCTGGGCTGGTCAAGGCGGCGGCGCTGATCAGTTCGGGTATGGCGGCGGCTGTGCGGGGTTGACTACGCGGCACCAGCGTTTACGGGGTCCTTACCGCCGTCGCGCGGCTACTGCCGCGGTCGGCAGCGCCGGCAGTTCTTCCATCACCCGGCTCAGCGGGAAGATGGCGATCGCCTCGGTGCCTTCGCGCAGCTTGGAATGAAGCTCGAACTCGCCGCCATGCATGGCGAGCAGCCCTTGGACGATCGGCAGGCCAAGCCCGGTGCCTTGCTCGGCGCTCTTGATGGCGATCGAACCCTGGCCGAAGGCTGAAAGCACGACCGGAATCTCGTCCTCGGGAATGCCCGGACCGTTGTCCTTGATCGAAATGTATTGTCCGCCGCCCGCCGTCCAGCCGACCCGGACGCGGATTTCGCCGCCGGTGGCGGTGAACTTGATGGCATTGGACAGAAGGTTGAGCGTGATCTGGCGCACGGCGCGCTCGTCGGCGAACAGCCGCGGCAATGTCTGTTCGAAATCCTGGAGGACGCGGATGTCCTTGTTGCGCGCCTTCAACTCCATCATGTGGCAGCAATCCTCGACGATGTTGAGCAACATGACCGGCTCCTCGTTGAGCTGGTAGCGGCCGGCCTCGATGCGCGACAGGTCGAGGATCTCGTTGATCAGGTCAAGCAGATGCTGGCCTGAGTCATGCACGTCGTGGGCGTAGTCACGATAGGTGGGATTGCTCATCGGCCCGAGGACCTCGTTCGCCATCACCTCGGAAAAGCCGAGAATGGCGTTGAGCGGCGTGCGCAATTCGTGGCTCATCGAAGCGAGGAAACGCGATTTTGCCAGGTTGGCGTCCTCAGCCCGCCGCCGCGCCTCGTCCGACATTGACTTCGCCGTCTCCACTTCGGCGATCAGCGCGTCCTTTTCGGAGCGGAACGACAACAGCAGCAGGGAGAAGCGATTGAGGTGACTGGCAATATAGGCGAAGAAAGGCAGCGACAGGACAAGCAACGCGGCCATGATGGCCTCGACCGGCATCCACGACTTGGTCGCGGCATAGGCGTAGAGCGCCACTGGAACCGCGAAGGTCGCCAGCAGTGCTCCGCCCAGGGACGAGGCCATGAGCGCCGTCCCTGCCATGGCAAACAGCAGCACCACCGCCTTGACCGCCTGGAACTGGTCGACCTCGCAGGCCCCGCAGCCCAGCCAGACGAACCAGGCCCAGCCCAGACCACAAAGGAAGTGGCCGACCAGGAATTCCCTTCGCGTTTGCAAGGCGTTAAGCTCGGAAGCTTCCGTGCGCTCGATGCGCCGCGCCATGAAAACGACGATCGTATAAGAGGTCAGCGTAAACAACGCCCAGAGCCCGATCTCATTGCCGACACCGGCCAGACGACCGGCCGCGGCGATCGCCAGGACGAGCATCGGGATGATGACGACGGCACCGCTGGTCATCGCCTGGGCATGGAGCTTCAGCAGCTCGCGGTCGAAATCGAGATTGCCGGCCTGCTGCGAAAGACGGTCGCGCGTCTTGCGAACCGCGCGCGCGACATCGCTGTTGCGATGCCGTTTCCTGCGGTCCACAATGAACTTGTCCGCCGTGTTCGAGCGTTGCAAGGGCATCAAAAGCTTCAATTTATGCGCGCAGCGATTTCAAGGTGTTAAGCTACGTTCGAATGATTAACCAACCGTTTGCCATATGAGCCGTTCGTGGTCGCCAAGGTCGCGCCCGAGGTACGCGGCAGCGCGCCCGAGAAGTCCGGGGCGAAAGCTGCTGGATTACGGGCTGACCGTCATCATTCTGGGGCTGCTGATCCTGCTTGCGGCGCGTCTCGATCGAGTGGAGACACGCAAGGCGCAAGGTACAGCCATCATCAATGACGGCGATTCGATCACGCTCGGCACCGAGCGCATCCGCATGCGCGGCATCGACGCCCCGGAATACACCCAGACTTGCCACAAGAACGGCGCCGATTATGCCTGTGGCACGCTGGCGCGCCAGTCGCTGGTACGGCTGATCGCCGGCAGGCCGGTCACCTGCAGCGGCTGGCAGCGCGACCGCTATGGCCGGTTGCTCGGCGACTGCAAGACCGGCGGCACCGACCTAAACCGCGCCCAGGTCGAGGCCGGCTGGGCCGTTGCCTATGGCGCTTTCGAAGGCGAGGAAGCAACGGCCCGCGCGGCCAGGGTTGGCATCTGGGCGGGCACGTTCGACCTGCCGCAGGACTGGCGCGATAGTCACCACGGCGAGGTCGTCGAGCGAAAACATGGCACACTGGCGTCGATCGGCGACGCGGCGCGCGAGATCTTTCGCTTCTGGTGAAGCGTGTCTGGCGGAAGGAAAAGGAGGATCGAAATGAAGCTGTTCGACGGCGGCCGGGCACCCAACCCTCGGCGGGTTCGGATTTTTCTCGCCGAGAAGGGGATCGCGGTTCCGTTGGTGCCCGTCGACATGGGCGCGCTGGAGCACAAACAGCAGCCGGTAAGCTCGCGCAACCCGCTGCGGCGCCTGCCGGTGCTGGAACTCGATGACGGCACCATCCTCACCGAATCCGTCGCCATCTGCCGCTATTTCGAGGAACTCCATCCCGAGCCGGCATTGTTCGGAAACGACGCGCTTGGCAAGGCAAAGGTCGAGATGTGGCAGAGGCGGATGGAGTTCAACCTGCTCAGCAGCGTCACGCAGGCTTTCCGCCATATCCATCCCGCCATGAAGGAATGGGAAATTCCGCAGATCCCTGAATGGGGTGAGGCCAACAAGCCGAAGGCGGTGGAGTTTCTCATGCTGCTCGATGCTGAACTCGGCAGCCGTGAATTCGTCGCCGGCGACAGCTATTCCATTGCCGACATCACAGGGCTGATCGCGATCGACTTCATGAAGCCGGCACGCATCAAGGTGCCGGAGGAATGCACCAATGTGTCGCGTTGGCATCAGGCAATCTCCAGCCGGCCGAGTGCCGCTGCTTGAGCGTGGAACTGGACAGATTCGCCGCGACGGTCCGCGCTTGCCGCATCTGCGCGGACGATCCCATCGGCAAGCCGCTGGCGCATGAGCCGCGTCCGGTGCTGCGACCCTCTTCCAGCGCCCGTATCCTGATCGCCAGCCAAGCACCGGGAACCAAGGTGCATCTGTCGGGCATGCCCTTCACCGATGCTTCGGGCGACCGTTTGCGGACTTGGCTTGATGTGACCAGCGACGAATTCTACGACATCGAGAAATTCGCCATCGTGCCGATGGGCTTCTGCTTTCCCGGACAGGATGGCAAGGGCGGCGACCTGCCGCCGAGGCGCGAATGCGCCCCGGCCTGGCGCGCGCCCTTGATGGCGCTGATGCCGCGGATCGACCTGGTGCTGACGATCGGCATCTACGCGCAGACCTGGCATATGGGCGCGGCGCGGCGCGCCTCGCTGACGGAAACCGTGATGGACTGGCGCGCCATCTGGGAGAATTCCGTCGGCCCCAAAGTGCTGCCGCTGCCACATCCATCCTGGCGCAACACAGGCTGGTTGAAGCAGAATCCGTGGTTTGAAATGGATTTGCTGCCTTTCCTGCGCTCGGAAATCCGCTATCGCCTCGGTTAGGCATTGAGCAAGAAAACACTCGCTTTCGACGCAAGCGGCAGAATTTTTTTCTTGTGAATGGCCCAAATAAAAGGGAATATAGCGAAACTATTCCACCAGGAGCCTCCGATGGATCGCCTCGACCGAAAAATTCTCCGCCTGCTGCAGGAGGACGCGACGCTCGCGGTCGCCGATGTCGCCAAGAAAGTCGGCCTGTCGACCACGCCGTGCTGGCGGCGCATCCAGAAGCTGGAGGAGGAGGGCGTCATCAAGCGGCGCGTCGCCATTCTCGACCACGAGAAGGTCAATGTGCGGGTCACCGTCTTCGTGTCGATCCGCACCAATTCGCATAGTCATGAATGGCTGCGCCGGTTTTCCGAGGTTATCCAGGAATTTCCCGAGGTGGTCGAATTCTATCGCATGAGTGGCGACGTCGATTACCTCTTGCGCGTCGTGGTGCCCGACATTGCCGCCTACGACGCCTTCTACAAACGGCTAATCGCCAAGATCGAGATCCGGGACGTGTCGTCGTCCTTCGCCATGGAGCAGATCAAGTACACGACCGAAATCCCGCTCGACTATATGGTGCTGGACAAGGAGTCGGGCGCGAACGCGGCCTGAGCCCTCCGTTCAATTCTTCTTCTTGTTGAGGAAGCTCCAGGGCGAGTTCACCGGCAACACAACGGAGTCCGGAACCGTGTCGACGCCCACGACATCTGCCTTGCGCACGGTATAGCCGGACTGGATGACGCTGACGCCGTCGAGAATGAACAGCTGGCTCTTCTCCATGTCCGGGTTCAGGGCGCCGGTGACGGCAACCGACTGGTAGGCCTCGGACATTTTGTAGGGACGGGCTGGTGTGACCAGCACGATCTGGTTGGGCGGAGGCGTCGGCATGTGGCTGCACGCGCCCGTCCATGGCACCAGCAGGAACTGATAAACGAGATCTCCGTCACGATCGACCGGCAATGCATAGCCGTCTAATTGTATAGTCTTGTCGTGCAGGGCGACTGAGAGTGTCTCGCCATGATCCGGCAGTTTCGCCGCGATCATCGGCAAGCCGGCGTCTTCGGCGATGGCCTGCGTCGCCGGGCGCAGATCCTTCCAGAAGATGTGCGTGGTCTCGGCCGAAGCGCCCGCGGTGGAGAGTGCAAGCGCGGCCGCAAGCGCCAGGATCGCTTTGAAATGGTTCATGGTCGCATCCTTTGCGGGCGAGTAAAGACGCCGCTGTCGGTGGCGTCAATGCCCGAGCCGCGTCACATGTCGGCGAGAACCGGCTGCGGCAATCCCCGCCTTGTCAGGTCTTTCTGGTGGCGAGACGTTCGTGGGTTTTGGCATGCGAGAGTTCTTTCACCGCATCCTTGCCGATCCAGCGCGCCGTCCTGTTCGCGGAGTTGGCAAGTTCCTGCGCCAGGGCAAGGGCAGGGCCATGCAAACCCACCGACCGTTTGCCGATTTGCCGCAGCGCCCAGTTGACCGCTTTCCTGACGAAATTGCGCTCGTCGCGGGAATGAGCCTCGACTAGCGGCAGGTAGGACAGAAACGTCGCGTCCGGCTCCTTTTTCAAATGCACTGACGCCCATGCCAGCATCGCGAAGGCCGTGCGGCGAACGAATTCGCGCTCGTCGGCGGCAAACTCCTCGACCAGCTGGCGCCAGAACAGCGTATCCACGAACAGATCCGAGACGGTGTCGACGATCTCCCAGGAATCGAAATCGCCGGCCCAGCGGCGGCACTCTCCGATGGTGATCTTTTTCGGCTCGCCGGTGAAGGCCGCCATCAGCCGTGCTTCGCGAACGCCGCTGTCCCACAGCGCCAGGGATCGCTCATGGTTGCGTTTCAGCTTGCGCGCCAAAGGCCGCAGATCCGCATTGGCGACACCGAGCGCGGTCGCGGTGTTGATACCGAACCGCCCCATGCCGGCGCGGACTTCCTCGGTTCCGATCGAATGCAGATGAGCGACGATGTCCTGCGCGGTCCAGCCTGGAACGGGCAGGGACACTGCGCCTACTTCTCCAGCCGCGCCAGCAGCGAGGACGTGTCCCAGCGCTTGCCGCCCATCGCCTGCACGTCCTTGTAGAACTGGTCGACCAGCGCGGTCACCGGCAGCCTGGCGCCATTGCGATCGGCCTCTTCAAGGCAGATGCCGAGATCCTTGCGCATCCAGTCGACGGCGAAACCGAAGTCATATTTGCCGGCATTCATGGTCTTGTGCCGGTTTTCCATCTGCCAGGAACCGGCCGCGCCCTTGGAAATCACCTCGATGACCTTCTCAATGTCGAGACCTGCCTTCTTGCCGAAATGGATGCCTTCCGAAAGCCCCTGCACCAGCCCGGCGATACAGATCTGGTTGATCATCTTGGTGAGCTGCCCGGCGCCCGCCGATCCCATCAGTCCAACCATGCGGGCAAAAGCGTCGATAACTGGCCTGGCCCTGTCGAAGGCGGCCTCATCGCCGCCGACCATCACGGTCAGCACGCCGTTCTCGGCGCCGGCCTGGCCACCGGAGACGGGCGCGTCGAGAAATGAGAAGCCGCCCGATTGCGCGGCTTCGGCCAGTTCGCGCGCGACTTCAGCCGAAGCCGTGGTGTTGTCGATGAAGACCGAGCCTTTCTTCATCGCCTTGAAGGCGCCCGCGGGGCCCGTGGTCACAGAACGCAGGTCGTCATCGTTGCCGACGCAGGAAAAAACGAAATCCTTGCCCTCGGCGGCCTGGGCCGGCGTCGCGACAAAGCCGCCGCCATGTTGGGCGACCCACCGCTCAGCTTTGGCTTGGGTGCGGTTGTAGACGGTCACGTCGTGGCCACCCTTGTTCTTCAGGTGTCCGGCCATGGGATAGCCCATGACGCCAAGACCGAGAAATGCCACCGATGCCATGCCTTGTCCTTCCGACGGAAAAGAGATTTCAGCTGCGGAAGCTCTAGGCCATGCGACGAATTCGTCAAGGCGCGCGCTGCGGCATCGACTGGCACAGGCCGATCAGGAACGGCTCAGCGATTGAGGTGGATCGTAATCCTGCGCTCGATCCATTCGACGCCATGGCGCAGGATTTCGACCATCACCAGATAGACGATGGCGACCCAGACATAGGCTTGGAAATCGAAGGATTTGGCGTAGGCAAGCTTCGCATTCCCCATTAGGTCATAGACCGTGATGATGGCGACGATCGCCGAGGCCTTGATCATCAGAACCAGTTCATTGCCGTAGGGCCGCAAGGCCACGATGAACGCCTGCGGCAGGATGACCTTGCGCAGCGTCTGCAGCTTGTGCAGGCCGAGCGAGGCAGCACCTTCCCATTGGCCCCTGGGCACGCTCTCGATGGCGCCGCGAAGGATTTCGGCCTGGTAGGCCGCGGTGTTGAGCGCAAAGGCGAACACCCCGCAGTTGAAGGCCTCGCGGAAGAACCACCACAGCCCGATGGACTCGAGCTGCAGCCGGAAAGAACCCAAGCCATAGTAAACGAGGTAGACTTGGACGAGCAGCGGTGTGCCTCGAAAGAAATAGACATAGCAATAGGCAAGGCCAGACAAGAACCGGTTCTTCGACATGCGGCCATAGGTGACGGGCAGCGAAAAGATCGCGCCGGCCACCATCGAGATCGCCACGAGCGACAGCGTGGTCCACAGTCCCTGCAGATAGGCGGGTGCATATCTGGCAAAGAACTCGCCATTCCAGGCGTAGACGAGATAGGCGAGGATACCGAGGCCGAAGAGGATCCAGAGGCCGACGAGTGCGTAACCGACGATGCGGGTGCGCGGCCAGCCGCGTGCCCGCGGCGGCGGGCGGTCGACCGAGATTGCTTCCGTGACGCTCATCGTGCCTCCCTCCGCCCCAGCGAGCGCAAGATGAACCCGGTTGCGATCGAGGACAGGATCGCCAGGACGAGGAAAACCAGTGCGGCGACGCTGTAGAACAGGAAGGAATGCTTGGTGACACGTGCCGCCACGCCGGCATTGCGCAGGGTTTCAGCGAGGTTGACGACCGAGACGAGGGCGGTGTCCTTGAGCAGGCTCAGCCAGCAATTCTCAAGACCGGGAAAGGCAATGCGCAGCAGCTGCGGCAGGATCACCTTGCGCATGGTAAGCCATTTCGACAGGCCGATTGCGTAGCCGCCTTCATACTGGCCCTTCGGAATGGCGCGAAAGGCGGAGAGGAATACCTCGCTGGCGTAAGAAGAAAAGATCAGCGACAGCACGATCATGCCGGCGATGAAGCTGTCGACATCGATCGTTGCCTCCGGCTTGAAGAGGCGGATGACGTATTGCAGCAGGATGGGCATGCCGAAGAAGAACAGGAACAGCGTCACCAATTCCGGCAGGCCGCGAAACATGGTGGTGTAGATGTTGGCGGCCAGCCGCAGCGACGGTTCTTCGGACTGCTTGGCCCAGGCCACGAAAAAGCCGATCGTCAGGCCGATCGGCAGCGTTGCAAGCGCGAGCGCGATGGTGACCAACGCACCATAGGCAATATCGTCACTCCAGCCCTCCGGTCCCCAACTGAGCAGTGTCCATATGCTTTGGACTGGCATTGACTGGCCTTACCCCACGGCGCTCCCGAGATGAACAAGGCGGCAGGGAAACCCCGCCGCCTTGGCAATGATGATCAGGACTCGGCGCCGTAGACGTCGAACTTGAAGTACTTGTCGTTGATTTCCTTGTATTTTCCGTTGGCGCGGATGGCGTCGATGGCGGAATTCAGCTTGTTGACCAGGTCGGTATCGCCCTTTCGAACGGCGATGCCGGCGCCAGGTCCGAAAATTTCGACAGGTTGCGGCGAGGGCTGGCCGAGAATCTTGCAGCAGGCGCCTTCAGGCGAATCCAGAAACTGCTGCAGCACGACAATATCGTCCTCGATGGCGTCGAGACGGCCATTGGCGAGGTCAGCCTGTTCCTCGGGGCTGCTCGGATAGCCCTTAATGGTGCTGTCCGTGTAGGTCTTCGAGGCATAGTTGAAATGGGTGGTGGTGGTGGCGACGCCGATATTCTTTCCGGCGAGGTCTTCCTTGGTCACTCCCTTGAGCGGCGAATCCTTCGGCACGGCGATCGCCGACGGGGTGTTGTAGTATTTGTGCGAGAAGTCGACCTTCTGCTGCCTCTCCGGCGTGATCGACATCGAGGCCACGATGGCGTCGAACTTGCCGGCCTGAAGTGCGGGGATGATGCCGTCCCAATCCTGGGCGACGAAGGTGCACTTGACCTTCATCTCATCGCAAAGTGCCTTGGCGATGTCGATGTCGAAGCCGACAAGCTGGCCATCGGCGGTGAGGTTGTTGAAGGGGGGGTAGGCGCCTTCGGTGCCGATCCGCAGGGTCTTCTCCTGGGCCTGGGCTACGCCGAGCGTCAGCAGCGCAGCCGATGCGGCGAGCGCGATACGCAGTGCAATACGCATGATAGTCCTCTCTTTATGGTCCCGGCCGTCGTTCCGAAACGGCTCTGTGGGGCGGTGCTTTTTGACCGCCCGCTAGGCCGATACTCCCACTCTTTCCAAGAAAAAAGCAACCGCAAAACCGCCGAAATCGGTAATGGGCTTCTACCGTTACGTTACTTCTCAAGCAACGAGGCCGGTCGTACGCTCGATGAAGTCGGCTATGGATTTTGCGTCATCGAGGTCGAACACCGGCAGGCTCTGGTCGGCGATGGCGAAATCCGCGGCGACGGCGACAATATTGGGATCATCCACCGCAAGCGGCGTCCGGTCCTTCGCTTCCAGCCGCCTCGTTTCGATCTTACGGTGGGATTCGCGCTTGTAGCCTTCGACCAGCACGATGTCGCAGGGGGCGAGCCGCGACAGGATGGCGTCCAGCGGCGGCTCCTGCTCGCCACGCAATTCGTGCATCAGCGCCCAGCGACTGCCCGATACGATCGCAACCTCGGTAGCACCCGCCTGCCGGTGGCGGAAGCTGTCGGCGCCGGGCTTGTCGATGTCGAAATGATGATGAGCATGTTTGACCGTCGAGACTTTCCAGCCGCGCCGCACAAGCTCCGCGACCAGCCTTTCCGTCAGTGTGGTCTTGCCGGAGTTTTTCCAGCCGGTGATGCCGAAGATGCGTCTGTTCATGGCGACATGCTCTGCAACAGCTGTTCAGCCTGGGCAAGATCGTCCGGCACATTGATGTTGAAGAAAGGATCGATTCCGGCGGATTGCGGGACAGGGAATTCCACGTCGACATGGCCGTGTTGTTCGATAAAGGTCGAAACGCGCCTGTTGTCCTCATCGACCAGGAAATGCCGCAAGGCTTCGCGGCATCCGGTTGGCCACAGCGCGAAGGTCGGATGCCGCCGGCCCGCCGAAGAGGCGACGGCGATCGAACCGGGGTGTTGATGCGCCGCCGCCGCAAGACGATCAACGAGATCCGGCGGCAGGAAAGGCGTGTCGCCGGCCGCTGTGACGATCGCCCTGCAAGGCGTGCCGGCGGCGGCCCATTCCAGGCCGGTCAGGATTCCGGCAAGCGGCCCGGCAAAGCCTTCGATGGTATCGGCAAGCACCGGCAGCCCGAACCGGGCGAACCGCGCCGGATCGCCATTGGCGCTGAGCGCCAGGGTCTCGAGCTGCGGGCCAAATCGCGACAGCACCTGGTCGAGCACGCAGCCGCCGCCCAGCGGCAACAACGCCTTGTCGCCACCGCCCATCCGCCTCGACTGGCCACCTGCCAGGATGAGCCCAGCAATATCCCGCTTCATGCTATCCAGCCTGTACGCCAGCCGCGGAAATCGCAAGCGGCTTCAAGGGGGTGCTAGAGTCCTTCCGGCGCCATGGCCGGGCCGGTGCTTTCGGCGACGATCTTTCGCCGGCCGACCATCCGCTCGCGATAAAGCGTATAGAGACCCGAGCCAACAACTATTGCCGCGCCGCCAATCATCGGCACGTCCGGTATGTCACCGAAAATAATCAAGCCAAGCAGTATCGACCAGAGGAGCGCCGTGTAGCGGAACGGGGCGATGAAGGAGATCTCACCCGATCGCATCGCCATGATGATGAATTGGTAGCCGATGAGCACCAGCACCGCGGCCAGCGCCAGCAGCGCCGTGCTTTTGCCGGTCATCGGTGTCCAGCCACCCATCGGCGTCAACAAAAACGCACCGACTACGGTCATGGCCAGCGCGGTGGCGGTCGAGACCAGCATCGTCGGGATGGCCTGGGGGATGCGCTTGGTGGCAAGGTCCCGCACCGTGCAGCAGGCGACGGATGCCAGCGCCACCAGCGAGTAAATGCTGAAGCCCTCGAAACCCGGCCGCACGATGATGATGACCCCGGCAAACCCGATGGCGATCGCCAGCCAGCGCCGCCAGCCGACCGCTTCACCGAAAAACAGCGCCGCGCCCATCGTCACCGCCAGCGGCAGCGCTTGCAGAACGGCCGAAACGCTGCCGATCGGCAAATGGGCGAGCGCGACCAGGAAGGACACCGTAGCGCCCGCCTCGCCCAGGACACGGACCGCCACCAGCGGCTGCAGCATCAGGCGCGGCTGAAAAAGTGCGCCACGTTGCCAAGCCAGCAGACCGACGAACAGCGAGGCGAACGCCCCTCTGATCAACATGACCTGCGCCATGTTCATCGACTCAGAAGAGTATTTGGTGATGGCGTCGTTTGAGCGTGAAGCCAACCATCGCTACCACCATGAACAACGCGCCGCGAAGATTTGGGGAAAGGGGCAAGACATCTACCGGTTGCTTTGGCAAGCAAGGCTGTAACAGCCCGCCACGAGACAGCAACGGCAAAGGGCTGGGCCAGGACCCGATATCCATCTTCGCCGGCGTGAAACCATCCCGGACGAGGTATGAATTCTGTCGGAAGGCGGCAACGCCTCCCGACACGGTGCGGACGAGGGATTGTCTACTTCTTGGGTGACAGCACCTCGGTGCCGTTCCCCTCCTTGCCGGCGATGGTCCACAGACCATGCAGCGACCCGTCATCCTCGACCTTGTAGACGACGAGGCCGATATCCTTGCCCATTTCGTAGCCAGCGGAGAATGCGTTGTCGTTGCGCATGCAGATGCCATCGGAAGAAGAACCGCCGGTCTCCCAGTGGATCGTGCAGGTGGTGCCGCTGGTCAGCGTGATGGTGGCTTCGCCGCCATAGGACGAACCATCGAAATTGGTGCCGGCAACGGTGTAAGTGCCGCCGATCGACTGGGCAGCCGCCGGCAGGGCAGCCAAGCCGAGCAAGGCGAAAGCGAGAAGAAGTTTGCGCATGATGTAATCCCCCAAAAATGCGATGAATCGCTACGGAACGGAGGGTAGGCGGGAAACCATGACCAGTAAATCAGACCGACATTTGCCGACAGAGATTTGTTTGCGGTGTGGCTAAAATACTCTTGGCTCGAACGGTTCATGGCCCCTTGAGGCTGCCAGCGATGGCGCCGACCAGCGGGTCATATTTCGATTTCAGCGCCGGCGGATAGTCGATCCAGATCGTGCGGATGACGCCATCCCCGCCAAACAGCCGCCGCTCGTAAAAAATCTTTCCGTCCTTCACGCCCGACAGCACCGCCCGATCCTTGCCGGCCTTGCCGTAGGTGACCTTGTAGCCAGGCTCCTTGCTCGCCTTTTCGCCGACGACAAAGTCTTTCGGCGTCTCGTGGTCAATGTTGAGGATGCCGGAGCATGTCAGGCTGGCGCCGTCCGCGCTCAGCCATACCTGACCGTCGCCATTCTCAGGCTCGGGCTGGCGATCGGTGAAGATATCGTCGGGGAAGGTGCAAACGGTGCCGAAGCGCTCGTTCACGTAGGTGGATTGCGCGGCAAACGCGGTATTCGCCGAGACCGCGGCAAGAGATATGATGATTGAGTAGAGCCGTCGCATGCCTTGCCCCGAAGCCGATGATTGCACGGCATTCTCGCACGGACAGGAGACAAGGTCAGCCGCCGGTGACACTCATATGCCGAGACACCGACGGACGGCTGGTGCGGCGGTCGATGATGAAGTCATGGCCCTTCGGCTTGCGGCCGATGGCTTCGTCTATAGCGTCGGCAACCAGTTCATTGCCTTCGGACGTGCGCAACGGAGCGCGTAGGTCGGCCGCGTCTTCCTGGCCAAGGCACATATAGAGCGTGCCCGTGCAAGTCAGCCTGACCCGGTTGCAGCTTTCGCAGAAATTATGCGTCATCGGCGTGATGAAGCCGAGTTTTCCGCCGGTCTCGGCGACTTGGACATAGCGGGCCGGGCCACCGGTCTTGAACGGAATGTCGGTCAGCGTGAACTGGCGCTCGAGTGATGCGCGCAGCAGCGACAGCGGCAAGTACTGGTCGGTGCGATCGGCGTCGATCTCGCCCATCGGCATGGTTTCGATGACGGTAAGGTCCATGCCGCGACCATGCGCCCAGCGCATCATTTCGGGCAGCTCGGCGTCGTTGAAATCCTTCAGCGCCACCGCGTTGAGCTTGACTTTCAATCCAGCCGCCTGGGCGGCATCAATGCCCGCCATGACCTTGCCGAGATGACCCCAGCGGGTGATGGCGTGGAACTTGTCGGCATCGAGCGTATCGAGCGAAACATTGATGCGCTTGACGCCGCAATCGGCGAGTTCCGCGGCGAAGCGCGAAAGCTGCGAACCGTTGGTGGTCAGCGTCAGTTCTTCCAGTGCGCCGCTGTCAAGGTGCCGGGAAAGCTGGCGCACCAGATGCATGATGTTCTTGCGCACCAGCGGCTCACCGCCGGTGAGGCGCAACCGTTTGACACCCTTTTCAATGAACACGGTGCAGAGCCGGTCGAGTTCTTCCAGCGACAGCAGGTCTTTCTTGGGCAGGAAGGCCATATCCTCGGCCATGCAATAGGTGCAGCGGAAATCGCAGCGGTCGGTGACCGACACTCTGAGATAGCTGATCGTGCGACCGAAGGGGTCGATCATGTTCATGTTCGAGCGTTTCCGTGGCCGTTAACGGCGCCGTTATATACAGCTATGTGATACGATCCAGCCCGCCATTCAAGATAGCCGACCTCGATCTTTGGTAACATTCCGCGACCGACATTGCGTGTCGGCACGATCCCATACCTTTTCGCTTGGCGCGAAGCAGCGTAGGGAAGGGCAAATTCAGGCAGGATCGATCATGACGGCTCCGAAAGAACTGAGGGTCTCCAAGGACCGCAAGCTGCTCACCGTGACCTTTCCCGGCCACCAGCCGTTCGAGTTGCCGGCCGAGCTGCTGCGCGTCGCCTCACCGTCGGCGGAAGTGCAGGGCCATTCGCCCGAACAGCGGGTGACGGTTCCCGGCAAACGCGATGTGGCCATCCTGAAGATCGAGCCGGTCGGCAACTATGCGGTGCGAATCACCTTCGACGACTTCCATGACACCGGCATCTTCACCTGGAATTACCTGCACACGCTCGGCCATGAGAAGGATGCGCGCTGGAATGCCTATCTCGCGGAACTCGCCGAGAAGGGCCTGAGCCGCGATCGTTAGCCGCCATTGCGTCGTCAAAACGTCACCGATCGGGAGTAGGGCGGCGGAACGGGAGACGGAAAAAAATGTCGGTCATCACCACAGTCGAACAACTCGAAGCCCTTTACGGATTGCCGGGCGAGGCCTCGGTGGTCAAGGAACTCGACCATGTCATTCCCGAATACGCCGCCTTTATCGAAGCCTCGCCCTTTGTCGCGCTAGCCACCAATGGCCCGGAGGGGCTGGATTGTTCGCCGCGCGGCGATCTCGCGGGCTTCGTGCGCATCGTCGATGTGAAAACGCTGATGATGCCGGACCGGCGCGGCAACAACCGTGCCGATTCGCTGAAGAACATCATCAGGGATCCGCGCGTCGGCCTTTTGTTCCTGGTGCCGGGCTCCGGCACGACGCTGCGCATCAACGGCCGAGCCCATATCACCACGGACCCAGCGCTGTGCGCGTCGTTCATGGTCGACGGCAAGCCTGCGCGTTCGGTCACCGTGATCGATGTCGATTCGGTCTATTTCCAGTGCGCTCGCGCCATCGTGCGGTCGGAACTGTGGAACCCTGCCAAGCATGTCGACCCGAAGTCGCTGCCGACACCCGGAAAGATTTTAGAGATCACCAGCCGCAAGAATATCGACGGCGAAACCTACGACAGGGAGTGGCCGGAGCGGGCGAAGAAATCGATGTGGTGATCGCCTGAAAGGGCGATCACGCCTCGTTCAGCACGTCATAGATCTTGCGCATCTGCTCGCCGATCATGTCGCATTGTTCCGGCGTCGACTGGCTCATTGCCTTCTCGATCAGCGCCATATGCACTTTCAGCGCCCGCATCAGCAGCGCCTCGCCGGTTTCGGTCAGCGTAAGCCGCAAGATGCGCTTGTCCTTCTCATCGCCTTCGCGCCGCAGCAGGCCACGCGTCTCCAACTGCGGCAACAGCATGGTGATGTTGGAGCGGCCGACGAGCAGCTTGCGGGCGAGGTCGTGCTGCGACATGCCCGGATGGCGGTAGAGGTTCATCAGCACGTCGAGCTGCGCCGGCTTCAGGTCGAGCGGCGCAAGTTTCACCGCCAGCGTGCGCTCCAGCACATGGCAGGCGCGCGCCACCGCGACCCAGTTGCGAAAACGCGGGTTGTCCCAGGGTAGCTCTTGTTTATTGTTCATCTTTGAACTATTATGTTCATGCTTGAACGTATGGATGGATTCTGACTATGGCATCATTCGGGCTGAAGGTCATCCGAGGTGTGTTTGGTGCGGCCGAACATGTCGCGCCGCGCATCACCGGGCGTGCGGCTTTCGAATTGTTCTGCCGTACGCCAAGCACCAGGACACTGACCGACGGCGAGCGCCGCGCCATCGACCGCGCCGCGGAGTTCATGGCCGAGGCGCGGCATCACCGGCTGAAGACCGCGACCGGCTGCGTCATGGTTCATGAATTCCGCCCCGAGCCGGGCCGCGAGTCCGCCGGCACCGTCCTCGTCATCCATGGCTGGCGCTCGCGTACCGAATATATGCGCGTGCTGATCGAAGGTTTTCGCGCCGCCGGCTACAAGGTCGTCTCACTCGATCTTCCCGGTCATGGCCATTCGCAGGGCAGGCACCTGAACATGGTCAATGCCGTCGAAGCCGCAAGAGTGGCCGGCGAATGGTTTGGGCCGTTCGTGGCTGCCGTCGGCCATTCCTTCGGAGGTGCCGTTGCCGCCAATGCCATCGCCGGCTCCGTCAAGGACATCCCGCCGCTGTCGGCCGCACGTCTTGTGCTGATCGCGGCACCAAGCTCGCTGCCGGCAATCTTCGCCGACTTCAGCCGCATGCTCAATGTCGGTCCCCGCTCGCAGGTCGCCATGGCTGACCGCGTCGAATATCTCTCCGGCCGGCCGTTGCACGAATTCACCGGTGACCGGCAGCTCGCCCAGGCGCCCGTGCCGACGTTGGTCATCCACGCGCCCGACGACCGGGAGGTGCCGGCTGCACATGCACGACGCTATGCCGGCGCCGGCGACCATGTACGGCTGCACTGGGCCGACGGGCTCGGCCATCGCCGCATTCTGGCCGACAAGGGCGTGGTTGAACGCGCCGTCGGCTTCGTGACCATGCAGCAGAACCCGTCGCTGCTCCACTGAGCGGCACTCAGGCTATTTCTTCTTGTCTCCGGGCTCTACAGGCAGTCCGGCAGCCTTCCAGGCCGTGTAGCCGCCGAGGATGTGTTTGACCGGGGAAAGACCCATGTCCTGCGCCGTCTTGGTGGCCAGCGCTGAACGCCAGCCGCCGGCGCAGAAGAAGACGAAGCTTTTTCCGGAAGCGAAGAAGGGCTTGTGGTAGGGGCTTTCGGGATCGATCCAGAACTCCAGCATGCCACGCGTGACGTGCTTGGCGCCGGGAATTCTGCCGTCGCGTTCGATTTCACGAGGATCGCGCAGATCGACGAAGATGGTGTCTTCGTCCTCAAGCAGCCCTGCCGCTTCCTCGGGCGAAACCACTTCGATCTCGGCGTTGGCCTCATCCAGCAGTTCGCGATACCCTTTTTTCACGTGGTTCCCTCCGGCCGCAGGTTTGCTGGCAAGTCGGATTTCGAGCACAACGGATGGTGTTTGTCACGCCTCGACGGTGCCGGCCATGGTCTTCCAAGCGGCCATTGCCCCGGCTACCGTCGCCATCAGGGCGGCGCGGGAAGCGCCGTCACGCGCCTGAATCGACATGCCATGCTGGACCGTTGCGAAAAAGGTCGCGGCTGCAAGGCAATCGAAGTCGGCGGGCAATTCACCCTCGGCCACGCCGCGCTGCAGACGCTTCTTCAGCGCGGCTAGATTCTCGGCGCGCCGGCGCCGCAAATCCGCGCAGATCGCGCCCCGGCTCGAGTCTTCGTGCAGCGCACCCAGCGTAATCAGGCAGCCCTGCGGACGATCGCTTTGCGAATAGGCCTTCGCGGTCCGGCGCAAGAACCGCTCGATCGCAAGCCGCGCCGTTGGCGCCTCTTCCAGCGCGAGCCAGATGTCGGCGCCCTCAACGCGGGAATAGAGATCGGTCGCCTCGAGGAACAGGGCCTCCTTGCTGCCATAGGCGGCGTAGAGGCTCGGCGAATTTATGCCCATTGCCACGGCGAGATCGCTGATCGATGAGCCTTCATAGCCCTTGGCCCAAAACACGTCCATCGCGCGCCGCAAGGCCGCGGTTCGATCGAAGGTTCGTGGACGGCCTCTTTCCGACATGATGCTCTTTTCTGTGTTGATCGATACATAAATGAGTTGACGCGGCCAGGCAAGGCTGGCAGGTATTTATGTATCAATCGCTACATAAATGGAGAAACCGATGTCATCAGGAAATTTGAACGGCAAGGCAGCACTCGTCACCGGAGGCAGCCGCGGTATCGGCGCGGCCATTGCACGAAGGTTGGCGGCGGAGGGGGCCGATGTGGCGCTGACCTATGTGCATGGCGAGGAGCAGGCTCGGTCCGTCGTCGCCGAGATAGAGACCAAGGGCGGTCGCGCCATCGCCATTAAAGCCGACAACCGTGACGCCGAGGCCATAGACCAGGCGGTGGCCGATGCTGTGACTGCCTTCGGCCGGCTCGACATCCTGGTCAACAGTGCCGGCATCTGGCGCGCCGCGCCGATCGATGCGCTGTCGCTTGCCGATTTCGACGAAACCATGTCGATCAATCTGAGAGCGCCGTTCATCGCCTCGAAAGCGGCGGCAAGGCACATGGGCGAGGGCGGCAGGATCATCTCGATCGGCAGCAATCTGGCCGAGCGGGTCACCGACACCAGCCTGGGCGCCTACTCGGCCAGCAAGGCGGCGCTGGTCGGCCTGACCAAGGCATTGGCCCGCGACCTCGGGTCACGCGGCATCACCGCCAATGTCGTCCATCCCGGTTCGACCGACACCGACATGAACCCGGCCGACGGCCCGCATGCCGAGCATCAGCGCCAGAAGATGGCCACCCCGCGATTCGGCGAAGCTGACGATATCGCCGGCATGGTTGCCTGGCTCGCCGGACCGGAGGGCAGGTTCGTCACCGGAGCCGCGCTGACCATCGATGGAGGCGCAAACGCGTAAGCCACAGGGATTCCCGGGCCGGCGCGACAGTTCGGTCGCGCCGGCCGTCACGATGTTGTGAAACCGTTCTGCAACAGCCCTGCCGAAATTTATGAAAGCTTAACGAAATCGGTATGAATCGGTATAGTCGCGCCTTACATCCGCCATGCGGTGAGCGGGACGGTCTAGCGTGCGGAACGGGAACCGGTTGCGACCGGAGCGGGTGATCCATGAAATTCCTCGGTAAAAAAGCAACCGTGATGCCGCTGGTGGCGGTTACGGCGACGCTGGCTTTCGGCATGCCTCAGGCAGGGGCCCAGGGATTTTTCGACATGCTGTTCGGCGGGGGCATCAGGCATGAGCCGAAAGGCGAGTTTCCGCCTCCTCCGCCGAAGCACAAACCCAAGCCGAACGCTCCGGCCGGCGGGGGCGGTGTGAGGATCAGCAGTCCGTCCTACTATACTTACAAGGCCGACAAGCTGGTGCGTGTCGACTTCTCGACGCTGGCGACGGCGCCGCAGCCGGCTACACCGCAAGATGCCGCTTTCGTGCCTTCGGCCACGGGTGCTGCCTTCCATGAAGCCATTGCCGGGCTCGCCGACTATGAACTCTATGCCGAGCCCGACATCGCCAAGGCGCTGATCGCCTATTACTCGGCCAACCCGGATTTCATCTGGGTGACCGGAACCACCCCGAACAACCGCGCCCAGGATGCCGTGCGGGTGCTTGGCGAGGCTGCAAGCTACGGCCTCACGCCTGCCGACTACACGGTCGATGTGCCTGCCGCCAGTTCGTCCTCGGCGGACGAGGCAGCCAAGCTGAAGGAGCTCGTGCGATTCGAGATGGCGCTGTCGGCACGTGTCCTGCGCTATGCCCATGACGCCCAGAATGGCCGTGTCGAGCCCAACCGCATGACCGGCTACTACGATTTCCCGGCCAAGCCGCTCGACATGATGGGCGTGCTGAAGACTCTGGCGCATACCCAGGAGGTTCGCACCTATCTGGAATCGCGCCATCCGCAGAATGCGGAATATCAGGCGCTGCGCGTCGAACTGGAAGCGCTGCAGGCGAGCGCCGAGAACGAAATCGTCGTCGATCCCAAGCTGCTGCTGAAGCCAGGCGAAACCAGCCCCGAATTGCCGAAGCTGCTGTCGCTGATCGCGCGTAATCTCGATGACGAGATGGGCGGCACCTATGGCGAGGTCCTGTCGCGGCTGGCAACCAGCGAAGTCTACGTTCCCGAGCTGGTGCCGCTGATCAAGGCGGTGCAGCAGAAGGAAGGCATGAAGGGCGATGGCGTCATCGGTCCACGCACGGTCGCCACGCTGGCCGGGACGTCGAAGGCCGACAGGCTGCTGAAGGTGGAGGTGGCGCTGGAAGAACTGCGCTGGCTGCCTTCCGATCTCGGCAGCCCGCGTGTTTTCATTAACCAGCCTGCCTTCACCGCAAGCTATATCGACGACGGCCAGGAAAAATTGAAGACGCGTGCCGTCGTCGGCCGCGTCACCAACCAGACCGCCTTCTTCTACGACCAGATCAAGCAGGTCGATTTCCACCCCTACTGGGGCGTGCCGCAGTCGATCATCGTCAACGAAATGCTGCCGAGGTTGCGCGGCGATCCCGGCTATCTTGACCGGGCCGGCTACGAGGTGACGGATTCACGCGGCAAGCGCATCCCTTCGTCGGCGGTGAACTGGGGCGCTTATGGCGCCAACATTCCCTATAATGTGCGCCAGCAGCCGAGCGAGGCCAATGCTCTGGGCGAACTGAAGATCCTGTTCCCCAACAAGCACGCGATCTACATGCACGACACGCCGCAGAAATCGTTTTTCAAGCAGGATATGCGCGCGCTCAGCCATGGCTGCGTGCGCCTGCAGGATCCGCGCGGCATGGCGGCGGCAGTGCTCGGCACCTCGGTCGATTATATCGCGGAGAAATTGAAGCACGGACACTCGACCGAGGATGTGACACGCAAGATCCCAGTCTATGTCGCTTATTTCACCGCCTGGCCCGACATGTCCGGCAAGGTCGAGTATTTCAGCGACGTCTACGATCGCGATTCCCGGCTGAAGCAGGCCCTGGACGCAACCGAGGCGGTGCGCTCACCCTCAAGCTAGTCGTTATCGCTCCGACAGCGAGCGCCTGAAACCGGCGTCGCGCCCGGCGATCAGCCAATAGACCAGCCCAGCAACCAGACCGGCGGCGGCTATGATGCCGATGTCGACCCAGCGCTCCAGATCCACGTCCTCCGCCGCGCCCGGCCAGATCAGGAAGAAACCTCCGGCCGCAGCCGCGGCGCCGAAGACCATGTGCAGCATAGCGTTGCGAAGAGAGAAGAATTCGGCGATCAGCGCAAAAATCAGCGTCTGAGGCGCGGTCACCACGATGGTCAGGAAATAGATGAACATGCCGAGCGGCGGTACCACAAAGGCCGCGATCGGCGAGACCCCCATGAGGTCGAAATAGGCTGGCGCGTTGGGCAGGGAACTCAGCGCGGCATAGATCGCCACGACGGCGATCAGACCAACCAGTATGGCGACGAGATAGCCG
The DNA here is from genome assembly GCF_006441385.1 of Mesorhizobium sp. B2-4-18. NCBI lineage: Bacteria > Pseudomonadati > Pseudomonadota > Alphaproteobacteria > Hyphomicrobiales > Phyllobacteriaceae > Mesorhizobium > Mesorhizobium sp. B2-4-18. The sequence continues at coordinate 82,053 of NZ_VFUW01000014.1, read as the reverse complement.
GCCAGCATCATGAGGACGCGCTTCATCAAGTGCTTCGCAGCCGACATACCCACCCCCTGAAGCCCGGTCCCTCCACAATCAGCCATCAATGGCGAATTGACGCAAGGGGAGACGGAACACTCCTGGGCCCGCCGGTGAAAATCCCGCCACTCAGGCGCCGCCGCACATGTGCTGCGAATCCGGGAGAGCCCAGGAGCCTTTCGCGACGAGGTCGACGGAATAATAAACCCGGCCACGGTCGTCGTCCTTGGGGCAGTCCCTGGGAATGGAGATCAAGCACATGACGACGGGTTCGCCGACCTGGGCGGCGGCAAGGCCGGCCTCGCGATCGTAGGATACGGCGCCGCCGCCATTGGTGAATGTGGCCGCGCTGCCCGCTTCGGGAGTAGCCGTTTCCAGCGGATCGTCGCCAAGCCGCGTGGTCAGCGTCTCGATATGCGTCGACGCGCGTTGGCCGATCGCCGAGGGCAGGGGCTGGTCCTTATTGCCGGGGTTCCGTGCAGCGGCGTCCAGCGCCTTCTTGCCGACCAGCGCGATGGTGTAGTCCTGCACCCAGGACGGCGCATTTCCATAGGTCTGCAAGGCGTTGTCGAGCGCGCTGACGATACAGGGGGTATCGCTCTTGCAAGCATTGCGATCGGCGATCAGCCCGCGGGCAATCTTGCGCTTGTCGCCGCCGAACGCCGGCTCGAATTCCTTATAGGCCTTCGAAACCAGCAGATCGATCGCCGACAACTGCGGGTCGGCGCAGATCGCCTTTTCCGCCGGCAGGTTTGCCTTGCCGCAGTCGAAGGACGGCCCGTCCGCCAATGCCGGAGAAACGGCAAGGAAGCCGCCGGCTGAGACGATGGCGAATACAGACAGAAGATAGGGTCTAACGAAACATCGCATCATGGCCCCCAAGCCAACAGGATTGCCGAAGGCGCGGCCCCGCGCCCAGCCCAACATACGCCAGGATGGACAATTTTGACGCTCGTTTTGTCGTTGAGAACACGCAGACGCAGCGCATTCGCGACGGGATGTCCGCGAACCTTATTTTGGTTCGGCCGTCACAGGATCGAAGACGATTTCGACCTTTGCCTTGTCCGAGGTATAGTAGGTGACGGTGTAGCCGTCCTTGTCCCAGTCGACCTCCTTCACGTACCGAAACCCGTCACGCTGCTCGACCTTGGCGATGATCTCCGACAGCTTCTTGGCATTGGGTGGCGGCAGTGCAGTTTCATCCGCGGCAAAGGCGGGTCCGGCGGCGAAAAGAACGACGACGGAGGCCGCAAGCAGAAATCTGGACATGGTTTTCCCTCAAGTTTCGACGCAAGGAAACTCGCTGTCATGCAGGTTTGTTCCGCATGTGGGTGTTCCGGCGTTCAGCGCCTGTGCGGAAAGGCAGAGCGCCAAAGGGGAAGGCGGGCTGTAGCTGCCGATGTGATGTTCAGCAAACAGATGGTGGGCGATGCAGGGATTGAACCTGCGACCCCACCCGTGTGAAGGGTGTGCTCTCCCGCTGAGCTAATCGCCCGCTCGTTGCCCGAAGGCCAAGCGAGCCGCGATATAAGGGAGGCCGACCCATTAAGTCAAGGCAGCGTCTGGTGTTGTCACACAGATCGGATTTGCGGTCTCGCCAAGGCCCGTTCCGCAGAGATTTTCATCGTGGCGCTCAGTGTGCGGCGGCGCCGATCAACCTTTGCGCCAGATCGAGCGTCAACGCATCGAAATGCGAGATCACCGCCGAGGGCTCGAACTCGCGCACATGACGGTCGGTGTAGCCGAAATCAACGGCGACGACAGGAATGCCGGCCGCCTTGGCGGTGTCGATATCGGTTTGCGAATCGCCGACCATCAAGGCGCGGTGCGGATCACCGCCGGCGAGTTTGATGGTCTCGATCAGGTGGCGCGGATCGGGCTTGCGGAACGCGAACGTGTCCTGCCCGGCAATTGCCGCGAAATGCCTGGTCAAGCCGAGTGCTTCGATCAGCGCCAGCGAATTGGCCTGGTATTTGTTCGTGCAGATTGCCAGCAGATAGCCGGCCTTCTCAAAACGGGCAATCGCCTCGGTCACGCCGGGGTAGGGGCGGGATTTGCCCGGAATGTTGTCGGTGTAGTGATCGAGGAACAGTTTCAGCAGCCGGTCGTGCTCCTCGACCTTGAGGGATCGTTGCTGCGCGGCATGCGCCCGTTCGATCATCACCCGGCCGCCATGGCCGACGAAGCGTTTGAAGCCGGCTTCGTCGACGGCCGATAGTTCGCTGGCCGCCAGGCTGTGGTTGAGGCTGTCGAGCAGGTCCGGCGCCGTGTCAATCAGCGTTCCATCGAGGTCGAACACGATGATCGGGCGAGTCATGATCCATCCTGCGCAGGTTTGTGCATGGCAGGCGATAACGGCTGCGACGCGTTAAGGCAAGCAGACCGGCGGGGCGGCTGCCAAGGGCTTTGACCCGGCCTGCAAAAATGCTAGGAGCCGAAAACGCTAAAGCGCGTCGCGTCGAAACAGACTCATGCGGCGCGCTTCAGGTCTTTCTTTCATGCATGTCGTTTTCCCAAAGCCGAGGTCATTTTGGGCGACATGCATTCGGTTTCGGGGCAGCAAAGCAGCATGGATGCGAGGCAATTGAAGGTCGAGGCCGCGCGGGCGGCCCTTGCCCATGTCAGCGACGGCATGCGGCTCGGCATCGGCACCGGCACCACTGCCGAGGAGTTCGTGCGGCTGCTTGCCGACAAGGTCGCCACCGGCATGACCATAACAGGCGTGCCGACCTCTGAACGCACTGCTGCGCTGTGCCGCGAACTCGGCGTGCCACTGTCGACGCTGGAGGAAACGCCCGAGCTCGATCTCACCGTCGACGGTGCCGACGAGGTCGACCCGGAGCTGACATTGATCAAGGGCGGCGGCGGGGCGCTGCTGCGCGAGAAGATCGTGGCCGCGGCTTCGCAGCGCATGATCGTCATCGCCGATCGTTCGAAGATGGTCGAGACACTCGGCCGGTTTCCGCTTCCAATAGAAGTCAACCAGTTCGGCCTGCGCGCGACCGAGATCGCCGTGGCCATGGCGGCTGGAAATCTCGGCCTTTCCGGTCCGGTGACATTGAGGATGACGGGAGGCCAGCCTTTTGTTACAGACGGCGGCCATTTTATCCTCGATGCATCTTTTGGCCGCATTCCGGATACAAGAGCGCTTTCGAATGCTCTCCACGCCATTCCTGGCGTGGTCGAGCATGGTCTTTTCATCGGGCTGGCGTCAGCGGCCATCATCGCCGGCGGCGACGGTATCCAAACTGTCCATGCCGCCCGAAAACCAGGGAGTTCTACCGATCATGATGTTGCATAACCGGGTTCGCCGTCTTTCCGTCCTTGTGGCGGCTTCGGCCGTCTTCGCGTTCTCCTCGCCTGTCTTCGCGCAGGACGTCACGGAATCGCATCTGAAGGCCGCACGCGCCGCGGTCGCCGCGATCCACGCGACCGACCCGTTCGACAACATCCTGCCGCAGGCCGCCGCGGCGCTCGAATCGCAGCTTATCCAGAAGAACCCGGACATGCAGGAACTGATCGGCAAGACGATCAACGAGAAGGCGCTGGCGATGGCCTCACGCCGTGCGGATCTCGAGAAGGAGGCGGCTCTTGCCTATGCGAAGGTGTTTTCCGAAAAGGAACTCTCCGACATCGCGGCTTTCTACAGCTCCGAGTCCGGCAAGAAGCTGCTCGACAGCGGCCCGACCGTGACGCGTGACCTCGTCAAGGCCGCCGACATCTGGCAGAACGGCGTCGCGCGCGATCTCGCCCAGCAAGTCGGCGAGACTCTGGCAGCGGCGGCAAAGGCCAAGGCGCCGGCCGCACCCGCCGATGCAACCGCGCCCGCGGACGGTGCTGCTCCTGCGGACGGAGCTGCTCCGGCGGATGGCGCGGCCCCCGCCGACGGTTCTGCGCCGGCGGACGGCACGCAGAACTGATCGTGATCTTTCCGACGGCCTTGCGGCCATCTGTGAAGCCCGGCTTGTCCGGGCTTTTCTTTTGACGGTTTGCGGCCTACCTGTCAGTCGAATTTTGGCGTTCAAGGAGCCGCTTCATGGCCGGTTATGACTACGACCTCTTCGTCATCGGCGGCGGCTCCGGAGGGGTGAGGGCGGCGCGGGTCGCGGCAGCGCTCGGCAAGCGCGTTGGCATTGCCGAAGAATACCGTTTCGGTGGCACCTGCGTCATCAGGGGCTGCGTGCCGAAGAAGCTCTATGTCTATGCCTCGCAATTTCCCGAGCATTTCGCCGACGCCGCCGGCTATGGCTGGACAGTGCCGGAAGCCAGTTTCGACTGGCAGACGCTGGTCGCCAACAAGGACCGCGAGATCAGCCGCCTGGAAGCGATCTACAAGAAGAATGTCGAGGGTTCGGGTGGCGAGACGTTTCACACGCGGGCGATGATCGTCGACCCGCACGTGATCCACCTCCTGAGCGAGGACCGCACCGTCACCGCCGATCAGATCCTGATCGCCACCGGCGGCCGTCCGGCAGCGCATCCGGCGCTGCCCGGCCACGAACACTGCATCTTTTCCAACGAGGCTTTCGACCTCAAGGAACTGCCAAAGGCGATCATGATCGAGGGCGGCGGCTATATCGCGGTCGAGTTCGCCAACATCTTCCATGGCCTCGGCGTAGACACCACACTGGTCTATCGCGGCAAGGAAATCCTCGGCCGCTTCGACATGGACCTGCGGCGCACGCTGCATGAGACGATGGAGAAGAAGGGGATAAAGATCCTTTGCCATTCCGTCTCCGAATCGGTCAGCAAGCGGCCGGACGGACGGCTCGACGCGCAGCTCATCGGGGGGCAGGTGCTGACGGTCGATCAGGTGATGCTGGCCATCGGCCGCATCCCCAACACCGAGAATATGGGCCTGGAAGGCATAGGCCTCGATATGACCGCCGCGACCGGTGCGATCAAGGTCGACCCGTATTCCCGCACCAGCATCGACAATATCTGGGCGATCGGCGATGTCACCAACCGCGTGCAGCTGACCCCGGTGGCGATTCACGAAGCCATGTGCTTCGTCGAGACGGCCTTCAAGGACAATCCGACGGCGCCCGACCACGACACGATCGCAACGGCTGTCTTCTCGCAACCGGAAATCGGCACGGTCGGCCTGTCGGAAGACGAAGCCGTAAAGCGCTTCGCCGATGTCGAAATCTACCGCGCCAGCTTCCGGCCGATGCGGCACACGCTGTCGGGCCGTGACGAAAAGATGCTGATAAAGCTGGTCGTCGATGGCGCTTCGCGCAGGGTTCTCGGCGCCCACATATTGGGGCCGGATGCCGGCGAAATGGCACAGCTGCTCGGCATCCCCCTGAAGGCCGGACTGACCAAGGACGACTTCGACCGCACAATGGCCGTGCACCCGACCGCCTCCGAAGAGCTCGTCACCATGTACAAGCCGACCTATCGAGTGAAGGACGGCGAGCGCGTCTGACGTCGCCTGACGCGGCGCTGCCGCCGCCAGCCACGGCCGGCGGCGGCAGTCGAACCGCTACAGCAAGGTGCCGCGCAGGATGACGAGCGCCACCGAGAAATAGATCACCAGTCCGGTGACATCGACCAGCGTGGCGACGAACGGTGCGGATGCACTGGCGGGGTCGAAACCGATCCGTTTCAGGGCGAAAGGCAGCATCGACCCCGACAGCGAACCGAAGGTGACGATGCCGACCAGTGCGGCACCAACGGTTGCGGCAATCAGCGGCCAGTGCGGGCCATAGTCATAGAAGCCCATATATTGCCAGAGCGCGATGCGGCAGACGCCGACCACGCCCAGCATGGCGCCGAGCACGAGACCGGTAGGCAGTTCGCGCAGCGCCACCCGCCACCAGTCACGAAGGCCGATTTCGCGCAGCGCCAGCGCGCGGATGACCAGCGAGGTCGCCTGCGAGCCGGAATTGCCGCCGGAGCTCATGATCAGCGGGATGAACAGCGTCAGCACGATCGCCTTCTCCAGCTCGCCCTCATAGCTTTGCATGGCATTGGCCGTCAGCATCTCGCTGATGAACAGCGCACAGAGCCAACCACCGCGCTTCTTGATCATGGCGAGAAAGCTCATCTTCATATACGGCTCGTCCAAAGCCTCCATGCCGCCAAAGCGATGCACGTCTTCGGTCGTCTCCTCAATCATCGTGTCGATGATGTCGTCGATGGTGACGATGCCGAGGATCTTGCCGTTGTCGACGACCGGGACGGCGAGCAGATCGTATTTGGAGATCGTCTGCGCCAGGTGTTCACGATCCGTCAGCGGAGTGACCGTCACCGGCAGGCGGTCCGGCGCTACCGACAGGATCGGGTCGTCCGGTTCACCGGTGATGAGCCGACGCAAGCCCGTCGACCGCACCAGGAGATTTGTCCGCGGATCGACGATGTAGATCGCATAGACGGTCTCGCGCGTCCGTTCGACCTTGCGGATGTAGTCGAGCGTGCGTCCGACGGTCCAGTCGGAGGGCACGCTGACGAACTCCGTGGTCATGATCGAGGCGGCGCTGCCTTCGGGATAGCCCAGAATGGAAAGCAGGGTGGCGCGCAGCGGCGGTGCCAGCGCACCGAGCAGCTCGGAGCGTGCCGGCTCGTCGAGCTCGCGCAGGATGTCGGCCGCGCGGTCGACGGACATGGCGGTGAGCAGCTTGCTCGCCTTGGGACGGGGCAGGGCCTCCGCCAGTTCGGGCGCGCCTTCGAGCTCAGGCTGGTCGAAAATCTCGACCAGCCGTTCGAAGGGTACGGCGCAAAGCAGCTCCGTCGCGGTTTCGCGCGATTCATGGTTGAGCGCCTCGACAAGGTCGGCGACGTGATCATTGGCAAGGATGCGGGCGATAGCGACGGCCTCGTCGTCCGCTACGGGGAAAAAATCGTTCATGGCTCACTCCTTGCCGTCCGGCAGGACATGAACCATTCAGGTCACGTCTAGGCGGACGGCGGTTGCGTTCGACTGTGACTGTCGCCAGGCATGGCGCGGTGACCTTTCTGCTTGCGGGTTCGCTTTTGACTGCTGCAAGCCGGCGCAACATAGGAGCGCGCCTTGCCGAGTCAATCGCGGTGAGGAAGGAAAACAGTGCCGAACGGCCCGGATCGCGAGACTGTGATCACCGTGGATCGGTCACCGTTGCAAGCCACGATGACATCAGCGTTATTTCTGCTTCAGCCGGCGCGAGAAACGCGTCCATTTGTCCTCGACCGGCCTTGGCTGGGCCAGGATCGTGGTGAGTTCCAGCGGCAGGCTCGGGGCAAGCGGCTTCTTCGTGGCGACGCCGTCGGCAATCAGGACCATCGAGTGGTAGAACTCGGTCCCGGCAGCAGATCTCGGTGCCACGGCTTCGTGCATGACACTGATCACCGTCACATCAGGGCAGTTGTCCTTGATGGCTTGGTGGAAGGCAATCTTGCCATCAGGGTCGAGAGCCCCGGTCGCCTCGTCGAGGAACAGCAGGCCCGGTTGCTGCAGGATGATACGAGCCACCACCAGCTTCTGCTTCTGGCCGCCCGACAGGACCTGATCCCAGCTCTTGCCCTCGCGGCTTTCATTGGCCATGTGTTCGATGAAATCGCCAAGGCCAGCCTTGTGCAGTGCCGACGCGACCTGGGTATCGCCGTGGTCGCCTTCGGAGCCTGGTAGGCAGACCAGCTGTTTCAGCGACACCTGCGGCAGCTTGACCTCCTGGGCGGCATAGAAGCTCTTGACGCCCTCGGGGAAGACGATGGTGCCGCGGCCATAAGGCCACAGGCCGTTGATCGCCTTGATCAGCGAGGTCTTGCCGCACCCGGATTCGCCTTTCAGGAAGGTCCATTCGCCGCGCCGGAAGCGCAGGTTGGCGGAACTGAGGAATGGTGTCGCATCCTCACCCTGATGCGCCAGCTCCAGCTTCTGGATGGTCAGACCGAAGACCGGATTCTGGCTGGCGTAGTGGAAGTCGGAACGGCCGCTCTGGCTGTAGAATTCCTGCGGGTGCTGGACTTTCTCGATCGCGTTGGCGAGCTCCGTCACGCGCTGGCTGTTGGCGCGCAGCGTCGCGATGGCGGGCATGACATGAATGAACCAGGAACACTGGCTGATGAGCTGGGCGACCATTTCGGAGCCGGTGATGTAGCCTTTATAGTCCAAGCGGCTGTGGATGAACGGCACAAGGCCTGGAGCATAGGCGACGATACGGGCGCCGACGAAGTTGTAGATCAGCTCGAACGACATATAGCTGGAGTTGACGACATTCAGCCGCCCCCAGGTGCGATCGATGTCGACATAGAGCCGGTCGTGCATCCTCTTCTGCACGCCCTCGCCATGCGAGGCGGCGACATGGAAGCTGCGGCGCAGGAACGTCGTCAGTTCGCTACGATAACTTCCCTCGGCCTTCTGCATGCGAATATTGAGACGTTCCAGCAGGCTGCCGAGCTTGACGGCGATCCAGGTGTTGAGGGGGACGTACGTGGCAACAGCGAGAAGGGCGAGAACAGCGCTGCCATAGCTGCCAAGGAACTCCAGGCCTTTGACCTCCACTGACGACTGCAACAGGTTCTGGCCTATGAAGTAGAGCGAAGTCGCCAACCCCAGCACGCCCATGGCGAGGCCGATCGCACCGCCGGTCATGTCCTTGATCGATTCCTGGATGCGCTGGTCGACATTGTCAGGCGCAACGATGCCGCCGTCCGGGGAGCCATGTTGAGCGTGAAAATGGGTATGGTTGCCGTCGAGCAAGGCCTGGTTGAATTGGTCGTTCAGCCAGCCGCGCCATTTGCGATGCAAGGTTGCCGAGACGAGATTGCGCACGCCGGTGAAGCCGACGTCCTTGAGCATGACGAGCAGCACCAGTATGCCGGCGTTGGTCAGGATTGTTTCCAAGGGCCTGGTGTTGGCGGCATCGTGCAGGAAGGCGATCGAATTCACCAATTCGCCCGACGCCATGGCGAACCACACGCTAGCCTTGCTGGACAGCGCGGTGAGCAGGGCTATCACCAGCGTCAGCGCCCAGGCTTCCTTCCAGCGGTCCGAGATCCAGTAGGCTCGCACGAGCCCCCAGAAATTGCGCATCGAGGATACCGGCGTCAAATGCGACCGCCCTGCGGCGTCGCTGCGTAGTCCATCCGGTACTGACTCTTGCGATCGCCTGCCGATCCGAATCACGATCCCGCCCAAACCTTTTTTGTTTTGTTACGGATGGTAACACCAATTGATCATTTTCCATTAATTTTTAAACCAGGCCTGTGGGATTGCTCTCGCGGCCGTTGCACTGAAGCAACAGATTGAAGATCGAATCGCCAGCAAAACGGTGGGCAGCGATCAGGAAATTTTGATTGGTTTCAGCAGCTTGGACGCGGCGAACGGGGCTTTTGCCGATCTTCCCCTGGGGAAACCTGGTACACGGTTTCGTGACTCAAAAAATCATGAGGGCCGGGGTCGACGCCGCTTCCTTGCCGCGGCGAAGTCGCCAATATCGCATTGGAACAGCGGGAGTGCAGGATCGTCTCTTGCCCATTCGTCAACCAAAAGGGTGATCCGCACCGGCCCAATGGCAAGCGGCTGTTTCATCAGCAAAGGCAAATTGGGCCGAAGTGGCGTCCGCTGGCCCTCAGACAACCTTCTCCAACTCGCCACGCGCCTTGGCCGCCGCGACCTGGCGGATCGCATCGGCCAACGTGTCGGCATCCTGCGCGCCCATCACGGCATATTTGTCCTCGAGCAGGAAGCACGGCACGCCTGTGATGCCCATGCGCGACGCGGTGGCGATTTCCGTGCGAACCGCCTCGACATCAGCGTCACTCGGCAAGAGCGTTTCGACAACAGCGGCGTCCATGCCGGCCTCGCGGGCAGCTTCGACCAAGACGGTGTGGTCGCCGATATTGGCCCCTTCCTCGAAATTCAGCTGGAATAGGTGGCGCACCAGTCGGTTCTGGACGTCCTCGCCGGCGGCACCGGCCCAGCGGATCAGCCGATGCGCGTCGAGTGTGTTCGGCGCCACCTTGATGGCGTCGAAGGCAAAGGAAATGCCTTCAGCTTCGCCAAGCGGTTCGATGCGGGCATGAATTTCGCGAATGCGCTCGTCGCTGCCGAACTTGGCCAGCATGTAGTCGTGGCGGTCCTTGCCTTGCGGCGGAATGGTTGGATCGAGCTGGAACGGCCGCCAGCGTATATGCACTTCGACATCGCCGGCCGCGGCGATCGCCTTGTCCAGCCGCTTCTGACCGATGAAGCACCACGGGCAGACGACGTCCGACACCACGTCGACGGTTATGGCGTTCGCTTCGCTCATCTCGATCTCCGGACTTCAGTTCGGTTTGCGCCACCATGTTGGCAGCTGATAACCGAATATGGGCGTCTTGCGCGGATGTTCCAGATAATTCCAGTAAGCAAGCCACTGCTGCGTATTGTACTGCATCGGCACCATGTAATTGCCGGAGATCAGCAGCCGATCGAGAACGCGAACCGCCGCGACGTAATCCTCCTTTGAACGGGCTCGCAGCATTGCGTCGATGGCCGCATCGATCGCCGGATCGGCGACGCCGGCGAGGTTGAACGATCCCTCGGTCCTGGCCGCGGCGGACGACCAGCGCCCGATCTGCTCGATGCCAGGGGACAACGAATTGTTGAAGCCGCTGGAGCCGATCAGGACCTCGAAGTCGAAACGCTGCTTGCGCGACTGGATCTGGTCGCCGTCCAGGCTGCGGATGCTGACATTGATGCCGATCTTCTCAAGCGTGCGCTGGTAGATGCCGGCCAGACGTTCTTCATCCTGCGAGGCGGTCAGAATCTCGAAGCCGAAAGGTTTACCGTCGGGATCGATCATCGTGCCGTCCTGCACATGGTAGCCGATGCTTTTCAGAAGATCGAAAGCTGTCTTCAGCACCTTGCGGTCCTGGCCCGAACCGTCCGTCACCGGCGGTTTCCAGGTGCCGTCCATGACGTCGGCCGGCACGCGGCCGGGGTAGGGCGCCAGCAGCGCCTTTTCCCTGTCATCAGCAGGATGGCCGAGCGCGGAAAGCTCCGAGTTCTGCCAGTAGCTCATCGTGCGGGTGTACTTGCCGCCGAACAGGTTCTTGTTGGCCCATTCGAAATCATAAAGCATGCCGAGCGCGCGCCGAACCACGGGGTTGGAAAACTTCGGCAGCCTCGTGTTGAACAGAAAACCCGTCACGACGGGTGGAATGCCGGTATCGAAGGTTTCTGAGACAACGTCTCCCCTATGAAACGCCGGAAAGTCGAGATCGCGCTCGCGTTTCACCGGATCGCTGTCGTCGTCGATGGCGCAAAGACCCTTCTTGAAAGCTTCGAGCTTGGCGTTGGCGTTGAGAAAATACTCGATGGTGATCTGGTCGTAATTGTCGAAACCGCGCTTGGCGGGAACGTTCTTGCCCCAATAGTCGGGGTTGCGCTTGAAGACGATGCGCTGGCCGGGCGTCACCTGCGCGATCCTGTAGGGACCGCTGCCGATCAACGGCTTCAGCGTCGTCCTGTCGAAAGTGTCGATGTCGAAAGCGTGCTTGGGGATGATCGGTGTCAGCGCGATGATCAGCGGAAACTCACGATCGGCCTTGTCATTGAAGGTAAAGCGCACGCTATGGTCGCCCGTCTTTTCGAGCTTGGCGATCCTGGCCATGCGGTCGCTGTAGGGCGGACGGCCTTTCTGCGTATACGCATCGTAGGTGAACAGCACGTCTTCCGGCGTCACTGGCTGACCATCCGACCATTTGGCATTCGGGTTGAGATGGAATTCGATGGTCTTGCGCTCGGGATCCATGTCGGCGGTGTCGGCCAGAAGCCCATAAAGGGTAAAGGCCTCGTCGGCACTGCGCTGCATCAGCGGCTCGAAGACCAGATTGCCGTAAATCGTGTCCATCATGCCGCGCGCGGTCGTGCGCAGGCTTTTCAGGATGAAAGGGTTGAGATTGTCGAAGCTGCCGACGACGCAATAGGTAATGCTGCCACCCTTCGGCGCGTCGGGATTGACGTAGCTGAAATGGGTGTAGTCCGGCGGCAGGGCCGGTTCGCCCTGCATCGCAATCGCGTGTTTCGGCTCCGACAGCGCCGGTGGCGACGACAGGCTGAAAAACGATAATGCGGTGACCAGCCAAACAAGAACGCGGCCCATGACCGTCTCCTTAACAGGTCGGCTTGATGATTCGGTCCGCACCCTAGCATGGGGCACCTGCGTGGCGGCCAATGGCGTCGTCAAGAATTACCGGTCGGCGGGCTGGATTCGACGCCGCTTGCAGTGTAACACGCCGTCCGAAGTCATTCTGTTGCCTCATTTTGGCAACAGGTAGCTGGACCACACGGCACGAAGAAGCCGGTCCCGGGATCATTGAGAGGAAGTGCACGACATGACGAGCCTGAACAGCAACGCGTACCGCCTGTCGGTCATGGCCGCAGGCGTGGTTGGCTTTCTCGGCGCAGGACTTCCCTCTGCTTCCGCGCAGCAGCAGCCGCAGATTCCGCAGGGCTGGTTCAAGGCCTGCACCAAGCAGGAAGACGTCGACATCTGCAATGTCCAGAACATTGTCACTGCTGGCAATGGCCAACTCGTCACCGGCGTCAGCCTGATCGAGCTCAAGGGCAAGGTGAACCGCAAAGTGTTCCAGGTGACGGTCCCGACCGGCCGCCTCGTGCCTCCCGGCATCGGCCTGCAGATCGACACCGGCAAGGCGCAGAAGCTCGACTATGTCATCTGCTTCCCGGATCGTTGCGTGGCGGAAGTGCCGCTGACCGATCAGCTTGTCGCTTCGTTCAAGAAGGGTCAGGGGATCACGCTGACCTCGATCAATTTCCAGAACCAGGCCAACCCGATCAAGATCGCGCTGCAGGGCTTCAGCGGCGCCTATGACGGCCCGCCGCTGCAGCAGTCGGACATCGAGGACCGGCAGAAGAAGCTTCAGGACTTCGTCGCCAAGAACAACCAGGACTTCGCCAAGAAGCTCAAGGACGAGCAGGACAAGGCGAAGACCGCCAACTGATCCGGCGTCGGGAATATAGCGAGTCAAAAAAGCGGGGTCATGCCCCGCTTTTTTCATTTCTGGCCATACTCAGCATGCCGGAAGTCAGTGCCTGGACTGCCGTTTCGGCGCATAGCGCCCATCCGGCTTCTTGTCGAACATTTCCTTGATTTGCGGATGGCGGACAGGTTCTCCCGATTGGTCCTCGAGCAAATTCTGCTCGGACACATAGGCGATGTATTCGGTTTCCGAATTCTCGGCGAGCAGGTGGTAGAATGGTTGGTCCTTGCGCGGCCGTACGTCGGCGGGGATGGCCTCGTACCATTCGTCGGTGTTGGCGAATTGCGGATCGACGTCGAAAATGATGCCTCGGAACGGGAACAGCCGGTGGCGAACCACCTGTCCGATCGCGAATTTGGCCGTTTTCATCGCACTCACCACTGAATTCCTTGGCTTTATTTGGCGCAGACTCCGCATCAATTCAATCCCGAGCGTCTGAGCGCCTTCAAGATACGCGGTATGCGCAACAAAGGTTTTGATGAACGTCGCGATACCGCGGCAAAGTCCGCAAAATCGCTACCGCTGCCGAGCCGGCTTCCGAAGGCCGCCCGCAACTGCCGCAAAGCCGCTGCCCGGGCGAAGCCCTTCCCGCATGAAGAAGGCGCGCAGCGGCGTAAAGCCGCCAAGTACACCCAGGCCAACGCCACGCGCCATCTGCGCCGGCAACATGTCCGAAAGCAGCGACATGTTGAGCAGATTGACTGCGCTGCTGCGCGCCAGAATATCGGGCCGGCGCTTGAAATCGTATGCAGCAAGGGCCGCAACAGCCCCCGGATCCTCACGATTTTCACGCGCGATTCCAACCAGATCGTCAATATCCCTGATGCCTAGGTTGAGGCCTTGCGCGCCGATCGGCGGGAACACGTGCGCCGCCTCGCCGACAAGCGCCACCCGTCGCGCCGCGAAACGCAGGGGGGTCACCGTCGACAATGGATAAATCTGGCGACCCAGCTCGACGGATACCCGGCCCAGCATCGATTGCATCTTTTGCTCGACGCGGAGCGAGAGCGTTGCATCGTCCAAAGCGGCAAGCTCCTTGGCGGTCTCTGGCTTGACCACCCAGACAAGGCTGGAGCGATTGCCCGGCAGTGGAACCTGCGTGAACGGGCCGGTCTCTGTATGGAATTCCGTCGAGGTGAAGCCATGTTCGCGGTTGTGGCCGAAATTGAGGACAAGCGCCGCCTGAGGGTAGGCGCGCGCCGCCGTCGAGATGCCCGCGGCCTCGCGGGCCGGCGACAGGCGGCCGTCGGCGGCGACCGCAAGGGACGCATCGATCTCGCTGCCATCAGCCAGCGTGGCATGCGCTTTGCCGGCGCCGAGATGCCATGCCTTCACCATGGATCTGCGCCACTCGATGCCGGAATGCGCGGCCACCTTGCTGGCAAGCGCCGGGCCAAGGACGCCGTTGGGCAGGTTCAGGCCGAACTGTTCCTCGCCGATCTCGCTGGCGCGGAAGGTGACGACGGGGCTGCGGATCAGCCGGCCGGTCGCATCGGCAATGCGCATCACCTTCAAAGGCGCGCCCTTGGACCTGATGTCCTCGAGCACGCCCAGCCCTTCGAGCACCTTCAGGGCAGGCGTCATGAGCGCCGTGGTGCGACCGTCGGGAGCCGAGGTTTCCGGCCCGGCAATCGTCACCGGAAAGCCGGCATCGGCGAAGGCAAGCGCGGCGATCAACCCCGCCGGCCCCGTGCCCGCAATCAGTATCCGCGCTGTTTCCTGATGCTCCAAGATCGGCTTCCGGTCTGCAGTTGAGAGGCGGCCACCAGACCTGCCAGTCCAAACAGGCATATAGGGCAGATCATGCGGCTTGATCAACGCGGCGATTCGGCCCATTCGGATGTCATGACCGGCCAACAGGACGACTTCAGCCATCTCGACCGCGCCGGCCGCGCCACGGCAAATGTCGCGCGCGACCCGCGTTTGACGGTCAACGTCGTCGTCTGTGCAAGCATCGCGTTGGCCTGGCTGCTGCTTGCCGCGATGGCGATACGCGGCGCCGAGGCGCGGATCAGCGCGCCGGGTGACGCTCTCCTGCGCAACCTGCCACAGCTGCCGCTGCCCGATTTCCTGGACCATTTTTTCGTTCTTTGCCTTTCGCCAGCGCCGCTGGACGCAAGCATCGGCCCGCGTGCTTTGGCACTCATCCTCATGTGGTTCCTGATGGCGATCGCCGCGATGCTGCCGTCGGCGGCACCGATGATCCGCACCTATTGCGAGATCGCCGATACGGCGCGGATCAAGCGGGCGCCGGTCGTCCATCCGCTGGTGCTGGTTGCCGGCTACCTCTGCGCCTGGCTCGCCGCATCGCTGCTGTTTGCGGCACTGACACTTGCCGTCCACGCAGTCGCCGCGTCCGCGGGGGTATTCGATCCGGTGCTTGGCGTTGCTGGTGGGCTGGCCTTGCTGGTTGCCGGCCTCTACCAGTTCAGCGGCCTCAAGGAGGCCTGCCTGACGAAATGCCGGAACCCATTCTCGACCTTGTTTTCAAACTGGAGTGCCGAGACCTTCCGCATCTTTCGGCTGGGCATCGTGCAAGGTATCTGGTGCCTGGGATGCTGCTGGGCATTGATGCTGGTGATGTTCGCCGTCGGCGTCATGAACGTCTTCTGGATGGCGCTGATCGGCGTGTTCACCCTAATTGAAAAACAAACGATGGGCAGTCTTCCAACCCGGCTGGCCGGTGCGATACTGCTTGTCTGGGCAGCCGTGCTGCTAGTAGTCTCACTGTGATTGGGGGGAATTCGATGACTGACCCGGGCTGGGCAATGAAAGGAGAGCTCGTACTCTCCTGCAATTGCACGGTTTTTTGCCCTTGCGTCTTGTCGCTCGGCAGTCACCCACCAACAGAAGGCTATTGCCAGACATGGGCGGGTTTCCGTATCGATGCGGGTCACTTCGGCGAAGTCGACCTCTCCGGCCTCAACCTTGGGCTGATCATGGAAATCCCCGGTTACATGAGCCGCGGCAATTGGACCGCGGGCCTGTTCATCGACATCAGAGCCTCGGTTTACGCGGTCAAGGCGTTGACCAGGATCTTCACCGGCAAGGCCGGCGGGACCACGTCGCTGCTCTCGATCCTCGTCGGCAAATTCCTGGGCGTCGAACAGGTGCCGATCACCTACGAGACACGAGACAAGACGCGCATCTTCCAGATTCCGAAGATGATCGACGGCGCGGTCACGCCAATCGCGGGCAAGAACCGCGACAAGGATACGGTGATCACGAACTCGGAATACTGGATCGCGCCGGAGATCATCGTGGCAAGGTCCGACAAGAGCAAGATGCGCGCCTTTGGCCGCAACTGGAATTTCGCCGGCCGCTCGGCCGAGATCTGCAAGCTTGATTGGCGGGGCCCGTGAGCAAGAACACAAAAGCCCGCAAGATCGCCGGGAAGATCACCGACCGGATTCCGCGGCCGAAGAAGAAGGTCACCTGGCCGCAGGCGCGTGCGTTTTCGGTGCATCTGCTGACCGCCTCCGGTTCGTTCCTGGCTTTCCTGTCGCTGGTGGCGGCGAGCGAGGAGCGCTGGACGGCCATGTTCTGGTGGCTAGGCTTGGCGCTGTTCGTCGATGGCATCGACGGGCCGATCGCCCGAAAGCTGGAGGTCAAGGAAATCCTGCCGACCTGGTCCGGCGAACTCCTCGACAACATCATCGACTACGTGACCTACGTGCTGATCCCGGCCTTCGCGCTCTACCAACGGGGCTTCATGGGCGAAGGCCTGTCGTTCCTTTCGGCGGCGATCATCGTCGTCTCCAGCGCGATCTACTATGCCGACACCGGCATGAAGACGAAGGAGAATTTCTTCAAGGGATTCCCGGTGGTCTGGAACATGGTCGTGTTCACGCTGTTTGTCATCGAACCGGGACAATGGGTCTCGTTCGCGGTGGTGGTGGTGGCCGGCATTCTGACTTTTGTCCCGATAAACTTCATCCATCCGGTGCGGGTGAAGCGGCTGCGGCCGATCAATCTCGGCATGACGCTGTTGTGGTGTGCTTTCGGCGCGCTCGCGCTTGCGCAGGCCGCACTCGCCGCTTTCTACGACCAGATCGGCGTGCTTGGCGAACAAGTCGGCACTTTCACCAAGATCGGAATCACCGTTACCGGGCTCTATCTCGCAACCATTGGTGGCCTCATGCAGTTCTTTCCGAACCTCGGCGCCAAAAAGGCCTGACCAGCCGCTCTTCAAGGAATCCTCTCCATGTCCAAAGCCATCCGCATCCACGCCAATGGCGGTCCGGAAGTCCTGATCCATGAGGACGCCGATCCTGGCCAGCCGGGTTCGGGGCAGATCCTGATCAGGCATACCGCGATCGGTCTCAATTTCATCGATGTCTATCATCGCTCGGGTCTTTATCCGCCGCCCGGCGGATTTCCGCTCATTCCGGGCAGCGAAGCCGCCGGCGTGGTGCTGGAAGTCGGCGGGGGCATCGACTGGCTGAAGCCGGGCGACCGGATAGCCTATGCCGTGACGACGGGCGCTTACGCGCAAGAGCGCGTCATCGATGCCAGCAAGGTCGTCAAGGTACCGGACGGCATCAGCGACGAGCAGGCCGCCGCCATGATGCTGAAAGGCATGACCGCGGAATACCTTCTGCGCCGCACCTTCAAGGTGAAGGCGGGCGACACCATCCTGTTTCATGCCGCGGCCGGCGGAGTCGGCCTGATCCTCGGCCAATGGGCGAAGCATCTCGGCGCGACGGTCATCGGCACCGCCAGTTCCACCGACAAGATCGAACTCGCCAAGGCGCACGGCTTCGACCATGTCATCAACTACAAGGAGCAGGATTTCGTCGCCGGCGTAGCCGCCATCACCGGCGGCAAGAAGTGCGATGTCGTCTACGATTCGGTGGGTAACGACACATTTCCGGCCTCGCTCGACTGCCTGAAGCCGCTCGGCATGTTCGTCAGCTTCGGCCAGTCCTCGGGACCCATCCCGCCGTTCTCGATGTCGCTGCTGGCGCAGAAGGGCTCGCTGTTCGCAACCAGGCCGACGCTGTTCGTCTACAATGCCAGACGTGAGGACCTCGATGCCTCCGCCGCCGCACTGTTCGAGGTCGTGCTCAGCGGCGCCGTCGAGATCAAGATCAATCAGCGCTATGCGCTGAAAGATGCCGGCAAGGCACATGCGGACCTTGAAGGCCGCAGAACGACAGGTACGACCATCCTGGTTCCCTGACGGCAATCTGCCTGGGTTTTCAGCGCGCTGCCGCAGCCGCGAGCATGGTTTGCCCGAAAAGCCGGCCCGCCATATGCTTGTGCGAAGGAAGGCTGATCTTTGCCCTTGAGTTTCCGCTGAAATTCTTGAAGCTCTTTCAAGTTGGGTGCTGCTTTCGCACGAGAGCCGGCCGCGCATACGATGCTTGCGGGAACACAGAACATGTCCGGTAATCCGGATGGGAGGCACTGTGAGTGCAAATCATGATGGGGCGAACCTGCTCGAGGTTCGTGGCCTGACCAAGATATTCGGCACGCTGACAGCGTGCGATCATATCGATCTCAACATCGCCAAAGGTGAAATCCACGCTTTGCTCGGCGAGAACGGCGCCGGCAAATCGACGCTGGTCAAGATGCTGTTCGGCTCGCTGGAACCCAATTCCGGCGAGATTTTCTGGAACGGCCAGGCAGTGCGGATCACCAGCCCAGGCGTTGCCAAAAAGCTCGGCATCGGCATGGTTTTCCAGCATTTTTCCCTGTTCGAAGCCCTGACGGCCGCCGAGAACATCGCGCTGTCGCTGGATGACGGCTCGCCGATCGGCAGCATCGCGGCCAAGGCGAGGGCGCTTTCCTACAGCTACGGCCTGCCGCTCGATCCGGAATCGCTGGTCGGCGATCTGTCCGTCGGCGAGCGCCAGCGCATCGAGATCATCCGCTGCCTGCTGCAGACGCCGCAGCTCATCATCCTGGACGAGCCGACATCGGTGCTGACGCCGCAGGAGGCGGACAAGCTGTTCGAGACGCTGGAGCGCTTGCGCGCGGAAGGCAAATCGATCCTCTACATTTCGCACCGGCTTGAAGAGGTCAAACGCATCTGCGACCGCGCCACGGTGTTGCGGCACGGCAAGGTGGTCGGTCACTGCAACCCGCGCGAGGAGACAGCCTCATCGCTCGCCCGCATGATGGTCGGCAACGAAGTGCAGGCCGTGGTGCGCGCGCCGGTCGAGGGGATCGAAACCGCGCAGCCGCTGCTCGAAATCCTCAACCTCAACCGCAAGCCGGCAACGCCGTTTTCCATTCCGCTCAAGAACATCAGCCTCAATGTCCGCGCTGGCGAGGTGATCGGCATTGCCGGTGTCGCCGGCAACGGCCAGGGCGAGTTCTTCGAATCCGTCTCCGGCGAGGTTTTGCAGCAGGATGCCGCTTCGGTGCGCATCCGCGGCAAGAACGCCGGCAGCCTCACCATTACCGGGCGGCGCCTGTTGGGGGCCGCGTTCGTGCCGGAGGAGCGTCTCGGCCATGGCGCCGCGCCGCGCATGAAGCTCTCGGAAAACCTCCTGCTGTCGCGCCATGCCACGGATGGCAAGGCTTTTGTCGGCACCGGCGGCATGGTCAAGAGCGGCGCCGTCTATGCCGCATCGCAACGCATCATCGAGGCGATGGATGTGCGCAAGAGCGCGCCGGATCCTGAAGCGGCAGCACTTTCGGGCGGCAATCTGCAGAAATTCATCGTCGGCCGCGAACTCGACCGCCGGCCAAGCGTGATGGTGGTGAACCAGCCGACATGGGGTGTCGACGCAGGAGCCGCAGCGCACATCCGTCAGGCCTTGATCGAGCTCTCTCGCAGCGGATCGGCGGTGCTGGTGATCAGCCAGGATCTCGACGAGCTGTTCGAAATATCGGACGCGATCGCCGTCATGCACAATGGAGAATTGTCCAGGCCGATGCCGATCGCCGAAGCGACTTTCGAGAAGGTCGGCTTGCTGATGGGTGGCGCCGAGCCCGGCCACGCCGAACATACGCTGGAGACGGCATGATGCGCCTCGAACTTGTCAAACGCCCGCAGCGCTCGGCGCTGTTTTCGATGCTGTCGCCGTTCATCGCCTTCGCGCTGACCATCATTGCCGGCGCGGTTCTGTTCGCGCTGCTCGGCGTCAACCCGCTGAATGCCTTCCATATCTATTTCATCGAGCCGATCAGCCAGGTCTGGCAGTTGCATGAGCTGGCGATCAAGGCAGCGCCGCTGATCCTGATCGCTGTCGGCCTGTCGGTCTGCTACAAGGCCAACATCTGGAACATCGGCGCCGAAGGCCAGTTCATCTTCGGGGCAATCTTCGGCTCGATCATTCCCGTGCTGTTCCCGCAATTCGATGGCCCGCTGGTGCTGCCGCTGATGCTTCTGCTCGGCATGGTCGGCGGTGCGGCCTACGCGGCGATCCCGGCCTTGCTGAAGACCCGGTTCAATACCAACGAGATCCTGACCAGCCTCATGCTGGTCTATGTCGCGCAGCTCTTCCTCGACTGGCTGGTGCGGGGTCCCTGGCGCGATCCGCAGGGCCACGGCTTTCCGCAGACGATCCAGTTCGGCGACGCGGCCGTGCTGCCGGAACTGATGCCCGATGCCGGGCGCGCCAATTGGGGGTTTGTGTTCGCCCTGGTGGCCGCGGTGCTGATCTGGATCCTGATGGGCCGCATGCTCAAGGGCTTCGAGGTCCGCGTGCTGGGCTCCAGCCCAAGGGCAGGGCGCTTCGCCGGCTTCGGCCTCAACCGGATGGTGTTCTTTGCCTTCCTGCTATCGGGAGCGCTGGCCGGCCTTGCCGGCATCTCCGAGGTTTCCGGCGCCATCGGGCAACTTCAGCCCGTGATTTCGCCCGGGTATGGCTTCACGGCCATCATCGTGGCGTTCCTCGGCCGCCTCAACCCGCTCGGCATCGTCGCCGCGGGCCTGGTGCTGGCCCTGACCTATCTCGGCGGCGAGGCCGTGCAAAGCGCACTCGGCATTTCCGACAAGGTGGCGAGGGTGTTCCAGGGCATGCTGCTGTTCTTCGTGCTCGGCTGCGACACGCTCATTCATTACCGCATCCGCTTGATCGGTCTGGCGCTGACGAAACAGGAAACGCCCGCGAAGCTCGAGGCCGCACCAAAGTTGAAGGAAGCCCGCTGATGGACATCACCGTCAACATCCTCCTGACCATCGCCACGGCGGCGACGCCGCTTTTGATCGCGGCGATAGGCGAACTGGTGGTCGAACGTTCCGGCGTGCTCAACCTCGGTGTCGAAGGCATGATGGTCATGGGCGCCGTCGGCGGCTTCGGGGCCGGCTATCTGACGGGATCGCCCTGGATCGGCCTGCTGGCGGCGATCGTCGTGGGCGCGCTGTTCTCCTTGCTTTTTGCCGTGATGACGCTGTCGCTGGCCACCAACCAGGTGGCAACAGGCCTGTCACTGACGCTGCTTGGTCTCGGCCTTTCCGGCATGATGGGAACAAGCTTCGTCGGCCAGCCCGGCGTCAGGCTGCCCAATCTCGATATTCCCGGCCTCAGTTCCATACCGGTCGTGGGCAGGCTTCTTTTTGGCCAGGATCCGATCTTCTACATTTCGATCGCGCTGACGGCCGCGGTGATGTGGTTCCTGTTCAAGACGCGTACCGGCCTCACGCTGCGCTCGATCGGCGACAGCCACACGTCGGCGCATGCGCTCGGCATCAAGGTCATCCGTTACCGCTATCTCTCGGTCATCTTCGGGGGTGCCTGCGCCGGTCTTGCCGGTGGGCATCTGTCGCTCGTCTATACGCCACAGTGGGTCGAGAACATGTCCGCAGGCCGAGGCTGGATCGCGCTCGCACTGGTGGTGTTCGCGTCCTGGCGGCCATGGCGGGTACTGGCCGGCGCCTACATCTTCGGCGCGGTGTGGATCGGCCAGCTTCATGCACAGGCTTTTGGCATTCCAGTGCCCTCGCAGATGCTTTCTTCTCTGCCCTATCTGGCAACCGTCGTGGTTCTCGTTCTAATCTCGCGCAACAAGCGTCTGACGATGATGAACACGCCGGCATCCCTGGGGCAGCCATTCGTTCCGGATCGTTGACAACAAGAACAAGACGGGAAGCTCCAAGGCTTAACTCAGAGAGGTAACACAATGAAAAAACTGCTTATTGCCCTGATGACGACGACAGCGGCTTTGTCGCTGGCCGTGTCTGCGGAGGCCGCCGACAAGTTGAAGGCCTGCTGGGTCTACACCGGCCCGATCGGCGATTTCGGCTATTCCTACCAGCACGACCAGGGCCGCCTCGAGGTCGAGAAGGCGCTCGGCGACAAGGTCGAGACTGCTTACCTGGAAAACGTCTCCGAAGGCCCCGATGCTGACCGTGCTTTCGAGCGCCTGGCGCGCGAAGGCTGCAAGATCATCTTCGGTACCTCGTTCGGCTTCATGGACGCCGAAGTGAAGGTGGCCAAGAAGTTTCCCAAAGTGATGTTCGAGCACGCCACCGGCTACAAGACCGGGGACAA
This sequence comes from Mesorhizobium sp. B2-4-18, assembly GCF_006441385.1. NCBI lineage: Bacteria > Pseudomonadati > Pseudomonadota > Alphaproteobacteria > Hyphomicrobiales > Phyllobacteriaceae > Mesorhizobium > Mesorhizobium sp. B2-4-18. Next base: position 59,617 of record NZ_VFUW01000014.1, on the reverse strand, counting down.
TCTCGGCATCTACAATGCCCGCTTCTATGAAGGCCGCTATGTGCTCGGCCAGATCGCCGCCAAGGAATCGAAGTCCGGCGTCGCCGGCTACATCGTCTCCTTCCCGATCCCGGAAGTGGTGATGGGGATCAACTCCTTCATGCTCGGCGCGCAGTCGATCAATCCGAACTTCAAGGCCAAGATCGTCTGGGTCAATTCGTGGTTCGATCCGGGCAAGGAAGCCGACGCCGCCAAGGCGCTGTTCGACCAGGGCGCCGACATCATCGTCCAGCACACCGACTCGACCGCGGCCCTGCAGGTGGCCGAGGAGCGCAAGCTGCACGGCTTCGGCCAGTCGTCCGACATGATCAAGTTCGCGCCCAACGCGCAGCTGACCTCGCTGACGGACGAATGGGGTCCGTATTATATCAGCCGCGTGCAGGCGGCCATCGACGGCACCTGGAAGCCGGACAATGTCTGGCTCGGCATCAAGGACGGCGCGGTCAAGCTCGCGCCCTACACCAACATGCCCGACGACGTGAAGGCGATGGCCGAAGCGACCGAAAAGAAGATCGCCGGAGGCTGGAACCCCTTCACCGGGCCGATCGCCAAGCAGGACGGCTCGGCATGGCTGAAGGACGGCGAGGTCGCCGACGACGGCACGCTGCTCGGCATGAATTTCTACGTCAAGGGCGTCGACGACAAGTTGCCGCAATAGGCAGCACGCCACGTCTCTATGGGAAGGGCGCCGCGAGGCGCCCTTTTTCATTTGGATGGTGAACTTGACGGAAGGCTCAGACAGCCGAGCCGTAGAGATCGTAAGCGTCCGCGCGCTCGATTTTGACGGTGACGATGTCGCCGGCGCGCATCGGGCGGCGCGACTGGATGTGGACCGAACCATCGATCTCGGGCGCATCATATTTGGTGCGACCCTTTGCCGAAGTGCCGTGCGCCTCGTCGATCAGCACCGGCAGACGCTTGCCGACCTTCCTGGCCAGCTGCGCTGCCGAGATCTTCTGCTGGCGCTGCATGAAACGATGCCAGCGCGCTTCCTTGATCTCCTGCGGCACTTGCTCAAGCCCGAGCTCGTTGGAGCGGGCGCCTCTGACCGGCTCGTATTTGAAGCAGCCGGCGCGATCGATTTTCGCTTCATCCAGCCAATCGAGCAGCATCTCGAAGTCGTCATCCGTTTCGCCGGGGAAGCCGACGATGAAGGTCGAGCGGATGGCGAGATCCGGGCACACGTCGCGCCAGCCGCGAATGCGCTCCAGCGTCTTTTCGCCATGGGCGGGCCGGCGCATGTTCTTCAGCACCTGTGGCGAGGCATGCTGGAAGGGGATGTCCAGGTAGGGAAGGATTTTTCCTTCGGCCATCAGCGGGATGACGTCGGCGACGTGCGGATAGGGGTAGACATAATGCATGCGCACCCAGATGCCGAGCTTGCCCAATTCCTCCGAGAGATCGAGGAATTTCGCCCGCACTTCGCGGTCGCCGAACATGGACGTCTGGTACTTGATGTCGATGCCGTAGGCGCTGGTATCCTGCGAGATGACGAGCAGTTCCTTGACGCCGGCCTTGGCCAGTTTCTCGGCTTCGCGCAGCACATCGGCGGCCGGCCGCGAGACGAGATCGCCGCGCAGTGCCGGAATGATGCAGAAGGTGCAACGGTTGTTGCAGCCTTCCGAAATCTTCAAATAGGCATAATGGCGCGGCGTCAGCTTGACGCCTTGCGGCGGCAGCAGGTCGATGTAGGGATCGTGTGCGGGAGGGGCGGCCTCATGGACCGCGGCCATCACGCTCTCATAGGCCTGCGGGCCGGTGATCGCCAGCACGTTGGGGTGCTTCTCGCGGATCACGTCCGGCTCGGCGCCCAGACAGCCGGTGACGATGACCCTGCCGTTTTCCGACAGTGCCGAGCCGATGGCGTTGAGCGACTCGTCGCGGGCGGAGTCGAGAAAGCCACAGGTGTTGACGACAACGAGATCGGCGCCGTCATGCTTGCGGGCGATCTCGTAGCCCTCGGCCCGCAGACGCGTGATGATGCGCTCGGAATCGACAAGGGCTTTGGGACATCCGAGACTGACGAAGCTGACGCGTGGGGCGGACATGGGCAATTTTCCAATGGACGCGAACCGGAAACACCGATCCGGCCCGCAGTCTCAACATATGATGGCTTGCATGGCTCCTGGCAGGAGCTCAATTTGGGCGGCGCAATAGCACGGCTTGCTCAATCAGGCAAACGGAGCCCTGCGGCCCGACATTTGCGTCAGTGCCCGCTTGACCCGAACCAGGGTGACAGGAAGGCGAAATGATCGGGGAATTGCTGCACGGCTCCGTCCAGCAGCATCTTGACCGCGACATAGAGGATGATGACCAGGCCGATATAGGCAATCCAGCGGTATTTGTGCAGCAAGCGCGCGACGAACGACGCCGCAAAGCCCATCAACGCGATCGACAGCGCCAGTCCGACAATCAGCACCGTCGGATGGTTCATAGCCGCTCCCGCGACGGCCAGAACATTGTCGAGCGACATCGAGACGTCGGCAATGACGATCTGCCAAGCGGCCTGCGAGAAGGTTTTGCTCGGCCCCTTGCCGCCAATGACGCCGTCCTTGTCGAAGTCGCCGTTCGACAGCGCTTCGGTGGCGTCGCGCTCGTCGTCGTGGCTGACACGCAATTCGCGCCACATCTTCCAGCAAACCCACAGCAAAAGCAGGCCGCCGCCGATAAGCAGCATGGGACCAATGGTCAGCAGCCATTGCGTGATCAGGGCGAAGAAAATGCGAAGAACGGTGGCCGCCGCGATGCCGACAAGAATGGCTCGCTGGCGCTGGCTGGCCGGCAGGCCGGCAGCGGCAAGGCCGATAACGATGGCATTGTCGCCCGCGAGCGCAAGGTCGATGGCGATGACCTGAAGGAGAGCCGAAAAGCCCGCGGCGGTAAATATTTCCATCGACCTGGAAGCCCTTCGTCGAGTGTTCGTCGTCGATCGTCCGAACGGGCCTAAAGGCATGGTCCGCTGGCGTCAAGTGCGGCAACGGGCAACGCTGGAAAACCATTTTCGTGGCGGTGGAATTGCGGGAGGTTCTCGACAGCCGCCGGCACCAGCCGGAGGCGGGCGCAAGCCCGCGAGAACCTAATCGTAGAGATTGTATTTCGCCCAGTCGGCTTCCGGAATCTCGTCCCCGATCCGATAGCGGAGCTGGAGAACTTCCATATGGTCCGGTCCCGTCTGGCATTTGAATTTCAGCCGGTACCATTGCCCCTTGCTGCGGAACGCCGCACCGGGACTCCGGATTGCGTCGGCGCTCATCTCCGGCGTCGCGAAGGCGTAAGCGACGACGCGGTCGGCCTTGAACTTGCGATCATCGTGGGTGATCCGGTCCAGGATTTCGGCATCGCAACGCTGTTCGAGGCGGGTTTGCGGATCAAGTTTCATCAGCCCGGCGCGCAAAGCGTTGTCCATCGCACTGGCCGGAAAGGCCAGCGTCAGGGACGCAATGGCCATCATGCAGAGTGTCTTCATGGGCGGGACAAGCAACATGTTTTGTCTGAAAAATCAACCAATAGCGGCGGTTCATGCTCGGCAAACCCCGGCATTCAGAGGTCCGGCGCAATCAAAATCTCGTGTCGGGCTTCATCGTGCGCGACCTGCGGCCAACGAACCAGCGAAGCTCGGCCGGCATCCGTGAGATCATAGAGACCACGCTCGACCCTTGCGAACCAGCCATAGACATTGTGCTGAAGAATCTTCGGCGCGATCGACGTCAAGGCTTTCAGATCGCGCGGCCGTTTGGGGCCGTCCGCAAGCGCGGCGGCGCAGGCGAGGGCGCTCTGCCGGTAGGCGGTCATGATCGGAGTGCGCGATCCGCCGCCAGCGACAGGATCGCCGCGGCGGCGCTGATGCTCATCGACAAGGCGAGAACGCCGTCGCGCATTTTTGCGCGGTGCCTGGGCGACCGGACTGAGAAGCACTTCGACCCTGTCATTGGCGGTCACCGCGAGCAGGCCGAAGCCAAGCCGACGGCAGAGATTGCGGAACCTGGCATCGCTTTCGCGCCCCTTGCCCCGCGCCGACATGCGCGCTGCCAGCCAAACTTCATCGCAAGCAGCCGCACGGTCGACGCCCTGCAGAACCAGTTCGAGATTGAACTGCAGCTTCAGCTCGCAGATGACGACGATCGGCGGCTCTCCCTCGCGCAGCGCGACGATGTCGCAACCGCCGATTTCCCCTTTCACGACGAAGTCGAGGTTTTCGAGGAAGCGCTTCACCGGCGCGTAGAGTGAGGTCTCGTTCATGCCTCGAGGCTTAGCCGATTCGCCATGAAAGGCCTCGGCACCGTGGCCCCGAACTCATCTGTCGACATGCTCGATGCCCGGCGTGTCCGGCAACCAGCCTGCTTCGACGCTCGGCGCTGCCCGTTTCGACGGCTTCCTGTGAGGCAAGAACGGATAGCCGAGCTGGCCGAAATAGCTGGAGGGGATGGGATCATCGACGCCGTATTTCTCGGGCAGCTTGTTGCCGGTGGCATTGTAGGTGCCGAATATCACGTCGAGGAACGGCAATTGGCCGGCGAAGTTCTTGTCGTAGGCTGTGCGCTGGTTGGCATGGTGCCAGCGATGGAACTGCGGGCTGGCAATCAACCACTTGAAGGGGCCGAACGCAATCCGCAGGTTTGAATGAACAAGCATCGTGTGGCCGAAGTAGATAAGCGAAAAGACGGCGAGTGAGGCGTCGGAGAAGCCAAGGAGGTAGATCGGCGTCAACGATATTGCCTTTGTGACGATCGCGTCGACCGGGTGGGAATGGAAAGCGCCGAGCCAGTCCAGCTCCTCAATGCCATGGTGTATCGCATGGAATTTCCAGAGAGCGGGGATTTTATGGAAGGCCCGATGCGCCCAATAGACGCCGATATCGGTGATCAGGATCATTTCCGCAACCTGCAGCCAGATGGGCTGGCCGCTGACGGCCCGCGTTACCGATTGCGGGACAAGGATCGCGGCGGCTTCGAGGGTGCCGAGCGCCATCATGGCCATGGCTGCCTTTATGACGAAGGTGTTGAACAGCACATAAATCAGATCGACATCCAAGCCTTTGCGGAGGACCTTCTGCGGCTGCTCGGCAAACAGATGTTCGAACGGAATGAAGATCAGCGCACAGATCAAAAGCGCCTTGATGCCAAAGATGTCCATCTATCGCCCAGCCTGTCGCCGGCACGCCGCCAGCGCTTCAACTCCTCAGCAGAACCACATCTCCCTTTCCAAAGGCTGAAGGGATCTCCGATAATGCTTATGGCCGGCATGTGATCGCCACCGATGTCGCAAGACCGCGAGACGCGTACCGATCGTCCTTGCGAAGGGCGTACGCAGCCATCTGTCCTTGTGTCACATCGGTGTCGCAACCGCGCGATATCTGGACAATGCGCGCTTGTCGAACGCAGCGCAACGCGCGTCCTTCCAGGACTAACCCCTCCGGTCCCTGCCGGCGGGGTTTCTCATTTTCAGAACCATATTGTCGGTCGCGAGTTGTCCTTGCTATTGTGGCATTGCGGTCAGCAGGGACGCCCATCATGGATGCAAGCGAAATGAGTGCGATCGGCGATACCCTCATGAGGATCGTCACGCCCGACATGTCTCCCAAGCAGCTCGTCAAGGCTGCCCGGAAAGCGCACCCCAAGGCCTCCAAGAAGGATATCGCCAGAGCAGCCTTCTTTTCGATCATCGCGAACGCCGACCGGGACATCGGCAAGGCCAGGAACCTGCAGGCGTTTGCCATCGCGGAGCGCACACAGCAGTCCGACTGAGCAAGGTGGCGACCTTCGCCTTTGTGCAACATGCGGGCGGCCCGGCGAGGAGGGGTGGGACGCCGCCGGGCCTGACCAGCGGTGTTGGGTTGGGATGATTACCCGCCAGCTTGACCGTTAATACGCCAGCTTCCAGAAACGGCATCATTCAAACGGCGGGAGACGGTCGGGTTGCACCAAGCGTCGGGGCCACCAGACGAACGCGCAGCGAAAAGCGACCGAGCCAAGAAATCTGGCTGACATGTCTCCGGCTAAAAGCCAAATAGCAAACGCCCATCGTTTGCCGGGGCGGAGCGGTTGGGGCGGCTGTTGGGCTAACACGCTATCTCACGGTCCCGTCATCAGGGAACCAATCCGCTGCCGATCTGTTGTTTTGGCAGCGTGGAGATGTCCCCCTCAACTCCTAGCCGAATGGCCCGCTGCGCTCCTCCCGGAGGCGGCGGGCTTTGCTTTGTTGGAACCCGAGCCCCCCGATTTTGTTTTGGTAGAGAACAGGAGGCGCATGTGGAGCCGAAGTCATCACGCGAACTGCCAGGTCCAGAACCCCGCAAGGACCGAGGAAGGGACACCCGAAAAGCGGTTGCCAAAACACCTGACAAGACCAATGACTGGGACCGTGATGCCGTGCATGGAGATGGCGACACGATCGACATTCAGCCTGAGCCGGGCGTGGAGTCGAAATAGCCGTCTACGGTTGGGTCGCCCCCGCAACCAACTTCGCGGCCCATCGTTGACCTATGCTGGTTGATCCCAGCACTCCAGAACTTGCCCGCCGGTTCCCAGCTGGCGGGCCTTTTGCTGGGTGGGTTGAAAGATATTTGCCGGTCATGAAGGTTCGGAACTGGTCCGCTTCCCTGTTATCGGTTCGCCCCTTTGAACTGCCTCCTGCCCCGGCCGAAGGCTTTTTTGCACCCGCGCAGCTGGGAGGTGCCGCCATTGGAACCAGCCGGGAAACAACGCGGTCGGCACGGCGATAGTCCAGAGGGAACAAGCGATTGCTAACGCATAGCAGTTGGCCGTGACATCATCACAATGACGGACGACTTACCCCGCCACATGTGAAAGCTTCACAGGGCGTATGAGGGGAATGGCCGGTGAAGGATCAAATTGTCGGATCACTTCGGTACCATCCGAAGCCTAAATGCATCGCGTGGCTCCCAGCGTCAGCAACGCTGGAAACCGAGCGAACCGAGCGAGACGCCAAGACCGCTGGCCTCAGGCGACTGAGGGCTTACTCGGAATGGCTCGTTCGCGACGATCTAGCCTCGATGCGCGATCAGGTAGACTGCTCGGCTCTTCTGTAGAGTGTCAGCCGGCTGTGGCACGGCCCACGCCTTGCGAGAGGGAGCTAGAGCGGGACTCGCTGCTATAGCGCTACCCATTGCCGTTTGCGGGCTGTCTGGGCGCTGGCGATGTCATCGAAGGCGCATTCCATGCTCAGAGCATAAATCGAAACGGATTCGCTATCAGTCTCCTGTTAGTCACGCTGAGCGGACTGGCTCCGCCCGGCGGGCTTTTTTGGCTCCTATGACGTCCTGCGGTTTTTTGAACCGGGCGCGCTAGGTGGAATGATGCGGAACAGTGGAATCGTTCGTTCTAGTTGCAACAACTGCAGTAACGGTTGATTCAACCATTGCTGGTATTCTATTTATGGTGGCGGCTCCGACAGTGCGGCGGGGGCTGGGTTGCCGGAGCCGCCTGCGCAGTCCGGTTGGGATTTGACCGCGCTGTCTCAGAATAGGACAGCGCGGTCAATGATTCGTTAATCGTGACAGTTTCGCCGGTCGGGCGTCAGCAGTAATCTGTAGCTTTCGACGATGGCAATGATCGCCTTGGACGCAATGGAACAATTCCGTGTCGGAGGCGGCCCGCCGGCTTGCGTTTCTCCAGTTTTATTGCGCTCTCGCCTCAACCCTCTCAAGGCACTGAATGGGAATATTAGGCCATGTCGCCTTGGCGCATTCCGATGCCGTAACGGCCACCACGGGCTCGCCTTGCACACTGGCCGCTTGGGTAGGCGTGGATGCAAGGAAGAATGTTTGCGTCAGGAGGGCTGACAACGCTGCAACTTGAACAAGCACGGCGGCAAAGGCGATTTTCTTGAGCATGCCGAGAGAACGCGGTGGATAGCTACCGGTTCCCTGTGCCCACCATGCCCAAAATCATCGTGAATGGTAACTACGAGACGCTTTACGGCCCCTGCAGTCACCCCTTATCGGCTCTCAAATCGGCGACCCCAGATGCCCGTGTCGAACTCGACCATGGCACCCGCGGATGATTGGCGAAGATGTTGCGGCACCACCGCAGCCAAGCGGGCAGCGGATAGCGGTGAGGTCCCTATCTGATTCATAGACGTTATGGCGGAGGGAGTGCCCGCCTCTCCGCCGTTTCTGTTGATTTTACTGGTCATAACCCATTGTAAAAGCCGATAAAATCAATAATGTCACGTATGCGGTTATGGCAACGGGACAAGAAAATGGCGCGTCATAAGCTCACCGACACCAGTTTGAAGAGGCTAGTTGACCCTGGCATCTACAGCGACGGCGACGGTCTTTTCCTGCGCGTTCGCAAGGGCGGCAGCCGTCAATGGTTCTTTATCTACAAGCGCGGCGGCAAGCGGGCAGAGCTTGGCCTTGGAGGCTACGGGCAAGGCACGGCGCCTGTATCGCTCGCTCTGGCTCGGGAGAAGGCGGAGGCATTCCGCAACAAGCTGGCTCGCGGCGAAGATCTTCGACCCGACACCAAGCCGCCGCGCGTCATCACGTTCGAGCACTGCATGGACGAGCTGTTGAAAACCAAGGCCAACGACTGGAAAAACTCGAAACACAAGGCGCAGTGGGAAATGACCTTGCGCGAATATGCCAAGCCGCTGCACGGCCTGCCGGTTGCCGATATCGTCATTGGCGACGTGAAAGAGTGTCTTTTGGTGCACTGGCAGAAACGGCCAGAGACGGCCGACAGGCTTCGTTCCCGAATTCAGGCTGTCATCGACTATAGCATAGCGCACGGCTGGCGTACGGCCGGCAACCCGGCTCGCTGGCGCGGTCTTTTGGACAAGGTGATGCCTAAGAGGCAAAACCTTTCGCGCGGCCATCACGCGGCGCTGGCCTATGCCGACACTCCCAAGATGATCGCAAAGCTGCGCCAATCAACCGGCACCGCCGCGCGGGCGGTAGAGTTCCTAACTCTGACTGCGGCGCGATCCGGCGAGGTGAGGGGTGCATTGTTCCCTGAAATCGATGTGAAGGCGAAGACGTGGACCGTTCCGGCGGACCGCATGAAGGCTGGGAAAGAGCATGTCGTGCCGCTTGGCGATCGTGCATTGGCCCTTGTCGAAATCATGCGCCAACGCTCTACGTCGTCGCTGATCTTCGGTGGGGAGGTTGAGGATCGCCCGATTTCCGACACGGCCATGACGAAGGCGCTGAGGCTTGCGTCTCCAGACAAGGACGTGACCCTGCACGGCTTACGGAGTTCCTTCCGTGATTGGTGCGGTGACTGCACCGAGTTCGAGCGCGACGTTGCCGAGGCGGCACTGGCGCATACCATCCGCGACAAGACGGAAGCCGCTTACAGGCGCGCGACGGCGCTGGAAAAGCGTCGAGAGCTAATGACAGCGTGGGAGGCGTTCCTGTCATGACGATCGATAGCGATCCTCTTTTCGACCGTCTGACAATGATGGTGGAGAAAACCAAAAGCGCTGAAAACCTCTTCCATGGTGCATGGTGGGAGGGGGATGTTGCCGGCAAGCGGCGCGCTCTGGATGACATGGCCGCCGGCCGATTGCAGTGGATTTCGGCGCGTGACTTCGCGCTTCAAGGACTCGAAGCCCTTGAGAACGGCGACAGGGAGGGGGCTTTGACTTGTGCCTGGGCGTGCACCGACCTCTACATCGCCGCAATAGAAATTCGCATTAGGCCCGAAGACAGACGGGCTCTGGGGGAACCATCCAAAAAACGTGGTCGTCCGCGTAAGAATTAAATCCAGGCGAGATTTTTCGCCCTCAAATGGGTGCTTATTAAGGGAGCCGTTCAACCGGAGCGGCAATTTCAACAATGCCGTTCCAAGCACAAAGGAACGGCAATGGAAGACCATCCTCTTATTAGCATTAAGCAGGCTTCCGCACTGACTTCGCTGTCTCGCGGGGCAATCAATATCTTGCGTCGGCAAGGCGACTTCCCGGCAGCGGTGCAGCTTGGCGAGAAACGAATCGCCTTCGTCAGGGCTGAAGTAGACTTCTGGATTCGCCAGCGCATCGCGGCCCGCACGCAGGTGGCGGCATGATGGAACAGATCGACCTCGATCCCGATCTCGTGGTGCTGGAAGCCGCCCGTTTCATCATCGAGACACCCAAATCGCAAAGGCCTCGCTCGGCCGTAGCCGAGATCCGCAGCCGCTATCCGCTCGACGGCCAAGGTGCTTGCGCGGCGCTTCGATTGGCTAACGCCATCAGGGCTGGAGGTGTCTCCAATGACAACCAGCGTGCCTCCTAATGCAGGGAAGCCGGCGCCGTTCTTGCAAACGACCACCGGCTTCGAAACGTCACGCTTGGCAGCAGATGACTGTTTCAACAATAGCAAAGTCCAGAGCAGCACACAACGGGAGCTTGATCCTCGCTGGCGTTCTCAACGCGCCTGGAATGCTGCCAATCGCCACGCTCGCCGCGCCCACAACGCTGTTGCTGCCGCGATCAAGAAAGGCGAGCTGATCAGAGAGCCTTGCGCCGAATGTGGCGCAGAGCCGACCGACTTCCATCACGATCCCGATCGATATGAGGACGTGTTGAGCGGCGAATTTCTCTGTCGCCTGCATCATCGCCGCCGGCATGCATGTCTGCGGAAGGCAGGTGGCCATGGCTAAGGGCGGCCCGGTTTTCTCTCCTGATCCGGCGCGCGCCATGGCGGATCAGCATCTCACCGCGCAAGACATTCGCGTGTTGATGGCGATCGCGGCGCATGACCGCTTCAGCAAGAACGGTATCGGCTGCACAGCCAGTCATACCCGACTGGCCAACCTGGTCGGCTGCCATCTCAAAAGCCTGTCGCGTTCGATCAGGACACTGGCCGAGCGCGGTTATATCGGTGGCCGCGCCAACCCTCTCAACCCGCAGGCGAGATGCTATTTCGTCATCTACAACGAGTGGGACGAGGCCATCCTGAAGGCAGTCAAGGGTAACCAAGTTGTTACCCCCACAGGTAACGAGGCTGTTACCTCAGATGATCCGACGGGTAACAAACTGGCCACCCCATGGGTAACAAACTCGTTCCGCATGGGTAACCGAGTTGAAAAAAGCGCTCAATCAAATCAAGAGGATGCTTCGTATAATATATTAAGCGAAGCTTTAAGAGATCCTGTTGAAACAGTGGAAATATATCCCGTTGAAACGGCGTCATCGACGCAAGCCCCTCCGAAAAGAAGGGGCAATGAGCGGGCGAACTCGGCAAGCGTCGGCGCGATCCTGGCCATGTTGGAGCGCTCGATGAAGGCTGGCTTCGACAGGCCAACGGCACAGCGTTGGTTTGATTACCTCGATGCCATCGTCGTCGTCCAAGACGATCGGGACGATCCAAACTTTGGCCGGGCTCAACGGCTGTACGAGGAACTAGGCGCCCAGCTCGAAGCTCCTGTGACGGGGTCTGCGGCATGAGCAACACCGCGCGCAAACTCGCTGCCATCCGCTCCAGGCTGGCGGAAGTCATGCAATTGATAGCTGCAATCGAGGCCGAGGTAGAAGAGCCAGTCAGCCCGAGTGTCTGGGTGGAAACTGTAGTGGCGGCCGAGCGCTTCAGCATTCCGGTCGATAGCGTCAGGAAGCTCTGCCGTAACGGCTTCGGCCGGAAGGTCGGGGGCCGGTGGCAGGCCAATCTGACATTGCTGCGCGGATATTTCGCCGAACGCGACAATCGCGACGCGCCCAGTCGCGTTTCGGGTGCGATTCTAAGGTCATGAAAATGACCAAACTCAATCCGACCGAAACCGATCGCCTCAGGGCCGCACTTCGCTTGCCGGCGCCGACTGCTGAATATGTCGCTGCCGAAAAGGCGTATCGTGAAGCGTCCGACGCTCGCCGGAAATTGAATGATCGTCGCCAGGCTTTGGAGGTGGAGTCGAAAGTCGACAATCCCACCCGGTCGAAGATCCCCGCCCAACAGTTGCACGATACGCTTAAGGGCCTCGCAGTCGAGCTTTCAGAGGCCGACACGCGCAACCATGAGACCAGGGCCGAATTCGACCTTCAGCGCGCCGGGTATCGAGAGCAGGCCCGCGTAGAGCTAGACGCAGATATCGCGGCCCTTGGCGCGGCAATAAATCAGCGTTTGAGCGAAGTTCTGGGACTGCTGGATGTTGCCTCGACCCTGAGCATCAAGGGGCGAGAAGCCGGGCTTGAACTCCCTGGGCTGATCAACGACGCACCGATCGCGCGGCGCTTGGCCGAGCCATTTGTAAACACCATCGCGAAGATGATTTCGAAAGGATGATGAGGCATGTCCGACCCTTGGCACCCATTGGTCACGTATACCGAAGGCGAGCGCTGCCGGTATCTCGGTGAGACGTACCAGGCGAAATTCGACCTCACGCGCGGGCTGAAGCCGACCGGCCATTTGGCGGAAAAATTCTGGCGGAAGCTGCCGACCATCGCGGTTTCGAAGACGGCGACGAAAGCACCCAGCGCACCGAATTCGAAAGACCTCCGGCGAGGCCTTGAACAGGCGTTGGAAGTGCTGGAGCGAGGGCAACCCGCGAGGAAGCGCACAGCCAGCGGCTATCTTCACCGAAGCATGAGCAGCGACTGAGGGGGCCTGACAGTAGTGCGTAGGCAGGAAACTCACGACGAGACGATCGCAAGGCTATGGGCGGATATGGAGGCCAAGAGGATTGCCGATCTTGAAGCGCAATACGCGCCGAAACCAGACGAGGTTGTCGATATCTTGCGTCAACAGGATGACGATGGCTTTTGGTGTCCTGTCGACCACGAGGCTTTTGAGCAAACGGTGCAGCCTAGCGCGACAGGCCTTCGCATCCATGGCTTGGCGAGCAGCCAATCGATGACGACGAAAAACTTCATGAGCAACTGCATCGACATGCGAGCAGTGCTGCCTCTGCCATTGCTTTCCGAGCATGCAAATAAGGGCAGCCAGCCCATTGGAGAAATCTACCATCTGCGCAAATCGCCGCGCGGCGTCTACATGCGAGCGGCGTTGTTCGACCATATAGCCGCGCGCTATGCCGAAGGTCTCATTCGCAAAGGCGAGACGCGATGTCTCAGCGTCGGTCACGACGGCCAAGCCCTGTTAGCTGAGGTGGATGGCCTCAAGTTCTACAGCAACTGGAAGCTGAAAGAGATCAGCATCTGCCGAAGTGGTGCCAACGCTGACTGCTATTTCGAGATCCATCACGAAGGCGACATAGGCAAGAAATTCTGGGAGCCATCATCAGCGCCGAAGGCGGAGCCACGCATAGCTTATCGCGGCCCGTGGAAGCAGGACGAGCAATACCAGCCCGGAGACTTCGCAAGCTTCCAAGGCGGGTTATGGCACGCTGAGATCGAGAGCAAAGGCGTACGCCCCAACGATGCACCAATGGTCTGGAAGCTGAGCGTCAAGCGCGGCGCCGTTGAGAAGATGGAGAAGAGACATGCCCAAGCTTGAACAGGTCGATGTCGTGCTTTGCGAGGACAGCCGCACCGTCCTGCTCATGGGCTACGACAGGGACGATAACCTATTCATGCAATCGGCTGGCGTACTGCCCGAGCCGATCGATGAGGACAGCCTAGACCAGCAGCAATGGCGGGATGCAGCCCTCGCTGATCGGTGGAGGGCAATCCCATGAGCCAAGTCACCCCTGGGGGGGGCCAAAACGACCTTTTTGGCCAAACAGCGCCGACCGCTCGCCGATCCAAATCTTTCACAATGGCAAATTAAAACTCCGGAAGGCCTAATTTTCCATGAGACGAGGAAAACGACCACTGCCGCACGGCTTGCGTCTTGTCGAAGGCACCTATCGCTCCGATCGGCACGGCCCTGCAGAAAGCGCCCATGTTGCTGCGCAAGAACGGCTGATCAAGCCCGATTGGATGCGCGGTGGGGTCGGCGAGGCGTGGGATCGATTCATCGCTCCGGCGGGTTGGCTTGATGTTTTCCGGGAGCCAGCCGCTATCGCCTTCTGCGAACTGTGGGAGGAGTTTCAAGCCTGGCCAGTGCGCTTCCCCGCATCGAAGCATGGGCAGATGCGCGCTTACATGAGCGATCTCGCGCTCGTCGGCCGCTGCGGCAGGATTTGATGCCATGAGCAAAACACCCACGGACAGGGCAGCAGCATGACCGGCAAACCATCAACGTATTGGACGGCCGAAACCGAGAAGGCCAACGGAGAGCTGAGAGAAAAGCAGCTCGAACTGGCCCGCAACGTGATCGTTGCCGGCATTGAAATGGCGTTCCAGGTCACCGGTTCCGGCCTGGCAGCGCTCCAAGAAACTGAGATTGCGATGGGCGCTTTTCTGGAGGCCCACAACGCACCGATGGCGGCTGAAATCGCTGCAATCAAAACGGAAGGATCAGCCTAAAATGGTCGCGACGGTTGGCAGCATCAGCATCGACTTGTCGACAAACGCCAACAGTTTCGCGACCGGCTTCAAGTCGTCGGCGACCACTGTTGAACAGCAGTCGGCGCGGATGGCGAAGTCCGTCGCCGCAGTAGAGAAAGGCGTTATCGGGATCGGCACCACGCTGAAAAACTTCGGCACCGGCCTGGCGGCAGGCGTTGGACTGGCAGCGCTGGCGTCTCTGGATGGTGCCTTTGGCAAATTGAAGGAGACGATCAGCGAATACGACGAAATTGCCACAAACGCGAAACAGGCCGGGCTGAAAACCGACACGTTCCAGGCGCTGGCCTTCGCCGCGAAACAGGCCAATATCGAGCAAGAAGGCTTCAACACCTCGCTCACGATCTTTGCCAAAAACGTCGGCCTCGCCGAAAAGGGAACCGGTGCGCTCTATTCCGGTCTCAAGAACCTCAACCCGCAACTGCTCCAGAACATCCTCAACGCCAAGGATCAGGAGGAACGGCTTAAGCTGGTTTCCGATGCCCTGGCGCAGACCACGGACGCGACCCAAAAGGCGGCACTTGCCGCCGTTGTCTTCGGCAAATCCGGCGTCGAAATGGCTCGTTTCCTCGACCAGGGCCGAGCATCGATCGACGCAATGAAAAAGACCGCCCAAGGCTTGGGGATCATTGTCCCTGACGCGCTGCTTCAGCGTGCCGGCGAACTCGATGACAAGCTCGATGTGCTGAGCCAGGTCATTCACGTCCAGCTAGGCGAGGCGCTGATAAACCTTGCCCCGCTGCTTGTGGATGCAACTGCGGGATTTGCCGATTTCACCAAGCAGGTGAATAAAACCTCAGCCTCATTGGACGCCTTTGTCGCCAACCCAAGTTGGTCAAGCCTCGAAAACCTCGTGGTCGCTTTGGGCGGTGAGAAATTCCGGGAAGGCAGCATTCTGGATCGGCTGGCGAAAGGCAACCTGGCCCCCGGCGGCGCCGAAGATGTCGCACAACTGACGAAGGGCATTGATTTTTTGACGACCAAGATTGCCGAACTTCAGGCGCAGGCCGAGCAAGGCGCGAACGTCAAGCTGGAAATAGCCGATGCGACGGCAAGCCTCAACGACTTGGAATCCCAATTGCATCGAATCCAGGCGACAGCCGAAGAGGCCCTGAACAATCCGGCAGGCTCATTCGATAATCTTCTTAAATCCATGGGTGGAACCGCCCCCGCTGCCAGTCCCGGCGTATTGCCGAACGTGACCCGCTATGGCGGCGATCCTAACAAGATCACCCTGCCTGGAGCTGGAGCGCCGGTGGTTCAAAACAACGCGAATGGGTCTGGCGTAAACGTTACGAGTTACAAGAGTTACGGGCCTTGGGAAAATCCTAATGGCGCTACCGCAAATGAGTGGGCGCAACTAACTCCTCAGAACAAGCAAGACATCTATGACGGGAAAACAACATACGATCAAATCCTGTATGGAACCGGCAAGACCGTAGACAATACCGGAAAGACAGCCGACAACGTTTCGACCCTCGACGGAAACACCAAAAAATATCTGCAAGGCCTCAGCAACGACATCGGCGGCTATTCCGGGCAAACCAATATCACCATATCCAAACTGAGCGATGTGGTTCGCAACAACATCGGTGGTCTGTCCAGCTCCATTCTCTCGCTGCTGACTGCCGGTGGCGGACCCGGCAAGGCCGGTGGAATCGGCCCTGGTGCCTATGCGTTTGGCGATGCGTTCGATTCGAGCGTCGGCAGCTACATCTCAAGCTGGGGCATAGGCTCCGTTCAGCGTCCGGGTGTGAACTTTCCGACGACATCGAGCGACGGCACATACAACCAGGATGTCTCCGTCGCCCAGCCCGGCAGCCCGATCACATTGAACTATCATGCCGCCGCTGGCGAAAGCACACAGACGGCAAAGCAGAATGCCCGCGCCATGTTCGATGAACTCGTCAGGGCACAGGCGAGCGCATGATGATGTTCGCCGGCCACGCTACAGCTTACGGAGTCGCTGCCCATGACGAGGACGTCATCGGCCATGGCGCCTTCGCGGATCTGATCCGGCAGGGCTTCAGACCCAAGATGCTTATGATGCACGAAGGCTCGGAAATCGGCGGCTGGCTTGAATTCCGCGAGGATGACATCGGCCTTCTGGCAATTGGCCGGCTCGATTTGAAGTCTGCCGGTGGCAGGCAGGCGTCGGCGAAGATCGAAACTGGCGAATTCACCGGTTTATCGCTTGGCGCGCCACTCATCGGAGAGATCCGCCAAATTGCAGGAACCAATGGCCGCTTTTGTCGGCGCGTGCTTGCTGTACCGGAAATCTCACTGGTGACTGAGCCGGCAAATCCGATGGCGCGTATTCTCTCATTCACGGCGGGAACAGCATGATCACAAGGCCTGTCCTTTATCTCGGTGGCCCGCCGGCATCGCCTACCGTCGCGGAGCCGTCGCCTGTTCAAACGACGCTGCCGACATCGGCCTACGGCCAGACAATCCCGGTGGTATGGGGCAAGGCCCGCTTGCCGGCTGCTTATATCTGGGTGGCACCAATCCTCACCGTCACCGAAACGCATATGGAGTGGTTTGATCAAGTCACCACGACGACCAGCGCCATGACGGCAAGGCTAAGGTTTGCCCGGCCTCTAGTCCCGAACTCGACATGGGGTGTCCGCAGGATATGGGCTCAGGGGAAGCTGATCTATGATTCCTCGACCGGCTATCGAGCCCCCGGCGTCAACTTCCGCGTCTACGATGGCCGAAGCACGCAAGGCCGCGACCCTTCCCAGGTCAGCGAGGAAGGCACCAACAACGTCTCCGCCCATCGCGGCTATCTCGACATCGTATTTCGCAATTTCGATATCTTCACCATCGGATCTCCTCCCGTCTTTGAAGCGGAATGGATTCAAGATCCGTCGACGGACCCCCAAGTCCAAAACTTTCAGACCTTTTTCTCGGACCCGATCAACACCGTCGCTGCGGCAGACTGGGACGCTCAGGAATTCTATGGCATCTCGAATGATAGCGGCCAAATTAGGCGATTCTCGATCACCGGCTTGCGAGAAATTTACGCGATTGCGATCAGCGGCCTTGGACGAGCGTATAGCGGCATAACCGAAAACTTCCTTGCCTACGTCCCGATCATGGATCGCCTCGTGGCGTTTGGTTTTGTCCCCGGTCCAGCCGGCGGCACTTTCCCGATCCTGCTTGACCCGGTGACGGGAACATCCATCAGCGAAGGTGCTGCGATCGGAGACGCAGGGCAACTGTTGAATGCGGCGGCAGTCTTGCAGTTTGGCCATTCCTCCGGCCTCCTGATCGCCAGCAGCTTCCATATCGGCTACTTCTCGGTCTTCAGGTTCGACGCCAACACGATGACGCGCGTCAGCCTCTCCGGTAGCTTCTGGGATAGCCGGGGACTGCCAGAGAGCATCACCGTAGGCACCATTCGGGACAGTGACGCTGACGTCTATGTGTGCGCGGGAACGTCGCTCTACAAGCTGGTAATCAACGCTCAGGGCCTCGTCCTGACAACGACCACGTTGGCAACGTTCAGCGACAATCTGAGATATGTCGTTTTCCACGATAGCAATTTGATTGTCTGGAATGACAACGCCCAGGCCATCAAGGTCGGCGGCACTGGCGCGACCATTTGGACTGTCACCGTGCCTTACCAACTCCCGGCAGCTTCAGCACCGCGCGGCGATGGCGACCCGACGCTCAACAGGTTCGAGGACACGTTTTTCACGCAAGACTCGGACCACTACTATTTTACCAATCTGGACGATGGCACGACGACAACGGTTTCGAAGCCCGTTGAGCTGTCACCATGGCGCCACGTCTACGACGCGATCAGCGATACCGTCATCACGACCGACAATTTTGCGGTGCCTCAGCGGCGCCGGTTCAATGTATCGGGAACCGGCGACCTCCGAAATTTGTCTGATTTCCTGTCGGATCTCATGATCCACGGCGGTGGCGAAGATGAAGTCGAATGCATCAACATCGATGATCAGATCCAGGGCGCCGTGATCGACGTCACGGCCGGCGCTCGCGATATCGCGAGATCGATCATCGAACCGTATTCGATCGCCATGTTTGAACGATAGGAGACCGACCGATGTTAATGTCCACCGGCCAAATGTTTGGAAACACCAATCCCGGCGGCGGTGGTGGCGGCGGCAGTGGACATCGCTATTGGCGAATAAGCTGCACGGCCGTCGATGGTGGCGCCCGTGTTGCCATCGCAGAAATTCTGATGCGCACGACGGCATGGGGCGCCAATGTCGCCACAGGCGGCACGGCCAGCGCATCGGACGCCAGCTTTGGCGCAGCGGCCAATGCCTTCGATGGCAATCCGGCTACGGTCTGGCGAGCGAATTCCGCCACGGCAACGATCACCTACGACTTCGGCTCCGGCAACGCCAAGGATATCCAGCAGGTCGTCATTAAGGCTTTCCCGACCGTCCCTACCGAATCGCCAAAGGATTTTACGATCCAGTATTCCGACGACAGTTCGTCGTGGACGACGCTGGCGACGATAACGGGGCAGACCGGATGGAGCGGCGCGCTGCCGGCAGATACGATCGGCGAGGCCAGGGCCTTCAGCGCCGCCGGTCGGGATGTGGCGACTGGTGCCGCACGCTACTGGGCGGTTTCCTTCGCCGACAACCAGGCCGGCGGCGGCGTTATGCGCCTTGTCGATATCATCTTTCGAGCGAGTTCGGGCGGCAGCGATATCGGCGGCGGAACGCCGTCCGTTTCGTCGGCGGCGAACAGCACGACTGCCGCAATGGCTAGGGACGGCAACACCGCTACCGTGTGGGATTCGAACACACCATATCCCGTCGCGTTCTATATGGACTGGGGTGCGGCGAACGACCAGGATATCGTTGAAATCCTGATGCAGGCCCAAAACATTAACGGGCCGAAGAACTTCAAAATCTACCGGTCCTACGACGCGATTGTCTACAGCTTGGTCTGGGCGCCCGCGACGCAAGGTGCATGGACCAATTTGGAAGTCCGCACTTTTACGAAGCCATAAAAATGGCCGATCAGGCAGTTGGCAACTCTGCCGGCGGTAGTCAAACCACGCCTGGGTGGAGGATCTGACCGATATCGACGGTTGGAAGTCGCGGCTGATCGCGGGCAGTTCCTTTGATCAATACACCGGCACCGGCCACGGCGGCGAGGATGGCGAAGGCCGCGAGCGCAATGCGGAGTCTCGGGCTCTCTTGTGGAGCCTTCACGGCATGGGTGAGGTCGTCAAAAGAGGTTTCCATCAGCGGATGCTAATCGAGGATCGGCCAACAACCAGTTAACGTGCCGCCGTCTCACCGTCTTGCTTTACGCCAGCCAGCCTCTTGCGCCTCGGCTTCGCTGCAGAACCAGCGTTCGCCATACTCAGGGCTGATCCTCGTTTCCCAATAATGTTCTTGGCCGGGGACGTGGTAGATGTGCTCGCCGGTGTTAATCGAGATGTTGCCCTTGATGTTGCAATTGCCGCCCGCAAGCAGCAGCGATGAGGGATCAGGGACGTCCAAGCTGCCAAGCCATTTGGTGGGCACGAGGTTCGCAACAGTGTTGAGGCTGCTTGGGTTCACAGTAAGGAAAGCCGCAAGCGGCACCATTACGAGCGGGAGGATGTACTGCCACCGCCATGACCTTCGGCGCCGCACGCTCGCGCGCCTCGGCTGATCAGCACCAGCACCTCTGTAATGATGGCCTTTTCCCAAGCCCTTCACTCCCGATGGGACAATGCGTCCGTTGCGGGGGAGAGTCCAGATTTGATTAGGCACTGCTAAAAAAGGGCGGCACGGCTCGGGAACAAGTTGGATTGGCCCAAGTTCGACCCGCAGGCGCCATACTCATCTCCCGCCCGTGGCGCACCGGCCCGCTGCTTTCCCCTCGTGCAGCGGGCCATTTCATTTCGTCAGCTTCTCCACCGTGGCGATGATTGCTTTGGCCAGCGCCTCGGCCTCATGGATCGGGGTCGGCCCATAGAGCGCATTGACCATTTCTCGGCTAGCCAGCACGCCGGCCGGACAGGTTTGTTCGATCGCCATTCTGATCAAGCCAAGGGCCTCGTCACAGTCCTCGGCCGAGATCATTATCGAGGGCAGAGCGCGAAGCCGCTCGAATGTCTCGGGCTCAGCGGTTTCCAAGCGCTTTCGCCTCTCGCTCTAGCGTCTCACGGTCGTTGCCGTGCTTCGCAATGAGGTCTCGCACCTCCGGCATGGTGAGCTGGAATTTCCGGGCGAAATAGGCGACCTCATAATCCTCTTCACCCGATATGCGGTTCCGATCGCGGGCATCACGCTTGCTCTTGTCGTCGGCCATTAACTTTCCTCCTGTGACGAGATTCGCAACGTGCGATCGGTCGCTTTGTTTCAGCGTCCGCGTCTCCCTTCGGAACAATTTTAGACAAAGCTAATTGAGTCGGGGTTTTGCGAGTGTGTTCATGCGTCTGAAGTTCATTAAGCCGATGGAGCCCGAACTGGTCGACACCCCGCCACAGGGCGACGAGTGGATCCACGAAATAAAATTCGATGGGTACAGGACCCAGGTCATCAAGGATGACGACGGGATTCGGTTGATCACCAAAAACGGCTATGACTGGACCGGGCGCTACATCCAGCTTGCCGGCGAAGCAGCGGCGATCGAAGCGAAAGACTTCATCATCGACGGCGAGGCGATCACCATCAACGAAGCCGGCCTGTCTGACTTCCATGCAATGCAGTCAGCCGTCACCAGCCGAACGCCATCTCGCGACCTCTATCTGGTGGCCTTCGACCTCCTGCACCTCAATGGTCACGATTTGCGCGACATGCCGGTGGAAGACCGCCGCGACATTCTCCAGGCATTGATCCCGACCGGCGGCCGCATCCAGTTCAGCGAAGCAATGCCTGGGACCGGCGATGCCGTTTATCACCTTGTCGACCAAGCCGGCCTGGAGGGCATGGTTTCAAAGCGCAAGGAGAGCAAATATCGCAGCGGGCCGACGATGAACTGGCGCAAGATCAAGTGCTATACCGAAAAGGAAATGGACATCATTGGCGTGCAGCGTGAGGCGGGGAAACCCGCGATGGTGCTGATGGCCGACAAAGGCCGTTATGCCGGTGGCGCCTTTGTCACCTTCAAGGCTGACAAACGGCAAGCGTTATGGGATCGCGTGCAGGGGAAGGTCGGCGGACCTGTTCCGAAGGGTCTTAAGAGCGACAAGGCAGAATGGCTAAAACCCGGTCTAGTCGGCCGCGTGCGGTTCCTGAAGGGCGAGGAGAAGCTACGTCACGCCTCTCTGAAGGACTTCCGGGAAAAATAGGGACATCGTGCTTTGATAGGCAAGAACTGGACGCTCCAATCTCTCATTGACGCCAAGATGTGCGTCACTGCCTTTTGCCAGAACCCGGCCTGCAACCACAGCAAGACCCTGCCGCTCGAAAAGCTCCGCGACCGGTTTGGACCGGACATGCCCGCAATGGAGTGGGATCTGAGGCCGAAGCTGAAATGCGACGCTTGCCAGTGCAAGACGGTCGGGCTGATCTACTCGCCCGATTCCAACAAGACGTCGGGCATGGGGCAAAACAACCTCTATGGGAAGGCTAAGGGCGGCCGGTAATAAACGGGCGACCCGGCTGCCGTGGGGTGTTTTTTGGGTTGGAGGCCGGCAACCGGGCCATGCCGGCGATCCCTCCCGGCAAAGGGATCATGGCCTAATATTAGCAATAGCGCAAATATGGGCCGCTAGCCCGCTACAGCGTGACCTATGGCGATGCCCAGGCCGATTGCGAAGCCCAGCAGCAAGTTCGCTGCCATCTTCAGGGCAAACGCGCTGTAGCGGCTCCCCTGGCCGTTCTGAGGGGCTTTCAAGGCGCTGGCGAGATCATCGAAAGCGTGTTCCATACCGGGCAACATATACCCGGTGCGCGAATCTGTGAATCCCCGGTTTGTTCACGTTGAAACTGGAGGCCGACGCACTGTCATTTGAGGATGAAGTAGAGTGGAATCAGAATAGAAAAAGCAGCGACCGCTGTTAGAAATAAGTCTGTGATCATGCCATCGCCGTGCGCGATGACCGACGCATCGGTATCACGCAGCCCCCGCCCCAATTGTTGCCCTAACTGAGCAATCGCGCAATCAAGGCAGGAGTGCAAGCATGCCCATGAGACACTCCCTAGAAAAGGGGAGGATAACAGTGGGATTCACGGGCACAACTTTCCCTTATCTCTAGCGCCATGGCTTCGGCAGTCGAAACTATATGTCGTGACGGCGTGTGGTTCGCGCGGTCGGGTTCAAACCTCCAAGGCATGAAGAAGCTCATGACGATGTTCAAAGAGAGGGAAGGAGCCCCAAATGTACTTAGCAGGCGCAGCCCAACACCAAGCGGCAGGAGAGAGGCTTAGAAGACAGATCCATCAGCGAGGTTTCACGCTCCTAGGTCAGAAGCTTTGGATACCGAAAGAGGACGAAATCTGTCGATCGCTCTATCCGGATTACAAGGCCATGGCGAAGGCGTTGCCTCACCGCAGCCGGAAAGCCATTGAGCATCGGTGCACGGTGCTCGGAATTGTTCGCCGCAGAATCAATATATGGACAGCGAAGCGGGACACCCTATTCCGGAAGATGTATCGCACCAGCTCGACCCAAGAGCTTCGCGACGCCTTCCCAGAAATGACGATGAAACAGATCTGGAGGCGGGGCTGCAAGTGCAAGCTATCGCGACCCCGCAAGCGACCTTATCGGATAACCGGCAACGCGCTTCTGGATGAACTCAGAGAGGAATGCTGGCGACAGAACATTTCCATGCCCGACCTGGATGAATTCGCGAGGTCAGGTCGTTATTTCAGGCGAAGATCCTGGCGATCTGGCTTGAACTACAAACACATCCTGAGAGCGATAAAGGAGCTTGGCGGCACGCCTATCGTTCAGTGGCAGGAAAGGACGCTGCAATGAGCTCGTTCTTTCGCAAGCGTGTCGAGGCAACGATTGAACACCTCATTGCGGTTCTGGACCAAATGGACGGCGATCCTGATCAAGAACAGGAGCCAGTTGAGGAACAGCACGACCGGGAGCCAGAGGATAGGGCTACACGCGCGTTTGTGATCGCTGAGGCTAGGCGCCGGTATCGAAAGACCAGGCATTAAAAACAAGCATTCCAGTCAGTGGCGCGGTCGCACATTGTTCCGCGCCCACTGACTGTGGTGGCTAGATGACGTTGGCCGCTATCTGGAGAATTGTGCCGGCTATGATGCATACCAAGCCACAATTGCCAAACAAATCGTAGCGCTTCTCCAAGGCGATCTCGTTTTGGTTGGTTTGCTCTATCCCGATTAAATCCATCCCGCCTGAACGTACTTTGTAAGGCATGCCGTAGCGGAAAAGAACGACCACTCCTACCAGGGTAAGAACTAGGCCGAGGATATTGAATATCTGTGTCGCGCTCATTTTTTGCCCCTCAGTCTGCCTTCAGGGTCGTGAATGCGCATTTCTCTATGCGTGCAACTCTCACATTGCAGCGTTTTCTCTTGAACTCCAGCGGCTCCAAGATGTGGATGGGCGTGCACGCTGATGGCCTTAAGCCGTCCGCCGTTGCAAATCGGGCACAATTCACCCGACGTAAGTGCTACGATCTTCTCCTCCAAATCTTTGATTTGCCTGTCACGGTCATGAATTGTTTCACGCGCGTCGGAAAGGGCAATTTTTACATCGGCCAAGGTAACATATAAGTCCGCCATCCTCGCCTTAAGCGCGGCGGCGTCGAAACCTTTATCGATTTCACGCAGGTCTTTTACGATGCCAGATGCTTGCGAAAGTAATGACAGTCCCGCTGCTATGTCCATTTCATCCCCCCACGGACTTCGATTAGAAGAACAGCACCTTCTAATACGGAACGCAAGCCGGCTCCCTTTCAGGAGCGCTTGACGATTTGAGCAAATCAGCGGCTAAGTGTCCGTGGGCGTGATAACCCGGACCGAGATAGAGCCGAACAACCTCTTGGCGGAGGTTCCTTCCTTGGCGGGAAGGGACGGCTTGATGAACGGCGGCAATCTTTTCCGCTGTTCAAGCGTGCGACTTGGCGGTCGCGCGACCCGACCTTTATGGCCGGGGGCGAACGCCATGTCCAGAGCCGTGAGGCTTAAAATCGTTCGGCTCGTCTCTCGGCGAGTTATCACCCCCCGGCTGCGGCGTCTGTCACGTCGCCTACAAGGGCCGTGATAAGCCCGATACCGAGGGACTTGGGACAATGACCTCTCATGCAACACTGACACGACGCGCCATTTTCGGCGTGATTGCCTCTCTGCCGGCTATAGCTGGCGCTGCGGCATTGCCGGCACCGCTGGCCCTTCTGATCACCCCGCCCACACCACCGACCAGAGAAAGCGCCAAGGCCAAACTGCGCAGCATTGAAGATATGCTAGACACCCTTCCGCCTGAAGTGGCCGCTCGCGTTCGATCACAGTTTTACGACCGGATCGAGCATGTGTGGTCGATGAAACAGAGTGGCGCGTCACTTGATGAGGTCAAGGCTTGGCTCACCACCACCCCTTGGGAGCAGGTGGTAATATGACCGACATGGTAGAGCCGGCCGTGATCATGGATACATTTGTGCAGGGCGTCGGCCGTGTCGAGGAGATTTCGAAGAACCTCTTTCGGGTTTCCTACTTCGCCAATCAGCGCGCTTATGATGGGAGCCAGGAGCGCGTGTGTGTGGCCAAGTTCATCGTAACGTTCGAAACGATGCTCGCAATGTCGCAGGCGACGGTAAAGCACACCGAAATCAGTGATGAAGTGCTTTTCGGCCCGACCGGTAGCGCGGCAGTGAATTAAACGAACTGGTTGATCGATTGGCCCGCTGCCTCACCCGGTGGCGGGCCTATGAAATCTCTAGGCAGTTCGGCTACAACCTTAAAAACCGTGAGCGGAGGTCTTTTGCGGATGACAAAAAGATATAACGACCCACGACTCGACCGAGCGCGTTTCGCAGCCGATGATCAAAAGCGACGAGTTGACGAGATAGCCAAGCGCGTCGGCGAACTCAGACCTGCGTTGGAAAAGGGAAGCGCGACCTCAGCTCAGACTTCGGAGTTGGCCGAATTGATCGACGAAATGAGCCGTCTCAGACAAGGCTTGGAAGATATTTTCCAAAAAGTAGAGGAGGGCGATCCGGCTCCGCACCTCCGCAAGGTCTAGGGTTCACAGGCCCGGCGGCTTCGGCTTTCCGGGCTTTTTCTTTTTTTGGGGGTAGGTCATCAGTTATGGCATGGCTAGGAAATGCCGCCTAACACGTTGATATTGTTGACGTTATGGCGGAGGGAGTGGGATTCGAACCCACGGTGAACTTGCGCCCACGCCGGTTTTCAAGACCGGTGCCTTAAACCGCTCGGCCATCCCTCCAGCGACTGCCGGCCACTGCTCTAGTGTGCCCGGCAAAGGCCTGTCAACCGGCTTGCATGAGCAGGTCGCTCCCTGAGCCTAGGACAGGACAGGCGGCGTCACAATCTTGCCCGGTTCCGGCCACAATCGGTTAATACCGTGATAAACAATTCCTGCGCACAAAGGATCGGGGTTCGAGGCGTCGTTGGCATTGTCGAGTGAGTGCTTTGGCTCCTCTGATGGTCGGATGCGACGTCTTCATGAGATTTAGGGGGCAATCAAGAATGCAGACTGTGACGCACCCGCGTCTTCGTCGCGTTGCCACGGTTGCGTTGCTTGCAGCGTCGGCTGCATTGCTCGCCGCTTGCGCGTCGCAGCCCGAGCCGAAAGGGATGGTCTACAAGAAGACCCGCTCCAAGGAATATTTCGCCGAGACCGAATATGGGGTGAAGGCCAGTCCGCGCGCTGCCTTCATGCGGCGCGGCGGCGGTCGCGACCAGCTTGGCAAGCCCTATCAGGTGCGCGGCAAGTGGTATTATCCCAAGGAAGACAAGAAGTACGCCAAGGTGGGTCTGGCATCATGGTATGGCGACGCCTTCCATGGCCGGCTGACCGCCAATGGCGAAGTCTACGACATGGCGCATCTGACGGCGGCGCATCCGACCATGCCGCTGCCCAGCTATGCCCGCGTCACCAACCTCGAAACCGGCAGTTCGGTCATCGTGCGCGTCAATGACCGCGGCCCCTACCATGAGGGCCGCATCATCGACGTCTCGGAGCGAGCCGCGCAGATGCTGGACTACGACAAGGTCGGTACCGCGAAGGTGAAGGTCGAATATGTCGGCCGCGCGCCGCTCGACGGCAATGACGATCAGTACCTGATGGCCTCTTACCATCCAGGCAACCGCATACCGGACCCATCGGATGGCCTGCCGACCGGCGTCATGGTGGCCATGAACGGGCCTTCGCCGAGCCTTCCGGTCGGCGCGGCCGCCGTGCCGTTTCCAGGTCAGCTGACGGATGCCGCGGCACCGATGCAGGGACGGATGGCCGCGCAGCCGGCCTTCGGCGATCCGGCGCTGCCCGATTTTGGACCGATCGTGCCGGAACGGCCGCAGATCAGCCTGCCGCCGCAATCGCCGTTCGCCATGGCGTCGCTGTCCTATGCGGATGAACGCGTCCATCGCGCGGATGTCTTTGCCGCTCTGGACGACAGCGGCATGTCGCCCGCAGACATCCTGCGGTCGTGGAAAAACACCGGCCGCCAAGCGGCGCCATCCAGTGCCGACTATGTCGCCGCCGGCACGTTCGACGACGCCACCGAAGCCACACGTGTGGCCTCGGCACTAAAGCCCTTCGGCAGAATAGAAATCCAGCGCTCCGATCTCGACGGCAATGACTGGTATGCGGTCAACCTCTATCCGGACGGCCATGGCGGTCTGGACGAGTTGCTGAAGGCGGCGTGGTCTCATGGCGCGCCCGACGCGCTGGTCGTGCGCGACTGATCCAGCGCCGGTTGCGCCCGGCAGTTGATCCCTCACCGAAAAAGCCCGATAGTTTCGGGACGCCGGAGGGGCCGGCCAACGGGTCGATTTTCATGCAGTTTCGCTTGCTACAGCCTTTCGCCGTTTTTTTTCTCCTCAGCCTCCTGCTTACGCTTTCGCCGGCCCAAGCGCAGCTTTTCGAGACCAAGGCCGCGCAGGCCTTCATGATCGATGCCGATACCGGCACGGTGCTGTTTTCGAAAGATGCCGATAAACCCATTCCGCCGGCTTCGATGGCCAAGCTGATGACGATGGAAGTGGTTTTCAACGCCCTCAAATCCGGGCGCCTCAAACTCGACGATACGTTCGTGGTCAGCGAAAACGCCTGGCGCAAAGGTGGCGCGCCGTCGGGAACCTCGACGATGTTCGCCAAGCTCAAATCGGCGATCCGGCTCGAGGACCTGATCCAGGGGGTGACCGTGCAGGCCGCCAATGACGGCTGTATCGTCATCGCCGAAGGCATGGCCGGATCCGAGGACAATTTTGCCGGAGAGATGACCGAACGTGCGCGCCAGATCGGCCTCAAGACGTCGACTTTCGTGAACTCCACTGGCCTGCCGGCCGACGGCCAACAGACAAGCGTGCGCGAATTGGCGCAGCTCGCCCTGCATCTATGGCGCGAATACCCCGATTTCTACCGGTATTACGGGTTGAAGGATTTCACCTGGAACAAGATCTCGCAGAGGAACCGCAACCCGTTGCTGGCGATGGATATCGGCGCCGACGGCCTGGCTGTCGGCGCAAGCGAGACATCCGGTTTTGGCATCGTGGCTTCGGCCAGCCACAACGGCACGCGGGTGATCGCGGCGATGAGCGGGCTGGCAAATGACAAGGAGCGCGCAGAAGAGGCACGCAAACTGCTCGATTGGGGCGTTCGCTCGTTCGAGAAGACCGAAATCTTCGCCAAGGACGAGGTGGTCGGAGAGGCCCAGGTTTTTGGCGGCATGAAATCCGGCGTGACGCTCAAGGCAAAAGGTCCGATCGACATCTTCCTGCCGATCACCAACCGCGACAAGCTGACGGCCAGGATCATCTACACCGGCCCGGTCGCGGCACCGGTGGAGGAGGGGCAGCCGGTGGGCGCACTGCGCGTCTGGATCGGCGACACGCTGAGCCAGGAGACACCGTTGTTCGCCGCCGAGTCGATCAGCGTCGGCACGTTGCCGCAACGCGCTCTCGATGCCGTCAAGGAACTGGCGATCGGCTGGCTTCGATAGCGCCGACGGCATGGACGTTTTCCCGAACGCGGACTATCTACAGCCCAACAATCCACTCGAACACGAACAAAGGCCCTCGGTTGGCGCGCGGTTTTTTCATCACCTTCGAAGGCGGCGAAGGCGCAGGCAAGTCGACACAGATCGAGCGGCTGGCCACCAAGATGCGCGCCAAGAAGTATGATGTCGTACGGACACGCGAGCCGGGCGGCTCGCCGGGCGCCGAAGCGGTCAGGCATGTGCTGCTTTCGGGTGCCGCCGAACCGTTCGGGCCCAAGATGGAAGCGCTGCTCTTCGCAGCCGCGCGTTCCGACCACGTCGAGCAGGTCATTCGTCCGGCGGTCGAACGCGGCTCCATCGTGCTTTGTGACCGCTTCCTGGATTCCTCGCGTGTCTATCAAGGCGTTACGGGTGGGATCGATCCGGCATTCATGGCCATGCTGGAACAGGTCGCCGTCAACGGCATGATGCCCGACATGACGCTGATCTTCGATATCGACCCGGCCGAGGGTTTGAAGCGCGCGACGTTGCGGCGTGGCAGCGATGCCACAGCCGACCGCTTCGAAAAAGAGACGCTGGCCATCCACCAGGCCCGCCGCGAAGCGTTCCTGGCGATCGCCGCGGCAGAGCCGGAACGCTGCATCGTCGTCGATGCGTCCGCCGATCCGGACACGGTGGAGGATGTCGTCACGGCGACCGTGTTCGCGGCACTGGAGGCAAGGGCGTCCGAGCGCAACAGGCAGGTCGCACCCGTATGATCTTCGAACGCATCGCGCCGGAACAGCATGATACGCTGGACGGCGTGCCGGAACCCTCCGAAACACCGCGTCTGGTCGGACACGGGCAGGCCGTCACCATGCTTGCCGCCGCCTATCGTGCGGGAAAGCTGCCGCATGCGCTTATCTTCGCCGGTCCGGTCGGGATCGGCAAGGCGACGCTCGCCTTCCATCTCGCCCACCACCTTTTGAAGCATCCGGCCTTCGACCAGGCGCCTGGCAACCTAGCGGTTCCCGATCCGGCCTCGCCGCTGTTTCGCCAGATCGCAACCGGCGCGCATCCCGGCGTACTGCATCTGACCCGCCCGTTGAACGACAAGACCAAGAGTTTCAAGACTGTCGTCACCGTCGACGAAATCCGCAAGGTCAGCCGCTTTCTGTCGCTGACTTCGCATGACGGCAGCTACCGGGTGGTGATCGTCGACCCGGCCGACGACATGAATGCCAATGCGGCCAATGCCTTGCTGAAGAATCTCGAGGAACCACCGGCACGGACCCTGTTCATTCTCATCGTCCATGCACCCGGCAGTCTGCTGCCGACGATCCGCTCGCGCTGCCAGGTGGTGCGGCTGACACCGCTCGACGCCAACGAACTGATGGCGGTGCTGGAGACAGCGGAGCCGCCGCCGCCCGACGATCCGGCCGCGAGGGCTGCATTGGTCGAGCGGGCAGGGGGCAGCGCCCGCAACGCGATCCTGTTGACGCAGTATGGCGGGCTGGAGATCGCGCGGACACTGGATGGACTGGTGGCCACGGGAAAGAGCGATATTGGCGGCGCCTATCGCCTGGCCGAGGCGGTCGCGGGCAAGGACCAGGCGATACAGTTCGACATCTTCAATCGCCGGGCGCTGGACCTTCTGTCGGATGCGGCAAGCCAGGCGGCGCGGGCTGGCGATCTCAAGCGGGCCAAAACGCTGTCGGACAGTTGGCATGAGGCGCTGGACGCTATATCTGAGACGGACACCTACAATCTCGACAAAAAGCAGCACGCCCTGACCATGATCGACCGCCTGAATTCTGCAATGCGAATGTGACGGGCCTTTTTTGGTGCATGCCGTTGCCCCTTAAACCGGGGCCACTTTTGGCCGGCATGCACTGGTCTCGGGATGGCAATCGCCATTCCGATGCGATATCCACCGCCACGGCCTCCATTCAGACATTCATGACGGTTCATTCATGTCACGCGACACATTCTACATCACGACCGCGATTTCCTATCCGAACGGCAAGCCGCATATCGGCCATGCCTACGAGCTGATCGCCACCGATGCTCTTGCCCGCTTCCAGCGGCTCGACGGCAAGCAGGTCTTCTTCCTTACCGGCACCGACGAGCACGGCATCAAGATGCTGCAGACAGCCAAGCGCGAAGGCATTTCTGCGCGCGAACTGGCCGACCGCAATTCAGCCGAGTTCAAGCGCATGGCGACCGCGCTCAACGCCTCCAACGACGATTTCATCCGGACCACCGAGGAGCGCCATTACGCTGCTTCGCAGGCGATCTGGAAGGCGATGGCCGCCAATGGCGACGTCTATAAGGGCGGCTATGCCGGCTGGTACTCGGTGCGCGACGAAGCCTATTACGGCGAGGAGGAGACCGAGGTCCGTCCCGACAATGTCCGCTACGGGCCGCAGGGAACGCCGGTCGAATGGGTCGAGGAAGAGAGCTACTTCTTCCGCCTGTCGGCCTATCAGGACAAGCTCGTCGCGCTTTATGAAGGCCAGCCCGACTTCATAGGTCCGGCCGAGCGCCGCAACGAGGTGATGAGCTTCGTCAAGTCGGGACTGAAGGACCTGTCGATCTCGCGCACCACATTTGACTGGGGCGTGCCGGTACCCGGCGACGAAAAGCATGTCATGTATGTGTGGGTCGACGCGCTGACCAACTACATCACCGGCGTCGGCTATCCCGATGAAAAAGATGAGAAATGGAAGTTCTGGCCAGCCGATGCGCACATCATCGGCAAGGACATCGTGCGCTTCCACGCGGTTTATTGGCCGGCCTTCCTGATGTCGGCCGGCATCCCGCTGCCGAAGCGCGTCTTCGGCCACGGCTTTCTGTTCAACCGCGGCGAGAAGATGTCGAAATCGGTCGGCAACGTCATCGACCCGTTCACCATGATCGAGCATTATGGCCTCGACCAGGTACGCTACTTCTTCCTGCGCGAAGTGCCGTTCGGCCAGGACGGCAGCTACAGCCATGAAGCGATCGTCAACCGCACCAACGCCGATCTGGCCAACGGTCTCGGCAATCTGGCGCAGCGCTCGCTGTCGATGATCGCCAAGAATTGCGGCGGCGTGGTACCGAAGCGCGGCGACCTGGCGGAAGCCGACAAGGTGATCCTGGATCAAGCGATCGACGCTCTCGCCACCGCGCGCAAGGCAATGGCGGAACAGGGCATCCATCTGGCACTGGCGGCGATCTTCGGCGTGGTTGCGGAAGCCGACCGGTATTTCGCCGGACAGGAACCCTGGGCGCTCAAGAAAACCAATCCCGAGCGCATGGAAACGGTGCTGTGGACGACGGCCGAAGTGGTCCGGCGCGTGGCGGTTCTATGCCAGCCCTTCATTCCGGGCTCGGCCGGCAAGCTGCTCGACCTGCTGGCGGTGCCGGCGGACAATCGAGAGTTCGTGCATGTCCACGCCGACCACGCGCTTGTTTCCGGGACGGCGCTGCCTGCGCCGGAGGGCGTGTTTCCGCGCTATGTCGAACAGACGGACGCGAACGCCTGATGCTCGTCGACAGCCATTGTCATCTGGACTTTCCGGACTTCGCCGAGGAGCGGGCGGCCATTGTCGCCCGCGCCAAGGCGGCCGGAATCGGCCGCATGGTGACGATCTCCACGCGCGTGAAGCGGTTTCAGCAAGTTCTTGAGATCGCGGAAACTTTCGACGAAGTCTATTGCTCGGTCGGCACTCACCCGCACAATGCCGCCGAGGAGCTCGACGTCACCACCGCCGACCTTGTCCGCCTGTCCACTCACCCAAAGGTGGTGGCGATCGGTGAAGCAGGTCTCGATTATTTCTACGACAAGGCACCGCGCGATGCGCAGGCGCAGGGTTTTCGCGCTCATATCGCCGCCGCCCGCGAGACCGGGCTGCCTCTCGTCATCCATTCACGCGATGCCGACGACGACATGGCCGCTATTCTCGAGGACGAGACAGGGAAGGGCGCCTTCCCGTTCATCCTGCATTGCTTTTCGTCGGGACGGCGGCTCGCGGAGGTCGGCGTGTCGTTAGGCGGCTATGTGTCGTTCTCGGGCATCCTGACCTTCAAGAACTCGATCGAATTGCGCGCCATCGCCGCCGATTTGCCGCGTGACCGGCTGCTGGTCGAGACCGACGCGCCATATCTGGCGCCGGTGCCGTTTCGCGGCAAGCGCAACGAGCCGGCTTACGTCGCGCAAACCGCGAAGGTGCTGGCCGAGACAATCGGCGTCAGCGAGGCTGAGATCGCGGCGGTGACGACCGATAATTTCTTTCGGCTGTTTGGAAAAATGCCTCGCCAGCAGGCGCTCGAGACATGAGCGACCGGCTGCGACTGACAATTCTCGGCTGCGGGTCATCCCCAGGCACGCCGCGCATCACCGGCGACTGGGGCAATTGCGATCCCACCAATCCCAGGAACCGGCGCATGCGCACGGCGGCGCTTGTCGAGCGCATTGCCGCCAATGGCGGCCGCACCACGGTCGTCATCGACACCGGCCCCGATTTCCGCGAGCAGATGCTGATGGCTTCAGTCAGGCGCATCGACGGGGTGATCTACACGCATCCGCATGCCGACCACATCCACGGCATCGATGACCTGCGCGGCTATGTGCTGGAACAACGGCACCGCATCGGCATCCATGCCGACGAGCCGACCATGCTGCGGCTGCGCGAGGCGTTCGGCTATTGCTTCCAGACGCCGGCAGGCAGTTCGTATCCGCCGATCGTCGACGCCCACATCATCGATCATACCAGGCCGGTCGTGATCGAAGGAGAGGGGGGTGCCCTCACCTTCGAGCCGCTGCCCCAGATCCATGGCGACATCATTTCGCTGGGTTTCCGCATCGGTGGGCTCGCCTACTGTCCCGATGTCAGCGACTTTCCCAAGACCACCGCAGAACGGCTGCGAGGTCTCGACATGCTGGTCATCGACGCTTTGCAATACAACACGCATCCAAGCCATCTTTCGCTTGGCCAGGCGCTGGACTGGATCGAGGCGGTTTCGCCTGGGAGCGCCGTGCTGACGCACATGCACGTGCCGCTCGATTACACCGCCGTGATGGCCGAGACGCCCGACAATGTCGAACCAGCCTATGATGGCATGGTGATCGAAATCCCATACGAGTCAAACCGCTAGAGGCTGCTGCTCAGTTGGCGTTTCAAGTCGTCGTTTGAACGCTCGACCATGGGTTCGAGGTCGTGAAGTGCCGGTGGCGCCCATTCACGATGATTGCCGACAGCGGTCGGAACCGCAGCAATTCCCCGGCCGCGCTACGTGCGTAGGTTCCATAATCTATCTTATGCGACTTTTATCACGGCGTAAAAAGCATCTCGAATCCATCTCACAGCCCTGCTTCACAGCCCGGGCTTCCGAAGCAGACCGGACCAAAAGCGTCTCAAACTCGCGAATGAAACTGGCGCACGCCGCTCCATGCCGCGGTATTCGATCCTGTCGCGACCGACCGCTTCGTCATTCCAGACCAATTCAAAGGCGATGCCTTTGAATCCGAGCTCGCCAATCTGACGCACGATGGTCTCTTGCAGATAGATATCGGATAGTCGCACGCCATCGGGCCGCTCCGGCAACTTGAATATCTCGGCCCCGCCGATGGCCTCCGGCCGAAGGACGAGATTTTCGATCGTCATGATACCGCCATCGTCAAACCGGACGGTTCTTGAACGTTCTTCGTCCATCGCATCGACCACATTGGTGACGTTGAACAGCGATATGGGTTCGTCAGCACGAAGCGGCAGGAAGTCACCATACGGTTCTAGAATCGGCCTTAGCACCTTCAACGGCGTGCTCCTCAGAATGAGCACGTGCTCGCCGAGCCAAGGAAAATCCGAATATAACCGGGGTGTTCCGTCTTCTTGCTCGCGCAGGAATTTCATCCGCGGCGGACGCCATCGCTTCTGGCCCAGGTCGCCGAGGCTCGCGAATAGCTGGTAGTCCTCGGCTTGTTGGGGAAGAACCCATTCCTGTCCCTCCACTACACGCGGACTATAGATTTTCACCCGACCTCCTGACCCGGCGCCGCCGACACCGGCACGTCGCTCGAGACATCGCGTCCGGTTTGGCGGACGCCCGTACCGAGCATATCATGCCAGATGACGCGGCGGCGGCGCGCGACGCTTTCCATGTGTTCCTACATCGCGACCGGTCGCATCAGGGCAGCCTCCGGTGGTCGAGCAGGATGCGGTGGAGCTGGATTCGCTCCGGTAATTCGATCAGGAACTCCGGGTCGCGGTCGAGATGGTGGACCTTGGTTGGCTCACCCTTGGTGAAAGCCGTCATCGATTCGTGGTCGGGCCAGTACGAGATGGTGGTGAACCAGCTTTCCCCTTCGCGATCCTCGCGAAACAGCTGGACGCCCAGGGCGGTCTTCTCAAGCGGCGGAATACCTTCGGCTCTCAAGTAGACTTCGTAAGCGTCGCCTACGTCAGCCCGGGTACGGCCGCGCCAGATGCGTGCGATGGTCGGCGTTGTCGTCATCGATCTTTCTCCTTTTGCACCTCTTCAAATCCTTGTGCTGAGCCATGGACGCGCGTCAGGAAGTCCCGCACCAGCGGAAGCGCGCTATCGAAATGGGTTTCCAGAAGCCAGTGGCCGGCGCCTTTCACTGCGGCCGGCATGTAGCCATCTTCCGGTCCCCAGGCGATGAGAGTCGGCGGCTGTCTTTCGCGCAAATAAGCATAGCTGCCAGCGCAGCGCTACCTGCTGGCTGATTCCGTTGCGCGTAGCGGCAGCGAGGCGTCGTAGGCGTTCCTAAAAATAGTCGAGCACCCCGCTGAAAGCAGTTGCTATTGCAATGACGTGGACGAGGCCAAGCGCCAACCAACCGGCGCGGCCGGCTTGAGCAACAAATGCCCCATAGGCAGGAAACTGTGCCACAGCCAACCCTAGGGAAAGGCTGGTAATCGTGTTGTCGGTCAAAAGAGTTGCCAACATGGGGATTGGATAGAGAATGCGGGCTAGCACATAGTCGCCATGCCCAGCTCCGGCCGAAAAGAGTGCCAGCAGGAAGGCAACGGGAGTAGCGCATAGGCCGAAAAGGAGACCTGCCTGCCATGAGAACTTTGGCAATGTCATTCCCTTCCCCATCAACCACATCTATGCGGATGCGTTCGGCCATAAGAACCGCGGCACTCGACAACAAAGATAGATCATGCGGATTTTCCTCGGTCGGTCCATTCGCTTTATCGCAGTTCCAGTAATCTGCAACGTTTACCCACTTTAGCAAGCTCAATGTCCCCGTCTCAGGGCCGCCTCCAGCTTGGAACCGACGGAACTTCTGGACGGCGATTTCGGCAATGGAATTCGACCATCCCAGCAACTACGCTAGCTTCAATCCATCACGCCTCGGCTGGACTCAAAGGTTTATCAAGAATGACCACACGATCTTCCTTTCTCGGCTTGCCCGATCGCCTCGTCGATGACACGGCCCCCCGCGCGGTGATCTTCGGCGCTGGGCACGGCAGCACCTATCCCGGCAAGGACAGCAGCGGTCATGCCTTGGCCGCCGATGCCATCCGCGTTGCGAGCCAGGGTGATGCCGCGCTCGTCGAGCATTGGGATTTCGATCTCGGCGGCCCGCTGTTCGACGGCAAGCCGGTCTGCTGCGTCGACGCCGGCGACATCCTGACCATCATGCATGACAATGCCGGCAACCGCGCCCGGATCGAGGCGAAGACGCGCGAGGTCCTGTCCTTGCCGGCCGTGCCCATCCTGCTCGGCGGCGACGATTCCGTGGTCAGTCCCTTCCTCGCCGGCTTCGCGGATCACGGGCCTGTCTGGATCCTGCAGATCGACGCCCATATCGACTGGCGAGACGAGGTGCATGGCGAACGCCACGGCTACTCCAGCCCGATGCGCCGCGCGAGCGAGATGGCGCATGTCGCCGGCATGGTGCAGGTCGGACTGCGCAGCGTCGGCAGCGCACGCCTCACGGAAATCGAAGCGGCGCGGCGCTATGGCAGCCGTTTCGTCACCGCTCGCGAGGTCCATGCTCTGGGTGTCGAAGCGGCGCTCGGCCATATTCCGGAAGGCGCGCGAGTCGTCGTTACCCTCGACTGCGACAGTCTCGACCCCGGCATCATGCCGGGCGTGGCCGCGCGTACGCCCGGCGGCCTCACCTATACGCAGGTCATCGATCTCATCGCGGGCCTGGGCAAGCGAGCGAGGATCGCCGGATTCGATCTTGTGGAGCTCTATCCGCCATACGACATTGACGGCCTGTCGGCGCTCACCGCCGCGCGCCTTCTTGTCAATGTTATCGGCGCCCTGGTCAGGCAGGTTTGAGACCCGACCTGAGGTGGAATACGGCCCCGGTCCGCCTTTGCGCCCGCTTCATGGCTTGCAGGAAAACTTTTACCGAGGCCCCTGCTCCAGGCTGATCCGGTAACTCAGCGAACGCCTCGCGCCCGGCGCGATCAGCATCAGGCCGGGCTTGTCGGTGAACTCGCCATCGAAATCCAACGGACTGGCAATGCCGTGCCAGGGCTCGATGCACAGGAACGGTGCGCCACCGGGTTTGGACCAGATGCCCACTTCCTGAAATCCCTGCCATGAGACCTCGATCGCCGGACCGTCATCGGCGCCATAGCGAACGCTGTTGCTGGCCGGCCGGTCCAGGATCACAGCGTCGTCGTCAAACAGCCGTTCGGACAGCTCGAGCACAGTGCCTTTGACCGGCGTTGGCTGCGGCGTTGCGATGAGCAGGCCATCCTTCAGCCGGCGGATCGGCGCTGGCTCTGCCTTGGCAAACGTCAGGCGATAGGCGTCCTTGGCCGTATCGGGCAGAACCGGCCAGTTGAACGCCGGATGCGCCCCGATCGACGCCGGCATCGGTTCGTCGCCGCCCGGGTTGGTAATCTCGAATTCTATGTCGAGTTGCGCCTCGCCCAGCGTATAGGTCACGGCCAGTCGAAATGCGAACGGGTAGTGCGTTCGGGTTTCCGCGTCGTCGGTGAGCACCAGCGTGCAGGATCGAGGCCCCCTCTCCGCCCACATAAAAGGCTTGTCGCGGGCGAAGCCGTGCTGCGTCATCGGATAGGTCTGGCCGCGATGGTGCAGGTGATCGCCCTTCAGCCGGCCGACGATCGGAAACAGCACCGGCGAATGGCGCCGCCAGGCCGGTCCAGCCTGCCACAGGAACTCAAAACCTCGTGCATCCCGCAGGGAAACCAACTCTGCGCCGTGGGCGATGATGGTTGCCGATATGCCCTCACCATGAAGCGTCAGCCTGTCCTGTTCCATACGTCCTCGCGGTTCGTCCGGCGTGGCCGGCAGGCTAGCAAATGGCCGGGCGTGAACTCAAGGTGGCGGACGGCATTTGCATTTCACGCGATCGCGATGAACCTTGATGGTGGGCCAGGCGCCCCTTTCGAAAGAAGATGGCCGGAGGTTTCCCTCCGGCCAGCCAAGACTCAAAGCTGTTGCCTGCTACGGTCCGGACTATTCCCGCTCGCCGGTAAAATTCAGCAGCAGCTGGAAGATGTTGATGAAATTCAGGTAGAGCGAG
This sequence comes from Mesorhizobium sp. B2-4-18, assembly GCF_006441385.1. NCBI lineage: Bacteria > Pseudomonadati > Pseudomonadota > Alphaproteobacteria > Hyphomicrobiales > Phyllobacteriaceae > Mesorhizobium > Mesorhizobium sp. B2-4-18. The sequence continues at coordinate 21,644 of NZ_VFUW01000014.1, read as the reverse complement.
AAGGCACCGAAGACGGCGAGCTTCTGGCGCGACTCCGCATCGAAATTCTCGGCGTATTGCTCCTTGATCGTCTGCGTGTCCCAGGCCGTCAGGCCGATGAACACGGCGATGCCGATCACCGAGATGGCGAACTGCAGCGCGGTCGAGCCGAGAAAGATGTTGACGATGCTGGCGATCACCACGCCGATCAGGCCCATGATAAGGAAGGACGAGAACTGCGTCAGGTCGCGCCTTGTCGTGTAGCCGTAGAGGCTGGTGGCGCCGAACATGGTGGCGGCGATGAAGAAGGTGCGCGCGATGCTGGTGCCGGTGAAGACGAGGAACACCGAGGCCAGCGACAGGCCCATGACGGCACAGAAGGCCCAAAACATCGCCTGCGCGCTTGCCGCGGACATGGTCTGCATCTTGAACGAGAACAGGAGCACGAAGGCGAGCGGCGCCAGCATCACCACCCATTTCAGCGGGCTGGAAAAGATCGGCACATAAAGCGCCGGCGTCGACGACACCAGGAAGGCGACAAGGCCGGTAACCACCAGGCCAAGGCCCATATAATTGTAGACGCGCAGCATGTGCTGGCGCAGGCCCTCGTCATAGACGGCTCCAGTCCGGGCGCCTGTGCCCACGCGGTATCCAAGATTGGGCGTATTCATTCGAGCTCTCCTTTGTGGATTGGTCAGTAAAGTGTTCTGGCGAGCGTTTCGGCAGCGCGGTCGAGATCATGAACCTCGCTCTTGGCGACGACAGCGTAGGCGACATCGCCGATCTGGAAATAGGCCGAGGAGATGTCGCCCGAGGGCGCCACGGTCGGCTTGACCACATCGAAAGTGCCCGGCCGGATCGCAAACAGCGAAACCAGGCCCATCTCCTTGGTGTCGACCGCAATCTCGACACTCGGGCCGAAGCGCGACGGATAGATCTGCACGTCGCGGACCTTCCAGTCCTTCGGCAGTGCCGGCATGACGATGGCGGTGGCGGCGCGGATCTCGCCGGCATTGTAATTAGGCGCCTCGGTCTGCGAGGGCATGTTTTCGCGCAGCAGCGTCGTCCTGTGTGCCTGTACCGCCTCGTCGACATAGGCGGGCGGCTGCGGTGAAGCGACGACCTTGGTCACCGACATCGGCCCGACGATGCCGTTGGCCAGCCAGCCGGCGGCAACGAAAGCGGCGACCGCTGCCGCGCGTTGCAGCACACCGAAGATGCGGCCCCGGCCAAGCCCCCTCTCCAGCCGCCGCGCCGCATCGGCCGTCGCCGGCCGCGCCATGCCTTCGGAACCGGCCAGCGCCACGCGCAGTTCGTCGCGGGTGCGCAGATCCGACATCACACGCGCGGCCGTGTCTGGACGCGCCGACAGGAAGGCTTCGACCTCGATGCGGCGGCTGACGTCGAGCTGGTCGTCGACATAGGCGTCGAGATCGGCATCCGTAACCGGGTCGACAAGAGCCGTCATGAGTCACCTCCCACGATCCTGAGATGGTTTTTTCCGCGTGCCGGCGCCTCTTCCATCTGGCGCAGGGCGGCGCGCGCCCTGCCGATACGCGACATGAGCGTGCCCAGCGGCACGCCGCTGGCGTTGGCGGCCTGCTGGTAAGAGAGCCCTTCGATGGCGACCAGATGCAGCGCCGAGCGCTGCTCTTCCGGCAGGCTGAAAAAGGCTTCGCGAACCTGCGCCAGGCGCACGGAATGGTCCTGCGGCGCCGGGGTGCTGCCGTCGGCCAGATATCGGGCCTGTTCGAGGCGAGCGGCTTCCGAGCGGCGCGAGCGCAGACGGTCGATGAAGGTGTTGTGGACGATCGACAGCAGCCAAGCGCGCAGGTTTCCGCCCGAGCGGAACGTGCCGCGCCGCTCATAGGCGCGCACCAGCGCGTCCTGGACGAGATCCTCGGCCTCGACGCCGTCGCGCGTCAGCGAACGGGCGTAGCGCCGCAGCGACCCGAGCTGTCCAATGATGTCAAAGCGTGGCATCGACCGTTTCATGCCCTGTTTACGGAGCATGTGGGGATTTTAATCCCGGCCGTGCCGTTTTTTCTTCGCGGGAAAATATATCGGCTGCAGGTATCTCGTCTCGCCTAGGTGCCGTGAGCGCCCTTAGGTCCAAGTGGTTTTGCCGGTTTGGGAACCGTGACACCGCAAGCGCGCAACACCCACCGGCGGCCGTCGCTGCGCAAATCGGTGATGCTCAGTGGCTCGACGTCGATCTTCGAGCTGGCGGCAAGCGGCGCCCCGAGAACATGCAGGATCGCGGCGCGGATGACGCTGGCATGCGTCACGGCGATGGTATGGCCACGTTCGGCGATCAATCGATCCATCAATCCGGCGGTCCGTCGGGCAACATCGGCCAGCGGCTCACCACCATGCGGGACCGCATTCGGATCCATGAACCATGCGGCGATTTCTTCAGGCTGTCGCGCCTGCACCTCTTCAAAGCTCTTGCCTGCCCATCGTCCGTAATTCTGGTCGGCCAGCATCGGATCGACGGACGCGTTCAGCGACAGCGCCTCGGCGGTCTGACAGGCGCGAAGCGCCGGCGCTGTCCACACACGGTCGGAGCGACGCAGCGTCCCGCGCATCGCCTTTGCCAATGTCAGCGATCGTGGCTCCAGCGGTTCATCCGAGGGAAACCGCCCTTTCCGGGTCGCCGCCGTGGCACCGGCGCAGATCATGGTCAGACGGACGAGCATGGCATGCCTTCTCTGAAGTGGTTGAAAAGCAGCACCGGCAGGTGCCGCCTTTCGTGCCGGCGCGATCAAAACCGCTGGTGAAACGTGGCCAATTTGCGTATCACTCCGCCGCGCCAACGGAACCATAATGATGTTCGAAGACCTGCAGCCAGCTCCCGCCGACAAGATTCTTGCGCTGATCGGCCTCTATCGCGCCGATCCACGCCCTGGCAAGGTCGATCTCGGTGTCGGCGTCTACAAGGATCGCGACGGCAAGACGCCGGTTATGCGGGCCGTGCGCGAGGCCGAGAAGCGGCTGCTGCAGGGCCAGGATACCAAGACCTATCTCGGCCTTGCCGGCGATACCGGGTTCAACACTGTGATGGCCAAGCTCGCCTTCGGTCCGGGCGCGGACCTGTCGCGCATCCGGGCGGCACAGGCGCCTGGTGGCTCCGGCGCGCTGCGGTTGGTGGCAGAACTGCTCAAGCGGACGCGTTCGGATGCCACGGTCTGGGTCTCCGACCCGACCTGGCCGAACCATATGCCAGTGATGGGTTCCGCCGGCCTGCAGATTCGCGAATATCCCTATTTCGATGCGGCCTCGGGAGCGGTTCGTTTCGACGACATGCTGGCGGCGCTGCGGTCGGCCAACAGCGGCGACGTGGTGCTGCTGCATGGCTGCTGCCACAATCCGACCGGCGCCAATCTGGATGCGGCCCAGTGGGAGGCCATCGCCGATCTCGTCGTCGAGCGCGGCCTGCTGCCATTTGTCGACATCGCCTATCAAGGCTTTGGCGACGGCCTGGAGGCCGATGCCCTCGGCTTGCGGCTGCTGGCCGCGAAAGTTCCGGAAATGGTTGTCGCGTCGAGCTGCTCGAAGAATTTCGCGGTGTACCGCGACCGTGTCGGCGCGGCGATGATCCTGGCCAGGGACGGCGCGCAGGCCGACGTCGCGATGAGCCAGATGCTGTCGGCGGCGCGCGCCATGTATTCGATGCCACCCGACCATGGTGCCGCGGCAGTTCGCATCGTCCTGGAAGACGTCGCGCTGCGTGCCGACTGGGAAGCAGAACTGGAAGAGATGCGTCTTCGTATGCTGAGGCTTAGGGTCGCATTCGCCGAGGCGCTGCGCCGGCAATCCAATTCCGACCGCTTCGACTTCGTTGCCAGCCATCGTGGCATGTTCTCGCGGCTCGGCCTCACGGAAGCGCAGGTCGAAAGGCTGCGCGCCGAGCACGCCGTCTACATGGTCGGCGACAGCCGCATCAACGTCGCCGGCCTGCCCGAGGACGGCATGGATGACCTCGCCAAGGCGATCGTTTCCGTGCTGGACTGACGAGGCGGGTACGGTGCGCCTGTGGACAAGGTCCCCTCGCCGGCCGACAGCGTTGGCCGAGTGGCGGTTCGCGCGATAGCATCCGCACCATGACGCCATCGAAAGACATTTCACGCCTGATCGAGATCATGGCGGCGTTGCGCGCGCCGAAGACCGGCTGCCCGTGGGACATCGAGCAGGACTTCTCCACCATCGCGCCCTACACGATCGAGGAGGCCTACGAGGTGGCGGATGCCATCGCGCGCGGCGATCTCGACGATTTGCGCGACGAACTCGGTGACCTCCTGCTGCAGGTCGTCTACCATGCCCAGATGGCGCAGGAAGCCGGCGAATTCGCCTTCCCTGACGTTGTCCAGGCCATCACCACCAAGATGATCCGCCGCCATCCGCACGTGTTTGGCGACGAGAAGGCCCGCAGCGCCGGCATGGCCAAGGGCATGTGGGAGAAGATCAAGGCGCAGGAGAAGGCCGAGAAGCGACAAGCCCGGCTCGCGCGCGGTCTTGACCCGGAGGACAACGGCAAGGGGTTCCTGGACAGCGTTCCGGTCGCCCTGCCCGCCTTGACGCGAGCGCTGAAGCTTCAGGAAAAAGCCGCCCGCGTCGGCTTCGACTGGAGCGAGGCTGCTCCCATCCTGGACAAGATCGAGGAAGAGATCGGGGAGTTGCGCGAGGCTTTGGCGAGGGGTGAGACGGCCTCGATCAAGGACGAGTTCGGCGACATGTTGTTTGCCGTCGTCAATCTCGGCCGTCACCTGAAGCTCGATTCGGAGGCGGCGCTCAGCGGCACCAACGAGAAATTCCGCTCACGCTTCCACCATGTCGAGCAGGCCCTGGAAAAATCAGGCGGCTCGCTGGAGGAAGCTAGCCTGGAGGAGATGGAAGCGCTCTGGCAGGAAGCAAAGACTGCAAGGTAAGCCTATAGCTCCGGCAATTCCGGACGGAAAGCGCGATACTTATCCTGGAATTTCTGCGCGTTAGCCGTTGTTTTTGCGTCGCAATCGGCTTTCAATCTCTTCTCGGGCGCTTTGCGTGGCCTTCAGGGAAACGGTGGCGCTGCCATCGTCATTGTCGGTTCGCGAAACGACATCGCCATTGCGATAAAGCCAGTCGACGAGGCCGAATTGTGCCGGCTCGATCGTCACTGTCAGGTCTTGCAGTTCGCCGGCCATCCGCGTTTCGATAACCGCTTTCAGCGCATCGATGCCTTCGCCTGACACCGCCGATACGGCAATCGGCGGCTCCTTGGAACCGTCGGCGCTATCGGCGAGCAGCCGCTGCCTGTTGCCTTCGTCCAGCAGGTCGATCTTGTTCCAGACTTCGATCACGCGCCTGGTGTCGCTGGCGTCGACGCCGAGATCGGCGAGGATGCGCTCGACGTCCTCGGCCTGCGCCGCCGTGTCGGGATCGGAAATGTCGCGCAGGTGGATGACGAGATCGGCCTCGACCACCTCTTCCAAGGTCGCCCGGAACGCCGCGATCAGATGCGTCGGCAGGTCCGAAATGAAGCCCACCGTGTCGGAAAGAATGATCGGCGTGCCATGCGGCAGCCGCACGCGGCGCAGTGTCGGATCCAGCGTGGCGAACAGCATGTCCTGCGCCAGCACCCCTGCTCCGGTCAGCTTGTTGAACAGCGTCGACTTGCCAGCGTTGGTGTAGCCGACGATCGCCACCACTGGAAACGGCACCTTCTTGCGCTTGGCGCGGTGCAGGTCGCGGGTGCGGCGCACGGTTTCCAGCTCGTGCTTCAGCTTTATGATCTTTTCCTGCAGCTGCCGCCGATCGGATTCGATCTGCGTTTCACCGGGGCCGCCGAGGAAGCCGGCACCGCCACGCTGACGCTCCAGGTGGGTCCAGCTGCGCACCAGGCGGCCCTTCTGGTAGTTGAGATGGGCAAGCTCGACCTGCAGCGTGCCTTCCTTGGTGCGCGCGCGCTCGCCGAAGATCTCCAGGATCAGCCCGGTGCGATCCAGCACCTTGGCGTTGAATTGCTTCTCGAGATTGCGCTGTTGCACCGGCGTCAGCGGATGGTCGACGATGACCACTTCCGCGTGCCCTTCCTTGACGATCCCGGCGAACTCCTCGACCTTGCCGCTGCCCAGCAACGTCGCCGGGCGCGGGTCGTTGACGGTCACGACCGCCGTATGGATCAGATTAAGGTCGATGGCGCGGGCAAGGCCGACTGCTTCGTCGTGGCGCGCCTCGGCCGAGCGCGTCAGCCGCGGACGGTTCGTGTCATCGTCGTTACGCGGTTGGCGCGTAAGCACAGGCACAATGACAACGGCCCGGGTCGGACCCTTGGCTTCCGTCCCGGGATGATGCGCTGGTTTTCCGCGAACCGTGCCGTCCGCGTCCTTCTCACGTGCCAATCAGGCGCCCTGGCTTTCCTCGCCATCGAACATCTGAACCGGCTGGCTCGGCATGATCGTGGAAATGGCGTGCTTGTAGACGAGTTGGGAGTGACCGTCGCGGCGCAGCAGGACGCAGAAATTATCGAAAGAAGTGACCACGCCGGTCAGCTTCACGCCGTTGATAAGAAAGATGGTGAGCGGGTTCTTGCTCTTGCGAACTGAATTCAGGAACAGGTCCTGAAGGTTTTGCGATCGTTCCGCCATTGTTTTTGTCTTTCGCCGATCCCCTTCGGTTTGCAGCCAATGCGCCAAATTAGCGGGCACATGTCAAGCGCGCAAACACCCTCTTGCCGTCAGTAACGACAAGCAGAACGAGATATATTGATGTTCATTCCACCTGTGCGGTTATCAGGCTGGACTTTTTTCCGCAATGTCAAAAAAGGCATGCCGCAACGAAAGTGTTATTGAGCCGGGGTGGCCATTGGCTATGGGATCGCCGTCAATGGCCACGATCGGCATGGCAATAGTCGTCGCGGAACTGATGAATGCTTCGCGGGCCGCTTTGGCCTCGGCGACGGAAAATTCCCGTTCCTCGATCTTCAGGCCGAGCCTTGCCGCGACTTCGAACATGGTGGTGCGCGTGATGCCGCGCAGAATGCCATGTTCGGCCGGCCGGGTGACCAGAACGCCATCCCTGGTAACGATCCAGGCATTCGACGACCCGCCCTCCTTGACGTTGCCGTCGGCATCCACGAACCACGCCTCCTGCGCGCCCGCTTCCTTGGCCTTCTGCTTGGCCAATACATTGGGCAGCAGCCCGACGGTCTTGATGTCGACGCGGTCCCACCGGTTCTCCGGCACGGTGATGACGGCGATACCGGTCTCGGCTCGCTTGGCTCCCGCGGCAGGGTCGGCCTTCCTGGCTGTCACCACCAGCGCGGGCTTGACGTTCGCCGATGGGAAGACAAATTCCCGGCTGGCGACACCGCGCGTCACCTGAACATAGACCAGGCCGTTGACGACATGATTGCGGTTGACCACTTCGCGCAGGATCAGCGGCAACACGTTGCGTGTCACCGGCCAGGCGATCGACAGTTCGGTCAGCGAGCGGTTCAGCCGGGCAAGGTGGCGCGGCATGTCGACGATGAAGCCGCGCGCCACCTCGCAGACCTCGTAGACACCGTCGGCGAACTGATAGCCGCGATCCTCGATATGCACGGAGGCATCGGCATGAGTGATGTAGCGCCCGTTCACATAGGCAATGCGCGGCATGGTCACCTCGGGAGATTTGGTTCGGCCTGTTTAAGCGATTCCGCCGTGCAGGTAACGGACAATCGCGTGGGCCACCGAGGATTGGGTCAGACGCCCAGCGACTTCAGCTTGCGGTGCAAGGCGGAACGCTCCATGCCGATGAACTCGGCTGTCTTCGAAATGTTGCCGCCGAACCGGTTGATCTGGGCGATCAGATAGTCCTTTTCGAACTGTTCGCGTGCCTCGCGCAGCGGCAGCGCCATTATATGCTGGTCCGACTGGTTCGGCGTGCGCGGCATGACATCGCCGATTTCGGACGGCAGCAGATCCGCGGTGATCGGCGCGTCCACGTCCTCGCCGCGCGCCAGGATCATCAGTCGCTCGACGTTGTTGCGCAACTGGCGCACGTTGCCGGGCCAGTTGTGCGCCTGCAGCACGGCCAGCGCGTCGTCGCCGATACGGCGTGGCTTGATGCCAGCCTGGCGGGCGATCTGCTTCATGAAGTTGTCGACGAGATAGGGAATGTCCTCGCGCCGCTCGGCCAGTCCCGGCACCATGACCGGAACCACGGCGAGCCGGTGGTAGAGATCCTCGCGGAAACGCCCGTCGGCGATCATCGCCTCGAGGTTCTGGGAGGTCGAGGAAATGATGCGGACGTCGACCTTGACCCGCTTAGTACCGCCCACCCGCTCGAATTGCTGTTCGACCAGGACGCGCAAAATCTTGTTCTGCGTCTCGCGCGGCATGTCGGCCACTTCGTCGATGTAGAGAATGCCGCGATGGGCCTCCTCCAGCGCCCCCACCTTGCGTTCGACCCCGTTCGATTCGGTGCCGAACAGTTCGATCTCCATGCGTTCAGGCGTGATATTGGCGGCGCTCAGCGTCACGAACGGCCCGCCCTTGCGCGTCGACAGCGTATGAATGGCGCGGGCGGCCAGTTCCTTGCCCGATCCGGAAGGGCCAACGATCATCACCCGGCTGTTGGTCGGCGCGACACGCTCGATTGTCTGGCGCAACTGGCTCATCGCCGAGGACATGCCGATCAAATCGAAAGTCTCGCCGCTGCGCAGCTTGAGGTCGGAAACTTCGCGGCGCAGTTTCGAGGTCTCGAGTGCGCGTTCGGCAATGAGGATCAGCCTGTCGGCCTTGAACGGCTTTTCGATGAAATCATAGGCGCCGCGACGGATGGCGGAAACCGCCGTTTCGATGTTGCCGTGGCCTGAAATCATCACTACCGGCAGGTTCGGGTGCATGGTCTTGATCTCGTCGAGCAGCGCCAAGCCGTCCAGACGCGAACCCTGCAGCCAGATATCAAGGAAGATCAGCCTCGGTGCTCGGTCGGCGATAGCCGCCAGTGCGCTGTCGGCATCGAATGCCGTACGGGTTTCGTGACCCTCGTCACTCAGGATGCCCGCGACGAGTTCGCGGATGTCTTCCTCGTCATCGACGATGAGAATATCAGACGCCATTATCGACCTTTTCAGTTTCTCTTTCGTGGTCCGCCTTGGTTTCGCCGCGCGGCAGCGCGCTGGTTGCAGGCGGCAGGATGATGCTGATCATCGCGCCGCGCCCGCCGTGGAAATCCGCAGGCGCGTCATGGAGTTCCAGCCTGCCGCCATGGTCCTCCACGATCTTCTTGACGATAGCGAGACCAAGCCCGGTGCCCTTTTCACGCGTGGTCATATAGGGCTCCAGCAACCGTTGGCGATTCTCGCGCGGCAGGCCTTTGCCATTGTCGATGACATCGATGCGAATCGCGCCATTCTGACGGCCGGCTTGAATCCGGATTATGCCGTGCGAACCGTCCTTATGTTCCAGTCCGTCGATCGCCTCGGCGGCATTCTTGATCACATTGCCGAAAGCCTGGGCCATCAGCCGGCTGTCGAACGTGCCCTTGAGCGGCTCGTTGCCGAATATCCGCTCGAAGGTGATGTCGGCGCGGCTGACTTCGACCAGGAAGGAAGCCTCGCGCAGCGATTCGCGCAGGTCGATGGCCTTCATCTCGGGCTTTGGCATGCGCGCGAAAGCCGAGAACTCGTCGACCATGCGGCCGATATCCTCCACCTGGCGAATGATGGTGTCGGTGCATTGGTCGAAAACCTCGCGGTCTTCGGTGATGACCTTGCCGTAGCGACGCTTGATGCGTTCGGCGGAAAGCTGGATCGGCGTCAGCGGATTCTTGATCTCGTGGGCAATGCGCCGCGCCACGTCGGCCCAAGCGGATGAGCGCTGGGCCTGAACCAGATCGGTGATGTCGTCGACGGTCACGACATAGGATTTTTCCTCCGAGCCGTCATCGCCTGCCTCGATGGTGACCTGCACATTGAAGGTCCGCTCGGCGCCGGCGCGATAGAAGGTCACCTGTTCGCGGTAGACCGGCTTGCCGGATTTACGGCCGATCTCGAAGACGCGGCCGACATGCGGCAGGATCGCGGAAAGATTCTGCCCAAGTGCCGCGCTGGCGGAAACGGCCAGCATCGATTCGGCGGAACGATTGACGATGGTGATGATGCCGTAAGGGTCGACGCCGATGACGCCGGCGGTGACACCGGCAAGCACGGCTTCCGAAAAACGCCGCCTCTCATCGATCAGGTCCTTCGCCGACAGGATCTCGTTGCGTTGTGATTTGAGCTCCAGCAGCATCTTGTTGAACGTGTCGCCGAGCGAGGCGACATCGCCATCGGATGGCCGCACCGGCACCGCGACGTCGAGATTGCCGGTCGCGACTTCGTCGGCAGCGCCGATCAGCTGACGGATCGGCCGCACGAGCCGGTCGGCAACAGCTATGCCGGTCCAGATTGCCGACAGGATGATGATCAGGGTCAGCGACAGATAGGGCAGCGCAAACGCCACTTGCGAGGTACGCCTGTTATCCTCGAGATTGCGATACTCGTCGGTGTTGGACCTGACGATCTGCCGCGCCTTGATCACCTCGGGGTCGACCAGACGGATGGTGTAGAGATAGAGGCCATCGATCTCGCGCAGCTTGACGATGGCGCCCATGATGTTTCGCGTGCGCGGCTCGATCAGCACCGGCTTGCCGTCGGTGGCGGTGGCCACCGCTCCTTCCGGCGGTTCCGGCATGGCGAAATCGGCATCGGTCTTGGCGCTCATGACGAAGGAGCCATCGGGCTTGATCAGGGCGGCATGCGCCAGCGAGCGCCCCACGGCTTCCTTGTTCATGAGATCGAGAAAGCCGGTGCGATCGAGGCCGTAGAGCGTTCGCGACGCATCGAGATCGTAGGCCATCGACAACGTCGTACCCTGCAGGTTGCGCGCGTTCTCCTGCACATAGGCGTCGGCGATCGACAGGGACGAATTGACGATTGTCTTGGTGCGAATTTCGAACCAGCGATCAAGGCCGATATCGAGCGTGATCGAGGCGATGATCGCCACCATGATGGCGGGAATGGCGGCAACGAGAGCGAACATGGCAACGATGCGCACATGCAGCCGAGAAGCCGCTTTGCCATGCCGGCGCGCCATGACGATGCGATGCACCTCGCGTCCAACCAGCGCGATGAGGAAGAGCACGAAGGCGGCGTTGAGAGCGATCAGCGCCCAGGTCGTTTTGGCGTCAGGCGCAATCGGTGTCGCACCGACCAGGATGGCGAACGAAATAGCCGCCATGACCAAGGCACCGACGACCGCCACCACGCCGGGCAGTGCCAGCAGCCGGCGCCCGTCGCGCGCGCCAGGCTCGCTGAAGAGCGGTTTGTTGAGTACAGGTGTCTGCGGAGCCATGTCGCCGTCTAGAGCCAGTGATTGCGTCCGATCTATGCAACGCATTGTGGCGATTATGCAACAAGTGTGACAACTACAGGACTCTTTCCCCCGGTCGGTCCCCTGAAAAGATCCTGTATGCAGCGCGGGCTCAGGTCTGGCGGGAGGACTTGTAAACGTTGACGCCCAATTCGCGAATCTTCTTGCGCAGGGTGTTGCGGTTGAGTCCCAGGAGCTCAGCGGCCTTGATCTGGTTGCCGCGGGTTGCCGTCATCGAAGCCAGCACCAACGGATATTCGACTTCGGACAAGATACGCTCGTACAGACCGGCAGGCGGCAATTCGCCCGCAAAGGAGGCGAAATAGCGCTGCAGGAAGTGCTCCACCGCCTGCCCGATGGAAAGATCGTCGGGAATGAGGTTGCCGCCACCCGGTACCACGGGGCGTTCGCCTGTCTTGAGCTCCGTCTCGATGATCTCGGCGGAAATCTCGTCGTGCGAATAAAGCGCGGCGAGCCTGCGGACCAGGTTTTCCAGCTCGCGCACATTGCCTGGCCAGGGATAGCGCTTCATCAGTTCGATGCCGCCGGAAGAGATGCGCTTGGTCTGCAGCCCCTCCATTTCGCCGAGCTTGAAGAAATGGCGCACCAGATCGGGCACATCCTCGGAGCGTTCGCGCAAGGCCGGCAACCTGAGCGGCACGACATTGAGACGGTAGAAAAGATCCTCGCGGAAGAGGCCCTGGTTGATCAGCGTACGCAGGTCCTTGTTGGTGGCGGCGACAATGCGCACATCGGTCTTGATCGGCGTGCGGCCGCCGACAGTCGTGTACTCGCCCTGCTGCAGGACGCGCAGCAAGCGCGTCTGCGCCTCCATCGGCATGTCGCCGATCTCGTCAAGGAACAGCGTGCCGCCCTCCGCCTGCTCGAAACGGCCAGTCGAGCGGCTCTGCGCGCCGGTGAAGGCGCCCTTCTCGTGACCGAACAGTTCCGATTCAATAAGGTCGCGCGGGATAGCCGCCATGTTGATGGCAACGAACGGGCCGCCACGACGGCGCCCATATTCATGCAGCGCTCGTGCCACCAGTTCCTTGCCGGTGCCCGATTCGCCCGAAATCATCACCGTCAGGTCGGTCTGCATCATGCGCGCCAGCATGCGGTAGATGTCCTGCATGGCCGCCGAACGGCCGACCAGCGGCATCGTTTCGGGCGGCTCTTCTTGCCTGGCATCGATCTTCGGCCGCCGGGGCTCGGACAAAGCGCGGTTGACGATGTTGAGGAGTTCGGTCAGATCGAAAGGCTTCGGCAGATATTCATAGGCGCCCGTTTCGGAAGCGCGGATCGCCGTCATGAAAGTATTCTGGGCGCTCATGACGATGACAGGCAGTTCCGGCCGCGCCTTCTTGATGCGCGGCAGCATGTCGAAAGCGTTCTCGTCCGGCATCACGACGTCGGTGATGACGAGATCACCCTCGCCGGCCGCGACCCAGCGCCACAGAGTCGACGCGTTGGAGGTGACGCGCACCTCGTGACCGACACGCGACAGGGCCTGATTGAGAACGGTGCGGATCGCAGCGTCGTCGTCGGCGACCAGAATATTGCCGCGAACGGTCATTTGCGGTCTCCTTCACCGTCTTGATCAGCGCCAAGCGCCGTTTCCTTCCAGGCCGGCATCAGAACCCGGAATGTTGTCGCGCGCGGCGTCGAATCGCATTCGATGATGCCGCCATGTTCACCGACGATCTTGGCGACCAGCGCCAGCCCGAGCCCCGAGCCGTTCGGCTTGGTGGTGATGAAGGGATCGAACAGGATCGGCAGGATATCCTCCGACACGCCGGAACCATTGTCGCGCACGCAGAACTCCAGCGGCAGCGACACGCGGTCCTGCGTCCCCGGAACCGAAACGCGAATACCGGGCCGGAAGGCGGTGGACAGCACGATCTCGCCCTGGGGGTCGCTACCGATTGCCTCGGCGGCGTTCTTGATCAGATTAAGGAACACCTGGATCAGCTGATCACGATTGGCAAACACCGGAGGCAATGATGGATCATAGTCCTCCAGTATTTTGATTTTCCTAGCGAAACCGTTCTTTGCGATCGCTTTCACGTGATCGAGCACCACATGGATGTTGACGGGATAGCGGTCGATCGGCCGCTCGTCGGAAAACACCTCCATGCGGTCGACCAGCGATACGATACGGTCCGTCTCGTCGGTGATCAGCCGCGTCAGCGCGCGATCCTCATCGGAAGCGGACAGCTCGAGCAGCTGAGCCGCCCCCCTGATGCCGGAGAGCGGGTTCTTGATCTCATGCGCCAGCATCGCCGCCAGACCGGTCACCGAGCGCGCCGCGCCGCGATGCGTCATCTGCCGGTCGATCTTGTCGGCCATCGACCGCTCCTGGAACATGACCACGACGGAGCCCGGAAACTCCGGCACCGGCGCGACATAGAGATCGACGACCTTTTCGATGCCGAGGCGCGGCGACGAAACGTCGACCCGATATTCGTTGACGGGCGCGCGGCGCTCGCGCACCTGGTCGACCAGTGTCAGCAGCGGACTGCCGAAGGGTATGAGCTTGGACAGGGTGTTGCGCGCCAGCATGGTCGCGCTGGAGCGAAAGAAGTCCTCGGCATCGGCATTGGCGAAGGTGATGAAGCCTTCCTCGCTGATCATGATCACCGGGCGGCGGATCGTGTTTAGCACGATCTGGGCGGCATCCGCCATTTCAACGCCTTGGCCAGGGGTTGCGATCATGCGGCGCTCCGCAGGTTCAAGGTTTGCGGGTCGCGCGAAAACACGTCACGCAGCAAGGCAATGACGCGGGCCGGTTCGGACGCGGTCAATATCGCTTTCCTACTCTCGCCAGCGACACCCCCGGCATGTCGATCGAGATACCAGCCCAGATGCTTGCGCGCCTGGCGCAGGCCGCTCTCGATGCCGTAAAGCGCCAGCATGTCCTCGTAGTGGGCGACGACATAATCGGTAAGCGCTTGCGGGGTCTGGGGAATGCCGGGCGAAAATGTCCCGGCGGCAGCCGCAGCGATGCCGCCGGCGACCCACGGCGCGCCATAATGGGCGCGGCCGACCATCAACGCATCGGCGCCGGACTGTTCGAGAACGGCGGCTGCCTCGCTTGGGGAGCAGACATCGCCATTGGCGACGACCGGAATGGAAACAGCCTCCTTGACGCGAGCGATGGCGCGCCAGTCCGCCTTGCCCTGGTAGAACTGACAGCGTGTGCGGCCATGGACCGTGACCATCCTGACGCCCGCCTGCTCGGCCCGGCGCGCCAGGATAGGAGCGTTGAGCACGCCTTCGTCCCAACCCAGCCGCATCTTGACCGTCACCGGCACCTGGACCACGCCTACCACGGCCTCGATCAGCGAGAGCGCGTGGTCTAAATCCAGCATCAATGCCGAACCGGCATAGCCACCGGTGACCTTCTTGGCCGGGCAGCCCATGTTGATGTCGATGATGTCGGCGCCCTCGCCGGCGGCGATCCGCGCGCCTTCGGCCATATGCTTGGCCTCGCGCCCGGCAAGCTGCACCATATGGACGGGCAGTCCGGAATGGCGTATCCGCAGGCCACAACCCGCCCTGCCCTTGGCGAGCTCGCCGCTGGCCACCATTTCGGACACGACCAGGCCTGCGCCATGCCCATGGGCGCGCTGCCTGAACGCCTCGTCCGTGATCCCCGACATTGGCGCGAGGAAGACGCGGTTGCGTATTCTGACGTCGCCGACGTCGAGAGACTGGGCCAATCCGGTCAAGTTAACCATGCACAAAAACCAAGCACGTCCATTCGTTGCACATTCTCTAGCCAGATCGAGAGAAATGTGCAACGCGGAATGACGCCACATTAAGGCGCAATTGGGAAAATGCTGGCCTTCGGCCTTGGCCGCGACTAGGACCGGACTGCATGACTGGCGCAACCGAAAATCAGGCTCCGGATCCGGGTGGCAAAGTCGCGGTGGTTATCGTCGCGGCCGGCCGCGGCGCGCGCGCCGGACAAACCGATGGTCCGAAGCAATATCAACGAATTGGCGGACGCGCCGTTATCGCTCGTGTGATAGACATTTTTCTGGCGCACCCACTCATCGGCCGTATTGTCGTGGCGATCCATGCAGAGGACCGCGAGCTTTTTCAGCAAGCGGTCGGAACCGATGCGGATCGGGTAACGGCAATTGCCGGAGGCGCGACCAGGCAGGATTCGGTTCGGCTCGGGCTGCAGGCGCTGAGAAGCTACGCGCCGGACAAGGTCCTCATCCACGACGCCGCGCGCCCCTTTGTCGACATGGATCTGATCGACCGCACCATCGCGGCCATCGGCGAACGTGAAGGCGCTCTTCCCGCCCTGCCGGTCGCCGATACGCTGAAACGCGAATCGGCGACCGGCATGGTCGGCGAAACGGTGCCACGGAGCGGGCTGCACGCGGCGCAAACACCGCAAGGCTTTCCCTTCCTCGCGATCATGACGATGCATGAGCAAGCCTATAACAGCGGCAAATCCGACTTTACCGACGACGCGTCGATCGCCGAATGGATGCAAATGCCGGTAAAGCTCGTTCCGGGATCGCCCGACAATGTCAAACTCACATGGGCACGGGACATCGCGATGGCGCACCAGCGACTTTCCAGCGAGCGGACACACTTTCCCGATATCCGCACCGGCAATGGCTACGATGTCCACGCCTTCGAGCCCGGCGACCATGTTACGCTTTGTGGCGTCGCCATCCCGCATGACAGGAAACTTTCGGGTCATTCCGACGCGGATGTCGGCCTGCACGCCCTGACCGACGCGCTGCTGGCGACCTGCGGGGCCGGCGACATCGGCACGCACTTTCCTCCATCCGATCCGCAGTGGAAAGGCGCTGCATCGCGGATATTCGTCGAACATGCCGCAAGACTGGTGCGCGAGCGCGGCGGACGCATCGCCAATGCCGATATCACGCTGATCTGCGAGGCGCCGCGCGTCGGCCCGCACCGCGAGGTGATGACATCAGTCCTTTCCCTAATGCTGGGGATTTCCGCCGACCGCATCTCGGTCAAGGCGACAACCAACGAGAAGCTCGGCTTTGTCGGTCGCGAGGAAGGTATCGCGGCGATCGCCACCGCCAGCGTGGTGTTTCCAGGCGAGGTTCCGGAATGACCAACAGCGAACTGGCAATCGCCCTGTTTGAGGCGTGCCGGCAGCGCGGCATCATGCTGGCGACCGCGGAAAGCTGTACCGGCGGGATGATCATCGCCGCGCTGACCGACATTGCCGGTTCTTCCGCCGTGGTCGATCGCGGCTTCATCACCTATTCCAACGAAGCCAAGATGGACATGCTCGGCGTTCGCGCCGCCACGCTCGAGGTGCATGGTGCGGTCTCGGGCGAGACAGCCATCGAGATGGCCGCCGGAGCGCTCGCCCGTTCGCGTGCCGGGCTGGCGCTGGCCGTCACCGGCATTGCCGGTCCGGGTGGCGGTTCCAGGGAAAAGCCGGTCGGGCTGGTCTGGTTTGGCGTTGCGGTGGACGGCCGACCCGTGACGGCTGAACACAAGCTGTTTGCCGACAATGGCCGTGACTTCATCCGCCGGGAAACCGTCCATCATGCACTTGAGATCGGCTTGCAGGCGCTTGGCGAGAGTCAGGCTGCCGGTTTCTTGCCGTAGATGATGTCGGCGCGCTTTTCGAAAGCCTCGGCGAACATGCGGAAGGCACGATCGAACATCGTGCCCATCAGCGCACCCAGGATGCGGCTCTTGAATTCATAGTCGATGAAGAAGCGCACGGCACAACCGGCACCATCCGGCTCGAACCGCCAGACATTGCTCAGATATTTGAACGGGCCGTCAATATACTTCACGTCGATGGCATGTTCGTCGGGCTTGAGCAGCACCTGCGTCGTGAAAGTCTCCCGGATCGCCTTATAGCCGATGCTCATGTCGGCCACGAGGATGGTGCGGCCGTCACGCTCCTTGCGCGAGCGGACCGTCAACGCTTCGCAAAGCGGCAGGAATTGCGGGTAAGTTTCGATGTCGGCGACCAGCGCGAACATCTGCTCAGGCGTGTGGGCGACGCGGCGGGTGGCTTCGAATTTCGGCATGAAACCGGCGTTAGACCAATTTCTGGAGCTGCGCTTCGCGCGCGGCGCGCAGCCGGGCGAAATCGTCGCCGGCATGGTGCGAAGAGCGTGTCAGCGGGCTCGATGCCACCAGCAGGAAACCCTTGGTCTTGCCGATCGTCTCGAAGGACTTGAATTCCTCCGGCGTGACGAAGCGGATCACCGGGTGGTGCTTCTTCGACGGCTGCAGGTATTGGCCGATGGTCATGAAGTCGACATTGGCCGAACGCAGATCGTCCATTAATTGCAGGATTTCGTTCCGCTCCTCGCCAAGGCCGACCATGATGCCGGACTTGGTGAAAATCGACGGATCGAGTTCCTTGACCCGCTGCAGCAGCCGGATCGAGTGGAAATAGCGGGCGCCCGGCCGGACCTTAAGATAATTCGACGGCACGGTTTCGAGGTTGTGGTTGAAGACGTCGGGCCGGGCCGCCACGACGATCTCCAGTGCGCCTTCCTTGCGCAGGAAATCGGGCGTCAGGATTTCGATCGTCGTCAGAGGCGTTGCCGCCCGGATCGCACGGATGACATCGGCGAAGTGCTGCGCACCGCCATCGTCGAGATCGTCGCGGTCAACGGAGGTGATGACGACGTGGCTGAGGCCCATTTGCTTGACGGCATGCGCGACACGCGCGGGCTCGTCGGAGTCGAGTGCGGTCGGGATGCCAGTGGCGACATTGCAGAAGGCGCAGGCGCGCGTGCATATCTCGCCCATGATCATGAAGGTGGCGTGCTTCTTTTCCCAGCACTCGCCGATGTTCGGGCAACCGGCCTCTTCGCATACGGTCACCAGCTTGTGCGATTTCACGATCTCACGTGTCTCGGCATATCCCTTCGACACCGGCGCCTTGACGCGGATCCAGTCCGGCTTGCGCAATACCTCCTGGTCGGGCTTGTGGGCCTTCTCGGGATGCCGCAGCCGCGGCGCGTTGGCGATCGTGTCGAGGACAGTGACCATCTGAACCCTGGCCTTTCTTGCGACCGCCCGTCGGCGATCGTCACTTTAACGTCATCTAGGACTTTTCGGGACAAAGAAAAAGGCTGCAGCGGCGCATGCCGCTACAACCGTTTTCGCATAGCCGAAAACGATATCGACTAACGGCGCACCAGGCGACCTACCCAGATCAGCAGGCAGGCACCGATGAATCCGGTGATCAGATAGGCGGTCCAGCCGACGCCGAATACGCCGATGTTGAGGGCCTGCAGGACTGCATTCAGCACCACCGCGCCAACGATGCCCATGATAATGTTCATGAATATGCCGGTGTTGCTCTTCATGACCATTTCGGCCAACCAGCCTGCCAGGCCGCCGATGATGATTGCTGCGATCCAGCCCACGCCGTTCAAGTGCATATGCCTTCTCCTTGCGCCAGTAAAAATGCATTGGGAAACGAACTGCCTCGCCGTCGAGATCCCACGGCTTTGACAGCTGAGTCTCCCGCGGGGAATCTATCATGCGTTCAAGGCGCGGCCATAGGCGTCGAGCACGCTTTCCTTCATCATCTCGGATAGCGTCGGATGCGGGAAGATGGTGTGCATCAGCTCTTCCTCAGTGGTTTCGAGGTTCATCGCCACAACAAAACCCTGGATCAGTTCCGTGACTTCGGCGCCGACCATGTGTGCGCCGAGCAACTGACCGGTCTTCTTGTCGAAGATGGTCTTGATGAAGCCCTGGTCTTCCCCAAGCGCAATGGCTTTGCCGTTGGCTCCGAACTGGAACCGGCCGACGCGGATATCCTTGCCCTCGGCCTTGGCTTTTGCTTCCGTCAGTCCGACCGAGGCGACCTGCGGATTGCAGTAGGTGCAGCCGGGGATCTTGAGCTTGTCCGTGGCATGAACACCGGGGAAATTCGCGATCTTCTCGACGCACACGACGCCCTCGTGCTCGGCCTTGTGAGCAAGCATGGGCGGACCGGCGACATCGCCGATGGCGTAGATACCAGGCACATTGGTCTTGCCGTAACCGTCGATGACCACGCAACCGCGCTCGGTCTTAACACCGAGTGCTTCAAGGCCGAGGTTCTCGATATTGCCCTGGACGCCAACGGCCGAGATCATGCGATCGGCGGTGATCTTCTCGACCTTGCCGTCTTTCATCTCGACATGCGCGGTAATCGAGTTCGTCCCCTTCTCGACCTTGGTTACCTTGGCCTCGAGGATGATCTTCATGCCTTGCTTCTCGAACTGCTTTTGCGCGAATTTCGAGACCTCGGCGTCCTCGACCGGCATCACCGCCGGCAGCAGCTCGACCACCGTGACCTCGGCGCCCATTGTGCGATAGAAGGAGGCGAATTCGATGCCGATGGCGCCTGAGCCCATCACCAGCAGCGACTTCGGCATCTCCTTCGGCACCATGGCTTCGAAATAGGTCCAGATCAGCTTGCCGTCCGGCTCTATGCCGGGCAGAGCGCGCGGCCGGGCGCCGGTCGCCAGGATGATGTGCTTGGCGGTGTAGGTGCCCTCGCCCTTGACGCCTTTCGGCACCGGCGGCTGCGGCTCCATCGGCTTCTTGGCCGTCTTGGAAACCACGATCTCACCGGGCTTGGATAGTTTGGCCTCGCCCCAGATGACGTCGACCTTGTTCTTCTTCATCAGGAAGGCGACGCCGCCATTGAGCCTGAGCGACACTTTTCGCGACCGATCGACGACGGCAGCGGTATCGGCACTGATCTTGCCGCCATCGAGCTTCAGGCCGTAATCCTTCAGATGATCGGAATAATGCATGATCTCGGCCGACCGCAGCAGCGCCTTGGTCGGAATACAGCCCCAATTCAGACAGATGCCGCCCAGATGCTCGCGCTCGACGATCGCCGTCTTGAAGCCGAGCTGGGCGGAGCGCACCGCGGTGACATAGCCGCCGGGACCGGAGCCGATGATGATGACGTCGTAGTTCTCAGCCACGGGTTTTCTCCTTCAATCACAATTCCAGCATGACGCGCACGACCGGCGTCAGCGCCTCGCCAATGTTTCGCGTATTCTCGGCATCGAGGTGGACGCCATCGAGAGGTGTTGTTTGCGCCACCGTGCCAGCGTCGAAGAAGCCGCAGCCGACCTCGTCGGCGAGTGCGGCGTATTGCGGCGCAAGCTGCTTCGAGGCCTCATCGCCGCCGGCGAACATCTCCCTGAAGTCGGCATTTTCGGTGCGGCTGACAAGAGGCGGCGAAACGATCAGTATCTGCGGTGCCGGCCAGTCGAACGGATAGTCGTGGCCACGCACGATATCGATCAGCCGCTGGATGCCTTGCTTGGCGGCAACCGGGTTGCCATGGATCCATGGCTTCATGTCATTGGCGCCGAGCATGATGACGATCAGGTCGATCGGCGCATGCGTCGTCAACACTGTCGGCAGCAGCCGCGCGCCGTTGCGATCGGCTCCGGCCAGATGATCGTCGAAGGCGGTGGTGCGGCCATTGAGCCCCTCCGCGACGACTTGAACGCCTTCGCCGAGGCCTGCTTGCAGGACGCTTGGCCAGCGATCCCCGAGCCCATGACGGCCGCCCTCGGCATTGTAGCCCCAGGTCAGCGAGTCGCCGTAACAAAGCACCGTCTTCATCCGTTCAACCTGCCTTTGTGTCGGCCACGCCGCGCTTCACGCGCCAGCGTACGAACAACCAATGGATGACGATCGTCACCAGGCCCGGCAGACCGAGACCGGCAACCATCGGTATGTCTTTCCTGACCAGCGCGGCGCTGCTGTCGCTGTAGAGGATCAGCGCGACCAGCAGGACGAGAAGCGCCACAAAGGCAATCAGCGTCCACTTGCCTGCGCTGGCGACGGCCGCGACCGGATCGTTCGTCAATTGCGCAACGAAGAAGATGAAGGTGACGACAAAAGTCACCAGCACCGAGAACATGAAGACGATGATGTATTCTTCCTCGGCGCCGGTGGCGACAGCCAACCATTGCGCGATAAGGCCGCCGGCCAAGCCGGAAATCAAAAAGGCGAAAAGGCTGGTGAAGAATATCCGCACAGCCTTTCCCTTTCCTAGACCAGCATGCCCATCGGATTCTCGATCAGCTTCTTGAAGGCGACCAGCAGTTCGGCCCCCAGCGCGCCATCAACCGCACGATGGTCGGTTGACAGCGTCACCGACATCACGGTGGCTATTCTGATCTCGCCGTTCCTGACCACCGCCCGCTCCTCGCCGGCGCCGACCGCCAGGATCGTCGCATGCGGCGGGTTGATGACGGCGGCAAAGTCCTTGATGCCGAACATGCCGAGATT
>NZ_VFUW01000013.1:0-131171 GCF_006441385.1 Mesorhizobium sp. B2-4-18 | reverse complement strand
TCCAGCCAGCATCTTGAATCACAAATCCAACCGAGCGGGAATCCCTTCCGATTCTATCAAGCGATGAACCGCTCTAGACAGCGCGATCAACACCACGGTGTGGGGCCGATTTTTTAGTGGCGCAGCTCCAGGAGGAGCGCGTCGTGCTTTCTGTAGGGAACTGCGTAATACAAAGCTTTGGGCCTCCATTGCGGAGAACGGCCCCTACCCGCTCAGCTCCTCAGCCCGGGTGCTTCCTGTCCAGTGCGCTCGACATATTCCGTATAGCCGCCACCATAGGTGTGGATGCCTTCCGGCGTCAGTTCGAGCACGCGGTTCGACAGCGCGGCCAGGAAATGCCGGTCGTGCGAGACGAACAGCATCGTGCCTTCATACTGCGACAGCGCCTCGATCAGCATCTGCTTGGTGGTGATGTCCAGATGGTTGGTCGGTTCGTCCAGCACCAGGAGGTTGGGCGGGTCGAACAGCATCAGCGCCATCACCAGCCGCGCCTTCTCGCCGCCTGACAGCACCCGGCATTTCTTCTCGATCTCGTCGCCGGAAAAGCCGAAACAGCCGGCAAGTGCCCGAAGCGGCGCCTGGCCGGCCTGCGGAAAATTATCCTCCAGCGTCTGGAACACGGTGCGCTCGCCTTCGAGCAACTCCATGGCGTGCTGGGCGAAATAGCCCATTTTCACACTCGGTCCCCGCGCCACCGTGCCGGTATCGGGATCGGAAGCGCCGGCCACCAGCTTCAGCAGCGTCGACTTCCCCGCGCCATTGACGCCCATGATGCACCAGCGCTCGCGGCGGCGGACCTGGAAGTCGAGCCCTTCATAGATGGTGCGGCTGCCATAGGCCTTGTGCACGTTCTTCAAGGTGACGACGTCCTCGCCGCAGCGCGGCGCCGGCTGGAACTCGAAATTCACCACCTGGCGGCGCTTTGGCGGCTCGACGCGGTCGATTTTGTCTAGCTTCTTCACTCGGCTCTGCACCTGCGCGGCATGCGAGGCACGCGCCTTGAAGCGCTCGATGAAGGCGATCTCCTTGGCCAGCATCGCCTGCTGACGTTCGAACTGAGCCTGCTGCTGCTTGTCGGCGATCGCCCGCTGCTGCTGGTAGAATTCGTAATTGCCGGAATAGGCGGTGAGCGATCCCGCATCGATCTCGACGATCTTGTTGACGATGCGGTTCATGAACTCGCGGTCGTGCGAGGTCATCAGCAGCGCGCCGTCATAGCCTTTCAGGAACTGCTCCAGCCAGATCAGGCTTTCCAGGTCGAGATGGTTCGACGGTTCGTCGAGCAGCATGGCGTCGGGCCGCATCAGCAGGATGCGGGCCAGCGCCACGCGCATCTTCCAGCCGCCCGAGAGCTTGCCGACATCGCCGTCCATCATCTCCTGGCTGAAGCCCAGACCGTCCAGCACCTCGCGGGCACGCCCGTCCAGCGCATAACCGTCGAGTTCCTCGAAGCGATGCTGCGCCTCGCCATACTTTTCGATGATCTCATCCATCCGGTCGGCCTGGTCGGGGTCGGCCATCGCAGCCTCGAGTTCCGCCATTTCGGCCGCCACGTCGCTCACCGGCCCAGCGCCGTTCATCACTTCCGCGACCGCGCTGTGGCCCGCCATGTCGCCGACATCCTGGCTGAAATAGCCGATGGTGACGCCACGATCGACCTGCACCTGGCCCTCGTCAGGCTGCTCCTGGCCCGTGATCATGCGAAACAAGGTCGTCTTGCCGGCGCCGTTCGGCCCGACGAGGCCGATCTTCTCGCCCTTCTGCAGCGTGGCCGACGCCTCGATGAAGACAAGCTGACGGCCGTTCTGCTTGCCGATGTTTTCAAGTCTGATCATGGTGGTCCGGGGAGGCTCAAAGGAGATTGGAGGATTTGCCCGCGCCCTTACGCGAATGAAGATGCCAGGGGAAGAGGCAGAAGCGCCGCAGATGCCTGGCGGAGCACGAGGCGCCGATCTCCTCAGCGGGGGGAAATCGGCGGTTTGCATGGCTGCTCCTGCCTGCCGGCGTCCATGAAAATCGGCGGGCGGTCGAAATCCGCCCTTGTCGAACGACTTTGGCGCGGTGGCCTGCACGGCCAGACCAGAAACGCCAACAGGACAGGACCATGGCAATGGCAAAGATGCTCGTGATCTACAAAACCCCGGCCGATCCGGCCGCCTTCGACCGCCACTATTTCGACGTTCACATACCGCTTGCCAAGAAGCTTCCCGGGCTGAGGCGCTATGATGTCAGCAGGCGGCCCATCGTCAAGCTCTCGGCGGGCGAGATGCCTTATCTGGTGGGAACATTGTATTTCGACAGCCTCGAAGACATCCGCGCTGCCTTCGCCTCGGAAGTCGGCGTCGCCTGCGCCGCCGACCGGCGGATACTGGCTCCGGGCGACGACGATCTGACGATGCTGTTGTTCGACGCCGACGAGGTGTGATCCCGACCGCCAGAAACACTCCAGAAACAAGATTCAACATCCGGGAAAAACTGAGGAAAACATCGTCGGGCATAACATGCTCGTGGCAACCGGACAGCGGTCGCCACCAATGCAAAGGGATGCTGCCTGCGATGCAACGACATTCGACCAGATGGATGAGTGCCCTCGCAGGCATTTCGCTGGCCATGCTCGCGGTCGCACAGTCGGGTGCGGAGGCGGCGGTCACCCGAAGCGAATATTGCAGCCGGCTCGGTCTTCAACTCGACGGCGCCATCCAGACCAAGCCCAGGCCCGGTGCCAGTGCGAGCCAGATCGCGCAGGCAACGGCACTGCAGGACAAGGCGAACCGGTTCTGTGCCGAGAGCAAGCAGGCGCAAGGCATCCGGACCTACGCCAACGCCCTGAAGCTCCTCGGTGTGACACCGGTCGACCTCAACCAGTGACGAGCAGTCATCACCCTTGAAGACCGTCACGAAAAGGGCGGCTTTTTCCCACGGGCAATGCCGCGAGCGGTCCGCCCTCGCGCAGCATGTCTTGCCCTTGCTGGATGGCGGCAAAGTTCTGATGACGGATCTGGGTGGAATCCGGGTAGAACGCGGTCGAGGAATTCTGCACGCCATCACCACGGCAGTCCCGACGTCACCACGGCAATCTCCTGCCATCGCGAAAAAAGCCGCCGGTCGGGCCGTCGTCCGGCAAGGTCGCGGCCCTGACGATGCCGGCCGCCCCTTGCGCGACCGGGCGTCCGCCCGGTCCGCCCATGTCGGTGGCGACCCAGCCAGGGCAGACGGCATTGACCAGCACGCCGGAGCCGCGCAGCTCCGCCGCCAGCACGCGCGTCAGCGCGTTGAGCGTCGCCTTCGAGGTCGAATAGGCCGGCGTCCCCGCCCCCATCGAGGCTAGCGAACCGCCTTCGGACGACACATTGACCAGTCGGCCATGGCCGCCCGCCCCGAGTAGCGGCGCGAAGGCGGCGCCCGCCCGCCAGGCGCCGAAGACGTTGGTCTCGAACGCCTCGCGGATGACGGTCCAGTCGGGCCGCGAGGCGCGCGAGCCGGTGTCGTAATGGATGGCGGCATTGTTGATCAGCACGTCGAGCCGGCCGAACCGCCGCTGCACCTCTTCGGCTGCCGTCTGAGCCGCGTCAGGCGCGGCGACATCGAGCGCGATGACCTCGACATGGCCATCGAGCGCCTTGGCCGCCGCCTCGCCCTTGGCGATATCGCGCACGCCGAGCAGTACGGTGAAGCCGAGCTTGGCCAATTGCCGGCCGGTTTCCTGACCGATGCCGCGATTGGCGCCTGTGGCGAGGGCGACTTTGTCGACTGGGTGTTCATCTGTCATGCCTTTGTGGATGTCGATCATCGAAGCGAAGATGGCACGGAGGGAATTGATTTATTAGGCGGCGGAGATCGCAGTCATTGTGCGATCGATTGCATGAATTGGTTTGCGCAGGAATCGGGTGTCGGCCGGCGCTGCGCCATGCGATCGTTGATCCATCATGAGGACCGGTCATGCTCACGCTCCACGATTATCTGCCATCGCAGAACGGCTGGAAGGTCCGGGTCCTGCTCGGATTGCTAGAGATTCCCTACGACAGTCATCCCGTCTCGATTTTCGCGGGCGAGAGCCATACCGACGCCTTCCTGGCGCTCAACCCGGCAGGCGCCGTTCCCGTACTTCAACTCCAAGACGGCAGCGCCATTGCTGAATCCAATGCGATCCTCACCTACCTCGCCGAAGGCACGTCCTTCCTGCCGTCGGACCGCTATCGGCGTGC
Organism: Mesorhizobium sp. B2-4-18; assembly: GCF_006441385.1. NCBI lineage: Bacteria > Pseudomonadati > Pseudomonadota > Alphaproteobacteria > Hyphomicrobiales > Phyllobacteriaceae > Mesorhizobium > Mesorhizobium sp. B2-4-18. Next base: position 126,966 of record NZ_VFUW01000013.1, on the reverse strand, counting down.
CAAGGTCATGCAATGGCTGTTCTTCGAACAGTACAATATCGAGCCCGTCATCGGCTCGCTGCGCTTCTGGACCTTGACCGGACGGCTCGAGCGCAACCAGGCCATGGTTGCCGGAAAACGCGAAGCCGCAGCCCGGACGCTCGCCGCCCTGGACCGCAGCCTTGGCGAGACGCCGTTCCTCGCCGGCAGCGACTTCACCGTCGCCGACATCGCCGTCTATGCCTACAGCCATCGCGCCGGGGATTGCGGCTTTTCGCTCGCGGACTATCCGGCGTTCGCCGCATGGACGGAGCGCGTGCGCGATGCCATCGGGCCCGGCTACCCCGTCCATCCCTACGGTATCGATCCGCATTCCGGAGCCTGAGCGCATGCGCTGACGGATCATGGCTCCCGCTAGAATCCATCTCTGTTTACACTGCGGTGGAATAGGGATACTTTTTATCCTTAATAGGTCGGTCGGTACCGGCCCGGGAACCCGTGGATGATCCTGAAAAGCCAAGTCGAATGGGCACTGCACTGCTGCGCCATTCTCGCCGGTCTGCCCGAGGGGCGGTATCTCTCCACAAAAGCGCTTGCCGAGTTCCACGGCCTTCCCAAGGAATACCTCTCCAAGGCACTGCAAAGCCTGTCGCAGGCGGGACTGGTGCACACGACGCTGGGGCCGTCGGGTGGATACCGGTTGGCGCGGACGCCGGCAGAGCTGACCTTCCTCGACATCGTGGAGGCGGTTGAGGGCAAGGCGCGGACGTTTGTCTGCAACAATATCCGCGAGAACAATCCGTGTCGTCCCCAGGGCTATTGCGAAAGCAATCCTTGCCCGGTGGCGCGCATCATGTGGGAGGCCGATGAGGCCTGGCGCGCAAAATTGCGCGCGGTCAGGCTTTCCGACCTCACCGAAGCGTTGGCGCTCGACATCCCCGCGGAGCTTTGGAAAAACAGCTTTGAATGGGTGCTAGAGCGCGCCGGATGAACGTGGCCGCATGACCGTCGCGGGCGGCTGGTCTCCCGTCGCCGGCATGCAGGCGGCTAGCCATGCCCGCATCGTTCCGGGCGCCCGTTATCGACAGCGCCACGCCGAGATAGATGGCGGCGACCACCAGGTCCTGGAGCAGGCGCGCTTCTCCCGGCCTCAGGCGTGCCATGGGACGCCCACGGCCCTGGAAATACCAGACGACGATGCCGGCAAGCCCAAGAAGGTTGATCAAGACCAGAGCCAGGAAATGATAATCGCCGAACATGGGCTCACCGACAGTATTTTGGCTGGCGGCAGGGCCGGACGCCAGGAAGGGCGACCGGCCTTGCGCCCCTATTTCTTGGCCGGATAGGTCAATTCCTTCTGGGTGCTATCGACCACGAACACCGCCAGCAGCTTCGCGGGCTTCGTCTCGCTGCCGTTTTCGCTCACGCTGTGGCGATCCCCCGGCATCTCCGAAAAGCTCTCGCCGGCCTTGTAGACCTTGACCGGGTCGTCGTTGACCTGGCTGCGGATGGAGCCTTCCAGAACGGTGGCATAGATGAAGGCGGAGCTTGGATGCGTATGCGCCTCCGAATAGCCGCCGGGACCATATTCGACGAGGATGCCCTTGATGCTCTTGCCGGGGGCATTCGGCAGTTCATGCTCATAGACGAGGGTGACCTTGGCGGCCTTCTCGCCGGCGTGGTGGGCCTCCTTGGCTCCAACCGGGCCGGCCAGTGCCGCTGTCACGGCGAGCGCCATGGCGATTGACTTGATCATTCGAAAACTCCTTTGTGTGTTGAGCTACGGCGCATCCTGGCGGTCATTTCCGCGTCGCGGTGGCGAACCATTGTTCGAAGGTGATGCGGCCGAGGCGCGGATTGTTGTCGGAGACGAGCGAAGTGTCGTTTAGCCTCGCGCCGAAGTAGAGCGCTTCCGGATCAGCCACGACCTCGCGGGGATCGCCGACAGCCTTGAGGTAGCGGGCGACGAGTTCGCTCATGCGCGCACGCTCCGGACCGGAAATCTCGATCATGCCGTTGATCGGCGCGCCGAGCGCGATCCCGGCCATCACATCGGCGACGTCCTCCGATGCGATAGGCTGCACATAGGCCGGTGACAGGTGCACGGCCTCGCCGACCCTGCCGGACTTGGCGATGCTGGCCAGGAATTCCATGAACTGCGTCGAATGAACGATGGTGTAGGGGATGTCGGAGGCCTTGATCAGCTCTTCCTGGACGAGCTTGGCGCGAAAATAGCCGCAGTCCTGCAGGCGTTCGGTTCCGACAACCGAGAGTGCGATGTGGTGCCTGACCCCGGTAATTTTGCCCGCGGCGAGCAGGTTGCGGCCTGAAGTGGTGAAGAAATCCATGGCGGGCTGGTCCTCGAACGAAGGTGAATTGGCGAGATCGATGACGACCTCGGCGCCAGCGAGCGCCGCCTCCAGGCCTTCGCCCGTGATGGTGTTGACCCCGGTATTCGGGGCGGCGGCAACCACCTCGCAGCCCTGCTTGCGCAGCCGTTCGACCGTCTTGGAGCCGATAAGCCCGGTGCCCCCGATGATGACGATTTTCATGATAGTCTCCGTTCGCGGTCGCGCCGCGTCGTTGATGGTTTCGTTGAGGGAGAGGTCAGTTCAGTCCGGCCTTGTCGAGGCCGTAGAGCTTGTCCGCGGAGCCGGGGACGGTCTTGAAGGCGACGCTGACACGGTTCCAGGCGTTGATGGCCATGATCGAGAAGGTGAGGTCGGAGATTTCCTTCTCCGAAAGCTGCCCGCGCACCCGTTCATAGAGCTCGTCCGGGATACCGCCTTCGGGGAGTTTGGTGACGGCTTCGGTCCAGGCAAGGGCGGCACGTTCGCGGGGAATGAAAAGGATCGATTCGCGCCAGACGGCGAGATGGTACAGCCGCAGCTCGCTCTCGCCGTGGATCTTTGCTTCCTTGACGTGCATGTCGAGGCAGAAGGCGCAGCGATTGATCTGGGATGCCCTGACGTGGACCAGATCGCGGAGCTTCTCTTCGATCGCGCCATGTGTCTCGGCCATGCTGAAATCGAGGAGCTTCTTGAAGAGTTCAGGCGATTGCTGGGCGGCGTTCAGGCGCTGCGTCATGGCTTTTCCTTTTTTGGATATCTTGTGTCCTTAAGGACAACTAATATCCATAATGACTGGACAGTAAAGCGCCACCCGCCTACGATGCGAACATAAGGCTTATGTCGAAAAGTATGAGGGCGAGGATGGACGTCGTATCGGCGTTGCGAACGTTCCTGCGGGTGGCGCAGACAAAATCCTTCTCAGCGGCCGCCATCGACCTCGATCTGACGCAGCCGGCTGTATCCCGGCAGGTCTCCGCGCTGGAATCGCATCTCAAGACGCGCCTCCTGCACCGCACGACGAGCGCGCTCGCCTTGACGGCGGAGGGTGAACGGATGCTGCCGATGGCGCTGCGCGTCATCGAAGCGGTCGAAGCGCTCGGCGAGGCCAGCGGCGCCGAAGCGGCAGCCATATCCGGAAAGGTTAGGCTCAGCCTGCCGACGCCCCTCGGCTTCTTCCTCAGCGACCGTCTGGGAGGGCTGCTGGAGCGCCATCCGGCACTTCAGGTCGAACTGCTCCTTCGGGATGAACCGTCGGACGTGGTCGCGAATGCGATCGATCTAGAGGTACGCCTCGGGCCGGTCTGTGACAGCAGCCTGATCTGCCGCCGGATCGGCTGGACAACAGCCTTTCTCGTGGCCTCGCCAGCCTACATCGAGGGACGCGACACACCGCGAACGCCGCAAGACATCAAGGATCACTCCTGCATTTGCTACAGCCGTGGCGGGGACGGCCGGTCGTGGTCGTTCTCCAGTGGAGCGGAGGAAGTCGTTCTGCGGATTGAGCCCCGCCTCGTCGCCAACAATTCGATGGCCGTCCATCGCGCGACCCTGGCGGGAGCCGGGCTTGCGGTGCTTTCCCACATTCTCGCCGGATCGGACATCGAAGCGGGCAGGCTGGTCAAGCTGATGCCGGATTTTCCGCCGACGCGCCTGCCGATCAATGTCGTCTACCCGTCCCGCCGGAATATCCCGCTGCGTGTGACAACGGTCCTCGACTTTCTTGTCCAGGTCGTCCGCGGCGATGTCTTGATGGCGTCGGCGCCCGTGCGGACAATTCCCGAACCCTTGACCCACACTCCCGCGTCTGAAGGCTCCTATTTCTTTCCCTGCGGATAGATCGTCTCGCCGCGCTTCAGCATCGCCACGAAGGTTTCGATCTTCTTCTTGCGCCCCGCTTCGGTCTTCATGTTGTGGGTGCGGAAGGCGAGCGAGAAGCGGTTCTGCGCGCTGAGCTTTTCCAGCATCGCCTTGGCCGCCGGCTCGGCATCGATCGCCGCTTGCAGATCATCGGGGATTTTCATCTCCTTGCCGCTGCCATAGGCACGTGCCCAGCGCCCGTCGGCCTTGGCCGCCTCGACCTGTTTCAGCCCGTGCTCGGTCATGCGGCCCTCCTCGATGAGCCGCGCGACATTGTCGATGTTGATCTTGCTCCAGATGCTTTTTTTGCCGCGCGGCGTGTAGCGCTGCAGGAAACTGTTCTCGTCCAGCCCCTTGCGCACGGCGTCGATCCAGCCGAAGCACAGCGCGACGTCGATGGCTTCCTTCGGTGTGATCGACTTCAGTCCCGAGCCTACCTTGTGAACCTTGATCCACACTTCGGTTTCCGTGGCGTGGTGCTGGCCGAGCCAGGTATGGAAACTGGCCGCGTCGGGAAATTCCCTGACCTTTTCGGGATCGACCTTGACCGGAGCCATCAGCGGGCCTGCCGGTTCAGAATTGTTGTCGCTGGGGCCCCTGTCATCTTGCCTCCGTCATCCTGCGGCCCGGCATCATGGCATCACACCCAATTCCCGTCAGCAGTGGAGACGCTGTCATGAAGTTGGAAACACACCATGGATTGCCGCGTTGCGGCTGAAGCGCGCCCGACCAGATGCAGGAGCACGACGCTTCCCCACCGTGCTATAGGACCACAAATGTCACGCTGGGGGGATATGCCACGATGAAATCTCTGCTCTTCGGCCTTGCCTTGTTGCTGCCGGGCGTGGCGCTGGCCGAACCGATCGAAACCCGCAAGATCATCACCGCGCTGACCGGCGACTTCAACGGCGACGGCGCTCCCGACCTTGCCATGGTGGTCGAGACCGGGCCGACCGACCCCATGGACATCCATTTCTTCCTCGGGGACAAGGAGCACAATTACCTCAAGCCTGTCGAAATCGTGCGCGAACAGATCGGTGGCGAGTGGAACGGTTACGACCGGCCGGGCTACGAGAACTCCGACGCCGAGCCGGAGCTGACGATGCTGCCCAACGGGTCGATCAAATTCTATCTGCCGGCGCCGGAGATCGGCAGCGAGCGCACCAACCAGACGCTGACCGTCGCCTACCGCAACGGCGCCTTCATCGTTGCCGGCTTCGCCTACGATTCCGATGATTACCTGCAGGAGAACGCCGCCAGCGCCTGTGACTACAATGTGCAGACCGGCAAGGGCACCAGCTCGAAGCAGCAGCCGGACGGCAGCATGAAGCACAAGACCGTGTCGGCTGAAGGCAAGACCATCGCATTCCGGGACTGGAACTCGGGCGACGCCTTCGCTGCTTGCCAGGAATAAGTGGCGCGCTAGGCCTTCGGCCGGCATCAGGCCGGTGGCGGCATTGCCGGCGTCAGGCCGTGGCGGCGCATGATCTCCATCATCGCAGCTTTGTCGGGCGGCCCGCCGGCAGCGGCGTTGAGCAGACCGAATGCCTCGCGGAAATAGTCCGGACCAATTGCCGCCGGCGTGATGACGCACAGCATCTTGGCAGCCCGGGTGCCGTTATTGTCGAAGCGGTGGACGGCGCCGCGTGGAATACACAGCGCCTCCCCCGGCCCAACCTCGATCGGCTTGCCGTTCACGGTCCAGGTCAAAACCCCGTCAATGCCGTAGATCGTTTCCTCGTAATGGTCGTGGCTGTGCGCCGGCGCGGGCAGGCGCTGCGCGCTTGGCACCATCAGTTCGAAAGCGGCGACGCTGCCGTTCGAACTTTCGCCCGACACCAGGAAACGGACCGACAGCCCCTTGGTGCCGATGGTTTCATCAGCTGGGTTGACCTCAGGATTCATGGATGACATTGCGCAAACCCCTCCGGTAAATTACATTTACTAGTCATCAGTAAACTCAATTTACCGGATCGTCAATGGCCACCTCCACCGAAGTTCTACAGACCAAGACCGAGGATCTTTTGATCGGCGCCCTGCTGCGCGTGCCAGCCCAGGCGATCCAGCGCCGGCTGATCAGGGAGCTCAATGCCGCCGGCTTCGACGAACTGCGTCTGCCGCATATGGCCGTGCTGCAGTTTCCCGGCCCGGACGGCGCGCGGCCCGGAACGATCGCCGAGCGTGCCGGCATGAGCAAGCAGGCCATCAACCAGTTGCTCACCAGTCTGGAAGGCTACGGTTATCTCGTCCGCTCCGACGGCGAAGGCGGCGCGCGCGTGGTGCGGTCCACCGAGCGCGGCCACGCCGCTTTCTGGAAAATGGTCGATATATTGCGCGACATCGAGGAGGACTGGCGCACCGAACTTGGGCCGAAGCGCTTCGCCGAACTTAAGGCGCTCTTGTTCGCAGTCTGGGATAGCCCGCTGGCCCGTTGAGCAAGCTCCGGCCATCGAGGCAATCGGGTTTCCAAACCGCACGGCGTCGGACCAATCGGCATCTCCGATAGCACCATCGGTTTCTTCCGTTTCCCCTCACCGCATCGAGCTGCCAATTCCCTGCCCTTGTCCAACCAACGAAGGCAGAGCGGAATGAGCATTTCGAACCAGAGAATCCTGATCGTCGGCGGCGGATCCGGCATGGGCCTCGCGCTTGCAAGGCGCTGCCTCGAAGCCGGGGCCGAAGTCATCATCGCCGGGCGTGGCGAGGACAGGCTGCGGCAGGCGCGTGAGGCGCTGGGCAATCCCGCAGGGCTGGGGATGGCCACTGTCGATATTGCGCGGGAAGACCAGGTCGGGGCGTTGTTCGCCGGGATCGGCGGCCTCGACCATATCGTCAGCACCGCCGCCGACATCGAAGGCGCCTACCGGCTGCTGCCGGAGCTCGATCTCGAGGCGGCGCAACGCGTGGTCGACAGCAAGCTCTTCGGCCCGCTGCTGCTTGCCAAGCATGGTGCGCCACGGTTGGCAATGGCTGGATCGATGACCTTCGTCTCCGGCATCGCCGCCTACCGGCCGGCTGCGCGCGGCTCGGTCGTCGCCGCCGTCAATGCCGCGCTCGAAGGGCTGGTGCGGGCGTTGGCGATAGAACTCGCGCCGCTCCGCGTCAACGCGGTGTCGCCCGGCTGGGTCGATACCGACATTTGGGCGCAAGTGGCGGGCGACAGGAAGGCAGAGACGCTTGTGGCGATGGCCGAGCGGCTGCCGGTCGGCAGGATCGGCCAGCCCGAGGACATCGCCGACGCGATTGCCTTCCTCATCGGCAATGGCTTTGCCACCGGCACGACGCTCCACGTCGAGGGCGGACATCGTCTCGTCTAAAACAGACGGCTCTACGAAACGCTTTCAAAGCAAGACCTTGGAGCGGCTTGCGGATTCAGCGTCTGAACTGGCTTTCGGGGATGCCGGCGCCTGCATGTCGCTCGCGGCGGTAAGCAGGCGGCGCAATGCCGGCGGCTGGACGCGCCGGCGCCGCCAGATCATCATCAGCAGCGCCGCCTGTTCCGGGCCAGGCCAAGGCAGTTCGATCAGCTCACGACGCTCGAGCGCGTCGCTGACGGCCAGACGTGGAACGAGGCCCAGCCCCGCGCCGGCCGCCACCAGCCGGGCAATGGCACCGATGCTGCCGACTTCGGCGGCAAGTTCAGGCGTACCAGTACCCGCCTCGGCAAAGGCGGTGTCGAACATGTGCCGGTAGATGCATCCAGGCTCCGTTGCCACGAAGCGCAGCGCGGCAAGGGCGGCCAGGTCGCACGGAACCGGCTTCTGCCCCGGCGCGGTGACCAGCGCCAGCGGTTCGGCCAAAATCGTGCGCCTGGCGAAGCGCTGATCGGCGCCGCCGTTGGACATATCGCGGCGCTCGAAACAGAAGGCGACATCGATGTCGCCCTCCTCCAGCAGGCGCAGCAGCGCGCCGCTATCAGTCACTTTCATGCGCACGGCGATATCAGGATAACTGGCCTGGAACCCCGGCAGCCAGGGCGCCAGCCGGGCCGAGGCGATCGTCTCCAGCGCGCCGATGGTCAGCGCTCCGCTGGTCTGTCCCGCCGCCGCGAGCACCGCCGCCCGCGCTTCGGCATCGAGCCGCAGCAGTTCCTCGGCGATGGGCTTCAACGCCAGTCCCGCCGAGGTCAGTTCCAGGCCCGACTTCAAGCGCGTGAACAAGACAGCGCCCAGCTCGGCCTCCAGCGACTGGATCTGGTCGCTCACACTCGACTGGGCGAGATGAACCGTCTCGGCGGCGCGCGTGACGGTACGGCAGCGCGCCACCACGAGGAAGGTCTTGAGCAGTCTTGGATGCATCGGCTGGCCGAAATCGCCCGGCCTACTGCAGCTGCGGCTTTTTCAGGAAACTGCCGCGGTCGGCGGATTTCACACGCAGCCACGTTTCGCGGCCATCGCGCACCACCCGCATCGGGATCTCGGCACCGGCCGAACCGCTTTCCCACAGCTTGCGATAGAAATCGGCGAGCCCGTCGACCGCGCCGTCACGGACCTCGGAGATGACGTCCCCTTCGCGCAGGCCGGCCTTGGCGGCCGGGCCGCCCTCGGTCACGCTCATCACCACCACCTTGCCGTCGCTTTCGGCCGACAGCGCCCCGAGCCACGGGCGCGGCGGCTTAGCCACCTGGCCACGCGTCAGCAGGTCGTCGAGGATCGGCGGCAACAGGTCGATCGGCACCACCATGTTGATATCGGCCACCTCGCCGGCGCGGCTCATCTGCAGGCGCAGCGAACCGATGCCGAGCAGTGCGCCCTCGGCGCTGAACAAGGGCGCGCCGCCCCAGGACGGATGCGCCGGCGCGATGAAGATCGCCTCGTCCAGCAGATACTCCCAATAGCCGGCGAATTCCTGCTTGGTGACGATCTTGGCCTCGACTGCCCGGCCGATGCCGTCGGCAAGCACCACCGCGTCGCCGATCCTGGCCTTGCCGGCATCGCCCAGCGCCACGGCCGGCAGGCCGGTCGGCGCCAGCGCCTGGACGAGGCCAAAGCCTGATTCCTGGTCGTAGGCCAGCGCATGCGCGGGAATGACACGGCCGTCATGCGAGGTCAGCCAGACCTCTTCCGCCTCGGTGATGAGATAGCCGATGGTCAGCACCAGCCCGTCATCGCGGATGACGACGCCGCTGCCTTCCCTGAGCGTACCGAGGGCCCCGGCCGTGAAGGCATCCTCCGGAACGGTCGCCCGCACGGCAACCACGGAGCGCGGATTGGGATTGATGGTCATGATTTTGTCCTGCGATGCGAATGCCTGGCGGCTTGCTGTATAGGTATGCCACGCGGGAGAAGGCGCAAGGGGTGAGAACGGTGGCCATGGACCACGAAGCCAATCACTTGGCCTTTCGAGGTTCGAACGCCCGGCAGGACAATGCGGCGGCCCAAGATTAACATAGTTCAACACAAGTTGAACTTCCCCCTCCACAGCCCTACCTATAAACGCCTATCCATCCTTCCCACGACACGAGGCCGCGCAATGACCGAATACACCCCGCCGAAAGTATGGACCTGGAACAAGGCCAATGGCGGCACCTTTGCCAGCATCAACCGGCCGATCGCCGGTCCGACGCATGACAAGGACCTACCCGTCGGCAAGCACCCGCTGCAGCTTTATTCGCTGGCGACGCCGAACGGCGTCAAGGTAACGGTGATGCTGGAGGAGCTTCTGGCGCTTGGCCACAAGGGCGCCGAATACGACGCCTGGCTGATCCGGATCAACGATGGCGACCAGTTCGGCAGCGGCTTTGTCGAGGTCAATCCCAATTCCAAGATCCCCGCCCTGATGGATCGCAGCGGCAAGACCCCGCTGCGCGTCTTCGAATCCGGCTCGATCCTGGTCTATCTCGCCGAAAAATTCGGTGAATTCCTGCCCACCGAACAGCCGGCCCGGGCGGAAGTGCTGTCCTGGCTGTTTTGGCAGATGGGTTCCGCGCCTTATCTCGGCGGCGGTTTTGGCCATTTCTACGCCTATGCGCCGGAGAAGTTCGAATACGCCATCGACCGCTTCTCGATGGAGGTGAAGCGGCAGATGGACGTACTCGACCGCCGGCTGGCCGAGGTCGAGTATCTCGGTGGCAAGGATTATTCGGTCGCCGACATGGCGGTCTGGCCCTGGTATGGCGGGCTGGCGCTCGGCCGGATGTACAATGATTCCGCCGAATTCCTGTCGGTTCAGGATTACAAGCACGTTCAGCGCTGGGCAAAGGCGATCGACGAACGGCCCGCTGTCCAGCGTGGCCGCATGGTCAACCGCGCCTTTGGCGAACCGTCCATGCAACTGCACGAACGCCATGACGCCAGCGACTTCGACACCAGGACGCAGGACAAGCTGGCCGCCGAGTAAATTCTGGAGAACTGGCGGGCGACAAACAAAAGCCCATCACCGGATTAAATCGGTGATGGGCTTTTTGCTTGATGCTGAGACGGATCAGTGAAGAACTTCCACGATCTGACGGGTGTCCGGGTCGACCAGCACGGTCTGATCGTTGATCACCGCAACGCGATACTTGACATTGGGGACTTCGCGCAGTTCGACCTTGTCCGGCACGGACGAGCCGAGCTTAAGCTCGACGCCCAGCAGGTTCACCGACGCTAGCGGCTCCTTCTTGATGTATTCGCGAACCACCGTCTCCTGTTCCGGCTGGACCACGATCGTGTCCGCCAGGGCCGCTCCGACGCCGCCCAGCAGGACGATGGCAGCCGCGGCGCTCGTAAGATAATGCTTCATAACAACCTCCATGATTGGGTATTTCGCTCCGCCTCAGGGGAAACTCTCACGCAACTGGGAGGTTCCATCCTTGTTTGTGAAATAAATGTGGCGCGCAACCAGAAACATGCCACATTTTATTATGCACACATGTGAAGATAAGCAATGGTATGCTTTTCTTTTCTGAAGAAACTTCTTCTAATTTGCGGAAATAGCAAAAACATCGCGCGTTGCAGCGCAAGCAATGTCGCCTCTTTCTCGGATTACCCGCTCCTTAGGAACAACTAACGTATAGCGAAGAGTGTCGTTCCAAATGCTCTACCGGGCCTCCAAAAAAGGCCCGCCCTGCCGGGAGCAGAACGGGCCTTCAACGGACCGGTGGAGGTGGCGCCTCACCGATCGAGGCAGGAAAAACGCACGCATCACAGCTTCGTTCCACCGGCCGCCGCGATTTGGCGGAAGGTGCGCAACGCTCGATACCGGAGCGGGAGCTCTTCGTCAGAATCGGACGCCGTCCCGATGGAGCGGCGGCACCGGGTTGACTGCATCCGGGCTCATCGCGACGTTTTGCGCGCGCCTGTAGATCAGCCCCACGACGAGCACGAAATAGCCGACCTGCAGGACGACCAGGACCACCACTGTCCAGCCAAGCGCCACCCAGAACGAACCGGTAGCAATATAGGTCCACACTGCGACAACGATCGTGGTCGCCGACATCCCGACGAGAAAAGACCCAAAATACATCGACCATCAAGATCGCCGAACCGATTCCGGTCCGGCGACTCCCTGCCCATCTCCACACCCGCGCACAGGCTTTCATTATTTTAGCAACTACGCAAGTATGGCGTCCGCCTAGGCATCCATGTAGAAGTTTGTTGCGGGGCGGCCCCGGCAGGAGCAGTTTGATGCTCACGGACCGCGATATCAGGGAAAAGAAGTCCGGTGGGGATTGGAAATGACGCTCAAGCTTATCGGCGCCGGTTTCGGCCGCACCGGCACATGGTCGACCTTTGCAGCGCTTAACAGGCTCGGCCTGCCCTGCTATCACATGCAGGAAGTGATCATGAACAAGGCCAATAAGGGCCATCTTGATTTCTGGCGCGCGGTGGCCAACAGCCCGCCCGGCACCCAGCACGACTGGAACCGCGTGTTCGCAAACTATACGGCCACCGTCGACAATCCAGGCTGCTGCGTCTGGAAGGAATTGATGGCCGCCTACCCCGACGCCAAGGTGCTGCTGACACTACACCCACGCGGCGCCGAGGCCTGGTATGAAAGCACCATCGATACGATCTACTTCACCGAGAACCTGTGGCAGTTCAAGATCCTGGAATGGCTCACACCGTTCGGCCGCAAGTTCGGCGACATGTCGCGCAAGCTCATCTGGGGCCGCACGTTGGCCGGCGTCATGCGTGACCGCGACAAGGCGGTTGCCCGCTACCTCAGCTATGTCGACGAAGTGAAAGCAGCCGTGCCGCCGGAAAAGCTGCTGGTGTTCAACGTCAGCGAAGGCTGGGGGCCGCTCTGCCATTTCCTCGACGTCGCCCAGCCAAACGAAACTTTCCCCAACCTGAACGACCGCGAAACGATCAAGAAGATCATCCGCGACATCATCAAAGGCTCCTACATCATGCTGGGGCTGACGATGGCTGCCATCGCGGCGGTGATCGCGGCATTGTGGTGGTGGCTGGGGTAACGGCAAGCCCAGGCAGTTCGATCCCTTGCCTGCATGGAGCGGTCAAGTTTTTCGCTCCGAAACAAACGACCTCAAGAGCTACCCGCTTTCACGCGGGCAGGCTGGCTGGCAGCGGCTCTCGCCGGAATTTTGCGCTTGTCTTTGCCTGCCGGGCAGCCACCAGCCCATGCCTGTCCGAGCAGGCTACCGTTCTTGAACCTGGCGGCGAGGCCGGGTGATCATATCTCGATTGGATAAAATAGCGGAACGTCCAATGGACATTGCCGGAACCGAACGGGGCCTCTCGGACTTTCGGGCGCACGAAACAAGACCTTGGTCCTACAAGGAAAACCGATCAGTTCGATCCGCAGGCGCGCAGCCTATCGAGTCAGATAGCGACGCAACGTCCCCGGTCAATCCATGGACCAGCACTTTGCCATACTGCGTTGCCGCCTCGCCAAGCCGTCTGGCGGTTGGCCGATCATGCCGGCTTAGAATGCCGGGCCTTGCAGCCGCTGCCTATTCCGCTTTCGCGGAAGTTTCCGAGGTTTGGGCGATGTGCGATGGTGTTGTTGCGGCGGTACGAGCCGCCCTGGTTGGCGCGGGCGCCGAGCACACCCCAACAATGCGCCCCCCCGTCCGCGTCGACCATGGCAAGCGCCCGGTTACTTGACCAGCGTCTATACCCCGGCCCAGCGTCTCCAGGCATTCACCCCGGCGCCCCTGCAAACAGCACGACGCCGTCACCACCGGCCGCTGGCCAATCCCTGATGGTGCGGTCGGAGCCGCCGGTCAGCACCGTGCCATCGGCGGCGAAGGCGACGGCGTAGATCGGTCCGGTCTGGCTGTCGAACATGGCGATCTGATTCCCACTCGCCATGTCCCACAGCCTTGCGGTGCCGTCGAGTGATCCCGACAGCAGGCGTTTGCCGTCGGCCGATAGCACCAGTGCGTAAACCGTGCCCTCGTGGCCCTCGAAGCGCTTCACCTCGCGGCCGCTGTCGACATCCCAGACCTTGATCGTCAGGTCGCCGCTGCCGGTGATCAGATGATGCCCGTCGGCGGTGAACACGGCGCCATAGGTGCCTTGCTCATGGCCGTGCCAGCTGCGCAACTGCTTGCCGCTGTCGATGTCCCAGAGTTTCAGCGTCCCGTCGATGCTGCCCGAGAGGGCCTGCTTGCCATCGGGCGAGACGGCGACCGCGCTGATCGACCAGTCGTGGCCGGTCAGCACATGCAGCACGGACCCGTTGACGAGGTCCCAGATGATGACGTTGCCGGTGTCGTGCCCGCTGACGGCGCGCCTGCCATCCGGGCTGATCGCCAGCTTGTTGACGCCACCGTTCTGGCCGGATTGGAAGACGTGCAGCACCGCGCCGTCGGCGAGTTTTCGCTGCACGATCTCACCGTCGTCGCCGGCCGTCAGCGCGCTGGTGCCGTCGGGCATGTAGAGCGCGGTGCGCGCCATGTCCTTGTGAACGCCGAGATTGCGCATCAAGTGCTTGCCGCCCATGTCCCAGAGCTTGATCGTGTGGTCGGTGCTGGCGCTCATGATCGAACGCCCATCCGGCGCCACCGCCAGCCAGACGACCGCATCGCGATGGCCGTCGGGCTGCGTTGGTGCCGCCGGCGGCGACGGCGGCAACGGCGCCACCGTCGGCGGCGGAATGACCGCGACCTCCGGCGGCATCGGGGCCGTAGACGCCGGCGGAACAGCAGGCTCGGCCACCGGCGGAGCTGATTGCACCGGCAAAGCCGGCGGGTTTGCAGCGGCTGGCGGCGTGGCCGCCTGCTCGGACGGCAGGGCCGGCGGCAAGGGCGGTGTCCGAGCAACCGGCGACGGCGATTCCGGCTTTGGCACGGATTCCATGGGCGGCGCGCTGGCGACATGCTCGCCACCCTCATGCGGCCGCCACGAGCCGAACCCGTCGCCAAGCAGCGCCAGCAAGACAACCACTGGCAGCACCAGGAAAGTCCGGCGCAGGCGTGGGCGGCCCGCCGGCTCCAATTCGGCGTCCCTGCCGAACAGCGGCACCCCGGCCGCGTGCACGGGCCGGCCGGGCAATTGACCCGCCAGGAACAGCAACGCACCGATGAAACAGGCAAGTGCCGCCGCCGAATATGCCGCCGGCCGCAGCATGGCAACGTCGAGCCCGGCAAGGCCACGCCCGGCCAGGATGTCGATCAGCGGATAGACCTGGGCCAGACAGGCAGCCGCGACCACGGCCAGGACAAGCGCCAGCACCTTGTCAGCCAACCTGTTCATCGCGCCCTCCGCCCGCCGATCTGGACAAGATTATCAGCGTCGGTGGATGCCGCAAAGCGCCGCTCTTGTTTCCTGCCCTGATGTATACCGATCGCAGGATTCGGATTTGCGCCAGGGCACCCGGCCTCCTGGAGCCCAGAGTCCGCGATGCTTCGGTGGGATAACCTCGACTATCGCCCTCACAACATTGACAGATGACCGTAATGTGTCACTATCGCGACGGGATATAGTGGAGAGCTTGCACTATGAAGAAGATTTATGAACGACCCGTCCTGGTCAAGAAGGGTAATCTGAAGTCGGTCACGGCCGGGCCCTCGGCGCCGATACTGCCGGGCTGATTTCAGTACCCGGAACATATCCGCCAATAATGTTGGGGGCACTGTCCGATCGGCAGGCAGGGATGCTCTGTCTTTCTTGAGGCCGTGACAGCGTTGCCGTCGCGTGGTTTACGCGAAGACTGTCGCGACGGCCTTCACCCCAATTCCACCCAGACCGGCGCGTGGTCGCTGGCCCCATCTTGCCCGCGCACGTCACGATCGATGCCGGCGGCCCTGAGCTTGCGCACCAGCGTTGTCGACAACAGGATGTGGTCGAGCCGCAGGCCCGCGTTGCGTGGCCAGCGGTTCCGGCGGTAATCCCAGAAGGTGTAGAGCGTTTCCTTCGGGTATTTCTTGCGCAACGCATCGGTCCAGCCTTGTTCGAGCAGCGCGGCGAAGGCGGCGCGGCTTTCCGGCTGCACCAGCGCGTTGTCGTCATAGGAGCGTGTGGCGTAGATGTCGCGCGGCTCGGGCACGATGTTGTAGTCGCCGGCCAGCACCACGGGCAGGCCGGTGTCGATGAGTTGTTCGGCATGCGCTTCCAGCCTTGCGTGCCAGGCGAGCTTGTAGGTGAATTTCGGTCCCGGCCGCGGGTTGCCGTTCGGTGCATAAAGGCAGGCGATGACGATGCCGTTGACCGCAGCCTCGATGTAGCGGCTCTGCCGGTCGGCATCGTCGCCGGGCAATACATCGCGGGTCAGCACCGGCTCGGCACCGCGCGCGAGTATGGCGACGCCGTTCCACGTCGCCTCGCCTTTCCACACCGCGCCATAGCCGGCATCGGCAAGCGCGGTGCGCGGAAACTGCGTGTCGCGCGCCTTCAGTTCCTGCAGGCAGACCACATCGGGTTTTGCGGCGCCGAGCCACGCCAGCAGGTTCTCCAGCCTGCTGTTGATGTTGTTGATGTTGAAGCTGGCGATCTTCATTGGGATCAGGGCGCGATCCTGCCCATCCAAGCCTTCACCGTCTCCGCCAGCGTCGTCAGATGATCCGCGGTAGAGAAACCCGAAATACTCTTGCGCGGCTTCAAATCATGGTCGCCGTCCTCCAGCCAGATCACTTCGATGGCATCGGAAAGGTTGTAGGTCGCGACCTCGTCCTTGGTGCCGAACTCGTCGCGTGTGCCTTGGAAGATCAGCGTCGGCGTCTTCAGCCCGGCGAGATGTTTTGTCCGCAATTGCTCGGGCTTGCCAGGCGGATGGAAGGGATAGCCGAGGCAGATCAATCCTAAGATCTCGCCCTTGGAAAACATCTCGTCGGCGATCATCGAGGCGACGCGCCCACCCATCGACTTGCCGCCGATGATGAGCTTGCCCGTTACACCCTTCGCCCTGAGGTCGGCGATCGCCTTGATGTATTCCGGGTTCACCGTTTCGGCACGCGGTGGCGGCTTGCGCTGGCCGTAGCGGCGCGCGGCCATATAGTGGAACTCGAAGCGCACGACCTGGAAGCCAGCGGCGGCCAGCGCCTTGGCGGTGGCTGTCATGGAAGGAGAGTCCATTGAAGCGCCGGCGCCATGGGCAAGCAGGATGGTGACGGGAGCGGTCTCGTGGCCGTCGAAGAGGAAGCTGGTCATGGGTGTCTTCCTCATGAAGGCCGAGTTCCCGGTGTTCAAGCGCAAACATTTCAGCCCGCCGACTTCTGCGCCAGCTCCATATCCACGAACTGCACGCCTTTGGCGGCGACCCCGGCCCACTCGGACTTGGAGTCGAGTTCCAGATAACGAGACCACAGCCGCCGCGCCTCAAGCAGATTGCCGGCGTCAAACTCCAGCCGCGCCAGATTGAACACCGGGTCGGCATAAGTCTTGTCGAGCGCGATCGCCTTCTGAAAATGCCTTCGCGCCGAAGCGTCGCGCCCTTGCTCGCTCATCAGCCCGGCCAGGTTGAACCAGGCTTCGACGAAGGCCGGATCGAGCTTGATCGCCCTGGCATAATCATGCGCGGCTTCCGCCACGCGCCCGGACCCGCGCAAACAGTTGGCGCGGTTGAAGGCGGCGATGGCGTCGGTGGGATCGATGGCGAGGCAGCGCTGGTAGAGTGCGGCGGCCCCGTCATGGTCGCCGCTCTCCTCGGCGGCTTCCGCCTCGGCGAACAAATCTTCCAGCGTGTCGTCGCCTTGTGCGGCGGCGCCGAGATCGAACAGCAGCTGCCCGTCGAGCTCGCTCTGGCCGCCTTCGAGGTAGATGGCGTCGGGGCGGCCGTGCTGCGAGCCGACATTGAGCGACTTGGCGGTCAGCGAAGCCACCGGGCCGGAGCGGTGGACGGAGCGCGCGATCGCGCCCCATGTCGCGCCCCCGGCGATCAGCCCCGCATATTTGCGCGCCAGGATCAGGTCACGGAAGGAATAGGGCTCGCCATCATGCTCGAAGGCGTCGAACAGGCTGAGCCTGTCGAGATCGGCGCCGGACAGCCTTGACTGGTCGATCAGCGATTGGCGCGACAGCGAAGAGGCCTCGGGCGCCTTCATCAGCCCGAGCAGCCGCAGGAAACCGTTCTCGCTCATGAGAATGCGCCCGGCCGCGCGCTCGGCGTCGAGGCGACGTTCGATCTCGCTATCGCTATTTTTGGTGAGTCCGGCCTTGGTCAGTCCCGCCTTGACCAACAATGCGCGTCCGAACACGACATGCGTGGTGCGGCGGGTGACGCCGCGCCTGAGTTGGCCGTGCTGGCGCTCCACCTCGCGTGCGGCGAGCCTGAGCGGAAACGCCGCCAGTGCGCCGATCGTGCCGAAGACAGCGCCCGGAACGGCCGGAGCCGTCATTTCTTGCTCTTGCCGACCGCCTTGAGCAGGTTGGCCTTGAGCGGATTTTCAGGCGCACCACCCGCAGCCGCCTTCTTCGCGGCGGGCTTGGCGGGCTCGTCGGCCTTGCTCTTCGACTTGGCCGGCGGCTTCGACTGAGACAGGCTGGCCTTCAGCGCATCCATCAGGTTGATGACGTTGCCGCGCTCCGGTGCCGCCGCGATGATCGGCTTGTGGCCCTTCAGCTTCTCGCGGATCATCGTCATCAGCGCGACCTCGTAGCGGTCCTCGTAATTCTTCGGATCGAAGGTGGTTTCCTTCTGCTTGATCAGCGCTTCGGCAAGCTGCAGCATTTCCGGGTCAGGCTTGCCGGCTGGAATGTTGCCGAAATATTCAGCCGTGCCACGCACTTCGTTCGGGTTCCTCAACGTGCACACGAACATCCCGTTCTCGCGCGCGCCGATCGTCACCACGCGCTCGCGGCTGGACAGCACCAGCCTGGCGATGGCGAGCTTGCCGGATTTGCGCATCGCTTCGCGCAGCACGGCGAAAGTCTCTTCCGCCATCGCCCCGTCCGGCGCCATGTAATAGGGCGCGTCCTGGTAGATGACGTCGACCTCGTCCTCATCGACAAAAGCCTCGATGTTCATCGTGTGGTTGGATTCGATGCGCACCGCGTCGAGGTCGGCATCGTCGATGATGATGTACTGCTTGTCCTCGTACTCGTAGCCCTTGACCAGATCCGCCCGCTCGACGAGCCCCAGTTCAGGGTCGACCGGCTTCATGTTGATGCGGTTGTGGGTCTTCTTGTGCAGCTGGTTGAACGAGATGCGCTCGCTGGCGCTGGTGGCGGGGTATAGCCGCACCGGACAGCTGACGAGACTGAGTTTGAGGTAACCCTTCCAACTTGCCCTGGGCGCCATGATGAACTCCTACGCGGCCATGCACTGACTGTTACTTCGCAGCGCTTCGTCCGAAGGACGAACAAGGCTGCGCAAATCCTACACCGACCCCGCACAATACCGACAAATCCCTGACGAAATCTTCCCGCCGGGGCTGCGAGAGGACCGGCGACAAGATAATTCAAATTGTCGAAAGCGTCGATGGCGTTTGAGCCGACACGCCGGCGACCACAGCGAACGCTCCACGCTTCGTCATCCTAGGGTCTTCGCGACGGAGCTTCGCTCCTGCTTCGCCCTAGGATGACGAAGTTCAGGAGCCCTGGTCGTCGAAGGGTGCCTCAAAGCCCGTTTACCTTTCCCGAGACCACCGGCAAATCCCTGGCGAAGTCGTCGATCTCAGCCCACGGATCGCCCGACGTCTCCAGCAACCCCGGCAGCGACGCATAATTTAAATCCTGCGGTGCATCGATCGCCTCCAGATCGGCCCAGCTCACCGGTGTCGAGGCCGGCAGGTTGGTGCGGGCGCGCAGCGAATAGGGGGCGGCGGAGGTGTGGCCGCGCGCGTTGCGGTGATAGTCGATGAAGATGCGCCGCTTGCGGTTTTCCTTGCCCATTGTGGTGGTGAAGGTGTCGGGCGCGGTGGCGGCTAGATGCGTTGATATGGCGCTGGTTGCCTGATGCAGCTTCTTCCAGTTCTGCTTTTGCGTCACCGGCACGGTGATGTGGATACCGCTGCCGCCGGAGGTCTTTGCGAACGGCACCAGGCCGAGCCCCTCCAGCTCGCCCTTGATGTGCACGGCGGCCTCCACCACCTCGCGCCAGGAAATCCCCTCGCCCGGGTCGAGGTCGAGGACGATCTGGTCGGGCTTGTCGAGGCTCGAGCGATGCGTGCCCCAGGTGTGGAACTCGACGACGCCGAACTGCGCTAGCGCCAGGTATCCTTTCGCGCCCTCGACCGAGAGATAGGACTTGGTCTCGCCCTCGGAATTGCTCGCCTGGAACGTCACCACCGAAGGCGGCATGCCGGTGAACGCATGACGCTGGAAGAAGCAGTCCTTGGGCAGGCCGGTCGGGCAGCGCACCAGCGACACCGGGCGGCCAAGGATGTGCGGCAGCATGAAGTCGCCGACCAGCGCGTAATAGACGGCGATGTCGAGCTTGGTCGGGCCGGTCTTGCCGAACAGCCGCCGCGTCGGGTTTGTCACCCAGATGGTGGCGAGATCGGCTTCGGCGATCAGGCGCTTGCGCGTCGAGGAGACCGGCGTCGACAGGCCGACATCCCTGAGGCCCCGGAACACACCGTGGCGCAACGAATTGTCCGCGGTTCGATTGGCGTAGTGGATGCGCGCCGAAAACAGCGGCTTGACCCAATGCATCTCGCGCATGATTTCACGCGGCACGCCTTCCGGCGGCGTGGCGCCGGATGTGAGCGGCCCAAGCCGGGCCAGCAGGTCGGCCGCGGTCCCGGCATCGAAGCCGGTGCCGACCTTGCCGCGATAGTGCAGTTCGCCGTCCACCCACTCGGCCATGCCGAGCGCGGCCAGCCCCTCGGCCGCGTCCGAAATGGTGTAGCCGGCGATGACGAAATCGTCCTTTTCGAGTGCCTTGGTCTTGGTCCAGCTCTTGGTGCGGCCGCTCTGATAGATCGCGGTGGCGCGCTTGGAGACCACGCCCTCCAGGCCGAGTTCCGTCACCTGGTCGTAAAGCGCTTGCCCGGAACCTTCGACATGGTCGGAGAATTGGATGGCGGAGTTGGCGCCAAGCCCGCCAAGCAGTTCGGCCAACAGCGCCTTGCGCCGGATGAGCGGCACCTTGATCAGGTCCCAGCCGTCGAGATGCAGCAGGTCGAAGGCGTAGAAATGCAGCTTGCTGCCGGCGCCCGCTGCCAGCGCGTCCTGCAACAGCGCAAAGCGGGAAATGCCCTTGGCATCGAGCACGACGATCTCACCGTCGATGATCGTCTCGCGGCACGGCAGCTTGGCGAACGCATCTGGCAAGTCGCCATAGCGTCTCGTCCAGTCGATGCCACCGCGCGTGATCAGCCGCACCTGCCCGTCGGAGATATGCGCCATGGTGCGGTAGCCGTCGAATTTGATCTCGTGCAGCCAGAGCTCGTTCGTATTCTCGGCAAGGCCTTCGCCGCCCGGCGGCTTCGGCACCTGGCTCGCCAGTTGCGGCTCGATGCGGCTCAGCGCTGGCGCCTTGGCCGCGCCCGGCAGGTCGCCCGGCTTCAGCGAACCGGGCTTTGGCGCGGACTTCGCGGCCGGCTTAGGTGGCGCTGCCAGCTCCTCGATGCGCAAGCCGGATTTCACGCTTTCCGGCCGCGCTTCGAGGATATTCAGCCCCGTGTCGGCGGCGAGGTCGCGCTCCTTGAACAGCAGCCAGTTCTTCTTGTTCTCGTCTTCGCCGGGCTTTGGCTTCAGCCGGGTCAACATCCAGCCGCCATTGAGCTTTTCGCCGGCCAGCCGGAACTTGAAGGCGCCGGTGCGCAGGCTTTTGTCGACGTCGTCCATCGGCGCCCAGCTGCCGGTGTCCCAGACGATCATCGGCCCGCCGCCATATTCGCCTTCGGGAATGACGCCCTCGAAATCGATGTATTCGAGCGGATGGTCCTCGGTCTCCACCGCCAGCCTTTTGTCGGCTGGGTTGAGCGATGGCCCGCGCGGCACCGCCCAGCTTTTCAAGACATCGCCAACCTGCAGGCGCAGATCGTAGTGGTCCGCCGTGGCGTGATGCTTATGGATGACGAAGCGGTTGCCGCCCCCAGTCATCAGCCCGCCGGCCGGCTCCGGCGTCTTCGAGAATTCGCGCTTGGCGCGATAGGATCCGAGCTTGGCGGGCGGCATGTCAAAAGCCGAGCCTGGCGGAAACCAACAACCGCCTCGTTCCTTCGCGCCGTGGGGCGCTATCATGGCACCGCTCGCGATTTATCACGTGGTCTCAGTCGTCCGTCGCCGGCGTCAGCTCCAGCTCGGCCGGCGACAAACCCTGCTGCAACTGGCTCAGCCGAAACTCATCCACCCAGTAGGCCTCGCCGTCGACCAGCACGCGCGCACTGTAGGTGCCGCCTGAGAAACGCTGCGCGGTGACGTAGACCTTGTGGCGGTCAAGTGCCTTGCGCACCGCGGCGCGCTTGGAGTTCTGGCCGTTCACGGCAGTGGACATGCGCTTCGCCCTCGGTCGCCTGACACGGAACTCGGCCGCCTTTGGCGGCCCGGCGACTGGCCCCAAGGATGGCCGAGACACGCGCGCCTGTCAATTTCGCGGGCGGCGTCCTTCAGGTCTTCAACCGCCGCAAACGGCGCATCACGCCCTGCACGGCCTTGTAAAGCCGCGGCTTGGAGCGCACGAACAGCTCGGCCTTGCAGCGCAGCCTGATATAGGCGGTCGAGCCCCTGCCCTTCAGCGTCATCGCCTCGCACAGTTCGGCCAGCACCGAGTTCGAGGCGCCGATATGCTGCTTGTATCCCTGTCCGCCGACCGAGAGGTCGAAATAGCCGAGCCCTTGCGCCCGTGCCCACACCATCAGCTTGCCGATCATCGTCAGGCCCGGCGCGACGTTGGCCACCGCGTCCTGGTCGATCCCGAGCAGCAGGGCGTGCAAGGTGCCCTTCATGACCAGCACGTACATGACAGCGAGATAGGCCTGGCCGACGCGCAGCCCGAACAGCCGCACCGAGCCGTCGGAAAGCCCCTGCAGCGCGGCGTTGCGGTAGAACTCCACGATCGGCGCCTGCGTCAAAAGGTCGAAGCGCCCGAGTTCGCGAAAGCGGTTGAGCCTGAGGTCGAGCAGCCTGCCGAACTGCTCCTCGATCATCTCAGGCGTCTCGGCTTCGACCAGTGCGAGGCCTCCGAGTTGTTCGAAGCGGCGGCAGTGCTTGTTGAAATTCTTGGTGAAGGAGGATTTGCAGATACGCTTGACCAGCGTCTCCGGCTCGCCATCCATGACCAGACCCGAGGCGATCTGAATGGAGTCGCGCGCCGCCGAAAGCAGCGCCAGCGGATTGGCCACGCCGTGGATTTCCCGCGGAATCCCCGCAATATGGATGCGGTCGGCCGGCGGCAGCACGGCGCGGACCGCGGCCCAGGCGGCGTCGGCGTTTTGCCTGGTCCAAGGCCTGGCATCGGCCAGCAGCGGCGCCGAATAATCGCACACGCCGCAGCTCAGCCATTCGATCACGGAGTGGCCGAGCGCCCGGCGCCGCATCAGCGGCAGCAGCATGACATGCGCGCCCGTGGCGGCATCATTGACCTCGACGACGAGCAGCTCGGCGCTTTTGGGCATCAGCCGCCCGGCGATCCCTTCCACCCAGGCAAGGCCCTGGTGGCCGGTGCACAAACCGGTCTCCTCAAGACGCTGCCAGAGCTGCCTTACGGTGTCGAAGCTGGTGTGCAGCCGCGCCGTATAGTGCGCGGTGGCGCCCATGCCTGCTCTAACCGGCGAAATCGGTTGAACCGGTGCATCCGCCGTCGCGACCAACCGCACTGCCTGGCTTGCCACATGCCTCTCCCATTCGTTCTGGGGCGCATGGCATTATCCACGCAAGCGCCGAAAACCCCGCATTGTTCCCTGGACCGCGTTGAGCAGCCTTGGGCTGGAGCGTACGAAAGCCTCGACCCGCCTGCGGAACTCGATGGCGGTGGTCGCCACACTGCCCCGCATCGTGAACCCATGGCAGAGTTCGACCAATACCGAACCCTTGGCGCCCATATGTTCCTTGTAGCTCTGGTTGCCGACCGACAGGTCGAAATATCCAAAGCCTCGTTCGCGCGCCCAGCCGATCAACCTGCCCATGATTGCAAGCCCCGGCGAGACATTGGGCACGACGCCCTGGTCCATTGCTATCAGCAGAGCATGAACAGTCCCTTGATGCACGAGCAGATATTGTACCGCGATCAGAGCCTCGCCGACGAGCAGCCCGAAAAGCCGTACAGAGCCGTCCAACAGGCCCTGAATAGCCGCGTTCCGGTAGAAATCGACGATGTTCTCCTGGGTCAGCAGATCGAAGCGACCAAGCTCGCGAAAGCGGTCGAGCCGCATCCGCACCAGTTCGCCGAAGATACGGTCAACCTCGGCCGGTGCCCCGGCCTCGACCAGTTCCACACCGCCAAGCCGTTCGAGGCGGCGCCAGTCCTTGCCGAATTCCTTGACGAAGGATGGCCTGCAGAGACGCTTGAGCACTGTTTCGGGATCGCCGTCGATGGCGAGGCCGAAAGTGGTCTGGATGGAATCGCGTGTGGCCGACAGCAAGGCCAGCGGATTGGCGACGCCCTGGATCTGTCGCGGAATCCCCACGATGTGGACGCGGTCCGCCGGCGGCAGCGCCGAGCGCACCGCCGCCCACGCAGCCTGCGCGGATTGCCGCGTCCACGGGCTGGCATCGGCCAGCAGCGGTGCCGAATAGTCGCAGACGCCGCAGCTCAACCACTCGACCACCCAATGATGGAAGGCCCTGCGCCGCATCAGCGGCACCAGCATCCTGGGTTCGCCAGTCGTGGCGTCGCCCACCTCGACGATGAGGAGTTCGGCGCCTTCCGGCAGCAGCCGCGTGGCGATCCCTTCCGCCCAGGCGTAATTCTGGTGGCCGGTGCACACACCGCTTTCCTGGAGGCGCAGCCAGAGTGGCCTGACCGCCTCGAGGCTGGTGTGCAGTTTTGCCGTATAGGCGTCGTTCGCCGCGACGGAGGTGGGATGCGAGACCTGCCCGCCAGGCAAGTCGGTCATCGCGGCAATTTGCACTGCGTGGCCTGTCACATCCTTCTCCTATCGCTTGACCGCGGCGAACGAAACCGCCCGTCGCCAGGAGCCCAGGCGGCTGTCGCGCTGCTGGTCCGGGTGTTCGATGTTCCACATGCGGTGATGCACGAAATACCATGATGCCACGAGCACGAAGATCTCGGACACCGCCGAACCCAGCAGCGCCCATGGCGGGGAGGCGATCGACAGCAGGATGGCGATCAACGCCAGCCCGACGATGGCGCCGCCCAGGGTTATGAACGCGACGATGCGGAAGTCACCCATTATCTCGAGCACGATGCGGGGCATGATGTAGAGCATGATCGGGACGAAATTCGCGATCACGAAAAACCCGATGAATCCCACCGACGCGTCCTGGAGGGCCTGGGACTTTATCATCGGCAGGACGAACAGGATGGCGCATCCATAGACAACCGCGCCAAGCCCCATGACAACGGCCCACAGCTTTGCCTGCGCCCAGACACGGCGCGTTTCGTTGTTGCGCATCAGCTTGGCGAGTTCGGGCTGCGTCATGTTCACGAAGGCAAGACTGCTGATGCGCAGCGGCGCGAACAACACCAGCACCGCCGCCAGCGGCGCATAGGCGGCCGGCCCGGCAATGCCCGCGACCAGCAGCGCCAGGCATTGCCCCTGGATGTTGGTGGTGGTGGCGCTGAATGCCGACCAGCAGAGCTGGGACCACAGCCTCGCATAGCGCCGCCGTGTCGGCATGCGGAAGCTGATGCGCATCGTGCGGCGCGCCAGCCTGACCAGGACGAAGATGCCAAACACATTGGCCGCCGCGAGCGCATAGAACACGGTCTGCAGCGCGTCCTTGGCCAGCCAGATCGCCAGGCCGGCCATGACCGTGCCGGCGATCGTGAAGGCGGCATCGCTGACGGAAACGATCACCTGCTGGCGGCGCGCGAAGAAGGCCGTGCGCATGTGGCTGCGCAGCGACCATGCGCCGACGAAACAGCCCGCGGCAATTCCGCTGGGGTCGCCCAAGAGACGCATCACGATCGCCGTGCCGACGGCCATTAGCAAGGCAACGACCAGCGCCGCCGTCCCGAAGGCGACGTCATAGGCATCGACGCCGGCGCTGTTGGTGCTCTTGCCCATCCATATCGAGGCCGGAACGGCGGTGAGCGACCTGATGTAGGACAGGCCGACGCCGCCCATCACCATGCCGATGGCAAAGAGGCCGTAGCCTTGCGCCGAAAGCATGTGCAGCAGCGCGATGTTGAGGGCGAAGTGGAAGCCGCTCTGCATTGCCTCGCCGCCGATCATCAGCACGAGACGCCGCACCAGATGGCCAGGAAGTTTCACGGCCGTGTCTCCGCCTGGCGGGCGGTTGCCGCCCGCCCCGGCCTGGCGATGGCTGTCTTCAGCTTGTCGGCGGCTATCGCCGCGATCGCCGCCGCCGCGACCGGTTCGCTGAAGACCGCCTCGTAGCGCGCCCGCCCGGCAGCGACAAAGGAGCGCCAGGCCTCGGGCCGCAGGATGATCTCCTCGAGTTTGGCTGCAAGGGCGGCGGCATCGCCGGGCGGAACATGCCAGCCGGCCTCACCGTCGCTCACCACCTCGACCAGCCCGCCGATCGCCGACACCAGCGGCGGCCGGCCATAGGCCATCGCCTCGATGGCGACGCGGCCGAGCGATTCGGGACGCCGCGAGGGCACGGTGACGATATCGGCCCAGCGATAATGCTCGGAGGGATCGGGGATGAAGGGCAGCACGCTGACGCGTCCGCCGAGCCCCATGCTGCCGACCAGTTCGGCGAGCGCGCGTTCGCGCTCGGTACTTTCGAAGGCGCCGCCGACCAGCCGCACCTCGATCCTCGACTTGAGTTCCGCCGGCAACGAGGCGATCGCCTCCAAAAGCACTTCCTGGCCCTTGATCCTGTTGATGCGGCCAAGCAGCAGCACCTTGAGCGGCCGCTTGCCGTCATAGGTCGTCGCTTCGGCCGCGGCCGGGCCGGCGACGCCGTTATAGACCACATGGGAGCGCGCGTATCTGGGCTCGCCGAACGCGGCGCGTGTGGCGCGCGAGTTGAAGATGAGATCGGCATGGCTCCAGTGCATCAGGCCGACTAGGATCCTGCGCATGGCGCCTTCGGGAATTTCGTGGATGTGCAGCACGGCCTTGTGCGGCAGCAGGCGCGCGGCAAGCGCATAGTCGGCCACGATCGAGGTGTTGACATAGGTGAGATCGCAGTCCCGGAGCCGCCGCCAGGCCCTCAGCACCGCGACCGGCAGCCGCGCCATCTCGATGGTGGCAAGGCGCGCAATCGCCTGGCGCCTCAGCACCCAGAGCGGCTCGAAGACGATCCGGGTCGCATGCGGTTCGAGGATCCGCACGATCGGTCCGCTGCGCGGCAGGACGACCTCGATATCGGCTGAAGGAAACGCGGCGCGCAACGCGGCGACGCTCTCCGCGAAGCTGCGATCGGAACCATAGAGTTCATAGCCCTGATGGACGCATGCAATCCGCATATTCCCATGCATCTTTCTGCCAGGGGTAATTTGACGATCCCGCCGCCTGACAGAACAGGCGACTGGAGACTTCAAGCCCAACACCCCTTTGGACTTCACTTGTTGCCGGCATGGTGACGAGCGGATGTAGAACCCGGATCACCATACCAAATGCTGCACGTCCTCCGCCGGTGTGGCGCACAGAAGTCCATGAGCAAGGATCATGCCGGCCCTGATTTCTCCGTCCGCAGGTCGCCCGGTCGCGGCATTGCCTTGTTTCGATACACATACGCTGGGATAGTTGACCGATAGTGAAACAACTCCGGCCGCTGGAAGAAATATTTTACACCCCGGTGCGATGATGGCTGGAACTGAGTCTGGCACGGATATTCGCTGGGCTGTGGTTTCCAGAGGGACGGCCGCGCATTGCGGAATCGAGCGGACTTGAAAGCGCCAGCAGCCATGAAACCTGAAATGCCCACCATCCTGATCCTCGGGACGCGCGGCATTCCAGCGGCCCATGGTGGCTTTGAAACCTTCGCCGAGAGGCTGGCGCTGTTTCTTGCCGGGCGCGGCTGGAAGGTCGGCGTCTATTGCCAGGAGGAGGTCGAGCGGGTCGACCAAAGGGTGCGGGTCGACACCTGGAACGGCATCGATCTCATCCATGTCCAGGTCGCCTCGAAAGGTCCCCGCGCGACGCTGGAATTCGACTGGCAATGCGTGCTCGACGCCGCCCGGCGGCCCGGCATCTGCCTGGTGCTCGGCTATAATGGCGCGGTCTTCCTGACCTGGCTGAGGCTGATGCGGCGCAAGATCATCACCAACATGGACGGCATCGAGTGGCGCCGGCCAAAATGGGGTATGGCTGCGCGCACATGGTTCTGGCTAAACGAATGGATCGGCGCCTGGGCCTCGCACCGCCTGGTCGCCGATCATCCGGTGATCGCGGATCACCTGGCGACGCGCCGGCCGCGCAGCGCCATCGCCACCATCACCTATGGCGCCGACCCGGTGACATCGGCCCCGGAGGCGCCGGTGCGCGCGCTCGGCCTTGAGCCTGGCAACTACCTGATCTCGATCGCGCGCATCGAGCCCGACAACAACATCCTGCCCATGGTCGAGGCCTTCTGCAGCCACAAGCGCGACATGAAGCTGGTGGTCCTGGGCACGCTTTCCCCCGATATCCCTTACCATGTCGCCGTCCGCAAGGCGGCGAACGCCTCGGTGGTGCTGCCCGGCGCCATCTACGACCAGGCGGCGGTGAAGGCGCTGCGTTTTCACGCGCGCGCCTATCTGCATGGCCACACCGTCGGCGGCACCAACCCGTCGCTGGTCGAGGCCCTGGCCGCCGGCAACATGGTGATCGCTCACGACAACCCCTATAACAGATGGACCGCTGGCGCGGCCGCCATCTATTTCACCGATGCGCGGAGTTGCGCCGAGCGGATGCGGCAGGCGATGGAGGATGACGCGTTGGTCAGGACCTGCGGCGCGGCCGCGAGAGCCCGCGCCAACGAAGCTTTCCGCTGGGACGATGTCCTGCTTGCCTATGAAACCGAAGCTTACCGGCTTCTGGGCGTGAGCGCCGCCGCAGCCCAGCCGGTCGACCGTCCCTCGCCCGGCGCCGTATGACGGGCTGGTCGCGACGGCGGCTGCTGAGGACCGCGCTGTCGACGGCGCTGGTGCCCGCCACGGCAGCACTCTCGTCCGCATCGCCCGCGCTGGCCGCCACCGGCGAATGGCGTTTTCACCGCGGCGTCAACGCCTGGCCCTGGTTCGCGCTGACGCGTGAGTTTCCCGCGCCGCGCACCGACTATGACTGGCCGCCCTTCCAGTCGCAGCGGCCGGTGCCGACACCGGACGACCTTCGCCGGCTGCGCCGGACCGGGCTCGACTTCGTCCGCCTGCCGGTCGATCCCGGCCCGTTCCTGGCCGCCGATGCCGCCACGCGCACAAAATTGCTGGCGATGCTGGACGATGCCGTCGCGGCAGTCATCGATGCGGATCTCGGCATCATCGTCAACGTGCAGGCCAACGGCGCCACCCATTACTGGAATCCCGACCGCATGGTCTCCAGCACAGCCGCGCCCGAATTCGAAGCCTATCGCGCGCTGGTCGGCACGCTTGCCAACAGGCTGCAGCGGTTCCCGTCGGGCATGGTGGCGCTGGAACCGGTCAACGAACCGCCGCAATCCTGCTCCTCCAACGTCTGGTCGAACGTCCAGGCGGCCCTCCTGACGGCGGCCAGGGCGTCATCCCAGACGTTGCCGTTGGTCGTCACCGGCGGCTGCGGCTCGATGGTGAGCGGGCTTGCCGCGCTCGATCCGGAACCGCTGGTGGCCTTCGAGCCGATCCTGTTCACCTTCCATTTCTACGAACCCTATCTGTTCAGCCATCAGGGCGCACCCTGGATGCGCGAGCCGGTCTACCGCGCGCTCAACAACGTGCCATGGCCAGCCTCCGCCGGTTCGCTCGAACGGACACTGGCCTCGGTCAGGGCCCGCATGGCCGGGGACACCGAAACCTCGGAAGCGGACAAGCAGGCCGCCTATGCCGAAACCGAACGCGTGCTGAAGGTCTATTTCGACGCCAGGCCAGATCGCTGGTTCGTCGACAAATATATCGGCCAGGCGCGCGATTGGGCCGACAGCCACGGCATCGCCCCGACGCGCGTCATCATGGGCGAATTCGGCGCGCTGCGCACCGACGCCCGCTACGTCGCCGCCCCCAATCCCGACCGCGCCCGCTACATCGCCGATGTCAGGCAGAGCGCCGAGGCATCCGGCTTCCCCTGGGCCTTCTGGGACCTGTTCGACGGCATGGGCATGATGGACGACAAAACCCGCTCGCTCGACCCGGCGATGGTGGATGCACTCGGGTTGAGGATGCCGGAATAACCGCCTTCCAAATGCGGCCGAGTTCCTTGTCGCCGTAGAGCGCTACCTCGGCACCCCTTGTGCGCCCGGACGCCCCGCCGTCCGCGCTGGCCGCACCGGCCTGTAAAGCGCCAGCGCGATCACCACGAACTTGGTCATCAGCGTCGTCTTGGACGCCAGGCTTTCGGAGGTGTTGAGCAGGATCAGCCAGCCCAGCATCGGCAGCCAGATGCCGGGATGGCAGCGGCGTGCCACTTCGTGCATGAACAGCGCGAAGCCGAAAAACAACAGCAGGGTGAAGAAGGCGCCCTGATAGAGGAGCAGGCGGATGATCGGGTTCTCGATACCCTGTTCGAGGCCGTTGATGCGGCGCAGGCTTTCGATGAGATCGATGTCGGGCCCCACAATCAAGTCGCGCAGTTCGAAATGCTTGAACAACTCGAACATTTCGACGCGGGCATTGGCGCTGCCGCTGTCCGACACGAAGCGCTCCAGCAGCGCGTCGAAGAAGCCGTAGGAGAACAGCATGACCACCACGACCGGCAGCAGCGAGGCGAGCATGACGGCAAGGGCGGCACCCGGCAGGCTGATGCGTCCTCGCCGCAGATAAGCCACGCCACTGAAAAGCAGATAGATGCCGCCGAGCGCGATCGTCGTCACCATCGCCGAGCGCCCGCCAAATACCACCAGCGCCGCGCATTGCAGGCCGATCAGCCCGAGCCGCAGCGGCATGGACAGGGATTTCGAACCGGAGAGCAGCGCCAGCACATAGATCGAGGTGATCGTGGCGTTGGACAGAGGATGGCCCTGGAGCGCCGTCGAGCGCAGGTCGTTCATGAACACCTCGCCGTCGAGCCGGTAGGGAAAGACCAGCGTCTTGGTGGCGAACTCGAACAGCGCCAGCAGCGCGTTGACCGTCATCACCGCGTGCACCACGGTTTGCATGCGGGCGAACGTCTTTTCGTCGGCCTCGGCCAGCATCATCGCCAGCAGCGCCGCCGCCACGAACGTGTCGATCATGCCGGCCATGCCGGGGCGCTGCCTGACGATGACGACGACCAGCAGCATGATCGACATGACGGCTAGCAGCGCGCTGGCAGGCCGCCTGTCGGCGATGGCCAGCGTATAGCCTACCGGGTTGCCGAACGTGCAGGCGCGCCAGGCAAACATCAGCACGAGCAGATAGGTGGAAGGATGGATCTTGGTCGCCGGATTGCCGGTCAGGCCGTCGTAATTGTAGCCCACCAGCCACAGCATGCCGCCCGAAATGCTGAACAGCAGCGCCACCACCGCGACCAGGCCGTAGCCGGTCACCCAGTCGACGGAATTGCCGGTGCGGGGCGCGGTCGGGGCTTGACCCTGGCCAGCCCAGCCGGCCGCCGGGGTGGCGGACCGGGCGGCGCCCCGGATGGCAGCCATGTCAGGCCGCCTCGTCGACCAGCAAGGCGCCGGTCGGCAACCGCCCCATGACCGAAATGGCTTGCGAGGCCGCCGTGACGTCGCGCATCGGCGTCGCGTTCAGCGTGGCGACGAGCACTATCTCGTCGACCATGGCGACCAGCGGTGAGGCGTTGAGATTGTCGGCCAGCGCGCCGCCATCGACGACGACGAGTTCGAAATTGCGGCTCGCCTGGGCCAGCATATGCTGTGTGAAATAGACGCCCTGCGCCTCGGAAAAAGCAGCCTTCGGCCGACCCTTGCCGAGAAGCGCGACGTTGCTGCCGGGCGCGTATTGGCTGAGCGCTTCGAAGGCGTATTCGCCGCGCAGCACGTCGAGGAGACCTGGCTGCGGCTCCTTCTGGCTGCCGCCGGCATTGTTGGTGTCGATGAACAGGACACGGCTGCCCCTGGCAGCCGCCGCGTTGGCCAGCAGGCGCGCCACCCGGCCCCGCTGCGCGGCGTCCTCTGGCGCCGACGTCACCAGGATCGACGGTACCAGTGGCCAGTTCGGCGGACGCCGGCTGGAGGAGAACAGGCGTCTCAACGCCAGGCCGGCGACGGCGTCCATCTTCTGTCCGGCCGGCGCGGCGGCGCCGCCGAAAGGCCACCAGCGGCGGCGCGCTGATTTTGCCGGCAGCACGCCCACCACGGGCGCGTCGATGGCCGATTGCATCTGCGCGCTGGAAAGCACCGTCGGCGATGAATATTCCGCGATCAGCGCCATGCCGGTGCCGAGCCCCAGCCCGCCGAAGAACGCGCCGAACACCAGCAGCAACAGCGGCGGCCAGCTCTTCTTCAGGGCCGGCATGGCGTCGGAGATGATGCGCGCATTGGTGCTGTCGACATTGACCTGCTCGCGCGTTTCCTGCGCCCGTTGCAGATAAGTGGCATAGACGGAGCGCACCGCCTCGAGATCGCGTTGCAGTTCGCGCAGCTTGACCGAGGCCTGGTCGGTGTCGAGCGACTTGCTCTTCATGCCCGCGACCTTCGCTTCCAGCGCCTGCTGGTTGGCCAGCGCGCGCTCGTAGTCGGTTTCGGCGGCGGCGGCGATACGACCGAGTTCGCGCGCGATGAGCGCGCGCGTGTCGCGCAATTGCTGCTGGGCTGCCATCATCGAAGGATGGCGCGGCCCGAGCTCCGTGCCGAGCTGCGAAACCTGGTCGACAAGTGTCGCCTCCTGCGCCCGCAGGCTCGAAATCACCGCCGAGCGCATCGCTTCCGAGGTCGCGTCCGGCGCGCCGCCGGACCGGCGCAACTGGTCGACCTGCGCCTTCAGCGTCGCGGTGCGGCTCTGCGCGGCGGCGAGCTGCGTGTTGATCTCGGTCAGTTCCTGGTCACTGACCAGATTGCCGGCGGCCATCACCATGTTGTTGGCCGACCTGTAGGCCTCGACCGCATTCTCGGCCCGCTGGACGCGCTTGCGCTGCTCGTCCAGCCGCGCCGTGATCGAGTCGGAAGCATCCGTGGCCATCTTCGCGCGCGCGCTCGCCTGATCCGCCAGGTAGGCCTGCGCGATGGCATTGGCGAGCTTCGCCGCCTTGTCGGCGCTCTTGGCGGTAACGATCACGTCGAGGACCAGCACCTTGTCGGCCCGCTTGACCGCAAGCCGCCGGCGCAGCGCATCGAGCGTCTTGCCCGCCTTGTCGGTTTCGGCCGAGCCCGAGCCCAGCACGCCGCCGAGCAGGCGGCTCAACAACCCGCCCTGCCCGTTGAATTCCGGGTCGTCGGTCAGGTTGGTCGCCGCGATTGCCCTGAGCAGCACGCCGCTCGACTGGACGACGGCAACCTGGCTTTCCACCATGGTGATGCCGCCATCAGGCGGAACGCGGCTCGGATTGACGTCGTTGGTGACCACCTGCAGGTCCTGCGGATCGACGATGATCTCCGCCACCGAGCTGTAAAGCGCCGGCGTGAACAGTCCATAGAGCAGCGCCCCGAGCGTCAGCAGCGCGGCGGTGGCGAGGATCAGGAAACGGCGGCGCACCAGAATGCGCTTCAGGTCACCCAGCTCGACGGTCGAGGACGGATAGGACGCGGCCGGCGGTGGCTCCGGCGCATATTGCATCACCTCTGGAGCGTGTTGTTGCGGCAACGAGAGCAGGGATGATTGCAAAGGTCGCTCCGACAACACTCCATGTGCCCCAAAAGCTTAAATTGCGGCTTAAGCTTAGCTATTACTCCAACTGTTAAAACACTGTTAATTATGTTGGGAGCTCTTCTGATTTTTGGCACGGAGTTTGCGTAGCAGAGGCATGGGCCGTGTTGACAGGGCGCGAGCGAGCGGGAAACGAATGGAATGGAGCAACATCTTCCTCCAGTCCGACCGTCGCCCACCGATCGTGCCTAAAAATCGAACACCGGCCAATACCGAATATCAGAATTCTAGGGGTGCGACATGCAGGTGAGCCTGCGCCTGGACAGCGACTGCCTCCGTGCCTTTCACCTGCTGCTGCTGCAGCGCCTGGCCGCGCTCGCCGAGGTCGCGGTCAGCGTCGACGCACGCCCAGCCGGGAGCGGCATTCCAGGCAGCGTCGCGGCACTGTTCCAGCTTGAAACGGTCATCCATGGCTTGCCCGCGGACGGACTGGCCAAGCGCCTGCCGTTGTCGGCGCTGGCACCCTACCGCACGCAGCCCGCCGCCGCGCCCGACCTCGTGCTCGACCTCTGCGGCGATGTGCGAATGGAAGGAACACGCGTCTGGCATGTGACCTATGACGGCGCCGGCGGCGAAGCGGCCCTGCTGGCGTCGATCCTCGATGGCCGGACCCCGCGGGCCTGCATCGAGGAGAACGGCGCCGTCGTCGCCGAAGGACGCCTGGGCACCGAATATGGCGGCATCGCGCTCGCCTCGTTCCAAGACATGCTGGCGCGCACGGCAAGCCTGATCCTGGCGGCGGTGACGGGCGCGGCGCGGGGCGCCCTGCCCGCCCTGCCCGAGCCGGAGGACGGCAGGGGGCCGCCATCGCTGCCCTCGGCCGGCAAGCTCGGCGTCAGGGCGGGCAAGGCATTGGCGCGCCGCGTCGTCCAGAAGATCTACCATCTCTGCTACAACGCCCCGCACTGGAAGGTCGGCTGGCGCCAGACCGGCGGGCGGGATCTGTTCGACCTGCGCGCGCATCCGGCCTCTGGCTGGCGAGAATTGCCCGACGACGGCAGCCGCTTCTACGCCGATCCGTTCCCGATCCTTCATCAGGGACAGGTAACCCTGTTCGTCGAGGACTATATCCACCGCCTGGGCCGAGCCATCATTTCCGCCGTGCCGTTTGGTCCGTCGGGGCCGATCGGCCGTCCGGAGCCGGTGCTCGATCTGCCCTACCATCTCTCCTACCCCTTCGTCTTCGAGCGTGATGGCGAGGTTTGGATGGTGCCGGAAAGCTGCGCCAACCGGACGGTGGATCTCTACCGCGCCACGGCCTTCCCGGGCGGATGGGTCAAGGAAGCGACGCTGCTGTCCGACATCGTCGCCAGCGACGCCACCTTGGTCGAGCATGGCGGCTCGTGGTGGCTGTTCGCCACCGTCCGGGACGGTGAAGGCAGCGCCCGGGACGGCGGCGGCGCCTTCTCGGACGCGCTGCATCTGTGGTCGGCGCCTGACTTTCGCGGCCCCTGGACGCCGCATCCCAGGAATCCGGTGCTGATCGACATCGCCTCGGCGCGGCCGGCCGGACGCATGGTCGAACGTGACGGCCAGTTGCTGCGTCCGGTACAGGACTGCCGCAGGAGCTACGGCGGCGCCCTTGGCATCGCACGCGTCACTCACCTTGATTTGAACGGCATGGAGCAGCGTGTCGAGACGATCTTAACCCCCGGCGCGCTATGGAGTGGGCGTAAGCTGCACACGCTCAACGAGGCGGGCGGCCTGGAGTTCATCGACGGCTCGGCGATCGCGCCGCGCTGGAAAAGAGGTGGCGGTGGTTAACCTAAACGTTTGTTACTACCGGCCACCCGCGCTGGTTGCTTGAGGTTGATTATGGTCCGGAAGATATTTTCCACCACGGATTGTGGAGACAGAAGATGACCAGCATGAAGGGCAGCGAAATCACCCCCGCCGACGCTGACCCCATCGAAGTCGACGTGGCGATCGTTGGCGCCGGAATGGCCGGCACCACGCTGGCAACCGTGTTGGCAAAAGCCGGCCGCAAGGTGGCACTGATCGATCCGCACCGCGTTCATCACGACGAGTTCCGGGCCGAAAAAATCGGTACCGATCAGATACGGCTGTTCGAGAAGCTCGGCCTCGACAAAACGATCATGCGGCTCGTCACGCCGTTTGACGACATTCATGTCTTCCGCCTTGGCCAGTTGTTCGCGCGTGAGCGCAGGCCCGAATACGCATTTTCCTATGGAGCGTTGATCAACGGGCTGCGCGATGCCCTTCCCCCGCAAGTGCCGATAACGGTCGGCAAGGTCGCCGAGGTCTCGACCGGACCGGACCGGCAGCGCCTTGTGCTGAACGACGGCAGGGTCATCACGGCTCGCCTGCTGGTGGTCGCCACCGGTCACAGCGAAGCGGTGCGGCGCGCCATCGGCGTCGAGCGGGTCGAGCAATCGAAAGCTCATTCGCTGTCGATGGGTTTCGACCTCGCCATTCCGCCGCGCGAATGCGGCTACCAGGCCGTCACCTGCTACGGCAGGCGGGCCAGCGACCGCGTCGCCTACATCACCGTCTTTCCTCTCGGCGACAAGATGCGGGCCAACATGTTCGTCTATCGCACCGTGGCCGAACAATGGACGAGGGACTTTCGGGCCAATCCGCAGAAAATGCTTTGCGAATTGATGCCTGAAATATCGGCGCAATGCGGCAACTTCGCTGTCTCAAGTCCCGTCGAGGTCCGGCAGATCAACCTGACCACGACGCAAGGCCATCGCCGCGACGGGGTCGTCTTCATCGGTGACGCGTTCTGGACGACATGCCCGACGCCGGGCGTCGGCATAGGGCGGGTCATGATCGACGTCGATCAGCTCCATTCCGTTCACATTCCACGCTGGCTGGAAACGCCAGGCATGGCGGCGGACAAGATCGCCGCTTTCTATGACGATCCGGTCAAGCTGGCCTCCGATGAGGCCGGCATGCGTGTGAGTGTCTATGCCAGGCGGATCACCACCGAAACCGGGCTGGAATGGCGCGCGCGGCGCCTGCGCAACAACACGGCACGCAGGCTGATGATCATCGGCCGCAAGGTGCGCCATTTGGGAATGCGGCGGGAGCCGGGCATGGCGTGAGGGGGCTTTCCACCCTCTATCGTCATCGTGGTTCTGTCCTGAGGGCCGTACCTCTAACCTGGCTCCACCCCTCCCGGAGAAGGAAACCGCTGGAGCGCTTCACCGGGACAGCGACATCGCGCTCAAAAAGCAGATCCAGTGCCGTTCGGTGGGAACAAGCGGCTTGCCGACAGGTTATTCCCGCAGGAGATCCTGTCATGGTCAAGAATATCGACCGCGCGTTGCAGGATGCTATTCTGGCAATGCGCATTCTTCGCAAATCCATCATTGATCATGGGCATATGGAAGCCATGGCCGAATTTGACGGCTTGATGAGCGTGACCATATCGGAGGCCGAGCGCCAACTCACCAGTTGGCAGACCGGTCATCGCGCCGAGCGATCGGACCACGCAGAATCCTGACGCGATCTCAAAGCTCGGACCCAACGGAACCTTGCCGAACGGCGTTGGTTTCATGGAATGCGACACGCTGCCGGAGGACAAAGTGGCCCGATTGGTCGACAAGCATAAGCTTGAGAGAGCCGATCGCGAGTCGCGGCTCATCCTCGACGCCGAACGGCAGGCCCGCGACGCAAAGACCGAGCGCCTTCGCAAGCAGCGACTGTCCGCGGAGCCAAGCGGCGAGCGACAGAAGCCCGCACCGCCGAAGCGGCGTGGGTGACGGCCTGCTCGTTCGCAAAGGCAAAGGCGCGATCGGTCGATCGCGCCTTTGTTTCAGCAGGCGAATGCGTTCAGGTCGGTAACCCTGAAGGTCCAGCGAGAGCAGTGACGGCCGAAAGCCGTTCGCGCTTCTGCCAGGTTGGCTTCTCGTATTTCTTCACCAGCCATCTCCCCTTGTTGGAAACCGCAGAGAAGACCGGCTTCGCCGCCAATGTCAATCGTACCAGGACGGCCGTGGTGATTGTTCGAAACGCCCCGCGCCGGGTGAATTGGTCTACCGTGCTTTCAAATCCGCCGGCACGGGATAGATTTAGGATCGAGAAAGCGCCACAAGGCGCGTGGGAGGACTTGCCAATGTCAGACACCGCCTTGCCGCTGGTGATCAGCGCGCCCGAGCCGCGCACGCTCGAACTGATCTTCACGCCGCCGCAGCTGGCGCGCCTCAAGGCGCATTATCGCATCGTCGAGACGACGCCCGACGGCGTGGCGCGGCTGCCGGCCCAGGTGCTGGCCGAGGCCCGCTACATCGTCGGCCAGCCCCCGATCTCCCCGCGGACGCTTGAAGCGATGAAGGCGCTGCGCTGCGTCTTCAATGTCGAGAGCAACCTCCTCGACAACATGCCCTACGAAACACTGTTCGCACGGGGTGTCCATGTCGTCACGACGGGCCTAGTCTTCGCCGAGCCGGTAGCCGAGCTCGGCCTGGCCATGGCGCTCAACCTTGCCCGCGGCATCGTCGATGCCGACCTTGCTTTCCGCAAAGGCGAGGAACTGTGGGGCGGCGACGGCAACCAGACGGCGCGGCTGCTTTCAGGAGCCGATGTCGGCATCATCGGCTTCGGCGATCTCGGCCGCGCCCTCAACCGCCTGCTGTCGGGCTTCCGCACCCACACGAAGGTGTTCGACCCCTGGCTGCCGCCGTCGATCCTGAGGGAAAACGGCGTCGAGCCGGCCTCGCTGGACGAGGTGCTGTCATCAAGCGACTTCGTCTTCGTCGTCGCCTCGGTAACCTCCGAGAACCAGGGGTTTCTGGGCGCCGATGCTTTTGGCAGGATGCGCAAGGGAGCCGCCTTCATCCTGCTCAGCCGTGCCGGCGTGGTCGATTTCCCCGCCTTGATGGCGGCTGTGAAGAGCGGCCACATCCTTGCCGCCAGCGATGTCTTTCCCGAGGAGCCGCTGGCAGTCGACCATCCCGTGCGCGCGCTGCCCGGCTTCCTGCGCTCCGCCCATCGCGCCGGCGCCCTCGACACCGCCTTCAAACGCATGGGCGACATGGTGCTGGAGGACATGGACCTGATCGACCGTGGCCTGCCGCCGCTGCGCTCCAAACGCGCCGAGCGCGAGACGGTGTCGAGGATGCGTTCGAAGCCGTCCGACAGGAATTGAGCAACCGCGCGGGTGTGCTCAACCGCATAGGCGGGTTTTGTACCAAACCGTACGCTGAATCCCCTTTGAGATGCACCTTCGGAGGCGTAAAAAACAACCTCAGGGAGGTAGCGATGGTTGGAAGCCATATAGACGTGGCGCGGGCAGCTATCGAAGCCTGCTTCCTGCTACGACATCGTTCCATTGCTGGAAACATCGCCTTTCGCCGCGAAATGGACCATTCCAGGCGCGCGATCGCGCAATCGCGCGAGCTTCTGAAACGCCTTTTCCAACGCGATGACAACGGTCAAGCCTGGGAAGCTACAGACCCGGTTCCCGTTGCCGTCTCAGCGTTCGATGCCGACATTCTGCGCGCTGTATTTCGAGATCTGGTCTCGCAAGCGAACGTGCCCGAGTGTCAATGGCGCGATCTGGCCAAAAGCCTGGTTCACGAGTTTACCGGCTGCGAGCTGGTCGAGACCGGCTTGATAGAATGGCTCATCCACAAATAGTGACCCGCAAAGGTCCGTGAGCCCGTCTCCCAGAGATGCCCGCGCTTCCTGATGGAACGATCGCGCCGCCGGCTGGTTTTGCAAATGGCCGGGCGGTGGGAAGCCCGGCGTACTCGGAAGGCCCGTCACGAGTCGCGTCGGTGGCGGGCCTTTCCATGTCCAGCAGCGATATTGGCCGAAGGTCCCATTCGTGGCCGTGCAGTGGGCGCCCTTCTCCGAACCGGTCCTGGTCGGCCAGGCCTTCGTGCTGACCGGAGCGGGGCCGGCCTGCCTGCCGGTCATCATGCGCCAGCAAGTCGGCAGGATCAGCCTGCGCCACGCGATGCGGATGTGCGGCGTCGTCAGCCTCGACCAGCTTGTGGCCAGCCTCGCGCGCGAACGCTAGAGTGGTCTGGGCCAATGACGATTTGGCCGGGCCAGCAAGAGGATCGCGATGCTCAACACGGTCGACTATGGCGGCAAGGAAGCCGATATCGTCCATGCGCTGGAGGAAGACATCATCTTTGGCCGGCTGGCGCCCGGCACGCGGCTGGTCGAGGACGTGCTGCTGGCCCGCTTCCCGGTCTCGCGCCACACCATCCGCCAGGCCCTCTACCAGCTGGAAAGGCTTGGCGTCGCCACGCGCGAGCGCAACAAGGGCGCCACGGTGCGCCGGCTCGCCCCCGAGGAAGTCCGCCAGATATATGAGGTGCGCGAGATGCTGCAGCGCCAGGCCGCGCTGATGATCCGGCTGCCGGCGAGCGAGGCGCTGATCGCCGAGCTGATCGAGATCCACCGCGTCTACAGCACCCATGTCGACGCCGGCTACCTCAGAGGCATCCATGAGGCCAACGACCGCTTCCACCTCACCATGTTCTCGGCCTGCGGCAACGCCTATCTCGTGTCCTCGATCGAGCACTATATGCGCCTCAGCCTGCCGGTACGGGCGAATTCGCTGGCCGACCGGGACAAGCTCGAAATCTCGCGCCAGCATCATCTGATGATGATCGAGGCGCTGAAGCGCAGCGACAATTGGGTGCTGGCGCAGCTCTGTGTCGATCACCTGCAGCCGAGCAAGGCGTTTTATCTCAGGGAGGTCGAGATGGGACCGGTGGGCCGCGACGCCGGCCAAGGATGATGACGGACAGTGCCGGGGTACAGGTGACGCGCCGCTGCCGCGCCATTCTATCTGACCTTGATGACGACCTTGCCTTTTGCCCGTCCGGTCCCGACATAGGTCAATGCTTCGTTGGTCTGTTCGAATGGGAAGACCCGATCGACGGCGGGGCGTACGGCGCCGGATTCGATGAGCGACGTGATCTTGCCCAGCTGGTCGCCCTGCGCCCACATGAACAGGAACGAATAGTCGACACCGGCGCGTTTTGCCTTGCGGCGTATGCCACGGCTGAGCAGGCCCACGATCAGCCTCAGGACGATGTTGAAGCCTTGTTTCCTGGCAAAGTCGGAATCCGGGGGACCGGAGATGGAGATCAGCTTGCCGCCCGGCTTCAGAACGCGCAGCGATTTTGCGAGCGTCTTGGCGTCCTGGCTGTTCAGGACAACGTCGTAGCCCTGCAGGACGTTTTCGAAATCATCCTTCTTGTAATCGACGACGATATCGGCGCCGAGACTTTTGACCAGATCGGTGCTCGCCGCGCTCGCTGTTGTCGCGACCGTCGCGCCGAGATGCTTCGCCAGCTGGATGGCGAAGGTCCCCACCCCGCCGGAACCGGCCTGGATGAAGACTTTCTGCCCCTTCCTCAGTTTGGCTTTCTCGACCAGCACCTGCCAGGCAGTCAGGCCGACGAGCGGGATCGAGGCGGCCTCTTCCATGCTGAGGTTTTTTGGCTTCAGGGCCACGTCGGCTTCGTTCATGGCTATGGATTGCGCGAATGTCCCGATCCGGCCATCGCGCGGCCGGGCATAGACTTCGTCGCCTGGCTTGAAGCCGCGGACTTTCGATCCGACCCGCACGACGATCCCTGCCACGTCGTGGCCCAGAAGGAAGGGCGGGCGATAGGGCAGGATGGGTTTGAACTCTCCGTCCCGGACTTTGGCATCCAGGAGGTTCACGGCGGCGGCATGGATCTCGACCAGGACATCATCGTCCCGCAGATCCGGCTCTGGCATTTCGGCCAGCCGCAGGGCGCCCTTCTTCTGATATTTGTCGACGACAAAGGCTTTCATCATGGTCACTTTCTGAAAATCGTTTGCTCAGGCAGGCAAGCGGAACTGCTTGCGCAAGATCTTGTCGAACATCCCGGCGGGCGCGAAGCGACGCAGCAGGCTGACCTGCCGGGCCGCCTTGCCCGCGGTGTAGCGCCGGCGCGGCTGGCTGGCGGTCGCCGCTTTGACGACCACATCCGCCACCACTTCCGGCCGATCGGCTTTGGGCATCACATCGGCAAGCAACGCCTTGAAGCCGGCTCGCGCCCGATCGTATTCCTTCAGCACGGAATCCGGTTCTATTCCATTCTGGTCGAAGACGGTGCGCACGAATGCCGGCTCGATGACCGAGACGCGAATATTGAAAGCACGAATCTCATGATCGAGCGATTCCGAATAACCTTCGAGCGCGTGCTTGACCGCGGAGTAATGCGCCGAATATGGCGCGGGTACCAATCCCAGGATCGAGCCGATATTTATGATGCGTCCTACGCCCTGCCGCCGCATCGACGGCAACACCGCATTGGTCACGCGCATGACGCCGAACAGATTGACGTCGAACAGCGCCTGCACCTGCGAGATCGAGGATTCTTCGGCTCCTCCAAACATGCCGACGCCGGCATTGTTGACCAGCAGATCGATGCGGCCGGTCTGCGCGTGTATGGTTGAAACGAGTGCATCGATGGCCTTGTCGTCGGTCACATCGCAAACCAGCATGGTTACTCCGTTCGG
This sequence comes from Mesorhizobium sp. B2-4-18, assembly GCF_006441385.1. Lineage (NCBI taxonomy): Bacteria > Pseudomonadati > Pseudomonadota > Alphaproteobacteria > Hyphomicrobiales > Phyllobacteriaceae > Mesorhizobium > Mesorhizobium sp. B2-4-18. The sequence continues at coordinate 85,012 of NZ_VFUW01000013.1, read as the reverse complement.
GCTGTCGCCGAGCTTGCGGCGGCTTGTGCCGAACACGGTAAATCCCGCTCGCGCCAGCGCTTCCGCGCTGGCGCGGCCGATGCCCGAGGAGGCTCCCGTGACGAGCGCGGTCTTTCCCGAATTCCTGTTCATTTGGTGCTCCAAAATCATGAGGGCTAGCTTTTTCGCCTCGTTAGAATTATGGTCGTAATATCATATTACACTCATAATGCAATAGAAGAAAGGAATCGCAGCCATGCGCTATGAAAAAGGCCGGAAGGACGCCTCGCGCAGCCGGATCATGGAGGTTGCCGCCAACCGTTTTCGCGGTGACGGTATCGCCGCGTCCGGGCTCGCAACCATCATGAAAGACGCCGGCCTGACCAACGGGGCCTTCTATCCGCACTTTCAATCCAAGGCGGCGCTTGTCCGTGAAACCGTGGCAGCGGCCTTGGAGGATCAGTCGGACCAGATCCGCGAAGCTTTGGCTGCCGGCGGCCTGGATATGGCCATCGACACTTATCTGTCGACGGCACACCGGGATAATCCGGGACAGGGCTGCGCGTCCGCCGCATTGCTGCCGGAGATCGCACGCGAGCCTTCCGAAACACGTCAACTCTATACCGAGCGCTTGCTGACCCAGGTGCGCCAAGTGGCGGCGGAACTGCCGCCGCGGACCCGGAATCGGGAAAGCGTTGCGCTGGGCATCTTTGCGACCCTTATCGGCGCCCTTCAGATGGCCCGCGCCGTGGACGGAACGGAACTCTCGGAACGCATCCTCGCGGCAGGGGCAGACGCGGCGCGCACGCTGATCCAGCGGGATAGCGAGGCTTCCTCCTAGGTTCGAGCGAAGCTGTAGCTCAGACGAAGTCTGCAAGGTGCCGGCAAGCTGATCTCGGCTCTCGTAGCAGAGGCGCTTGACGGTCGCTGGGCGCTGAAACTTTCCGCAAGCCGGCCTCGTTGCTGCGCAATCGCTTCCTGAGGCGATGACAAGTCCCTCCAATCAATGCCTCGCTGGCTGCGCCCGCGAGGCCTTTTTTGTGCGGCGACAAGGCCGTCCTGCCGGAACCCGGAACCATCCGCGAGCCGCGAAGTTGTCCAGACGACCTGAAGCCTGGTCGTCCAGCGTCAGCGGCGATGAGCAGCAGCGGGGAAGATTGCTCAAAACCAAGCAGTCGCCTGGAGCCGTGGCTCGCGTTCCAAATACCGCAAATATTTCAAAGGTTAGACAGAACACATTTTGGCTGAATTAGGGTTTTTGGTCTGATAAAACCGGAACTTTCGGGCAAACTGTTTCGTTATAACCTTGATCGTTGCTTCGACGATCACAAAGCAACAGGGAAGGATCCAGTCATGAACATCAAGATGATCTGTCTTGGCGCGATGGCGCTTTCGATGGCCACCGGTTCGGCTCTCGCGGGAGGCAGCACAGGAACATCCGCTCTCGACGATCCTGCCAAGATGAAGCCGTTCTACACGGACTCAGGCATGAAGAAGATGGTCGGCAATGATGACTTCGTCAAAGCCTGGAAGGCCCTCACGCCCGAGGACCAGACCGCCATGAAGACCGCCTGCGCCGACGAGGCCAAGAACGCCAACCCGACCAACACGCATCCGGAGTTCTGCAGCAGCGTGAAATTGAACGGTGGCAGTTGATAACGCGCCGCAGCCGTGAAAACAGCCCCGTTCGCGGGGCTGTTTTCGTGACCGCCGTGCTTTGCCCTGCCGCTACTCATTCGGCCCCCACTCCAAGTGCCTGATCCCACGAGTTTTTGCCTCGATCAACACATTTCCCGCTTTTTTCAAGAAGAGGAAAAAACAGCGTCCTTGCTCTGGCCATGTTGCACTGCGAAATATATGCTGCATTGCAATATCGGCTACCCGGCCGGACAGGTGACGGCTGGGCGCAAACGAAGGAGCTGTCGTGGCGGCATCGTTTCGGCCTGACATACAGGGCTTGCGCGCGCTGGCGGTTGGCGGCGTCGTCGCCTACCATTTCGGCCTGACGGCGCTGCCTGGCGGCTTTGCCGGGGTCGACATCTTCTTTGTCATTTCCGGCTGGCTGATCACCACGCATCTGATGCAGGAGATCACCGAGACCGGCCGGCTCGACCTCTGGCGCTTCTATGCCAGGCGCGCACGGCGCCTTCTGCCGGCCGCCATCTTCGTCATCCTGGTCACGCTCGCCGTCGGCACCTTCATCATGGCGCCGCAGGAACAGGCGCTCTATTCGCGCGGCGCCATGTATGCCGCGGCCTACACCATCAATCTGTGGCTGCTGCGCTGGTCGTTCGACTATTTCGCCGCCGATGCCTTGAGCAACCCCTTCATCCACTTCTGGTCGCTGTCGGTGGAGGAGCAGTTCTATCTCGTCTGGCCGGCACTGCTTGTCTTCGCCGCCTGGCTGCATCGGGGCCGGCGCATGACGGTGGTCGTGATCGGTACCGTCGGCCTCGCCTCCTTCGCGGCTTGTCTCTGGCTCACCAGTCTCTCGCCGGCCTGGGCTTTCTATTTCTCGCCGCTGCGGGCCTGGGAATTCGCCGCCGGCGGCCTGGCGACCTTTGCCGCGCCAATCTTGTGGCGGCATCAGTCCTGGCTGCGGGCGGCACAGGGATGGCTGGGCTTGGCGCTGATCGCCGTCGCCTATCTCTGTTTGAGCGAAGACCTGCCCTTCCCCGGCTGGTACGCGCTGCTGCCGGTTGCCGGCTCCGTGCTGGTGCTGTTGAACGGCGCCGGCGAGCAGGGCGATGCCCCGGCCAGGACTCGCTGGGGGGCCTCGGCGCCCGCCGCCATGCTCTCGCTGCCGCCCTTGCAGTGGGTCGGCACGCTCTCCTATTCGCTCTATCTCTGGCATTGGCCCGTCATCGTCTATGCCACCATGCTGCAGCCCGACCTCGGCGTGGCGCAGCGCATCGGCTGCGCCGTGCTGGCGCTGGCGCTGTCGGCGGCCACCTACCGGCTGATCGAAAACCCCGCGCGGCGCGGCGACTGGCTGGCGGCGACAGCCAGAGCCTTTCGCTTCGACGCCAGCCCGGCCGCAGGACTGCTTCGGCTTTTCCCCGGGCTTGCCCTCGCCCCGGCCCTCGTGCTGACCGCCGCCGGCGTGGCTGCGGCCTACGCCAACGCGCATCTGGCCACGCGCAACATCGACCCCACCCAGCGCGGCATCGAAGAGGCCGCCGAACAGCCGTCCATCGCGCGCGCCGTCGACAAGGACTGCCTGCTCGATTTTCACAAGGTGGAGCCGAAACCTTGCACCTTCGGGCCGGCCGACGCCGCCCACACCATCGTGCTGTTCGGCGATTCGCATGCCGACCACTGGTCGACGCCGCTGGTCGAGGCAGCAAAACGCAACGACACCAAAGTGATCACCTACCTCAAATCCTCGTGCCGCGCTTCACGCCTGTCGACCTTCAACGCCGTGCTCAAGCGCGACTACACCGAATGCGACGCCTGGCGCGAACAGGCGATTTCAGACATTATCCGCAGCAAGCCGCGCCTGGTGGTGATCTCGGAATTCTCGATCGGCAATCTGACACGCGACATGTCCGCCGCCAGCCGCAAGGCCGAGATAGCTCGCTGGCAGGCTGGCCTGCGCTCCACCTTGGAGGCCTTCAGCCAGGCAGGCGTCGAGGCCGCCGTCATCCGCGACACGCCGATCGGCGACAGCTTCGCGAACGCCTGCGTCGCCCGCGCGCTGTGGTGGCGCGAGGCGCCGTCGCTGTGCGACACGCCGAGGGCCGAGGCCGCCAATGACGACGTGGCCGCCGCCGAGCGCGCGGTGGTGAAAAGCATCCCCGACACGCTCTATGTCGACCTCACCGACCGCTTCTGCGGCCCGACCGAATGCCACGTCTTCATCGACGGCAAACTCGCCTTCCGCGACAGGCATCATCTGGCGACGGCCTTTGCCGAGACACTGACAGCACCGCTGGAAAAGGCGCTGTTTTAGAGGGTTCCTTTCCCCTTGTGGGAAAAGGAAGAGCGCCCGCTTACTCGGCCCCCGTGGTCCAATCTCCCTTGGTGGTTGCATGCCTTGCTGGTTGCATCCAGGGGAAATGGACGGCGGCGGCCAAGGTTCAAAACGCGCCCCACCATGCTGACAGGTACGGCCAGGGCGGCATCGCCGGACAGGTCCTTTCGCGCCCCGGCAAACAGCTCGAACGATCGATCCACCGATTTATGGGAACAGGGCCGCGGCTGCAGCGTTTATTAGGCGCACCTTAAGAAGGAGGTTGTCATGAAAAAGCTCTTGCTTGCATCCGTGATCGCGGCCGCTTCGGCGATGGCGGTGATCGCTCCGGCAAATGCCGCCAGCATCACGCTCGGCATCGGGAACGGCTATGATGACGACTACTACGTTCCCAGACATCGCGACTATTACCGTCACTACTCCGACGATAGCGACTATTACGGTGGCTACTCCGACGATGGAGCCTATTACCGCCGTCACCACTATCGTTATGGCGTGTACGACGACGGCTACCGGCCGCGCTATTACGGCATGTACCATCGCCGCTGCCACACCGAGTTGGTGAAGCATTGGCGCCATCACCACCGTGTAATCGAGAGAGTGCGGGTCTGCGGCTACTGACCTTGGGATTTTATCCGGCCGGCGTTAGCCGGCCGGATCAATATTACCGTCCGGCTTGCGTAAAACACCAGCATTGCCGGCGCGCCCGCATCGTCGGGGTTGAACAATCCTAACGTCCCATCATCATCCCATAGTGCACGGCCAGCAGGTCGAGCCCTACCTTCAACAGCTTCGTCACCACGTCGCGGCCTTCGCCATCCTGTTCGGCCACGGTCTTCACCGGCTGTTCCAGGCAGACGACCTTCCGCACGATTGCCGCCACGTCCCAATGCCCGAGCGCCCGTGTCGCGGCGGCGTGCGCGCGGCCGGCGTTGAGCACGCTGTCGGCGATGCCGCCGCCGATGCGGCCGCCGTCGACGCGCTCCGTCCAGCGCATCGGCTTGATATCGGCCTGCTGGCTGCACCGGAAGTGCTCGCGGTAGCGCATGCCGGCCTCGCGCTGTTGGCGGGTCAGCGAGGTGATGCCCAGCAGCGGGTCGACATTGCGCACCCGCACGATGCCGCCGGTGGAAGTGTGGCCGTCATTCGACACCTCGTAGACGCGCCGCGCCTCGGCCGTGCCCGGTGTCAGCCGCTTGCGGCCGAAGGCATCGTCCTTCAGCGCGAAATCATGGCCGACCTCGCGGCGGATGCGCACCTGCTCGGCCTCGCCTCTCGGCAGTTTCGGCGCTTGCGGCCTGGCGGCCTTGGTTTTTTTGGGCATGGGTGGCTCCTTGGTTGCGTTCGAGTGGTGGCCTTGCAGAACCTGGGCTCCTCGGCCTCGCAAGGCGTGGCGGAGGTGGGCCGCGAAGCGGACGGAGCGGAGGCAGCGCCGACAGTCGAAAGTCGCTTCTTCAGGGGTGCGCATTGCGATGCTCAATTCTCAGTCGGCTCTGGCGTGGCCGACGGCGTCCCCCTCTCGGTCCCGGCTTCGCCGGGCCGCCTCTCCCCCGCTTCGCACAGGCGAGGAAACCAGGCCGGCGCCCCTCCGCGCCAGCAACTCCCGCATCACCCGCCGCTCGCGCACTTCGATGCAGAGCTGCGCGCTCGAAGGGCAGAACTGCGCGTTGCCGCTCCTCACCTCGCTCGGTCGAGAGTTGCAGCGTGTCGCCGACGAAATCGGAGACGTAGAGCTGCATGAAGGGCCGTTCGCTCATGCCGTGCACCACCTCGTTCTTACAGCCGCGCTAATGGAACCCGCCGCCGGTCCGGACGTTGTGACGCGTCCATGCCCAAGGGGAGGATTGCTCATGACGGCTTTCATGCCGGTGACCCTGCGTTTCTGCGACAACAAGACCATGCTGGTCGGCTCGGTGGCCGATGCGGCGACAGCGCTTCGTCACCAATGGCCCGACAAAACCGCGCCGGGCTATCTCGAGGCGGCGCGGCTCGTCCGGCTCGCGGTCGAGGGCACTTGCTGCCCGCGCCCCGCCTTCGAGGCCTTCCGCGAGGCGGCCAGGCAACAAGGCATATTGGTGGCCAAGCCAAGAAGCCGCGCGCATGAGTGGCTCGACGCGGCGGCGAGCCCCTGAGACGGCCGCGATGCAACCGGCGGCAGGCCTTGTGCGTTTATGAGCGTCGGCTCGGGAGCCGCGCCAGCACCGAAGGTGAATGCCGTGGGTACGATGAAGACCGGAGTGCCGCTCAAAGTCTCCCTGGACGGCCACGTCGAGGAGATCGAGACTGTCAGCGAGGCCGCCGATTTCCTGCAGCGCTGGCCGATCGAGCGGCGGGGCCACGTCTATCGCAGCGCTCTCAACGCCTGCAGCGCCGCCATCGCGGCGCAGATCTCGCAATCCGATGCAATGAAAGTGTTCACCGGCTTTGCCCGGGTTGCCGGCATTCTGGTTGCCGGTGGCGGCCCGGCGACGATGCTGGAGCGACGGGCGGTGCAGCCGCCCAAACAAGGGCGCCAGATGCCGAAATAGCGGTGCAGCGCGATAGGCGTTCACGGTAATTCTCCCGGTATTGGCGGCGATCGAAACTGGTGACGGCGGCGTGAGAAGCGCCTTTTCCTCCATTCAACGGGGAGAAGGGACCGAGCTTCACCCGGCTTCGCAAACAGGGCGGTGAAAGCGCGCCTGATGATAGCTGCAGTAGCTTTTCATCGCCGTGATGCGCATGCCGCAGCACAGCATGTCCTGGCCGGGCCGTCCGCCGGACGCACCATCTTTAGCATCTTCCTCCAGCGCCAGGTCGAGCGGTGCGCGGCAGCGGGTGAACAGGCAATCGATGAAGCGCATGGCCACGCCATGCGGCTGCCGGCCGATAGGACCGCGCGGCGACGCCGGCACCTTGAAGCGGTAGGTTTGCCCATCAGCGATCAGCACGCCCGCCTCGCGTTGGAAAAGCCGTGGCCGGACGGGCGAAGGGGCCTGCTTCGGCCGCACGGCCGGTGTGCTCCCCGGCTGCGGGATGGCGCCGGCACGGCTCGTTGGAGGTTCCGCCTTGGCGGCTCGGCTCGCCGCCTTGGCCATCGCCGTGCCAGCTGCCGACGGGCCCTTGCCATTGGCGAAGCCGATCGCGCCCAGCATGGCATTGCGATGGACGATGCCGATAATGGCGTTGCGCGATACTGGGCTGCCGCGCTGTGCGCTGAACGCCGCCGCGATCCTGGAGGCCGAAAGCCCATCCCCGAGCCAGGCGGCAATCGCCTGCAATTCGCTGTCACTGTAGCTTGCCATGTCCGTCTCCATTGCGCGGCCAGCGGCCGCCGTGGACGGCGCCGTCAGGCAAGCGTGGGGTTTGCCCGCGGCCGTCATGGGCGCTGTCGGGCCTGGTCGGCCTGTCGGCCGCTGGGATTGCTGTGGACGAGCCGGCTCTCAGCCTCGCCGGGCGACCTGCGGCGAGGCGCGCAAGCCGCGCCCGCGCCAGGTCTCTATCGGGGGGCCGAACCAGCCCTGCCCGTCATCGGCTCGTACGGATCTACGGTGCCGTTCTGCGTGCGACAGGCAACACCCGCGGCCGGGTCGAATGGGGGGCCGGAGCCGCGGGGAGCGGCGGCTCCGGCCGTTCCAGCCGCCGGGAACGGGCGGACCGGACGCAAGGCCGATGCACCAAGGCAATCGGCTTCGCGCTTCGCCCCGGCCGGGGAGGAGGCGGCCGGGGCGGAAGGGAAAGGGCAGGCCGGCAAGGCCGGTCTGGAGGTGCTGTCGACTCTGAGAGGGTTGAGCTTTTGCATAAGTTGATATAAGCATAACTCAAAAATTCATGCAAGCCATTCTTTCATGGACGAAAGCAGGACTTGCCGGTCACATGAGGCCATGGTGAAAACGCAACTGTCGATCAGGGTCGGGGCCGCGATCCGCCAGGCACGCAAGCAGCGTGGCCTGGTCATGCGCCACATCGCCGAGCACAACGACACCGATGTCGCCGCCGTCGGCAACTGGGAAACCGGGCGCAACCTGCCCAAGACCGAAAACTTGCTGAAGACCGCCGCCTTCCTGCGCGTCGACCCCGTGGCGCTGGGCCAAGGGCAGGTCGTCTTCCTCGACGATGCCGGCCCGGTGGCGGACGCCGAGATCGTCACCGACGCCGGCCCGCTGCCGGCCGGAGCGATGGACATTCCGGTGCTGGGCGCCGCCGTCGGCGGCGACGACGGCGACTTCACCTTCAACGGCGAGCCGGCAGGATACGTGCAGCGTCCGCCAGGGGTCCGCAACCTGCCGAGAGTATTCGCGCTCCATGTCCTCTCGGATTCCATGGTGCCGCGCTACGAACCCGGCGACATGATCTATTGCGGCGGCCGCGACGCGGTGCCGGGCGACCATGTGGTGATCGAGACCTTTCCCGACGAGAACGAGAAGAATGGCAAGGCCTTCATCAAGAAACTGGTCCGGCGCACGGCGGGCGAGCTGGTGGTCGAGCAGTACAATCCGCCCAAGACGCTGACCTTCAATCGCTACGCCATCAAGCACGTCTGGCGGGTGATTCCGCTGAAGGAACTGCTGGGATACTAGACCGGGCCTGCGTGGCGTCGGCTATCGCCCGCGAGCCACGATAGCATTCAGCGTCAAGGACAACACCGTGACGGTCTTGCAAGCCTTTCACGGCGGGCGAGACGTTGCCCTCTTCGACGAAGACGACGTCTGCTGACGACTGGCCAGCCGGCGCCCTCAAGCTCGTCTCGACCTCTCCAGCGGCACGTCGCGGCCGCTCAGCATGCGCGCTTCCGAGCGCACGCGCTGGCGCTCGTCGATGAAAGCGGCCTGGATCGAGATCGCCGTGCCAGGCAGCCCGTCGGCCCGGCAGGCCGAGCAGACAATGCGGCCCGACAGCGCGGCCAGCGGCGTGCTCCCATTCACACCGAAGCGCTTCAACTGATCGGGCCGCCACCACCTGTTGCGGCCGCAATCGGCGCACTCGACCGACAGCGAGGCGACCTGCGCGATCACTGCTTCCCTGCCTGGCAACGCCATCACTGCTCCGTCCTTTTGTTCGTGCTTTGTTCCTATCTTCCCGTGTTTCGAAGCAGGAGTCGAGTCGCAGTTTCCAAACTCCTCCAAAAGTCTCCCTTCTATGTACGTTTGAGTTATGCTTATATCACACTTGCAAATGTGAGTCGGCGCGGGATCACCTCGCGCCAGATCCGGGAGCAAGAATGGATGCCGCCGATTTCGCCCGCGCCTGCGGCTACACCGGCGACAGTCCCGCCTTGCTCGAAGCCTTCGAGGCGATCCGCCGCACCGGCATCGCGCAGGCCCGCCTGGATCATTTCAGGCGCAAGGCCGTCATCGACGAGTTGAAGCGCGCCGAGCCGCTGTTCCTGGCCGCGATCGACCCGGCGCTGTCGGCGCACGAAGCCGTCGAGGATGCAGCCCGTTTCATCGCCGGCTGGCGCAACATGCCGCGCTGGCGCCAGGAACGGCGCCTGGCCGATCTTGCCAGGGCGAAGCAGCAGCGGCTCGTGGCGCGCTTCTTCCGCCGTTTCGGCCATCGTCTTTGGGCACTTGAAGCAGCCTGAGGCCCGAGCACGGCTGGACCGAGCCATTTGCGGTTTCAATCCCTGATTTTTCTTTCTAGATTGCGCCTGGGGTGCCTGTTCGTTCGACGCACATAATTTGGAATGTTCAAGACTGCCCGCTCAAAAGTTCAGACCTGGATAACGGCCGGCGCGGGAACCATTGCCGCCTTGTTCGTCGCCGGCCTGATGGGGGCATTCGGCGCCCTGCCCGCCCATGATCCACCACAATTGCCGCCAGACGCCGTCATCGAGGCCGGCCGCTGGCGCCTGCAGCCGGTGCGCGCCTATGTCGGCCATGCCGGGGTCCACGGCGTGCCGCTGAAGCCGGGCCAGAAGGCACTGGTGCTGGAAGTCGACATGACCAACCGCACCGCGCAATCCGACAAGGGCTATTTCAACGTCTTCGCGCCGGACGGCGTGATCCTGTCCGATCCCGTGCCGATGATCGTGTTGACACGCGATTCCACGATGACGCCGGAACTGCATCCCGGCATGACCGAGCGCATGGCCTATGTCTGGCCGCTTGCCGGGGACGCCGCCGTGCCGGCAAGCCTCGCCTTCGGCGTCACCGCCGAGATCTTCAAGCCGCGCGACAATCTCTATGGCACACCAGGCTGGTACAACCCCTACCGGCTCGGCACCGTCACCTTGCCGGTCGCCGACCTGCCGGCGGCCGGGCAGTCGCAGAGTGGGCAGTCTCAGAGTGGGCAGCCGGAAAGCGGCCCATGAGGATACGCGTGCTTGGCAATCTCGCGATCCTTTGCGCCACCGTGGTGCTGAGCTACGGCATGCAGATGACGAAGCCGCATTATGCCGACCTCACCGCACCTATTCCCATCAATGGTTCGATGCATGACACGGTGCGCGCGCGCAGCTTCGCTGTCAGCTTGGACAAGGTGATCTTCGCGCGCCGGCTCAAGACCAATCAGTTCGGCCAGGAGAAGCTTTTGACGACCAGCGGCCTATGGGCGGTGGTAACAACAAACCTCACCGCGACCAGCACCTCCACCGCGGTCGCCGACGGCTTCTGGCAAGGCCCGACCGGGCTGCGTTATCACCAGACGGAGCGGCTGGGCTACCGCCCCGACATGCCGCCGCACGGGGTCGATCCGGGCCTGGACAAGCGTAGCCTGTTCGTTTTCGAGGTACCACCGGACCAGATCCGCGGCGCCAGGCTGCTGATATCGGCGCGCCAGTTCGGCCCGCTCGACGGGCAGGCCCGCATCAGCCTCGACGCGCTGCCGACCGGCGCTGACGGCCAGCCGGCCGACATCCTGCCGGAATTCGACCTCGACGCGGCGCCGGGCCTGACACCGCAGGACAAGACACCGCAGGGCAAGACATGAGCGCCGTTTCGACAGACACCCCGACCGTGGACCGGCAATCCGAGCGACGATGGCGCCGGCGCGGCTTGATGGCGCTCGCCATCCTGCTGCCGCTGACACTGGCCGAGACCAGCCATGACAGCGTCCGCGAATGGCTGCATGGCGAGGACCTTATCGCCAGGGATGTCGAGTTCGGCCAATCCGTGCCGTTCGGCGGCAGCGGCTGGAAACTGGCCGATTTGCGCGGCGGCAAGGCCGGCCGCCTGCCCAACCACGCCTTCGCCGTCATCGCTACCTTCACCGTGACCATTGGCGACCCAGACCTGCAGAAACAATGGCTGGGCTGCAAACTGATGCTGACCGATGCCGCCGGGCGCCGATGGCTGCCCGATTTCATCAGCGGCGTCAGCCTGCCCGACGGCGTGATGAATTGCGCTTCGGCCATCTTCTCCGGCGCCAAAAAAGGCGATGTCATCACCGTCGGCGACATTTTCATCGTGCCCGAGGACGCGGTGAAAACCATTCGCCCCGCCGTCGGGCTGGGCAGCGAACGGCCGTGGTATCTGCGTTTCCAGCGGCCGCCGAAGTGACAGCGCCCCAGGCTCGGCTCTGCAAGGCCGGCGCCAACAAATCCTCTACTTCCGCGCTTCGACAGTCTCGGTCACCCGCTTGGGCAGCGAGAACGCCGTCTCCAGCACGGCGGCGAGAAAACATATCCTGATCGGCTCGATCAAAATGCCGGTGGAGGAATCCTGGAACGGGCTGCCGAACAGCAGCGTCAGTCCATGGGAGAAAATCTGCCAGACATCGAGCTCGTGCGGGCCAATCAGCCGCGTCGCGCCAAGCCACAGCCAGGCCGCGCCCCAGTCGAGCAGGCGGTAGCCGACGATCAGCGTGCACAAAAGCACCAGGCTGGAACTCACCGTCAGCCGCACGCCATTGGCGATCGGCAGGTAGCGCGAACGGTAGCCGGCGATGAAATGCTCGACGAAATCGCGCAGGAATTTCGGCAGTCCGGCATAGCGCCGGCCGAACCGCTCGACGCGGCTGTCGACCCGCATCAACGCCGCGTCGTCGCGCACGTCATAGCCATAGATCAGCGCCGCCATCACCAGCCAGATCAGCGGCAAAAGCATGTAGAAAAACAGATTGACCGCTACCGTCGAGGGCGTGATCGAGGTGATCTCGACCGGCACCACAGATGCCGCGCTCGTCGCCGTTACAGATGCGGCGCTCGTCGCCGTCACCGGGCTCGCCAGCCCGTCGATGGACGCCTGCAGCACGGACCAGAGATTGCGGCTCATCAGCCATTGCAGCGCGCTGTCCTTCCAGCGGCTGATGACGTAGAGACCGACGAAGATCCAGTTGGTCTCGCAGATCACCACCACGATCTGCCAGAACGACGTTGCCGTCGTCTTCGTCTGCATGAACTTGGCCAACCGGCGGATCAGCCATGACACGGCGACCGAAATCAGCAGCCAGCGCGAATCGAGCACGTCGAGCACATTGCCGCTCTGGCCGAAATCGGCCTGTTCGAGCGAGGCGCGCGAATATTGGCGCACGATATCGCCGAGGAACCCCCAGGCGGCGTAATAGGCAAAGAACGGCAGCAGCGCGATGGTGATCATGCGCACCAGCCGCGAGCCGCGCCGGTCAGTACCTCTCGCCTCCTTGCCAGCGACTTCGCTCTCGGAGGCCGCGGCCTTGTCCGCGCCGCGCTGCGCGGCCAGCACATTGGGCAGGCCCGGCCGCAGCACATGGAACATCGCAACCGTCACCACCAGCTGCGCCAGCGCCACCAGCGTCAGCATGGCAAGCCCGGCGAAATGGTTGGCGAGCGCCACCCTGGCAGCCAGCTGCAGCAGGAGATCGCCGGCCAGCACCCCGGCCAGCACCAGCGCCACGAGCTGCGGCCAGAAGCGCCGCAGCAGCGAAAAACTCAAGCTGATCGGCCTGATGATGTCGGCAACCATGAGATTCTTTCACGCTGCCCCCGCGCGAAGCCTTTCTAGCAAGGCGCGGATGTTTTGCAAGAAATGGGGCAGCTTTCCTGGCAAACGGCTAGGGTGAGCGCACAACCTCTCGCTCCTATCGCCTCACCCGCGACTTCAGCCAGCGGTCGAACGCCACCGCCAGGATCAGGATCAGCCCGATGACGATGCTTTGCGTGTAGGACGAGACGTTGTTGAACTGCAGGCCGTTCTGCAGCACGCCGATCAGGGCGGCACCCACCACCGTGCCGCCGACCGAGCCGATGCCGCCGAACAGCGAGGTGCCGCCGATGACGACGGCGGAGATCACCGTCAATTCGTAGCCGATGCCGGCGACCGCTTCGGAAGAATTCAGCCTGGCCGACAGCACGAAGGCGGCGAGCCCGGCGAAGAAGCCGACGATGACATAGACCGAGACCAGGATACGGTCGACCCGCAGGCCCGACAGCCGCGCGGCCTCGGCATTGCCGCCGACGGCATAGACGGCGCGGCCATAGCGGGTGTAGCGCAGCACGATGTGGCACAGGATGGCGGCGATGGCGAAGATGATCGCCGGCACCGGCACCGGACCGATCAGCCCGGTGCCGAACCAGCGCATCGAGGCGTCGAAGCCGGAGATCGGGCCGCCATTGGAAATGGTCAGCGTCAGCCCGCGGAACACCGTCAGCCCACCCAGCGTGACGACGAAGGGCGGCACTTTCAGCCTTGTGATGGCGAACCCCTGCACGCCGCCGGCGAGCGCACCGACCACGACAGCGGCCAGCAGGGCGGCGAACCAGCCAAAACCTTGGCTGCCTGACGTCGACAGAGACAGCGTGTTGGCGGTGCCGCCCTTGGCGACCACGGCCGCGACCATGCCACAGAAGGCGAGCAGCGAGCCGACCGAAAGATCGATGCCGGCGGTGAGGATGACGAAGGTCATGCCGAGCGCGATCAGCCCGGTGATCGAGATCTGCCTGGTGATGTTGAACAGGTTGATCGGGTCGATGAAGCTCGGCTTCAGCACGGTGAAGACGACGACCAGCGCCGCCAGGAACAGCAGCGGCCCAAAGCTCATCAAAAGCCGCGCGATCGTCACGCCGCCGCGCTGGCTCTGTTCCTCGGCGATGCTCATCGTGCCTGCCCCTCCCCATCCTGTGCCGGCGTATCCTGCCTGTCGAGCGCCATCAGTTCCATCAATCTTTCCTCGTTTGCCTCGACGCCCGGCATTTCGCCGGTGATACGCCCCTTGCGCATGGTGACGATGCGGTCCGACACCGCCAGCACCTCGGGCAGCTCGGACGAGATCATCATTACCGCGATGCCGCGCGCCGCCAGCTGCACCAGGATCTGGTGCACCTCCGCCTTGGCGCCGACATCGACGCCGCGCGTCGGCTCGTCGACGATCAGCACTTTCGGGTCGCGCGCCAGCCAGCGCGCCAGGATCACCTTCTGCTGGTTGCCGCCCGACAGGCCCTCGATCGCCTGCTCGGCCGAAGCCATGCGGATCGACAGCATCTTCCTGAACCCCGACAGCGCGTCGCGCTCGCGCCGCTCGGCCATGAAGCCGAAGCCGTTGCTGAAGCGCCCGAGGGAGGCGACGGAGAAATTCGGCAGAATACCAAGGGCTGCAAAGATCGCCTGGTGCTTGCGGTCTTCCGGCACCAGCCCAATGCCGAGCGCGATGGCGTCGGCCGGCGATGCGGGCGCGATCTGCTTGCCGTCGAGCGTGATCATTCCCGCCGCGATGCGATCGGCGCCGAAAATGGCGCGCGCCAGTTCCGTGCGGCCGGAGCCGACAAGACCGGCGACGCCGAGGATCTCGCCCGCCTTGAGGTCGATATCGACACCGTCGAGCACTATGGCGTGCGGCGCTTCGGGATCGCGCACGGTGCGCAAGCCCCGAACCGACAGCACCACATCGCCGGCCGCCGCGCGTTGCGCCGGACGGGCGTAAAGTTCGGAAGCGGCGCGGCCGACCATCTTTTCGATGATGGCGGGCAATTTGATGGGCCCGCCCTGACGCTCGATATGCCCCGCCAGCCTGCCGTCGCGCAGCACCGTCATGCGGTCGCAGATGGCGGATGCCTCGTCCAGCCGGTGGGTGACGAACATGATGGCAACATGGTCCTTGCGCAGCCGGTCCATGATCGACAGCAGCCTCTGCACCTCCGTCTCGGTCAGCGCCGAGGTCGGCTCGTCCATGATGATCAGCCGGCTTTTCAAGGACAACGCGCGGGCGATCTCGACCAGCTGCTGCTCGGCCACCGACAGCGCCGAAACCGGCGTCATCGGATCGATGGTAAGGCCTACACGGGCAATGATGGCGCGGGAATCCTGTTCCATCTTGCGCCAGCTCACCAGCCCGAGCCGGCCGATCGGCGCGCGGCCGACGAAAATGTTCTCCGCCACGGTCAGCGTCGGGATCAGGCTGAGTTCCTGGTAGATTGTGACGATGCCCAGCCGCTTGGCCTCCTGCGGGCTCGCCGGCTGGTAGTCGGCGCCGTCGAAGGTGATGCGGCCGCCGGACGGTGGCATGACGCCCGACAGGATTTTCAGAAGCGTCGATTTTCCCGCGCCGTTTTCGCCAAGCAGGCCGAGGATTTCGCCGGCGCGGACATCGAGCGAGACATCGCTCAGCGCGGTGACGCCGGCGAAATGCTTGGTGAGGCCTTCGACGGAAAGCAGGACGGGGGATGCGGCTTCAGATGGAGACAAGGAGTGCTCCTTGATGCGGTTCAGGCTGTGCTTGAACACCCCCCTCTGGCCTGCCGGCCATCTCCCCCGCAAGGGGGGAGATCACCAGTGTCTCTGACCGCGCTTTTCCTGCAACGTTTGAGGTTGGCGAAAGGAGACGAACAGTCAATCTCCCCCCTTGCGGGGGAGATGTCCGGCAGGACAGAGGGGGGTGCTGTCCCGCCCGCCTCGCCAATCGGCCGATGTCCACCCGCCCCTCACTTCGTCTCGTTCAGCCTCTCCGCCTTGTCGAGATTGTCCTTCCCGATGACGATCGGCGTCAGCAGCACCAGCTTCTCCTTCGGCTCCGTCTTGTCCTTGGCGTAGGCGACCGCGATCTGCACGGCGGTGCGCGACTGCTTGCCTGGGAACTGTTCGACCGTGCCGGCGAGCTTGCCGTCACGCACGGCCACCAGCGCTTCCGGCAGCGCGTCGAAGCCGTAGATCTTGACGTCGCTGAAATTGCGCGCGGCACACGCTTCGAGCGCGCCGAGCGCCATGTCGTCATTGGCGCAGATGATGGCGTCCGGCTTGCCGTTGGCGGCAAGGCCGGCTTCCGTCACCGTCAGCGCCTCGGCGCGGGCGAAGTTGGCGGTCTGCTCGTAGACGATCTGGTACTTGTCCTTCAGCGGATCGAGCACATTGTGCACGCCCTTGTTGCGGTCGATCGCGGGACCCGCGCCCGGCTGGCCTTGCAGGTGGAACAGCTTGGCGCCATTGGGGAACGCCGCCACCACGGCCTGGGCTTCCGCCTCGCCGCCCTTGACGTTGTCGGCGCCGACATGGGCCAGAATGCCCTGGACACCGTCGACGCGGCGGTCGATCGTCACCACGGGAACGCCGGCCTTCACCGCTTCCTCGATGGCTGGCGCCAGCGCGTTGACGTCGAGCGGCGAGATGACGATGGCGTTGACCTTCTGCACCAGCGCCGCCTCGATGTCGGCGGTCTGCTTGGTGGCCGAGTTCTGGCCGTCGCTCTCGGTCAGGTTGACGCCTTGCGCCTGCGCTTCGGCCTTGATCTCATTCAGCATGTGCACGAAGAACGGAAAGCCGAGACTGGGCACCGAGCCGAGAATGGTGAGTTTGTCCTCGGCGAAAGCCGAGCGTGCGGCGAGCATCATGGCGCCCGCGGCCACGGACGTCATAAGGAATTCGCGTCTGTTCATGGGTTCCTCCTCCACAGAAGCGCACGGCCCCTAAAAACCGGGACCGGTTTCAGGAAGGATCATGCGCCGGTTAAAGTGTTGGAGCATCCTCCTTGCGCCAAGAACGCATGCCGCTCCAGCTGACCGCCGCCTAAATTCCTCCGATCGGCGTCAACAAGAGGATGCTACCCCAGGGTCAACCATTTGTGCAACATCGATATAACAGCCAGGACAGCAACTTGTCGGAATTGTCTGAATTTTGGACTCTTCGGTCCGAAGGCCTTCTACGTCAGGAACGCCAAGGAGCGGCTCCAGAGCTGCGCGGCCGCCGTTGCATCGTAGTCGGGCAGTGCCGGGTCGGAAAAATAATGTCCCGCCTTTGGATAGCGAAAAACCTGCACATCCGCTCTCGCTGCCTCCGCGCTTTCCTGCCAGGCGCTGACGTCGGGCTCGGGGAACAGTGGATCGGTGTCCGCGACATGCAGTTGGATGGGCAAGCCGGGTCGTATGTTGGCAGCACGGTCGCCAAACCATGCAACAGCAGAACACCCGCTGCCAGCGGCCGCGACGCCCAGAATTCCGCCACCACGCCGGCTCCCATCGAGATACCCGCCAGCACCGCATCCCCCGGCGTCGAGGCCAGAGCCTCTCGCGCCTTCAGGCAGATGGCACCCCAGCCGATCCGCGCCTTGATCGCGAAACCTTCATCCAGATCATCCGTCGCCGCACCCTGATAAAGATCTGGCAGTGCGACCGCATGGCCGCAGGCGCGAAGGCATTCCGCAAGATGACGCTCGATCGGGCGAAGGCCAAGAACCGAGTGAAACAGGATGATGTCCGTCATGCACCGGCCCCTAGGTCGCCCAGATCCAGTCATTTTTTACCTGCCGGGGCGTGCAGTCTCAAGGCACACCGCATCGGCTTCCATTTTCCCGGTGCGGCACTACCTTTGGGGCGGCCAGGCCGACGAAATGGAGACACCATATGAAGCCGCGCATCATCTGCCATATGCTTGCCTCGCTCGACGGCAGCCTTCATCCGAGCCGCTACACCGAAAGCCCCGACGGCAGCCGGGCTGAGTGGTCGGGCCTATATGAAGAGATCCACAACGACCTCGAAGGTGACGCCTGGATCGTCGGCCGCGTCACCATGGCGGAGATGAGCAAGGTCGCCGCGCATCCGCCCGAGCATGTGGGCAAGGTCGATCGGCCGCATCATTTCGCGCGGCGCGACGCGGGCAGCTTTGCCGTGGCGCTCGATGCCTCGGGCAAGCTGCACTTCGCCAAACCCGATATCGGCGGCGACCATGTCGTGGTGCTGCTCGGGCATGATGTAGCCGACAGCCATCTGGCCGAGCTCGCCACTGACGGCGTATCTTATATCGTGTCGCAAACGTCCGGCATCGATCTCGCCGCCATGCTGGACGTGCTTGCCCGTGAGCTCGGCATCCGCCGTCTGCTGCTCGAAGGCGGCGCCGGCATCAACGGCTCCTTCCTGGCGGCGGGGCTGGTCGATGAACTCAGCCTTCTCATTGCCCCCGCGCTCGACGCGCGGGCGGCAAACCAGGGCTTTGTCGAGTTCGGTGAAAGCGGCCTTGCCGACAAGGTGCGGTTGTCGCTCAATGATTGCAAAGCCCTCGCGCATGGGCTCGTCCATTTGCGCTATGCCGTCACCCCTGGCTAAGGCCGCGTCTTGCGCGCCTCAGTATCGCATCGCGTCCAGATCGGCGATCAGCGTCGGGCCGGTCGGACGCCAGCCGAGCCGCGCCTGGGTCAGCGCGCTGGAGGCCGGCAGGTCCATGGGGGCGAACATCGCCATCCAGCCGAAATGCTCCGCCGCCTTTTCCGGCGCGATCGAAACCACCGGCAGGTTCAGTCCCCGGCCAAGCGCCTCGGCGATCGCGCGCACCTCGACGCCTTCCTCGCCGACGGCGTGATAGCGCGCGCCGGGCTGCCGCTTCTCCACCGCGAGCCGGTAGAGACGCGCGGCGTCCGCGACATGGCCGGCCGAATAGCGGTTGCGGCCCTCGCCGACATAGGCCGAGGTGCCCTTCTGGCGCGCGATCTCGATGAGCGGCGAAATCAGCCCCTGCTTAAGCGTGTTGTGGACCTGCGGCAGGCGCATCACCGACAGGTTGATGCCCGCCTCCAGCAACGCATTCCCGGCGAGTTCCGAGGCGATGCGCGGATTGGGGTGATCGGGGTTGAAGACATCCTCGACGGCCAGTTGGCCGTGGCCGGGACTGCCCATGCCGACGCCCGAGGTGATCACCAGCGGCCGGTCGGAGCCGGCGAGTGCCTGGCCGAGCGCGGCGATGACACGGCTGTCCTTTTCGCAATTCTCGGCGAACCGCGAAAAATCATGGTCGAACGCGGTGTGGATCACGGCTTCCGCCTCCGCCGCGCCGTCGCGCAGGCCTTGGGGATTCTCGAGGGTTCCCCGATACACCTCGGCGCCGGCGGCGGCCAACGCCTCGGCACCGGCATCGGAGCGGGTGACGCCGACGACCTGATGGCCGGCCTGAAGAAGTTCGGGAACGATGGCCGAACCGATGAAACCGGTCGCGCCGGTTAAAAAGATACGCATGCAAAATCTCCTGCACAGTTGCCTGCGTACTATCGCTGCTCTATTATTCCATTAAAGTAGTGATCTTATCATGGTATAATGGCTAACAGGATGTCCAACACTTCCGCCGGTTCGCTCGCGGCATTCCTGAAAGACAGACGCACCCGGCTCGACCCCTCATCGTTCGGCTTTTCCGGGCGCAGGCGCACGCCGGGACTGCGCCGGGAAGAGGTCGCGCAACGCGCCAACATCAGCCCGACCTGGTACACATGGCTGGAACAGGGACGCGGCGGCGCACCTTCGGCCGACGTGCTGAACCGGATCGCCAAGGGCCTTCTGCTGACCGAGGCCGAGCGCGAACATCTTTTCATGCTGGGGCTCGGGCGCCCGCCCGAGGTCCGCTACATCGGCGCCGACGGCGTCAGCCCCAGGCTGCAGCGCCTTATCGACACGCTCGAGGCAAGCCCGGCCCTGATCAAGACGGCGACCTGGGATATTGTCGCCTGGAACCGCGCCGCGCAAGTCGTGATGACCGATTACAGCACCTTGCCCGCTGGCCAGCGCAACATCCTGCGGTTTATGTTCCTGAGCCCCACCATCCGCGCCAAGCAGCACGATTGGGAGAACCTCGCCCGTTTCGTGGTCGGCGCGTTCCGGGCTGATGCGGCGCGCGCCGGCGCGGTGTCAGAGGTCGCCCAACTGGTGGAGGAGCTTTGCAGCGCCAGCCCGGAATTCGACGCGCTGTGGCGGGAAAACGACGTGCTCAGCCATGGCGACGGGACAAAGCGCCTGAAGCATCCCGAACTCGGCGACATCGAGCTGGAATATTCGGCCTTCGCGGTGGATGGCCGGCCGGATCTGAGCCTGACCGTCTACAATCCGGTGGACAGCAAGGTCGCCGACCGGATCCGCGATCTCGCCCGGCGGCACAAGGAGCGAGAGGCGGACCTGTCGCGTTGACTCTGGATCCCATTCAAGGCGGCGTTCGCACACCCGTTCAGCTTGCGCAAGGTCGGCATCCACCCCCACAAATTCTGATTGTCAGGCAACGCATTTGCACGGTTGGCCCGCCGCCAGCCGGCAGCGGGCCAGGCGCCGCTACTGGATGATCTTGACGATCTTGCGGGTGCTTGGATCGACGATCACGGTCCGGTCGTCGACGACGGTGTAGCGATACTTGACGTTGGGGACTTCGTGAAGCTCGACGGTATCGGGCAAGGCCGTGCCGACGTTGAGTTCCACGCCGGGAACCTTGACCGAAGCCAGCGGCTGCTTATGCACATACTCCTTGATCACTGTTTCCTGCTCGGGCTGGATGACGACGTCCTCGGCAGCGGCTGCGCCGACACCTGCGAGCAAGAGAACGGCGGCTACGGCGGCAAGATCTTTTTTCATGAGTACCTCCATCTGAAACCTGCACAGCACAACATTGTCACCGCGCTGCCGGATCGAACTTCAGGCATGTTTGAATGTTCCAGGCTTGGGCTTCGGTCCGGCCAGCACCGGACTTAGGTCCCATCGAAAAACGCAATAGTCCTGCCGGCGCCGCCGCCGGGAACGGCCGTCTTTCGCGCTCGTTGTTCGCTGCAAGTTCATCGCGGATACCTGACGGATGTCGGGCAGCACTGCGGGTGTGTTTTTTGCGAATTGGCGCAGCTACGTCCCTTCCTGCGCCAATAGGGTTCGCTCACTGCTTCAGGCGGTGAGCGAACCCTAAACCCTCGGCGTCAGCCGATAAGTGAGGAGGTTTGATGTTCAGCGACAAGGAAACCCGCCTTATGGAGGCGGCGCTGGTGATGGCGGTCCCGTTGTCGGCCTTGATCGCCGTCCTGCTCGTCAGCCTTACTTTGAACTGGTAGCAGCCCTTGCTGCCTTTATCGCCAATCGTGGGGTCGAGTTGAGGCCATGGGACAACAGATCCGCCCATACAATCCCAAC
This sequence comes from Mesorhizobium sp. B2-4-18, assembly GCF_006441385.1. Taxonomy (NCBI): domain Bacteria; kingdom Pseudomonadati; phylum Pseudomonadota; class Alphaproteobacteria; order Hyphomicrobiales; family Phyllobacteriaceae; genus Mesorhizobium; species Mesorhizobium sp. B2-4-18. Next base: position 63,818 of record NZ_VFUW01000013.1, on the reverse strand, counting down.
CTGACCATGCTGGCCCGATCTGACCATGCTAGCCGCCAAAGGGAGGAGAATCGCGCCTTTGTCGCCGTGGAGCAAGGCGGACGGTACCGGCGCGCTTTCCGCCACCCCGCTGATCGGGCCTTGCCCTCGCTGCGCAACCGGCGCTCACCGCTGCCCGTGGAAATCGCGGTCCGTTTGTGACCCTTTCAGAAAGGAGCCCGGCCTGCTTTGGCGGAGGGCTCGGCACGTTGCGAGCAGGCCGGGCTATGCTCCGGCTGCCACACTTGGCGGAGGCTCGGGCCGGTGCAAAGGCAGGTTGTGCGTTTATCGCTCGACCCGCAACTCGGACTGAAGTCCTGCGAACCAGGCGCATTGGTCCCAAACATTGAACATAGTTTGCTGGCGCTCGTTGCCGAGAGGGACGCGTGAATTGGAGAAGAGCAATGCAGCTTGGTGAGATCATCGCCAACACCTTGGCCATCCTCTTGCTGGTCTGTTTTCTCGCCAGCACATTCTTCCTTTTCGGAAAGCCATTGTGGCCGGAGCAGCATGCCCGCATGATCATCATCGTGCCGGTTGACGCGATGGCGACAGCCTCGACCAGCCGCAGTGGCCCACCTGTGTTGCCAGGCACCTTCGACACCGGCCTTGCCCATCCAAGGCCGTCCTGATGGGCATCGGCGATGGTGAGCCGACCCTAGCCGGCGCTATCGAGCGCTGCTCGCGGCAAGCCTAGTCGAGCTTCTGGATGCGCCCTTTGTCGAGACGGAACACGCCATCGTTGCCGCCTTGTTGCTCGAAGTCGGTCTGCAGCTCATCCCAGATACCAAGATATCTGCCGCACTCGGCGCAACTGATCCGCGTCGATGGTGTCGCATCGGCCGGGATTTGCAGGCGGATGGTGCCGCAAAAAGGGCACTCCAATCGGTGATCGAGATATTCGCCAGGGCGCGTCTGTAATAGCCTGCGCACAGCTTCCTCCTGGATTTGGGTGGAAGCAGGATGATCGCTCCCAAGCGCCCACGTGTCTTCGCGTCGCGGACGGCCTTTGACAAGTTACGCCAGCCATTGGCGGGGTCAATAAACAAAGACATGACTGCCAATCACCAGCCCAATCCTGGAAGCGTGGCGGCCGCCGCATCTCCAGGCAGACGCCTGACCCCGGCAGCGAATACAGCTTCACGAACGGCCCGGAACCAAACCACCCGGCAGCGGTTTCCCAATGGAAGGGACCGCAAACCACGGAAGCAGCAATGGAACTTTTGACCTTGGAACTTGCCAGGGCGAGGCAGCGACTTAACCGGGCGGAACTCGCCCTTGAACGCGCAAACGCGATGCTGGACGAAGACTGTGGCGTCGGTATCAATCTGCGGCTTTGTGACAGGATAAGATCCGCGCAACAACGCGTCGGCGAAGCGAAGGCTCGTCTTGTGAAGCTCGATCGCGCCAGCACGGATTCAGCTCACTCCGGCTGAAGCTTACGCGCCACCGAGAGAGCTTCCCGCCCGGACCCTCGTTCAGGCAATCGCAAGCTCAGCCTTGATCCAAATCCACCGGCAGTGGCCTTGCAAGTCTCATATCTTGCGCCGGGAACCGGTCGAGCGTTGGTCGCTGAGATGCGGGCGCCAGCCATGCACCCGGTCCCGCCCGGCGGCCTTGGCGCCGTAAAGCGCCTCGTCGGCGCGTCTCAGAAGATCGGCAATCTCCATCGCGGCGCCGTCCGCATCGAGGGTGCTCACCCCAATGCTGACCGTGACGATACCCTTTTCGCTGCCGGCATGCGCCATGGCAAGGTCGCGCACCTTGCTCCTGAGGGTCTCGGCGATGACGAAGGCGCCCCGGGCGTCGGTCTCCGGCAGGATGAGCGCGAACTCCTCGCCGCCGTAGCGGGCCGCCGCGTCGGCCGGACGGCGGGCAGTCGCCTGGATGCAGCGGCTCACGGCGCGCAGGCAATCATCGCCCGCCGGATGGCCGTAATGGTCATTGAACCGCTTAAACCAGTCGACATCGATGATCACCAGGCTGAGCGGCGCCGCATTGCGCCTGGCGCGCGAGAATTCGCGCGCCAGCGCTTCATCGAAGGCGCGGCGCGTCCACAGTTCGGTCAGCCCGTCGCGGTGCGCCAGAAGGTTCAGCTTCTCGTTGACGGCCAGCAGTTCGGCCTCGACCTGCTTGGCCTCGGTGATGTCGGAAAACACGCTGAGGCTGCCGCCGTCGCCTGTCGGCCGGGTGCGTACGTCGAGCCAGCGGCCGTCGGCGAGCCGGACCTGGCGGTGGCTGACAAGCTTCTGCGAGGCCATGATGCCGTCGATCCAGCCCTCGACCGCGTCTGGCGGTGTGGTCCCCTCGCCGCGCGCCGCCGAGGCGCGCAGGATGTCGCGATAGTCGGCGCCGGGCACCCTCATCTCAGCCGTCTTAGGAAACATGGCGCGATACTGGTCGTTGCACAGCACCAGCCTGCCGTCCGGGTCGAACATCACCAGACCGTCGGCCATGTGTGTCAAGGCGTCTCCGAGCCGGACCCGACTTTCCGCCAGCTCGGTCTCGAGCTGCTTGCGCGCCGTGATGTCGCGATTGTGCGTGATCAGGCCGACGACGGCCCCGCTCCTGTCGCGAAAGGGCGCCTTCAAGGTCGCCAGCCAGCCTTCGGTTCCATCCTCGTGGTGAAGGTGCTGTTCGATGGTGGACGAGACGCCCGACGCCAGCACGGCAAGCTCGTCCTCGCGGAAACCTTTCGCCGTCTCGCGCGGATAGAAATCGAAGTCCGTCTTGCCGATCAGCGCCTTGGCGTCTGGCGCCTGCATCAGTTCGGCCGTTGCCGGATTGGCCGCGATGAACCGCCCGTCGAGGTCCTTGACGTTCAGGCAATCCGGCAGCGTCTCCACCACGGCCTTGTAGATGCGCCGCGACTGCAGCGCCTCGAGGCGCCGCCGCTCCTGGTAAAGCGTAAGCCCCGACAGCACCACCGAGACGAAGATGAGCAGGGAGGAAGGCAGCGCAACCTTCGGCAGGACTGTTTGCAGCACATCCCGCGGCAGGACGCTGAGGCCAAGCAGCGACGCCGCCGCTGCCGCCGCGCCGAGGGTCATGATGTCGACCATGGTGGGCCGGCGGCCCCTAAGGGCAAGGTTTCCGGCAACACCGACCAGCATGGCGGCCGCGATCCCCACCGCGCCGGCGAAGGCGCCGATGCCACCCTCGAAAGTCCGGAACGCACCGGCCATAACCCCGGCGACGACGCCGGCGACGGGACCGCCGAAGAAGCCGGCAACGGCAATCATCGTCGCCCTGAGATCGGCGAGCACGCCAGGCTGCAGCTGCATTGGTGTGAGCATCAGGATGATGGCTCCGGCGCCCATCAGCAGGCCGAAGGTCGCCGCCTTTGCGGCGGGCGCCCAGCGGTCCAGCCACACATGGGTGTGGATCCAGACCGACACGAACATCGCCACGACCGCCAGATTGGCCAGCAATTCGGACCAGGGCGAACCCATTGGGCGCCTTTCCTGTTACCGGGCTTTCGCCGTACCGCCTCCTCGATAGACCCTCAATGACAACAAAGTGTTACATCTGGGATTGCCTTTGGTCGAAGGAGCCAGGCCGTCGCGCCCCCCTCACCACCGCATCCCGTCGACAAAATCGATGAATGCCCGCAGCGGCGCTGGCGTCAGGCGGCGGCCGGGGTAGTAAAGGAACGGACCCGAGAATTCCTGCCACCAAGGCTCCAGCACGGGCTCGAGCCTGCCATCGACGAAATAGGGGCGCAGCCAGTCCTCGAACAATGAGACGATACCGCCGCCGTCGACCGCCACGCTGACAGCGAGGTCCATCGCCGTGCCGGTGCTGACCAGCAGCGGGCCGGTCGGGTCGACGCTCACCGTCTCGCCGTTGCGTTCGAAGTCCCAGGGCGGCATGGAGCCGCTGGCGAAGCGGCCGCGCAGGCAGGCGTGATCGAGCAGGTCGCGTGGATGGCCGGGCCGGCCGCGCCGATCGAGATAGGCCGGTGCGGCGGCGGTGGCGAAGCGCTGCCGCCGCGGGCCGATCGGCACCGCGATCATGTCCTGCTCCAGCCGTTCGTCATAGCGGATGCCGGCATCGCAGCCGCTCGCCAGTATGTCGACGAAACTGTCCTCGGCGGTCACTTCGACGCGGATGTCGGGATAGGCCGCGAGGAAGGGCGGCAGAAGGCGCGGCAGCACCAGTTTCGCCGCCACCACCGGCACGTTGAGCCGTAGCGTGCCGGCCGGACGGCCGCGAAACCCGTTGACCACGTCGAGCGCGGCCTCGACCTCGCCGAGCGCGGGACCGAGCCGCTCCAGCAGGCGCGCGCCGGCTTCGGTGGGGGCGACGCTGCGCGTGGTGCGGTTGAGGAGCCGCACGCCAAGCCCCGTTTCCAGCCGTCGCACCGTCTCGCTCAGGCTGGAGGCGCTGAAGCCGGTCGTCCGCGCCGCCTGCCGAAACCCGCCGGCGCGCGCCACCACCATGAATGCCTGGAGGTCACCCAGATCCGTCGCCATTGTTCGCCTTTCCGCACAGCCTGTGCCGACCGCGCCATATTATCGCGCGGGCGGGGACTGTCTATATCGAGCCGATCCAAAGGAGATCGAGACCCATGACCGACATCAGCAAGGCCGGAACTTTCAAGCTCGGCGACCGCACCGTGAAGCGCCTGGGCTATGGCGCCATGCAACTGGCCGGACCCGGCGTCTTCGGCCCGCCGAAGGACCGCGATGCGGCGATCGCCGTGCTGCGCGAGGCCGTTGCCAGCGGCGTCGACCATATCGACACATCGGATTTCTATGGTCCGCACGTCACCAATCAGATCATCCGCGAGGCGCTGCACCCCTATCCCGCGGACCTCACCATCGTCACCAAGATCAGTGCGCGGCGCGGCGAGGATGCCTCGTGGATCCCGGCGATGTCACCACAGGAACTGACGCAGGCCGTGCACGACAATCTGCGCAATCTCGGGCTGGACGTGATCGAGGTCGTGAACCTGCGCTCCATGCATGGCATCCACGGGCCCGCCGAAGGCTCGCTCGAGCCGCAACTCGACACGCTCGCCGAACTGCAGCGCCAGGGACTTGTGCGCCATATTGGCCTGAGCAACGTCACCCGCAAGCAGATCGCGCAGGGACGCGGGATGGCCGACATCGTCTGCGTGCAGAACCAATACAACATCGCGCATCGCCAGGACGACGCGCTGATCGACGAGCTTGCCGCCGACGGCATCGCCTATGTGCCGTTCTTCCCGCTCGGCGGCTTCACGCCGCTGCAGTCGAGCACGCTTGCCGACGTCGCGCAAAAACTCGGCGCCACCCCCATGCAGGTGGCGCTCGCCTGGCTGTTGCAGCGCTCGCCCAACATCCTGCTTATCCCCGGCACCTCGTCAGTCGGGCATCTCAGGGAGAACCTGGCGGCCGCAGAGCTTAAGCTGCCGGCGGATGCCGTCCAGGTCTTGAACGGCATAGCAGGCGAGACCGAGCAGGCCGCGTGACGCGTCGAAAGGCCCCGTTTGGCCGGCTTGCCGCCGGGGCCTCGATGCGGCCTCGGCGGCAGCTTGCTAAGCTGACGCTGCCCATGGCATCTGTCCAATACCACGGATCGACCCAAGCAGCATGGCTTCACGACCACCACCGCCCGGCAGGCCGCCACCCGGCAAGCCACGCAGCGCCGGCCCTCCTGGCGTCAGCCTGAACCGAGCGCTCTCAAAACTCGGCCTGTGCTCGCGCACGCAGGGCGAGGCGCTGATCGCGCAAGGCCGCGTGCGCGTCGGCGGCAAGGTGGTGCGCGATGCCGCGCTGCGCGTCGACATGAACCGCGACAGGATCGTCGTCGATGGCGTCGAGGTGGTTGCCGAGCGCAAGGTCTATCTGATGGTGAACAAGCCGCGCGGGCTGGTCACCACCCGCGACGACCCGCTCGAGCGCGACACCGTCTATGCCTGTCTCGAAGGGCTCAACCTGCCCTTCGTTTCGCCGGTCGGCCGGCTGGACAAGGCCAGCGAAGGCCTGCTGCTGATGACCAACGACACACGCTTCGCCAACCGGCTGATGGACCCGGCCTCGCATCTGCCCAAGACCTATCACGTGCAGGTCGCCATGGTGCCGGATGAAACGCTGCTGGACAAACTCCGCGCGGGCGCCACCATCGACGGCGAGGCCTTGGCGGCCAATTCGATCGAATTCCTGCGCAGCGGCGGTCGCACGGCCTGGCTGGAGATCGTGCTCGACGAAGGCAAGAACCGCCACATCCGCCGCCTGCTCGCCGCTCATGGCATCGAGGTCAAGCGCCTGATCCGCGTCGCCATCGGCAGCCTGCCGCTCGGCGACCTCGCCAAGGGCGTGGCGCGGCACCTCACGCCGGAGGAACTGGCGCTGCTGGCGCAGTGAGTGGGCGGCGAAGCCACTATTCGACGTTGATGCTGACGGCGGTCTGATGGGCATTGCCCATATAGGTGTGGACCGAAAACGTGACCTGGTCGCGCCCCTTGTATCCGGGGTTCGACCGGTAAAACCCCTTGATGCCGTCCACTTTGTGGGCATTGCATTTCCAGCGCTCGTTCGATTTGCTGAAACCGGTATAGAGCTTGGCATGCACGAGCCTGATCTTCCCGTGGCTTGGGCCCGCGACGATCCTGACATCGTTCGCGCCGGCGCTGGAACAGTCGGCATTCAGGCTGGCATCCCTGAAAATATAGATCTCCTGTCCGGAGAGCGCCGCCTTTCCATAGCTTTCCGCCGCCGCCGGCCAGGCGGCACATCCCAGAACCGCCAATGCCGTTATCACACCTGTCGTCCGACGCTTCATTTCAACGATCCTCCTGCTTGTACGATTTAGGGGCAATTCCAGGAAAAGTGCGTAATGGTTTTCCGTCCGGAATTGCGTAAAACAAAGCGTTCGGGCGAGCACTACTCCACCTTGATGTTGGTGACGTATTTGAACGCGTCGCCGTCATAGGTGTGAACCGAGATCGTCACCTGATCCCAGCCCTTGAAGCCAGGGCTCGACCTGTAAAGCGCCTTGATGCCATTCACCTCGTGGGAATTGCATTTTGCCCGGTCGTTCGACTTGTTGTAATGCGTAAACACCCCGTCATGGACGAGTTTTACATTTCCGTGGCTTGGACCCGAGACCACCCTCACATCGTCCCTGCCCGCGCTGGAACAATCCACGTTCAGGCTCGCTCCGCCGAAGAAATAGACATCGTGGCCCGAAAGCGCTGTCTTTTGGGAGGTGAACATGCGGTTGGAAGCAGCCGCCGGATTGACCACAAAAGCCAGAAGCGCCAGGCCGGCCATGGTGCTTGTCGCGCGGTGAGACATTTTTTCCCCCGTTTCAGAAATTTCCCACCGGCGATTTTATGACGGCACAAATCCAGGCTCAAATCACGGAAACAGCCATACCAATCAATTCATGGTTATCAGAACAAAACCGAGTAAAGGCCCGGCGATCGCCCTTATCAACACTCTGCCGAATGAAATGGAGTATTCCTGTCGAAACAACGCCATGAAAATCGACAAGCCATAAACTTTGCCAAGAACAGATTGCCGATTGCGCTGTTTGACACCTGCCGATGATTTCTCCCTCGCGCCGTCCAGGAGTCGCTCAGGCCCGAATAGACCATCGCACCCCCCTCTCCTGACAGAAAGCTGGCAGGAGACCTGGGCTATGCATCGGCTGGGAAACCCGGCCCCGGGCTTCAGCGACCAAGGAACCTAAGCGATGAATTTCGTCTCAGTCCGCATCATCACATCGGATGTCCAGCGCCTCGTGCGCTTCTACGGTGAGGTCACCGGCATGCCGGTGACGGTCTATACCGAAGACTTCGCCGAACTGGCGACGCCGGCCTGCACGCTGGCGATCGGCAGCACGCGCACCTTGATGCTGTTCGGCGGCGACATCGCCCGCCCCGCCGACAACCACACGGCAATCCTCGAATTCCGCGTCGGCGACGTCGATGCCGAATTCGCCCGGCTGTCGGACCTCATCAAGAGCACGACCGTGCAGCAGCCGACCACCATGCCCTGGGGGAACCGCTCGCTGCTGTTTCGCGACCCCGACGGCAATCTGGTGAATTTCTTCCAGCCCGTCACCGCCGAGGCGATCCGGAAGTTTGACAGATAGAGACGGTCGGGATTGGCTAGGGTTTGGGAATTGCCGAAGCCTCCCCGCGTTCGTCATCCCAGGGCGGAGCAGCCGCGAAAGCGGCGTGGCGGAGACCCTGGGATGACGAAACGACGGCGCTTCCGCGCCGAGCCGGTGCCCGCCCTACTTCCCGTTCCATTTGCGCACGACCGGCTCACCGAAATCATGCTCGTAGCCGAGCACGCTGATGCTGGCCGTGTCGAGCACGAACAGCGCCCCGCCTTCCGGCGGCAGGCCGAGCCAGCGGGCGGCCAGCACGCGCAGGAAGTGCGCGCTGGAAAAGATCAGTATGTCGGCATTGGCCTTGCGCAGGCGCTCGATGATCCCGTCGGCGCGGGTGCCGACATCGGCCGCCAGCTCGCCTTGCGGACAGCCGTCGCGAAACACGTTCCAGCCCGGCCGCTCGGCCAGGATCTCTTTCGTCGTGCGCCCTTCATAGGCGCCGTAGTCCCACTCCTGCAGATCGTCCATCTTGACGCTTGTCGCGCCAAAGCCGGCAAGCACGCTGGTGTTGTAGGCGCGCTGCGAGGGGCTCGACCAGACGGCTGAGAACGGTAGGCCTTTCAACCGCTCCGCAACACCCCGCGCGGCCGCCTCGCCGGCCGGCGTCAGCGGCATGTCGGTGCGCCCGGTATGCTGCCCCGAAAGGCTCCATGCCGTCTCGCCATGCCGGACCAGATGGATTTGGGGGAACGCACTGCTCATGGGGTACCTTTCGATGTCGGCGGCACCTTAGAGGACGATGCGGCAAAGGGGAATCCGGGGTACTGGCGAAACCTCGCCTGGCCCTGATTCCCGCCGCATTGGCACAATGATTGAGCGTGCGGCATAACTATCTCTGCTGGATAGTCATCAGGCACGACAGGCAACACCATCATGTACAAACATCTGCTCATCGCCACCGACGGTTCTGACCTGGCCGGCAAGGGTGTCGCCCAGGGCCTCACACTGGCCAAGGGCATCGGCGCCGCCGTCACCTTCGTTACCGTCTCGGAACAATTCCCGATCTTCGCCTGGGGCGGCGCCATGGCCGGCTATGCCGCCGGCGACGAACTGGTCACCTATCGGGAGGAAGCGCGCCGCTATGGCAAGGAAGTGCTCGACAAGTGCAAGGCATCCGCCGACGCCGCCGGCGTGTCCGCCACGCTGGTCCATGTCGAGGACAAAAGGCCGGCCGAAGCGATCCTGGAACTGTCGCGGGCGCAAGGCTGCGACCTGATCGTCATGGCCTCGCACGGCCGCCGGGGCCTCGGCAGGCTGCTTCTGGGCAGCCAGACGGCGGAAGTGCTGTCCTACACCGAGATCCCGGTGCTGGTGGTGCGGTAGCGGCCACAACCCGATATTTTCAAGCTGGCCCCATCGGTCAGCGCGGTTTCACCGGTGCGGCTTCATTCGCCAGGGCATATTCAACCCGTGGCGGATGCCCGAAGAGCTGTTTGTAGGCGCGGCTGAAGGCGGCTTCGGACTCGTAGCCGATGCGCAAGCCGATCTCACCCACGCGTGCGTCTCGCCTGGCCAGCAGATCGCGGGCCAGGCCCAGCCGCCATTCATTCTGGTAGCGCAGCGGCGAGCGCCCGACGAGCGCGGCGAAGCGCTCGCAGAAGCTGGATCGGGACATGCCGGCCTTGTCGGCCAGTTCATTGATGCTCCACCGCTGCAGCGGCCTTTCGTGGATGGCCTTCAGGGAACGGGCGATGCGGGCGTCTGAAAGCCCGCCGAGCCAGCCCGTGGCGCGTCCTTCATGGACCCAACTGCGCAAGGTGCGGATGACCATGAGATCGATGATGCGGGAAATCATCAAAGCCGCGCCGGGCTGGGCGTCGCTGGTTTCGACCATCAGGAAAGGCAGCATTCCATCGACCCACCCTGCCCCGTGGGCACGCCCGATATGGATGCATCGCGGCAAGGCGAAGATCATTCCCCGCAGGCTGTCAGGATCGAACCAGAAGCGGCAGGCGACGATCGCCACCTGCGGATGCGACGCCACCAGCCGCAACGCGCCGGGACCACGAGGCAGGAGCACGAGGTCGCCGGCCTCCATGACGACAGGGGCCTGATCCCCACTCTCCATGCGAAGCGCGCCGACGGTCACCACGACGATATGGGCTTGGCCCTCGTCGAGATCGAGTTGCTCCGCCTCTGTCAGCGTGCGTGAAAAAACCTCGTCGCCGGTAAGCCTGATCTGCGCCAGCACATGCGAGAGAAGGTCCCCGGAGACACCGGCACGCGGCCCTCCATCCGGAAGAATGGTCAAATTTTCAGGCAATTCCATCATGGATGCGACCGGCCGGCTCCGCTACATTCCTTACGACGATAGCGCATTTTCGTGCTGATTATGCGCCGTTTTTTCCTTGGATCAAAACCAATCCCGCAGCCAAGGCTGCGAGAACGGGCTGTTCCAATCATCCAACTCGGCGAACGTGGTTCCAAATCGATCAAACGGATCAATCGCCATCCAACCAACGAGACAGGAAATTCCAATGAGCACTCAAACCATCCAGGCGCCCGGCGCCGCATCGCAGTGGCTGAAATCCTATTATTTCCTCCGGGCCGGCTTTTCGGTCGCCTGGGTGGCGGCGGCCTTCACCCTTGGCAAAAGCGCGCCGCCGGTCTCCGCGCTACTCCTGGTCGCCTACCCCTTGTGGGACGCTATCGCCAATATTCTGGACGCGCAGCGTAGCGGCGGCCTGAAAGCCAATCCCAGCCAGGCGCTCAACGCGGTGGTCAGCACGATCACGGCCATTGCCGTCGTCATTGCACTCGGACAGGGCCCGCACGCGGTTCTGGCGGTGTTCGGTGCGTGGGCGGTTCTCTCTGGCCTGTTCCAGCTTGCGACCGGCGTGCGCCGTTGGCGGGCAGGCGCGCAATGGGCGATGGTGCTGAGCGGTGCGCAGTCAGCGCTGGCCGGTGGCTTCTTCATCAAACAGGCAATCGGCACCGCGACGCCTGGCATCACCGACATCGCGCCCTATGCCGCGTTCGGCGCCTTCTATTTCCTCGTCTCGGCCGTATGGCTGGCCGTCACGCAGGCACGCAAGCCCACGTAAAGGCCTGGGACTGGTTGCCGCGGCGGCCTTCGCTCAAACCACTTCCAGCACCTTGCCCGTGTCGTGCTGGCGCACGAAATCGACGCGGCCACCGTCCCAGTGGTAGCTGTAGTGGCGGCCCTGAACCGGGACACCGATGGCGTCGGGCCAGAAGATGCCAATGCACTCCCCATCGGGCATGCGCACGCTGTTCCACACCAGCCCGTCGCTGCCGGCGGCCCGCAGCGCCCGCCCTTCCGCCTGCGACGCCGTGTAGTCGTCGGGATCGAGCACGCCGGGCACGGCGTTGACGTCGTCGAGGTCGCGATCGACGCTGCCGATCAGCACGCGGAAATCGGCCGTCCAGCCGGGCGCCTCGTTGGTGGCACGCATGAATTTCTGGTGATGGTGGATGGTTTCGGCCAGCGCCACGTCCTCGCTGTCGCCGGCGTAGTAAATGCCGTAGCTGCCGTCCGAAAAACGGCCGGGCCGAAGGACGGAACAATGCACGAAAGGTGCCATGACGAAGCTGGCGCCAGGACCGGAAACCCGCCTTGCGGCCGGCACCTTGCCGAGATCGCCAAGCTCCAGCCGGATGCGCGGGTTGGTCTTCTCCTCGACGGCGGCGAGCGCCTCCCAGTCGCGCGGATCGGCGATGTCCTCGAACAGATCGATCGGCGGATGGATGGAGCGGATGATGCGATAGGTCTGGGGCCAGTGGACGCGGCGCCGGACCGCGAGCCCACTCACCATGCACCACGCTCCGCGTCGAGCCATTCGCGCATCGCCGCGAGATCGGAAATGTCGCCGCGCAGCATCACGTCGAGCGCCGACTGCCCGCCAAAGGTGGCATTGGGCTTGCGTATCCAGGCATAGCCGCGCGCCGGCTCGGTGAAGAGGTAGCGCAGCCCCTTGTGGATGCCCATCAGATGCGCCATGCGGGTGCGCAGGTCGCGGTCGATCCGGCCGATGCCGCCCTCCTTCCAGCGCGCCCAGGTGCGCGCCGAAATGCCGCCAAGCAGGACGCAGGCCTCGAAGTCGGTGAGGTTCCAGGCCTTGAACAGGTTGACCGTGGTGCGCGCCAAAGCGCCTGCCTCTTCATCCGAAATGGCTGAGCCGACAGTGGCCGGTGTGGCGGTGATGGCTTGAAGCTGCATGTTTAGACCTCGCTAATTGGCAGATATATAGCATGTATATGCCAATTGGCAAGGCGGGGAGCCATTGCCAGTGAAGACCGCACTGATGGCGATTAGATGGTCCGAACAATATTGCATCAACAATTACGGTCGAATTTCCCGGTAGTTGGATTTCCAACTAAGGTCGCGCGTGCCCCTAAACGGTCCTTGGCGCGGTTCCGCGACCCGTGACAAACCGCAAGATCGGTCGAGCGCGTCATGTCCGCATACGCTTTAGCTGGTGCTGCCACGGAGAACGGAATGATGAAGGCGGCGCTTCAAAACTACCATGCCCGGATGCAGAGAGTGTTGGATCATATCGACCAGCATTTGAACGGCAATCTGGACCTGGATGCTTTGAGCGGCATCGCGGCATTTTCCAAATACCATTTCCACCGGCAGTTCACGGCGACCTTCGGGCTGTCCGTGCATCGCTATGTCCAGCTTGCCCGCATGAAGCGCGCTTCATACCGGCTGGCCTTCAGGGATGCCGAAAGCGTCACTGACATAGCGATGGATGCCGGTTACGATGCACCGGACGCCTTCGCCCGCGCCTTTCGGCAACGGTTCGGGCAGTCTCCTTCATCGTTCCGGAAGTCGCCCGACTGGGCACTGTGGCTTGCGGCCTTCGGGCCTATGGACAATGCGAGGAGCAAGCTCATGCACATTACCTATGACCACGACGACGTGACGATCCGCGATGTGCCCCCGACGCCGGTGGCGATCATGGAACATCGAGGCGACCGGGCGACACTCGGCGACACCATCCAGCGGTTCATCGCCTGGCGCAAGGCCGCCGGCCTGTCACCGGAGACGAGCCCGACCTTCAACGTCTTCCGTTCCGAGAGGATCCCCGCCAACCCAGCCGATTACAGCATGGACCTGTGTGTCGGGACTGACCTGCCGATCGACGCTGATGACGGGCAGATGATGGCTGGCGTGATCCCCGGCGGACGCTGCGCGGTGTTGCGCGTCGTCCACAATACCAACAACCTGGAGCCAGCCGCGCTCTACCTTTATCGCGACTGGCTTCCTGCCAGCGGCGAGGAAGCGCGTGACTTCCCGATCTATTGCCAGCGGCACTTTTCGATGTTCCCGAATGTGCCGGTGCCTGATGTGGTCTGCGAATTGTTTCTGCCGCTGAAATAGGGCCTTCTGACGGGACCTGTCCCTTCTGACCGGGCCGGCGTTGCGCCGGCCCGAAAGTCCTGCACTACTCCGCCGCCTCGTACCCCGCGATGCCCTTGATCTCGAGGAAATCCTCGAGCCCGTATTCGGCGTATTCGCGGCCGTTGCCCGACTGCTTGTAGCCGCCGAAGGGCAGGCCGGCGTCCCATTGGGGATAGTTGATGTAGACATTGCCCGAGCGCATGCGGGCCGCGACCTCGCGCGCCTTCTGTAGGTCCTTGGCCTGGATGTAGGAGGCAAGGCCGTAGACGGTGTCGTTGGCCTGCTCGACAGCCTGCTCGACCGTGTCGTAGGGCAGGATCGCCAACACCGGCCCGAAAACCTCCTCGCGCGCGATGCGCATGTCGTGGGTGACGTCGGCGAACACGGTCGGCCTGACATAGTAGCCGCGATTGAGTTCGGCAGGGCGGCCGGGGCCGCCGGCGACCAGCCTGGCACCCTCGTCGATGCCGCTCTGGATCAGGTCCTGGATCTTGTCGAACTGGACCTGGCTGACGACTGGGCCGAGCTTGGTGTTGGCGCCGTCGGCCGGACCGACCTTGAACCTTTCCGCCGCCGTCCTGGCATATCCCGCGGCCTCGTCGTGGCGGTCGCGCGGCACGAACATGCGCGTCGGCGCGTTGCAGGACTGGCCGCTGTTGCTGAAGCAGCCGGCGACGCCCTTGCTGACGGCGGTGGCGAGGTCGACATCCGGGAACAGGATGTTGGCCGACTTGCCGCCAAGCTCCTGATGCACGCGCTTGACGGTGTCGGCGGCAGCCTTGGCCACCAATATGCCTGCCCGGGTCGAACCGGTGAACGACATCATGTCGATGTCGGGATGGCTGGACAGCGCCTGGCCGACGCCAGGGCCGTCGCCGTTGACGAGGTTGAACACGCCCTTCGGCACGCCGGCCTCGTCGATGATTTCGGCGAAGATGATGGCGTTGAGCGGCGCGATTTCCGAGGGCTTCAGCACCATGGTGCAGCCGGCGGCGAGTGCCGGACCGACCTTGCAGGTGATCTGGTTCAGCGGCCAGTTCCAGGGCGTGATCAGGCCGACGACGCCGATCGGCTCCTTGACCACGAGATGATTGCCCTTGACGTGGCGGAACTGGAAATTCTTCAGCGTCTCGGCCATTTTGGCCAGATGCGCCAGGCCGATGCCGACCTGGCTGTCGAGCGCCATCTGGCGCGGCGCGCCCATCTCGCGCGACACGGCGATCGCCAGATCCTTGCTGCGCTTCTTGTAGACCTCGATGACGCGGTTGAGGATGTCGAGGCGTTCCTCGACCGAGGTGAAGCCGTAAGTGTTGAAGGCGCGCTTGGCGGCGGCCACCGCCTTGTTGACATCGGCCCTGGAGCCGAGCGAAATCCGCGCGAAAGCATCCTCGTTCGATGGATCGATAACGTCGAGCGTGTTGGGCACGACAGGATCGACCCACGCGCCATCGATGTAGAACTGCAGATCGTGTGACATAGTCTCTCCTTGGGGTGCCGCATGGCCAGGCCGTGATATCTGGCTAGAAATAACGATGCGCAAACGGCGCTGTCAAACGCAACCCCCGAACTGGTTGAGCCAACGCGGCAGTGGTTGAGCCAGAGGGCTGGACCAGCGATGAGCGGACTATAGCAGCGTATGCCCGGCTTCGCCCAGCAAACCTCTTGCCGCAGGCTCGTCAGCCGCTTTCACCAGCAGGTGGTCGCCATCGAAGGTCGATACCAGGAAGATGCCTAGCCCGTTTTCCGACAGCGGCCTGATGACGGACAGCACGATGCCGGTTTCGTCGAACGCGAACGGCCCCTGCAATTTGAAGGCGACCCAGTCGCGGTCATGCTTGACGGCATCGGGCACGCGATCCTGAAGGCAGGTGATCGAGAGCTCGTCGTCGGTCCTGGTGATGCTGACGAAACCTGGTCCATCCGCCCAGCCAGGAATACCGTCAGCGGCTTGAAGCCGCGAAATCGCGTAGAGCCCGGACAGTTGCTTCAGCGTTATCCTCGCAGCCATCGTCGCGCTCTGATCGTCATGCCAACCTCTTGCTCATATAGACCGTCACCCCATTCATGAACGGCTCTTCCCGGTCGACCGTATAGCCGTGCCGCTTGTAGAGCGACACGTTGGCTTCGAAGGCGCCGTTGGTCAACAGGCGAAGCTCGTTGCGGCCCGCCTCGCGCGCCTTGATTTCCGCACGCTCCAGCAGGAGCCGGCCGATACCCCTGCCCTGCGCTTCCGGCGCGACGCAGACGTTCTCGATCCACAGGTGATCGTCGGCCAGCGTGGTCTCGATCATGCCGACGATGCGGCCGTCCTCGACGGCGAGGTCGAACGGATGCTCGGCGATGGCCTTTTCGTAGTCGGCGCGCATCGGCAGCGGCTCGCGGCCGATCACCGGCACCCATTTGGCATAGGCGGCACGCACAATGTCGCGGATGGCGGCGGCATCGGCGGGTTCGGCCGGCCGAAACCGGATGGCAGACTCGATGATCATGACAGTGCTCCAGGCATGAAAAACCCCGCCGGCTGTTGTCGCGGGCGGGGCTGGAAACGAGCGAAGCGGATTTATCCTGCCGGCCTTTGTCGTCGCGCAATCAGCGTGCCGCTCCGCGCTGGGCGGAAGCGGCGTCGCTTGGCGATGACGGGCGCGGGAACGAACATGGCGGCAAGCTGGAGCAGCAACGGTCCCGCGTCAAGACACCGCCTCGGCCTGTCATTGGGCCAAACCGTCGGCAACGCCTTGGCCTGATACGACTGGGACCCTCAGCGATCGATCCTCGCCGCCTGTTGCGGGGAGTATCGTTCTCCCTGGACGGCAATCGCCGAGACCGCGTTCTCGATATCGCGAAGATCGTCCGCGGTCAGGGCAACGGCGAGAGATCCGATGTTTTCCTCAAGGCGGTTTAGCTTGGTCGTACCTGGGATCGGAACGATCCAGGGCTTGCGCGCCAGCAGCCAGGCAAGCGCGACCTGTGCCGATGTCGCGTTCTTGTCAGCCGCGATCGCGACGATGGCGTCGACCAGTGCCTGGTTTGCCTGGCGGGCTTCCTCCGTGAACCGCGGAACGCTGTTGCGGAAATCGTTGGCATCGAACGTCGTCCCGGCGTTGATGGCGCCGGTGAGGAAACCCTTGCCCAGCGGACTGAAAGGCACAAAGCCGATTCCCAGTTCCTCGAGGACCGGCAGGATCGCCTCCTCGGGTTCACGCCACCAGAGTGAATATTCGCTCTGAAGCGCGGCGACCGGCTGCACCGCGTGAGCGCGGCGGATGGTGCGCACGCCCGCTTCCGAGAGGCCGAAATGCTTCACCTTGCCTTGGCTGATCAAGTCCTTCACCACGCCAGCCACCTCTTCGATCGGCACGACCGGATCGACCCGATGCTGGTAGAGAAGATCGATGTAGTCCGTCCTCAGCCGCTTCAGAGAGGCCTCGACGACGTCGCGAATATGCTGCGGCCGGCTGTCCATGCCCTGGTGTCCGGCCGCGCCGGCGATATCGATGCCGAATTTGGTGGCGATCACCACCTGGTCGCGGATTGGCTGCAACGCCTCGCCGACGACCTCTTCGTTCCTGAACGGTCCGTAGACCTCCGCCGTGTCGAAGAAGGTGACACCGCGCTCGAATGCCGCCCGGATCAGACGGACTGCATCCGGCGTCTCCATCGGCTGCCCATAGGACTGGCTCATGCCCATGCAGCCCAGGCCGATGGCCGAGACTTCGAGGCCGCTCTTTCCAAGTGTGCGCTTTTGCATCGTCAGTGTCCCTTCTTCTCGGCGTCGGCCTGTTCGAAGACCTTGCGGGCGATGCCGATCGCGGTGCTTGCCGGCGGCCATCCTGCATAGAAGGCAAGATGCGTGATGGCCTCGATGAGCTCGTCCGGTGTCACCCCATTCTCGAGCGCCCGCTTCATGTGGAAGGGCATCTCGTTGATCCGGTATCCCGAGACCAGGCTGGCGACGGTGACGAGGCTGCGGTCGCGCGGCGAGAGGCCGGGGCGTTTCCAGACGTCGCCGAAAAGCACCTCGTCGGTATAGGTGCCGAGTGCTGGAGCGATGTCGGAAAACGGGCTTTTGGGAGGCGCTGGGGCATGGGTCATGAGGATCTCCTTCTTGTGTCGTCGGTGGGCGAGGCCTGGTGGTCAAATCCCGTATTGTTCGTCGGTGACATGCTCCATCCAGTCGACGACCTTGCCGTCGAGCGCTTCGGTAATGGCGATATGGCTCATCGCCGTTGTCGGCGACGCCCCATGCCAATGCTTTTCGCCCGGCGCGAACCAGATGATGTCGCCGGGACGGATCTGTTGGATCGGCCCACCTTCGCATTGCACCAGACCGGCGCCCGACAGAACGATAAGCGTCTGGCCGAGCGGGTGCGTGTGCCAGGCCGTGCGCGCGCCGGGCTCGAAGGTCACGGTAGCCCCGCCGACGCGCGCGGGGCCGCTGCCCTTGAAGGATGCATCGATGCGCACCGTCCCGGTGAAATATTCGGCGGGCCCCTTCGCCGAGGGCTGCGAGCCGCTTCGTGTGATCTCCACGTTTTCCGTCCTTTCGTGATGCCGGGAGGACATTGCCGCCAGGCCAGGAGCACCGGCTTGTTCGGCCGATTGCGTTCTATTTAGGGGCTGCGATGATCATGAGTAGTTGCTATATCCGGCATGTACTTATGAGAGAAATTCATCAATGCCACGCGACAATCTGAATGAGTTGACCGCCTTCCTCGCCGTCGCGCGCGAAAAGAGCTTCACCAGGGCGGCGGCCAAGCTTGGCGTATCCCAATCGGCGCTCAGCCATGCCTTGCGCACGTTGGAAGAGCGGCTGGGCGTACGGCTTTTGACTCGCACCACGCGCAGTGTCTCGCCGACCGAAGCCGGCGAACGCCTGGCCCGCACCGTCGGACCGAGGCTCGACGAGATCGAGAGTGAGCTCGCCGCCTTGAGCGCATTGCGAGAAAAGCCCGCCGGGACCATCCGCATCACCGCCGGCGAACATTCGGCCGACACGGTCCTGTGGCCGGCCATTGCCCGGCTGTTGCCGCAATATCCCGACATCCGGGTCGAGATCGTCGTCGACTACGGCCTGACCGACATCGTCGCCGGGCGTTATGACGCCGGCGTACGGCTGGGCGAACAGGTGGCGCGAGACATGATCGCGGTGCGCATCGGGCCGGACATGCGCATGGCGGTGGTCGGATCTCCGGCCTATTTCGCAAGCCGGCCGAAGCCGCGCACGCCGCAGGACCTGACCGATCACAATTGCATCAACCTGCGCCTGCCGACCCATGGCGGGCTCTATGCCTGGGAATTCGAGAAGGCCGGACGCGAGCTGAAGGTGCGCGTCGACGGCCAGTTGATCTTCAACACGGCGGGGCTGCGCATGAATGCCGTGTTGGCCGGCGTCGGCCTCGCCTATCTCCCGGAGGATCAAGTGACGGCGCATCTCGCCGATGGCCGCTTGTTGCGGCTCATGGCCGACTGGTGCCCGCCGTTTCCCGGCTATCACCTCTACTATCCCAGCCGCCGCCAGGCGACGCCCGCCTTTACGCTGCTGGTCGATGCGCTGCGTTATCGCGGCTAGCCTACGGGTCCAGGAACCAATTCAGCCGGACAGCGTTCACGGTGGTTAAATGGAACCTTGCGCATGACGGACCTGTCGAACAGTTCGACACTCGATCTATCCCATCAAATCCTCGATAATCTTCCTGTCGCCATCTACACGACCGATAGCGAAGGCAGGATCACCTATTTCAACCGGGCCGCGGCCGATTTTGCCGGGCGCGAGCCCGAGCTCGGAAAAGACCAGTGGTGCGTAACGCACAAGCTGTTCACGACCGACGGGCAGGTCTTGCCGCACGACCAATGCCCGATGGCCATTGCGTTGCGGGAGAACCGGCCGGTCAGAAACCAGTCGGCCATCTCGCAGCGTCCCGACGGCACGCGCGTGCCCTTCCTTCCCTATCCCACGCCGCTCCATGACGACCAAGGCAGGCTGGTCGGGGCCGTCAACATGCTGTTCGACCTCACCGACCGGCATCTTGCCGACGAGGCCAGGCATCATCTGTCGGCCATCGTGGAATCCTCCTTCGATGCAATCGTCAGCAAGGATTTGAACGGCGTCATCAAGAGCTGGAACTCAGGCGCCCAGCGCCTGTTCGGCTACACCGCCGACGAAGCGGTCGGCAGGTCCGTGACGATGCTGATACCCGATGACCACCTGGACGAGGAGCCGCGCATATTGGAGCGCATCCGCAAAGGCGAGCGGGTCGAGACCTACGAGACCATCCGCCGCCGCAAGGACGGCAGCCTAGTGCCCGTATCCCTGACGATCTCGCCCGTACGCAATGCCGTCGGCCGGATCATCGGCGCCTCCAAGATCGCCCGCGACATCTCGATAGCCAAGGAGAGCGAATATCGCATCCGCATGCTGATGCGCGAGGTCAACCATCGGGTCAAGAACCAGTATTCCGTCATCATCTCTATGATCCGCGAGACCAGCAAGAGGTCCTCGACACCGGCGGAGTTCGAACGCCAGGTGCGCGAGCGCATCATGGCGCTGTCGCTCTCGCACGACCTGCTGGTGTCCGGCGACTGGCGAGGCGCGACGATTTTCGAGCTGCTCCTGGCACAAGCCAAACCGTTCGGCAACGAGGAACGGATTTCCATGGCTGGCCCTTCCCTGACGCTGAACCCCAATGCCGTCCAGTATCTCGGCATCGCCTTTCATGAACTGGCGACCAACTCCGCCAAATATGGCGTGCTTTCGGCCGCCGAGGGAACGATATCGGTGCAATGGAAGGTGAGCCAGGCAGGCGCCCTGAAACGGTTCCAGCTGATCTGGAAAGAGCGCGATGGTCCTCAGGTGCAGAACATCGGCCATGGCGGTTTCGGCACCGTCGTGCTCCAGCGCGTCGCTCCAGCAGCTGTAAGTGGCACCGGCGTTCTCGAATATGACAGCCACGGCGTTACCTGGACCCTTGAAGCCCCCTTGTCACAGCTCGAAGCCTCGGTCGACAGCGAGCACGTCGACCCACAGGCGATCGACGAGGTGATCGGTGGACCGGAATTCGAAGTCCTTCCCTGATGCCGCACTCGCATTCCGGTATCGCCGCTCTATGTCTTCCCCGAACAAGCATTTCTCGCCGTCCGGAACAGTCGTGGAAGACATGCGGTTGGCAAAGCACCGGAGCATGCTATGACCGATGAAGATCTTGCCAATAGCTATCGTGGTTACATCGCCTGCCTCAACGCCCAGGACTGGCGGAGCCTAGACCGCTTCGTACACCAGGAGGTGCACTACAATGGCGACCGGGTCGGCCTGTCGGGTTACCGCGACATGCTGGAGCGGGATTTTCGCGAAATTCCCGATCTCTATTTCGACATCCAGCTGCTGATCGCCGATACGCCTTTCATAGCGAGCCGCCTTCAATTCAACTGCACGCCAAAGGAAACTTTTCTCGGCCTGCCGGTCAACGGCAGGAAAGTGTCCTTCAGCGAGAACGTCTTCTACGAGTTTCTCGACGGCAGGATCAGGCACGTCTGGTCGGTGATCGACAAGGCGGCGATCGAAGCGCAGCTGTAGGCCGGCCCCTTTCTCAGCTTTCGAGGGGCCAAGACCGTTCGTAAAAATCGATCATTCTAACGAAAATAATTCGTTGGAAAGATTAGTCTTGGAATGAACATTTCTCCGGCGTACTCGCACGGAGAATTGTATTGTCGTCCCTGACTCCCATCGCAAACGGTATTCCGAAAGGCCTGATTTCCGCCGATCTGGCCCAAGGTCGCAAGCGCCTCGATTTCGTGGGGAACGGCATCATTCCCGGCATCGTGCTGGTGGCGATGATCACGGCCGTCGCCTTCTCGGCCCGCAATGTCTCCGGTTTTGCCCTGTTCAGCCCGATGATCCTGGCCGTCGTCGCCGGCATGGTCTATTCCAACGTGCTCGGCACACCGGTGCACGCGAAGGCGGGCATCGCCTTTTCGCAAAAGCGCCTGCTGCGCTTCGCCATCGTGCTGCTCGGCTTCCAGCTGACGCTTGGCCAGGTCGTCTCGATCGGCGCCGGCGGCGTCGGCATCGTCGCACTGACCCTTGGCGCCACCTTCGTCTTCACCATCACGCTCGGCCGGCTGATCGGCGTCGACGCCAAGCTCACCCAGTTGATCGCCGCCGGCACCTCGATCTGCGGTGCCTCGGCGATCGTCGCCACCAACATCGTCACCGATGCGCGCGACGAGGACGTCACCTATGCCGTCGCCTCGATCACCTTGTTCGGCACCATCGCCATGCTCGGCTTCCCGCTGCTGGCGCCGCTGCTCGGCCTCGACCAGCACGCCTTCGGACTGTGGGCCGGGGCCTCCATCCATGAGGTGGCGCAAGTCATCGGCGCCGGTTTCCAGAACGGCACCCAATCCGGCGAGATCGCCACCGTCGCCAAGCTGACCCGCGTCGCCATGCTTGCGCCGATGATCATCGCGCTCGGCCTGATGGCACGCCGCAAAAGTGACGACCAGTCGGCTGCACGCCCGCCCATGCCGTGGTTCGTCGTCGCCTTTGTCGCCGTCGTGGCATTGAACAGCCTGGTTACGATACCAGCCGAAGTGAAGCAGGCGGTAGTGCTGGCCACCACCATCATGCTCACCATGGGGCTGGCCGCCATGGGCCTGCAGGCGGACATTTCGCAACTGCGCTCGCGCGGCCTGCGCCCGCTGGCGCTCGCCTTCTGCGCCTTCCTGTTCATCGGCGGCTTCAGCCTGATGCTGGTGAAGGTCTCAGGGTAACTAATCCTGGAACGAGCTCGCCGCGACATAGATCGCCGCCAGCGCCTCGATGCCAGCCTGATCGGCATTGTCGAAGCGGCCGGGCAGCGGGCTGTCGAGATCGAGCACGCCGAAAACGCCCTCCTCGTCCTCGAGCAGCACGACCAGTTCGGAGCGCGAGGCTGCGTCGCAGGCGATATGGCCGGGGAAATCATGCACGTCCTTGATCAGCATCGAGGTGCCGAGCTCGACCGCCGTTCCGCATACGCCCTGGCCGACGGCGATGCGCACGCAGGCCGGCTTGCCCTGGAAGGGCCCCAGCACCAATTCCTCGTCCGATGCCAGGAAATAGAAGCCGGCCCAGTTGAGGTCGGGCACCATCTGGAAGATCAGCGCCGCGGTGTTGGCGGCGTTGGCGATCGAATCGTGCTCGCCCTCGAGCAGCGCCTTCAATTGCTTGGCAAGGTCGCGGTAGAACGCGGCCTTGTCTGAGATATCGATGGCCTGGGCCGCGAACATGATTTGTCTCCAAACTGGGAATCGCGGTTCCGTTTCCGCAAACCCTGCACCAAACGACCACCGGACCATCCTAGGCAATTCCAGGAAAATGCGAAACGGTTTTCCGTTCGAAATTCTGTCCGTTGGCGCCTTGGCGCTATCTCCATTCCCGGCGCAAGATTTGATTCCGGCGGGAGAAAAATTTCAAAAGTATTATTTCGAAGCGCGGTCTCCTGACGCCGACAAGGAGGCCAAATTATTCGAAAGATTGAATTTTTCCTTCCGGGCGCCTATTTATCGAGAAGTTCATTTTCACGATTTCACGCGCGAAGGAGATTTCTTCAATGGCCGACGGCAATCAGACGATCATGCAAAAAGCTGAAGCCCGCTTTGTCGACAAGCAGAAGAAAACCGCGGAGCGCAACAAGGCAACCGCCGAATACATGTCCGAGGCGAGGGCCAGGGAGATCAAGACGGCAAGGCTGAGGGAATTGCGCCTGGCCAAGGAAGAAGCCGATCGCGTGGCGGAAGCGCTGAACCCGGCGCCGAAAAAGAAGCGTGTGGCCAAGAAGGCATAGAGTCACTCCAAGGACGTGAGCGGTCTCCCGCTGGGCTTGCACCGAGTCAAGGAATGCGGCGGCTCAAGCCACGTCTGACGTTCCAGCCATGCAATGATCCTGCCGACCAAGGGCAAGAGCGTCCAGCTCCACACCGCGGCGCGTTCCCTTTCACCTGCCTTTCGGCCTCGAAGATGCGAAACGTCGCGGCCGCGCGCGAAATAGCGGATGGTACCGAGGAACCCTGATCTGGCCATTTTCCTCTTGATCGGTCCCCCGATCTGGCCTAGCCTTCAAGTTGAGAAAAGGTTTTTCCAGACAGTCCCGATGGGGTTCGGCCGTTAGCCGGGCTTTATTCCGGCCGGTAAGGGAAAACCTTTTTCCAAACCAAGGATTTCTGCCGCGATGGCATCGGACGACCAGCCAGTTCCGGTCTTTCCCAAACCCGTCACCTTGCGCGACGTGGCCGCGCGGGCCGGCGTCAGCGTTGCCACTGCATCCAAGGCACTCAATGATCAGGGGCGCATGACCGCCGAGACCCGCGAGCGCATTCGCGAGACGGCGCGCAACCTGGGCTTCCGGCCTAACAGCCTGGCGCAGAGCCTGCTGAGGCGCCGCTCATTTACTGTCGGCCTGCTCACCAACGACACCTATGGCCGTTTTTCGCTGCCGCTGATGTCGGGCATTTCGGATGCGCTGGTCGATGCCGGCGTCTCGGTGTTCCTGTGCAATGTCGAGGAGGATCCCCGGCTCGGCCAGCTCCATGTCGAGGCCATGCTGGACAAGCGCGTCGACGGCATCATCGCCACCGGCAAGCGCATCGACCGCCATCTGCCGATCGATCTCGCCAATTTGCGCATCCCCGTGATCTACGCCTTCACTCAGCCCGATCCCGACGCCGTCGCCTTCGTTTCCGACGATGCCGGCGGGGCGCGGCTGGCCGTCGACCATTTCTGCCGGCTCGGCCGCAAGCGCATCGCCCATGTCACCGGCCCGGCCAGTTTTGCCGTGGTGCATGAACGGGCGCAGGCCTATCGCGCCGCGCTGATCGAGAACGGCCTGTCCGTCATCGAACCCCTGCTCGGCGCCTGGTCGGAAGCCTGGGGGCATGAGGCGGTGACGACCCTTTTCGATGGCGGGGGAGAAAAGCCGGACGCCGTCTTCTGCGGCAACGACCAGATCGCGCGCGGCGTCATCGATGCTCTGCGCGAGCGTGGCTTGAGCGTTCCCGGCGATGTTGGCGTCATCGGCTTCGACAATTGGGAGATCGTGGCCGAGGCGACCCGCCCGCCGCTGACCTCGGTCGACATGAACCTGACAGCACTAGGCCGCGAGGCCGGGCTGACCCTGCTTTCCCTGGTCGGCGGCAAGCCCGCCGCGCCGGGCATCAGAAAACTGCCGTGCCGGCTGGTGGTGCGGCAGTCCTGCGGCCGCCTGCCCGACGGCTGAAAAGACGGCTGAGAAACGAAGCGCCGCGATCGGCGGCAAGCCGCGCATCGCGGCCAAATGAGGAGGAGGAGAACATGAGGACTTTGATTGCCAAACTGGCCCCGACCAAATTGGCCCTGACCAAATTGACGTTGACGGCTGCCGTTCTGGGTTGCGGCCTGCAATTTGCCGCCGCCGAAACCGCCAACATCTGGGTACGCGCCGACGGCTCGAACTTCATGCCGAGGATCGTCGACGCCTTCAACAAGGCGAACAAGGACCAGGTCAAGCTCGACATCATCCCCAATGCCGAGATCATCCCGAAATATGGCGCGGCCGCCGCCGGCGGCACGGCGCCCGACGCGCTGTCGCTCGACCTGATCTACACGCCCTCCTTCGCCGCCGCCGGCCAGTTGGAGGACATCACCGACTGGGCGAAATCGCTCCCCTATTTCGCCAGCCTGTCGCCCGCGCATGTGAAGACCGGCACCTACAAGGACCGCATTTACGGCCTGCCCTTCTCGGCCGACGCCTCGGTGCTGATCTGGAACAAGAAGCTGTTCAAGCAGGCAGGCCTC
The DNA here is from genome assembly GCF_006441385.1 of Mesorhizobium sp. B2-4-18. Classification (NCBI taxonomy): domain Bacteria; kingdom Pseudomonadati; phylum Pseudomonadota; class Alphaproteobacteria; order Hyphomicrobiales; family Phyllobacteriaceae; genus Mesorhizobium; species Mesorhizobium sp. B2-4-18. The sequence goes on along the minus strand of NZ_VFUW01000013.1, from coordinate 38,517 downwards.
GACCCTGAAAAAGGCCCGGCCAACTGGGCCGAGATCGAAGCCGACGCCGAGAAGGTCAACGCTCTTGGCGGCAACATCAAGGGCTTCTACTTCTCCGGCAATTGCGGTGGCTGCAACATCTTCACCTTCACGCCGCTGATCTGGGCCTCGGGCGGCGACATCCTGTCGGAGGACGGCTCCAAGGCGACGCTGGACAGCCCGCAATTGCGCGGCGCCATCGATCTCTACCGCTCGATGGTCAAGAAGGATTTGGTGCCGGCGGGCGCGCAGACCGACACCGGCGCCAATTTCTTTGCCGCCTTCGCCGCCGGCAATATCGGCATCTCGCCCTCCGGCGCCTTCGCCATCGGCGCGCTCAACACGCAATATCCTGATGTCGACTACGGCGTCACCTTCCTGCCGGGCAAGGATGGCAACTGGTCGTCCTTTGCCGGCGGCGACAATTTCGTCGTCACCAAGGGCACCAAGAAACTCGCCGTGGTGAAGGAGTTCCTGGACTTCGCCTATTCGCTCGAAGGCCAGACGATCCTCGCCAAATACGGCAGCCTGCCGGTGCGCGGCGACATCGCCAAGGACGCGCTGAAGGAGCTCGACCCGCGCTACCAGATTGCCGCCGAGGCGATGGCCAAGGGCAAGACGCCGTATTCGGTGGTGTTCAACGACCTGATCAACTCCGCCAACGGCCCATGGACGCAGATGATCAACGAGGTGTTCTTCGGCGACGACGTCGATGGGGCCATAGCAAACGCGCAGGAGACCATGCAGTCGATCATCGACCAGGCGCCGCAGAAGTAGCGGCGCCTCCACCTCCCCTTGAGGGGAGGTCGGACCGCAGGTCCGGGTGGGGTCGTCTCGGCAGTGCTCGACGTTCCTTGATGTCGGCGCGCTTGGCGGAGGACCCCACCCCCGGCCTTCGGCCGGACCCTCCCCTCGAGGAGGAGGGGACGCAGCGCCAGGGAAACAGCCATGACCACCATCACCGCAACCACCGCCCCACCCCGCCTCCGCAAACGCGTTGGCGCCGGGCGCCGGCAATGGATTGGCCTGCTCTATGTGGCGCCGGCGGTGGCGCTGGTCATGCTGTTCTTCGTCATTCCGCTCGGCATGACGGCCTGGATGTCGCTGCACAACTGGCCCTTGATGGGCGAGCACTCCTTCATCGGCCTCGGCAATTACTGGGCAATCCTGCGCGACACCAGGTTCTGGAACGCGCTGAGATTCACCGGCTACTACACGCTGATCGTCACCATCGCGATCTTCGCCGTCGCCTTTCCGCTGGCGATCTTCATCGAGCGGCCGCGCCCGTTCACCAACCTCTACCGCACCATGTTCTTCATGCCGGCGGTGGTCGGCTTTGCCTCGGCGAGCCTTTTGTGGTCGTGGCTGCTCAACGTCGATTCAGGCCTGTTCAGCCCCGCCGCTTACGATCTCGGCCTGATCGACAAGAAGTTCAACCTGCTCGCCACCTTCCAACCGGCCTTCTGGTCGATCATCGCCATGGTGGTGTGGAAGGTCGCTGGCTTCACCATGATCATCCTGATGACCGGCCTGCAGTCGATCCCGCAGGATCTGCAGGAGGCCGCCGTCATCGACGGCGCCGGGCCGTTCGCCAGGTTCCGGGCGATCACCTTGCCGCTGATGCGCCGCACCCTGGCGCTGGCGCTGATCCTGTCGGTCGCGGGCTCCATCCTTGCCTTCGACCAGTTCTACATCATCCTGCGCGGCGGCCCGCGCAACCAGACGCTGACGGCGGTGTACTGGATCTTCAACCAGTCCTTCGTCTCGTTCAAGCTCGGCTATGGCGCGGCACTCTCGATGGTGCTGCTGGTCATCCTGGTGGCGCTCAGCCTCGTCCAGCTCTGGTTGCTGCGCAAACCCGAGGGGCTCGACTGATGGCGCAGGCGATATCGGGCACAGGCAAGCTTGCCGCGCGCTTGGCCAGGCATTCCACCGGCATCGTCGCCTCGGTGCTGTTCGTGGCGCCGATCGTGTGGACGGTGCTGTCGGCCTTCAAGCCGGCACAGGAGGCGCGCCTGCCGCCGCTGCCGCCCTGGCCGACGACGGGCTTCTCGCTGGAGAACTATCAAACGCTGAACAGTTTCGGCGACGGCCTGTGGGCCTCGGCGCAGAACAGCATCTATGTCTCGGTGATGACGGTCATGCTGTCGGTCATCGTCAGCGTGCTCGCCGGCTACGGTTTTTCGCGGTTTCGGTTCCCGTTCAAGGACTTGTTCTTCGTCCTCATCCTGTCGACGATCATGATCCCGTTCCAGTCGATCCTGACGCCGATCTTCCTGGTGCTGACCAAGCTTGGCCTGCACAACACGCTGACCGGCCTGGTCGGCGTCTATGTGACGCTGCAGCTGCCGTTCTCGATCTTCATGATGCGCAACGCCTTCGATGCGGTGCCGCGCGAGATCGAGGAGGCCGCGCGCATGGACGGCGCCGGCAACGCCACCATGCTCATAAAGGTCATGCTGCCGCTGGTCTGGCCTGGTGTCGTCACCATCGCGCTGTTTGCCTTCCTCGGCGCCTGGAACGAATTCCTCGCTGCCCTGGTGCTGATGACCGACCAGTCCAAGTTCACGCTGCCGGTGATGATGACCGCACTTCAGTCCGGCCGCTTCGGCGCCATCGACTGGGGCGCGGTGCAGGCGGGCGTCACCGTGATGATGGTGCCGTGCCTGATCCTGTTCCTGGCTTTGCAGCGCTTCTACATCCGCGGCCTGATGGCCGGGGCCGTCAAATAGAGCATGATCCCGAAAAGTGGGAACCGGTTTTCGGAAAGATCATGCTCCAACAAAGAGATAGACGTCAGATCGAATGGAGTGAGTTCATGACCGCATCGCCATCCCCCCGGCACGCCACCCCAAATAAATCGCAGGAGACGGGCAAGCCGAAGCTCGCCTTCCGCCCGCTGCCGGTGCCGCAGGTCGACGTGCGCGGCTTCTGGGGTGACCGCGCCGAGGCGGTTGCCACGCGCACCGCCGACATCCTTTACGACCGCTGCGTGGCGGCGCGCATGCTGGAGCAGATCGATCCGGACCAGCCCTCGCCAGGCGTCGTCATTCCGTTCCACTCGCCCTCGCCCGACGAGGCGGCCTCCGCCGGCTTCACCGGCTCGACGGTGACCACGCAGATGTTCTGGGATTCCGATCTCGGCAAGACGATCGAGACCGCGGCCTATTCGCTCTACCGGCGTAAGAATCCCGAACTTGAGAAGAAGATCGACGCCGTCATCGACATGTATGGCAGGCTGCAGCAGGAGGACGGCTATCTCTCCAGCTGGTACCAGCGCATCCAGCCGGGCAAGCGCTGGACCAATCTGCGCGACTGCCATGAGCTTTATTGCGCCGGCCACCTCATCGAGGGCGCGGTCGCCTACTACCAGGCGACGGGCAAGCGCAAGCTGCTCGAGATCATGTGCCGCTATGCCGACCACATCGCTTCGGTGCTGGGGCCCGAGCCCGGCAAGAAAAAGGGCTATTGCGGCCATGAGGAGATCGAGCTGGCGCTGGTCAAGCTGGCGCGGGTGACGGGCGAACAAAAGTACATGGAATTGGCCAAATACTTCATCGACCAGCGCGGGCAGCAGCCGCACTATTTCGACGAGGAGGCGCGCGCCCGTGGCGCCGACCCGAAGGCTTATCATTTCAAGACCTACGAATACAGCCAGTCGCACATACCGGTGCGCGAGCAGGACAAGGTCGTCGGCCACGCGGTGCGGGCCATGTACCTTTATTCGGGGATGGCCGACATCGCGACCGAATATGGCGACGACACGTTGCGGGTAGCGCTCGACCGGCTGTGGGACGACCTCACCACCAAGAACCTCTACATCACCGGCGGGCTCGGCCCCTCGGCGCACAATGAGGGCTTCACCAGCGACTACGACCTGCCCAACGAAACCGCCTATGCCGAGACCTGTGCATCGGTCGGGCTGGTGTTCTGGGCGAGCCGCATGCTCGGCATGGGTCCGAACGCCCGCTACGCCGACATGATGGAGCGCGCGCTCTACAATGGTTCCATTTCCGGCCTGTCGCTCGACGGCTCGCTGTTCTTCTACGAGAACCCGCTGGAAAGCCGGGGCAAGCATAACAGATGGAAATGGCACCGCTGCCCTTGCTGCCCGCCAAATATCGGGCGCATGGTCGCCTCGATCGGCAGCTATTTCTACAGCCTGGCGGACGACGCGCTGGCGGTTCATCTCTATGGCGACTCCACCGCCCGCTTCGACATTGCAGGCACACCGGTCACGCTGACGCAGGCGAGCCGCTATCCCTGGGATGGTGCCGTCGAGATTACCGTTGAGCCGCAGGCGCCGGTAGAGTTCACGCTGCACCTGCGTGTGCCGGCCTGGAGCGGCAACGCCGGCCTGGCCGTCAATGGCGAGACGGTCGACCTCGAGGATTTGACCAGTGACGGCTACGCCGCGATCCGGCGCAGGTGGCAGAAGGGCGACCGTGTCCGGCTCGATCTCGAAATGCCGATCGAGCGGCTCTATGCCAATCCCGAGGTGAGGCAGGATGCCGGCCGCGTCGCACTGTCGCGCGGGCCGCTGATCTACTGCGTCGAGGCGACCGACAATGACAATCGCCTGCATCGCCTGACCCTGCCGCGCACGGCCGGCATCGAGGCGCATGACGAACCGGATCTGCTCGGCGGTGTGGTGACGCTTTCAGCCACGGCACAAGCCGATGCCGGGGATGGCTGGCAGGACGGCCTTTATCGCGCCGATCCGCCGGCCAGGGTCGAGACGCGCCTGACCGCCATCCCCTATTTCGCCTGGGACAACCGCGAGCCCGGCGAGATGCTGGTTTGGCTGCGGGATGGTTGATACCGGCGGCAACGCCGTGGGGCGGCCGGTTATGTCCGGCTTGACTGGGCGGCGGCGGTCAGCGGCTTTTTCGGCGCTGCTTTCGCGGCGCTGCCGTCAATATGCGCCCAGGCCGGCCGCTCGAACAGGAACATGCCGAAGCCGATGCGCTGCACGATGAAGTAGAGCACGATGGGACTGATGATCGAGACCAGCAGCACCGCCAGGCTGAGCAAGCCCGTGTCGGTCAGCAGGCCGCTTGCCAGCGCCGCGCCGCGGAACAGCGACATCGGAATGGTGAAGGCGACATAGACGACCAGGGAATGTTCGCCCAGCCAGCGCAGCCATTCCATGGCGGGAAATTTCGACAGGAAACCGCCAAGCACGCAAAGCGCCACGGCACCGGCGACGGCCAGGACGAGATGCAGCGGCGGCCATGCCGCCAGGCCCATCTGCATGCCGACCGGCTGCATGGCATAACCTGGCGAATAGACCAGCAGGCCATTGACGACAGCCCACAGGACGAGCCCGGCGACAGCCACAGCCGGGCGGGCCTGCGTCCATTCGACGAGCCGGAACACCAGCGGCGCCATGACGAAGCCGACGTAGAAAAAGACGAAATAGGCCGCGAATTGTTCGACCGCGTAGCTGTCGGGATGCGGCGCCCACATCTGCAGGCCGGCCGCGATCGGGATGACGATCCAGGCGGGCACGGCACACTGCCGCAGCAGTTTCGCGGCAAGACCGAACACCGCCAGCATGTAGATGAACCACAGGACGCCATAGGGCTGGACGACGGCCATTGCCAGGTCGTGCAGCATGCCGGCGGGATCCCGGCTGAAGATGCCGATCTTCAGCCCGATCGAGATGATCGCCCACAGCACGTAGAAATAGAGGTAATGGACGACGCGCCGGTCGATATAGCGCAGCCACGGCCGGTCGATCACCTGCGACAGGAACAGCCCCGAGATCAGGAAGAATTCCGGCATCCGAAACGGCGTCGCGAAGCCGATGACATAGTGGAGAAAGCCGACGCCGCCTGTATACTCGCCGGTATTGTAGGCCGAGTACATCATGACCACGAGGATGATCGAGAGACCTTTGGCCGTGTCCACCCAGGGCATGCGCATCGGGCTGCTGTTCATGGCGGCGAATCCAAACCGGCCGGCCCGGCTGGCCAGCCATCATCCCGCAATGTCTAGCACCATCAAGCTTCCCAGATCGTAAACGCGGCTGTCTTGCGGTGAGGCTGGCAGGTCCGCGGGCCGCCGTGTTGAAGCCGTTGGCAATCATCTGCCGTCCGCGCTGCCCCTCGCCTGCCTGCCGGCATCATCTCCCCGTAAACGGGGCGAGGGACGCCGTTCTCGCCGATTTCGCCAATCGCCGGCGTTGCGGAAAGAGCGTCGGCCTCGCGGTAGCCCTCTCGCCCCGTTTACGGGGAGATGTCCGGCAGGACAGTGAGGGGCAGCGCCGACCGTGACCTTTATGCGCAATGAACGATTACTTTCGGGACTTGGATTTGTTCAAAGCCACCGCCGCGCGTACCAGCGCCTTGAAGGCCTCCTGGTCGACCTCCTCGCCTTTCTGGAAATCGATGGCGCGCCGTGTGTTGCCTTCGAGGCTGGAATTGAACAGGCGCGCGGGATCGGGCAGCGCGGCACCTTTGGCGAAGGTCAGCTTGACGACCGCCTTGTAGGTCTCGCCGGTGCAGATCATGCCGGCATCCTCCCACACCGGCACGCCGCGCCATTTCCACGTCTCGACCACGTCGGGATCGGCTTGATGGATCAGCGTGCGCAGCCGCCCCAGCATCTCGCCGCGCCAGTCGCCCAAGTCCTTGATCCTGCCGTCGATCAGCTCGGAGGGAGATTTGCTGTCCTGGGTGGTCGTCATGCCGTTTCTCCTTCGAATGCTAGATAGGGCACTCACATGCGCTCGCCAGGCAAGAGGCTCGCCTGCTTCACCCAGGCGCTGAACTGCGCTTCGTCGAACGCGTCGTCCTCATGAATGTTGAGGTAGCGCGTGTCCTGGCTCCTGGATTCGCCCGGCGGCACCGGATCCAGCGACATGCCGCGAAAGAAGGCCACCTTGATGTATCTGGTGAAGCAATGGAAGCTGAGGAACCAGCCTTCGCCCTCGACGCCGTAGAAAGGCGAGTTCCATTTCACCGCCTTGTTCACCCCGGGCACGGCGCGCTCGATGAGCGCGTCGAGCCGCCCGCCCATCTCGCGCTTCCAGCCCGGCATTGCCGCGATATAGGCCTGCACCGGAGCGTCGCCATAATCCTTGGCGATCTGCGGGTTGCCGCCGGAAAGCAGCTTCGGCTCAGCCTTGGCCGGGTCGCCTTGGCCATGCGCTTTCCTCCTATCCATTGGCCCGCTGTGCGCTGCGTCCTTTCGCGACATAGGGCAGCACGAACATATAGAGGCCGCTGAACAGCATAAGGAAGAGCGGCGGCAGTGGCGAATAGACCACCCAGGCCGGCGGCTGTCCAAACGCCATGGTGACGAAATTGGCGACGACGGTCGCCGTGAAGATGATCGACAGCCAGCGATGCGCTTGCCGCATCCATTTGCTCCAGTCCAATTCTGCCTCCTCTTGCGCTATGCGTTGAAACCCGGCGCCCTACCAGCGCGCCAGTTCGGTGATCTGGATGAGATTACCGCAGCCATCCTCCAACTTGGCGATGGTCGAGCCGGTCACGTCGGTAGGCGCCATGGCAAAGGCGCCGCCATTCGCCTTGATGCGCTCATGGTCGCCCTTGATGTCGTCGGTGAAGAGCATCAGCGCCGGCTGGCCCTGCTTGAAGATCGCCTGCTGGTAGGCCTTTGCCGCCGGGTTGTCGTTCAGCGCCAGCTGCAATTCGGTGCCGTCGGGCTCTTCGGCCGAGACGACCGTCAGCCAACGGAACGGCCCATTGCTGAAATCGGCTTTTTTGGTGAAGCCCAGCACGCCGGTGTAGAAGGCAAGCGCCTTTTCCTGATCGTCGACATAGATGCTGGTCAGTTTGATCTTCATCGCTTTTTCTCCATGATTTTGCTGGCGGGAAACCCGCCCTCTAATATTTCTGTGTGGCTTTCAGTTCGGCCGAGAGGCCTCAGTCCGTCCGCGCCAGAAGCTCTTCCAGCTTTTCCAGGAATTGCGGCCAACCCACCTTGGCGCCGCCATAGGCCCGCTTCTGGTCGGGCCGGAAACCGGCCTGCTCCATGCGCAAATGGGTTCCCGTTGGCGTCGGGGTGAGCGTGAAAGTCACCACGCTCCTGAGATCGAACGCTGGGTCCTGATGCGCGAGGTTCCAGCTGTAGGACAACCTCTTGTGCGGCTCGACGGCAAGCACCTCGCAGTCCAGCACGCCGCCCCAGTCGGCGCTGATGTTGAAGCGATGGCCGACGGCGGGTTTGAAATCGCTCTTCATCAGCCACTCCTCGATCAGATGCGGTTGCGTCAGCGCGCGCCAGAGTTTTTCGGGCGGATGGGAGATTTCCCGCTCGACGACGACAGTGCGGGTTTGCTCTGCACTGTCGTTCACTGGTCCATCCTTTTGAGCAAATCCTCGAGGTCGTCGAACCGGCTTTCCCAGAACCCCGCCATATGGCGTGTCCAGTCCATCAGCGGCGCCAGCGCGGCAAGCTGGGCGCTGTAATGCGTCTGGCGGCCTTGATGGCGGTCGCGCACCAGCCCGGCCTGCTTCAGCACGCCGAGATGCTTCGACACCGCCGGCTGCGAGACGCCGGACTGGCTGGTCAGCGCCCCAACCGTCTGCTCTCCCTGGCGGCACAGCCGCTCGAAAATCGCCCGCCGTGTCGGGTCGGCGAGCGTCCTGAAGAGCATGTCATGAGCGTCTGGCATTTCTAATCGATAACCCGTTGGCTATTGGTTGACGTATAACCACAGGGATATATGTTCGTCAAGCGGAAGATTGCAGCGTCCTGACACGGTGGTGCTATATGGGGCCGTGGCTGCGACCGATCTCGCGCGCCACCAGTTCCTGCAGTTGCCACAGATTGCGGTCGCGTATGCCGCAGGCGTCGAGATGGCGGATGGTCTCGAACAGATATTGCGCGCCCGAGCCCCAATGGCCGACGGCGTTCACCAGCGTCGCCGCGACCGCGGGCTTGTCCAGTTTGCCGGCATAGCGCGGGTTGGCGGGATCCACGACGAAGCCGAGCGCCAGGCACGGCCCGCTTTCGGTGCTGACCCGCAGCCAGCGCGGCACGTTGACGGCGGGCAGGATGGTCATTTCGCGGCGCAGCAGCGCTTCCAGATTGGCGGCTACCGGTTCGGCGATCTCGAACACCATGCCCTGGCACTGGCCGCCACGGTCGAGCGCCATCATCAAGCCGGGCTGCTCGAGCGTGCCGCGAAAGCGCTGCACCGTGAAGCAGAACGACCGGTGCCAGCCCCGCGCCACCGCCCGCTCGCCGCCCCTCACCTCGCCCGCCGGCTTCCACAACAATGAGCCATAGGCGAACAGTTTCAGCGGTCCGGTCGGTGCCGAGGCCAGGATCTCGTCGCGAAACCGCGCATAGTCGTCATCGGTCATCGGGATCATGCCCGGCACCGGCCCGGCATCCTCGACCGCGCGCAAGGTGCGCGCCACCAGCGCCTCGGTCAGCGCCATCGGCGACTTGCGTGGCGGTGATTTGCGCGGTGCGGCGGAAATCGGCTTGCTCATTGTCGTGCCTCGGCCATAGCAGCCATGTTGCTGAAGGCTTGGGGATTCTCAAGAGCCAGAACCGTTCGAAACCTGGAATCCGCACCTGAGCCATCCCGTGCAGCAGCTTGATCGGATTCGACAAATTCGGGCGGCGTTCGGCGTGCCTATGACACCAGCGGCATCGGCAGCTTGAGCCCGTCGATCAGCGCATCGCGGAACAGCGCGATGGGGCGCCCTAGCCGCCCGGCAGGCGGGCGGTGCAGCAGCCAGCCGCGGACTTGCGGCTTGAAGTCGGGGCAGTCGATCACCTCGACGGCATCGCGCCAGCGACTGTCGGCGAAGGCGCCCGGCGTGACGATGCCGATGCCATGGCCGCGCGCCACCAGCGACATTCTGAGATCGACGCTGAGCGCTTCGACGCCGACCTGGAAAGGCAGCCTCGCGGCCTCGAAGCTCTGGCGGATGAAGGCGCGAAAACCGCAGCCGTTTTCGTTCATCACCCAGGCAAAGCGCGATAGATCGGCAAGCTTCGCCTGCTTCGGCACGCGAAGGCCGGGAGACGCGACCAGCAGCACCGATTGTACGCCGAGATCGTCGCGGGCCAGTTCGTCCGGTGGCGCCAGGCCTTCGGCGAGGCACACCGCCACCGCGTCGACCTCGCTGCGCGCCACCTGCTCGACCAGCCTTGGCGACCAGCCCGAAGTGATGCGCAGCGTCAATTGCGGGAAGGCGGCGCGCAGGCCATCGAGCGGCAGCGCCAGCGCCGCATCCGAGAGATAGGGCATGATGCCCAGGCGGAATTCGCCCCTGACCTCGCCTTGCGGCGACACGCCTGCCTTCAGATCCTCCAGCGAACGCAGCACGCGCCGGCCATGCTCATAAGCTTCGCGTCCCGAGGCGGTCGGCTTCAGCGGCTTCGACTGGCGGTCGAGCAATGCTGTCGCCAGCCCATCCTCGAGGTTCTGGATGCGGCGCGTGACCCCCGGCTGGGTGAGATTGAGCCTGGCCGAGGCGCCGACGATCGAGCCAGTTTCCACCACGGCGACGAAAGCTTCGAGATCGTGGATGTTCATGCATATCTCGCATAATCATTATCGATTAGATTGAATTGTAGCATGATAAAGCTTCGGCATAAAGTCCTTACAGGATATGCCACTTCATTGAGGACTTCATGCTCGATACCAATGACGGCCAACTGGCCGGACGGCTGCCGGCTCGAACCATCACCGGCCCGCAGACGCTGCTTTTTGCAGCCTCTACCGGCATTATCGTCACCAATCTGTTCGCGCCGCAGACACTGGTCGGCCTGATCGGCCCGTCGCTCGGCGCCGGCGCAGCGAGCGTCGGTCTGGTCGCCATGGCGACGCTGCTCGGCTATGCCGCCGGCCTGTTCTTCTTGGTGCCGATGGCCGATCTCGGCGAAAACCGCACCCTGATCCTGCGCATGCTGGGCGCGGCGGCTCTTGCGGCCGGCATCGCCGCGCTGGCGCCCACCATCGCCTCGCTGCTGATCGTCCTGTTCGTGCTCGGCGCCGCCTGTTCGGCGATCCAGATACTGGTGCCAATCGCCGCCTCGATGGCGCCGCCCGGCGAGGCCGGCCGCGTCATCGGCGATGTGATGAGCGGACTGATGATCGGCATCCTGCTCGCACGGCCGCTGGCCAGCCTCGTCGCCGATGCCTGGGGCTGGCGCGCCTTCTATGGCCTCAGCGCCGCCGCCCTGACGCTGCTCGCCATCGTGCTCGCCTTCACCCTGCCGCGACGGCGGCCGGAGGTGAAATCGTCCTATGGCGCGCTGATTGCTTCACTGTTCCATCTGCTGCGCCAAGAGCCGGTGCTGCGGCGCCGCGCCTTGACCGCGGCGCTGGTGATGGCGGCGTTCAGTCTGTTCTGGACGGCGGTGGCCCTGCGCCTGGCGCAGCCGCCTTTCGGCCTCGGGCAACGCGGCATCGCGCTTTTCGCGCTCGTCGGCGCCGGCGGCGCCGTGGTTACGCCGCTGTTCGGTCGCGCCGGCGACCGTGGCTGGACGCGGGCGGCGACGATCTTCTGCCATCTCCTGCTGATCGGCGCGCTGGTGCTGGCGGCCTGGGCCGGCTCCTTTCAGTCCGGCGCGTCATGGACACCGCTCGCGCTGATGGGCGTCAGCGCCGTGCTGCTCGACATCGGCGTCACCGGCGACCAGACGCTCGGCCGCCGCGCCATCAACCTGCTGCGTCCCGAGGCGCGCGGCCGCCTCAACGGCCTGTTCGTCGGCATCTTCTTCATCGGCGGCGCCATCGGCTCCTTGCTGGCCGGCATCGGCTGGACCCTGGGCGGCTGGCCCTGTCTCTGCGCCATCGGCGCCGCCTTTGGTCTCGCTGCCCTGCTGGTCGACTGGACCGGCGGGCCCGAATGACCGCTGGCCGGAACGACATTGCCTCATAAGCGTTGTCGGCGGGGAGGAAGTCATGAACGATGCGCCGGCAACGCCCGTCGGCAGGCCGCTTTCGCCTGGCGAGCTGGTCACCGTGATGTCCCATTTCCATCGCGCCGAGATCGCCCGCATGGCGGGCTGGCGCGACCGCCTCGACCGCACCAGCAATTGGGCGATCACCGTTGTCGCGGCGATGCTGTCGGTGTCGCTGTCGACGGCCAGTGCCCATCACGGCGTGCTGCTGTTCGCCATGCTGCTGGTGCTGCTCTTGTTGTGGATCGAGGCGCGCCGCTACCGCTTCTTCGATGTCTATCGCGCCCGCGTGCGCCAGTTCGAGCGCCATTATTTCGCGCAGATCTTCTCGCCGCAGCCCGACTTTGCCTCCGACTGGCTGCTGATCCTCGGCGAGAGCCTGCGCACGCCAAAATTCCTGGTCTCGCAGCGCGTGGCGCTGGCGCGCCGCTTGCGCCGCAACTACCTGCACATGATGCTGATCCTGCTGCTCGCCTGGATCCTCAAACTGTCGACCCCGAGCCTGATTGACCAAGGCGTGCCGGTCGGCTTTGTCGGCACGATGCGCGAAGCTGTCGGCGCCGCGGCGCTCGGTCCCATTCCGGGCGTAGTCATCGTCGCCGTGGTTGCCCTCCTCTATGCCGTCCTGCTGGCAGCCGCCTTCCTGACACCGGGCGACGACGGCGAACTCTCCTTCGGCGACGTCCACGTCTGAGTTCGATACCTCGTGATGGATGGCTGCAACGCAAACCCCGGCCGCGCGTTGTGATGGTCAGTCCGCGGCGGCGTCTTGAAGGGACCCATGATCCACCCACTGGCAACAAGGTCGCACGGCACCGCGGCCGCCCTTTCGCTGGCCACCGCCCTTTCGCTGGCCGCCGCCCTTTCGCTGGCGATTGTCGCCCTCGCCTCGGCAAGCCAGGCGCTGGCCGCACAGCCGGCCGGCCACGCCTCGGGCATGGGCGGCTCGGCCGAAGGCCTGTTCGTCGCCGAGATCGTGCTTCTGCTTCTGGTCGGGCGTGGCTTGGGTGAGATCTTCCAGCGCTATGGCCAGCCGGCGATCATGGGCCAGCTGATCGGCGGCATCCTGCTCGGGCCGTCGCTGTTCGGCTGGCTCTGGCCCGGCGCCCAGCATCTGATCTTCTCCACCGATCCGGCGCAGAAAAGCATGATCGATGCCGTCTCGCAGCTCGGCATCCTGCTGCTCCTGCTGCTGACCGGCATGGAGACGGATCTGCGGCTCGTGCGGCGGGTGGGTGCGGCCTGTTTTTCGATCTCGATCACCGGCGTCGTCCTGCCCTTTGCCTGCGGTTTCGCGCTGGCGCAGGTGCTCCCGGATACGCTTCTGCCCGAGCCGAGCGAACGCATCGTCGCCGGACTGTTCCTCGGCACCGCGCTGTCGATCTCCTCGGTGAAAATCGTCGCCATGGTGGTGCGCGAAATGAACTTCATGCGCCGCAACCTCGGCCAGGTCATCGTCTCCTCGGCGATCATCGAGGACACGATCGGCTGGCTGATCATCGCCGTCACGTTCGGCATCGCCACCAATGGCAGCCTGCAGGTGCTGCCGCTGGTGCTGACGGTGGCCGAAGTGGCGCTGTTCATGGTGTTCTCCTTCACCATCGGCCGCCGCCTGGTGTTCACCCTGATCCGCTGGAGCAACGATTCCTTCCGAAGCGAATACGCCGTCATCACCGTTATCCTCATCATCATGGGTGTGATGGCGCTGATCACCAACCTGATCGGCGTCCACACCGTGCTCGGCGCCTTCGTCGCCGGCATACTGGTCGGGGAATCGCCGATCCTGTCGGACCACATCGAGGGCCAGTTGCGCGGCGTCATCACGGCGCTGTTCATGCCGGTGTTTTTCGGCATGGCCGGCCTGTCCGCGGACCTCACCGTGCTTGCCGACCCGACGCTGGCGCTGCTGACGCTGGCGCTGGTGGCGATCGCCAGCATCGGCAAGTTCTCGGGCGCCTTCCTCGGCGGCCGGCTGGCCGGCATGTCGCTGAAGGAGTCCACTGCCGTCGGCAGCGCCATGAACGCACGCGGCTCGACAGAGGTCATCGTTGCTTCGATCGGCCTGTCGATGAACATCCTTTCCCACAATCTGTTCACCATGATCGTCACCATGGCCGTCATCACCACGCTGGCCATGCCGCCGATGTTGCGCTGGGCGCTCGGCCGGCTGCCGGTCGGCGACACCGAAAAGCAGCGCGTCGACCGCGAACTGCTCGACGAGCGCGGCTTCGTCTCCAAGCTGGAGCGGTTGCTGCTGCTTGTCGACGACAGCCCGGTCGGCAAATTCACCGCCTATCTCGCCGGTCTCGTCGGCGGGGGCAGCGGCATGCCGACCACGCTGCTCCACCTCGAGGATGGCAAATTGTCCGGCCCGGCCCGCGACAAAGGTCCCGAGCGCGCCTCCAAGCAGGTCAAGAGGGGGGCGGCCAGAAGCGCCAGGGCTGTCAGGAAGGCCGAGGATACGCCCGTCGACAAGGTCCACCTCACGGCCCGCACCGAGCTTGAAGCCACCACCGAGACGATCGCGGCGGAAGCCCGCAAGGGCTACGGCCTGCTGCTGGTCGGGCTGGACAACGCGCTGGCCGAAGGCACCTTCAGCGGCACGCTGAACGCCATCACCAGCGGCTTCGACGGCCCGCTCTGCCTGGTGCTGAATGGCGCCAAGGCTGATGGCAAGATGCCGATGCTGCGCGCCGGCGCGACCATTCTGGTTCCGGTGAACGGCACCGAGGTGGCGCGGCGCGCGGCCGATTTCGCGCTCGCCTTGGCGCGGCCGCACCGGGCGCGCGTGAAAGTCCTTTATGTCTCGCAGGCCCGCAAGGGCAGCCGGCCGAGCTCGGTTTCGCACCGCCGCGAGGAGGCCGTGCTCAAGGATGTCGCCGATCTCGCCGACCGCTATGGCGTCGCCGTCGACACAGCGATCAGGACGCGCGCCACGCCCGACAGGGCGATCGCCAGGGAAGCAGCCAAGGGCGCCGCCATGGTGGTGATGGGCGTCACGCAGCGGCCAGGCGACGAACTGTTCTTCGGCGACACGGCGAGCGCGGTGCTGACCGCCGCCGCCTGCCCGGTCGTGCTTCTGGCCAGCGACCGCGTCCGCCGAACCGAAGCCACCGCCGAGGAGGCGGCAGCCGAGACCGGGGCTTGATGCCTGTCGGCCTTGCCGGAGGACGCGATTCCCCCCGAGGGGGCGCTACGCGCTGTTCCTGGAATTGCGCCTACAGGCCGAGGAATTGCCGCCCGATCACGTAGCCCAGCGCCGCCGCGACGAGCGGAAACAGCGCCGGCGCGACCTTGCCGAAGAAGGAGACGCTTGTGTCCTTGGGCGGCACATAGCGTCCATTGCCAAGATTCTTGGTCATTGCGTACCCCACGCCACCGGATAATTAGCAGATGCTTATTGACGCATGGCCGCATTAACGGGTTGCAAAGAAATTCGATCGAAAGCCGGCCATTCGACTGGCGAACGCGGCTTGGCTTGGCCTGCATCTCCGAAGCGGGTTTGCCCCGGCCTCGCGAAGCCGCCGG
The DNA here is from genome assembly GCF_006441385.1 of Mesorhizobium sp. B2-4-18. Classification (NCBI taxonomy): domain Bacteria; kingdom Pseudomonadati; phylum Pseudomonadota; class Alphaproteobacteria; order Hyphomicrobiales; family Phyllobacteriaceae; genus Mesorhizobium; species Mesorhizobium sp. B2-4-18. The sequence goes on along the minus strand of NZ_VFUW01000013.1, from coordinate 23,070 downwards.
TCGTCGCGGTTGAGCGCTAGGTCCGGCAGACCGCCATGACGAAGAACTCGCGGTAGCAGAAATCGGGATCGTCGAGCAGGCGATCCGGCCGCTGCTTCAGCTCCCGCCAATAGGCCTGGTCGGCGTCAGGCAGGGCGTAGCCCGGCGCGACGCTGGCAAAATAGGCCAGCAGGTCGCGAACATAGTCGCGCGTGAAGCGAGGCGCCGGCGCCCAGCGCTCGACCAGCCAGCCCTTGCGGCTGACGACCTCCAGGCCCGCCTGCCGCAGGCGCGCCGGAAGCATCGAACCGCAATCGGTGCCGAGCACGCCCCGGTCGCGAAACCCCTGCAGCCTGGCGGCCATGAAGCGCGCCAGCAGGGCCCGATCCATGGGCAGGATCTGCAGGATGGTCGAATCGAAATCCTTGACCGCCAGGATGCCGCCCGGCTTCAGCACGCGCCTGGCCTCGCCGACGGCAAGCACGAACTCGGCCGGCGTCAGATACTGCATGACATTGCCGGACCAGACGCAATCGAACGATGCGTCGGCGAATGGCAGCGACAGGATGCTGCCGACATGCGTGGCAATTTCCGGCGGCTCGGGCAGCGTGCCCGCGAGCGCCTCGACCCGGCCGATGTTTTCGGGCGCGAGGTCGAGCGCGGCGATGAAGCCGGAGGAGCCGACGGCGCTCGCGATGAGCGGCAGGAAGCCGCCGCTGCCGCAGCCGGCATCGAGCACGCGCCAGCCCGGGCGGATGCCGGCGTCGAGCAAGGCCGCCTCGTATTCTGGCCGCGACGATTCGAAATGAAGATCGAGCCAGCCGGCCTCGCTCGCTTCGTGACCGGTGGACGTTTGGTTCCTGCCAGACAAATGATGACCCCCCATGGCGCGGCAGGGATAGAAGCGCACCGGACGCCATCACGCAATGCCCTGCGCCGCGTGGAACCGGCGCCGGTCTACGCCGGCAGGGACGGCTCGGTGTTGGGTTCCAGCGCCTCTTCCGCCTCATGGTCGTCCGGAAGCACGTCGCCATGCACCGCCAGCGGCCGGCCGATCCAGATGGGATCGAGCAGATGGTCGCGCTTGGGATTGCTCGTGTTCGGGTGGACGAGGATGCTCAGGCCGCCATGGTTCAGCATCAGCCACGGAACCAGCGCGCCGAACATCCCGGTCCCGAAGGAGACCTGGTACATGGCCTTGTCGTGCGGGCCGACCTGTCGGTCGTGCCAATTGCCCAGGCGCACGCGGAATCGTTCCGCGATGCGCAGCCGCAGCCATTCGGCATGCTGCCGCTCGGCTTGGCCGTCGAAATAGACATGCGCGTGATAGCTGGCGATCTCGGCCAATGGCCGTGGACTGTCTTGGCTCATCTCGATGCCCTCCTCCTCCCGCCATTCAGCCCGAGAGCGCGGTCTTAAGCAAGGTCACCGACTGCCCGCTCGAGCCCCCGGGACGATCGGCGCCGCTGGACGCGGTTCCGCTTCCCAGGCATGCCGTCACGCCGCCGGCGCCGCGAGGCTTTCGGCCCCGCGCACATCGTGTAGTCTGGTCGTCCCCTAGGAAATGACAAGATGAACACCGCCGAAACCTTGCCCTACCTGTCTTCCCGGCTGCTCGACCGCCTGGCGATCTCGACAGTCGACATGGTCGACGAGATCGAGCGCCAGATCGTCGGCCAGCGGCGCGGCGAGGTCTGGTGCGCGCCGAAGGCGGTGGTGCTGCCGGGCGACGACCGCTACATCATGGCGACGCTGGGCGTCGCCTCCACGCCGCCCGTGCTGGCGACGAAATCGCTGGTCGTCAACCCGCGCAACGCCGGGCGCGGACTGCCGACGCTCAATTCGCTGATCACGCTGCTCGACGCCGAAACCGGCCTGCCGCTTGCGCTGGTCGACGGCAATTGGGTGACGGAGAAGCGCACGGCCGCCTTGAGCGCCGTCGCCGCCAGGCGCATGGCCAGAAGCGATGCGTCGTCCCTGGCCTTCATCGGCTGCGGGGTGCAAGCGCGCGGCCATTTAGAGGCATTCGCCGACCTCTTCCCCTTGCGCGAAATCCGCGCCTTCGGCCGCGGCACCGCCAACCGCGACGCGCTGTGCCAAATGGCGCAATCGCGGGGTCTGGACGCCGTGCCCTGCGACACGGCAAGGGCCGCCATCGAAGGCGCCGACATGGTGGTGACGACGGTGACCCTGGTGCCCAAGCCCGCGCCGTTCCTCGACGCGAACTGGCTGAAGCCAGGCAGCTTCACCGTGATGACCGACCAGGCCCTTCCCTGGCTACCCGAGACGATGCCCCGCTTCGACCGCATCATCGTCGACGATTTGGAGCAGGAGAGAAACATGGCCAAGCCGATGGTCGACCCGGGGATGGTTGTGGGCGACCTGACGGGGCTGGTCTGTGGGGACTTTGCGGGGCGGCAGAGCCCGGGCGAGGCGACTGCGTTTGTGTTCCGGGGGTTGGCTGTGGGGGATCTGGCGGTGACTGGGTTGGTGTATGGCCGGGCCAAGGTGGCTGGGATGGTTGGGGCGTAGAGCAAAGAGGGAATGGCGGGAACGGGTTTCGGGCCGGACTGCGTTGGACCGAGCCTGCTCATCTACTCAGCCATCCTCGACAGCGCGCATCAGGCGTTCGCTGCGGGAGCTTCGTACCAATGCGAGGCACGATAGCATCCCGCAGCGTGAGCCTCGCTCAGGAACGGTAGCCGGTGTGCCGCCCCAACGAGAAAATCGCAGGACCTTCGCAGCTTCGCAAAGGCGTCCTTCACATCAGTGCTGGAGTCTTGCCACATCAGATGGTCGGCGCAGATCTGGGCTATAACGGAGAAGATGTCCATCTGCGCAGAGGGCGTCCGAACCGTACCAAGTATTGCACCGACACGATCCACGACCGCTTCGTCGCGCTTGAACAACGTATGCACCGCGGCGACGAACGCCTGCTGCGACCCGAACTGGACGTGGAAGACGGGGTGACCAGGTCTGGCTTCGTCCATATCAAAATGGGCGCCAAAGACATGGTCGAGATTTTGCCCCTTCTGACGAAAATAGCCAACTTCTGTTCCAAAGTTTTTTGTCCGAAGAGGTAACTGTCTGAAGTCAGGCCCCTGGAGGGTCAGCCAACCCTGAGCCACTACGAAGAGGTCGGGTGAACGCCGGTTCGGCCGCTCTGGAACGTTGAAGACGATTGGCCCGAAGTCGAGCTTTACTTCATCGTCAGGCGTATTGGTGTCGAGCCTGAACGCCTCGTAGCCGCTCTGCGGCAATACAGAGCTCACCTGGCTCATCTGCTGGAGGCCATAGATCGCCGCCTGCCAGGCGTCGTTGACCTTTAGCATCACTCGATGCGCATCCTTGTTCACCCAACGGCCCCTCATAGCCCCAGCAAGGGAGCCCATTCATCGTAGAAATCTTTCTCCACCCGGCTCAGTTGGGCACCTGTCGGTATCCAACTGCTCGAAGGTACCGAGCAATCGGAGCGCTCGCAGACTGGCCGCAAAGTGAATGGACACCAGAAACCGCCCTTAACGCCGCCACAGCGGTCACACTGATGGCGCAAGAGCTGTCGTCCCAGGACAGTTTCCATGATGTGGCGATTGAGGTCGGCAAAAGATTCAAATTGCGCCTCTCCCAGATCCGCGCCGAGTCGATCCAGAATGCTGTCGACCTCCTCTTTCCAGAAAAGGCTCTGGCCTTCACTGAACGGTCCAAGATAACGGGCGTCGGCAAAATAAGGCTCGATCGCGGGACCCTCTTCCGGGCCTGTCGCAACGTAGGCGCATAGCGCCTTACGCGAGAGGATCGGGCCTGGGTATTTCAGCACAGCATTGAAGAGGACGTGCCCCAGAACGTAGGTCAAAAGTCTAATTTTGTCCGCGTCGTTTGGCTCCTCGTCACCTGCGAAGTCGCGCAATCGCTGCAGCAAGGCAGAGTTCGCAGCACCGAGCCGCGACATGTAGGCAGCGAATTGACTTTCAAGCCTCGGCCGTCCAAGCAATGATGCTAATACAGCCGCTAAGCTACGGCGTTCCGTGAGGAGCGCAGGTGAATGTTCTATACCTTGGCGAATCGCTCGAAATCCACGGAACATTGTGGCGATAAACGCAGCATCGTGTTCATCGTCAGTGGGTACACGCAACTCGAATAGATTCGGTTCTTTCGGCAACGCCGTCACGTTTCCACGCGAAAAATCGCCCACAGGAATCGACTTTTTCTGGCACCATCCCACGATACTTAGACCGAAGAGCCCTCTTACGCTGGTGGTGAGATCATAGTCGGTGATGACAAGTGCAGTATTTTCATCGACACGTGCTTCGAAGGCTTCAGCCGGCGGGCCGTCGTTCTCAGTAGGAACCCAAGTGTGGAGGTCGGCTTCTTCAGGATGAAGGAGCGCTACGAGGCGTTGCCGAAGCGCCGCAAGGTTCGGCTCGTTGTCGTCGATCAGAAGAAGCGATGCCTTTGCATTGCACATCATCGGGTCCCATCAGCCGGTAGCGGCAGGCGAACCCGCACGCATGTTGCGAATTCAGCCGGCGGAATGACGAGTTCCGCTCTACCACCGAAGGCTTCCGCTCCACGCCGTACAAGCGCCAATCCCAATCCCATGCCCGAACCGAGCGGATCATTTTTCGACTGAGTCGTCGTAAAGAGGGGATCGAAAACCCTCTCTTGGAGTGCACTGGGAATACCGACCCCGGTATCAGACACCTCAAGGTAGTGCCACTTACCTTCATTCCAGGCACGAAAAGCAATCTTACCCCGGTCCTTGCCGACCTTCGCCGTCACTGCTTTGAGCGCATTGGTATAGAGGTTGAGAGCAATGCCGTTGTAAAGCGACACCGGCACCGGCGGGGCTAGCAAATCGCTCTCCGCCCAACCTCAATGTTCCGCTCCTCGGCGTAGCGGCCAAACACGCGCTTTACCTGCTGAAGTCGTGGCCTAACTGGGTACGGCTTGCTTGGGGCAACCTTCGCGCCTTGGATATATCCCGATGAGTACGTCACAAACTCCTTTAGCTGGCGAATGTGACTGGCGAACGCCTCAACTTGCGGTCCAAATTTCGGCTCCGACTTCGCGAGTTCAACTAGATCCTTCTGGGTGGACTCAAGTTCTTGAAGCGCAACACCGAACTCATGAGTCATAAAACCGGCGACGACGCCGAGCAAACTCATTACTTCAAGTTGTTGTTCTCGCTCTCTAGCATTCTCTTCTTGGCGCTCGACAAGCTGTTGCGTCTGCGCGATCGCAGCAACGATGCGCAACTTATCTTGTGCGGCGATGTTTGGGTTTGACTGAACCTCTGAGATCGCCGAGCGCGTCCGATCACGGATGTCAGCGAGTAGTGCTGCCTGCTGGGCTTGCTCCTCTTCCTGCTGGAGCTTCCGGTCGGCATAGGCGATCGCCTCAACGGCACCGCGGACCAGGTCATTCAGCTGCGCGAAGGCGGCATTCTCGACAAAGCCCTCGCGATCGGCTGACGCGATTAGACCCTCTTCATCGCCCTCGGGATCAAGCTCATTCGATCGAGTGCCCTCAACTTGCACCAAACCAACCAGTTGCGCTGACTGCGGCAATCGCAGCATCCAGTTCTGAGACGTGTCCGCTCGCACTTGCGCCGGCATGGCGAAGTGCTTGGCAGAGATCGTTGACCGTGGGTCACGACGGTTGCGCGCTGCGTCCGCCTGCAATTGCAGCCAGTCGTCACGTGAAGACCCGTAGGGTTGGACTCGAAAGCTTCTGTCGAACACCGCAACGCCGTGGTTCGCGGCGACCCACGACTGAGCACGACGACCGTCAACCGGCATGTTGGTGAACGTCCCCGACCGTCGTGGGAAGAAACGAATGTCGGCGTAGAGCTTCCCAATCTCATTCGGGTAAGTATCAACGACCTTCAGGTAGGCCACTCGCTGCCCTCGGCGGTAAATACGCAGATCGACTTTGTCGCCGCGAAGCCGCAACTGGGCACGGAGGACGTAAGCGTCGAGGATCGTGGCGGCGACGTCGCCTTCCTCATCGTCGTCGCCGACCCGCACGTTCAGGATGAAACCGGGATCGACAGCATCGCCATCCTCGTCAGCCACCACCTCAACATCGTCGCCTTCTGTCATCTCTCGGAAGAGCGATCGAAGCGGCGTCAAAATACCGATTGATCCGGTGCGAACTGTATTCAGGTCGAGGCGGCTCGCTTCTGTCCGCAGCCTGGTGATAGTCAGGACGGTTCCAGTTGCGGTCTCCGCCGGCGCCTCGGTCAGAACGTATGGCACCTGAACCTTGCCGAGATCCTCGTGCCGGTCGAACTTCGGCCAATCGAACGTGGCGGAGAGTTGAGTCCGCATCCCGCGGTCAGCATCATCAGCAACCGACACGAGGTTCAACGCTCGCCCAAGGAACCGGACTGCGAACCGACCGATACCCTTTTCACCTGTGATTAGCCTTAGATAAATCTCGCTGAACCGGATTGCTTCCTTGGAACTCGTCCCAATCCGCATCCAACCATTGGTGAAGCGATCCAATGTCATGCCAGAACCATCATCCGTGACCGTGATCGAACGAGGAGGATCGTAGTCGACAGTACATTCAGTCGCGTCCGCGTCGTAGGCGTTCTTGATCAACTCGACGACGGCAACTTCGGGCTGCTTGACCAAGCGCTCGCCAAGCTCGCGGAGGATCCGGCTCTCGATGGTGAACGAAATTGTTCCCCGATCGAGCACACGGTCCTTCGTCACGATCAGGGCCTTAGTCACGCGATCCTGCCAACGAAAACTTGTCCAAAAGCAGTGCGTTGAGCTGGTTGATTTCGATCTTCCGAAGTCCGTTCGAGTGTGCGACGACCCGGTCGCGAAGGTCCTGCCCGTCGAGACCACCTACGATTGCGACCATCTGCTTCTCAGTTGCGTTGTAAATTCCTGTGACCCCACCGACGGCACGCGCGCCGACTGCGTTGCGCACCCCTTTCGGAAACTCGCCTTTGAAGCTTTGGGCGATCAGGACGTCCGGCAGCGGCGGCATCTTGAACTCCCACCAGTTCAACCGCTCCAGACATGTTGCCGTCTGGTACTGCTCAGCCGGCACTGCATTCAGGTACGAGCGCAAGGCTGCGCTCTGGCCAATGTCGGTGCGGATGAGCCAGCATTTCTGGCCACGCGACCGGTAGTATTTCTTAAATGCCGAATCATCTAGCTCCCGAAGGTCACCCGGCAGCGTTCGTAAGGTAGTTATACAGGGCACTACATCGCGGCCGATCATTAGTCCGCTCCGTACGCGCTCGCCCTCGGTAAGGGTAAGGACCTTCTGCGTGCCCGGACTCAAACCTCGGATCGCGCGGGGCATGCCTTCAGGGATATCGCTCCGCTTCGCGTAGCTAATAACACCTGCACTCGACCCGCTCGGTGACGGAAGAGAAAGATATTTCCCCTCGGCCGTCTCCTCGAAGTAGCTCCATGTGCCGGTGCGCTTGGCCTTGTCGACGATTGTGATGGATGATGTGGTCAGCACGCTATCGAAAGTAGTGTCGACCAGTCGGTAAACGTTCACCTCCCAGCGCTGCTCTTCGATGAAAGTTCTCAGCGCGCGAGCCGATGGTCGCGAAACCCATTCATACGGGATAACGAGCGCACAAAGCCCGTCGTCCTTGAGGCTGGCGAGAGCCTGAAGGAAGAAGTATTGCCACGCGTTCGCAAGGCCGGAGACATGTATTCCCAGACGACGTTGAAGAACCTTCGACGCCTGCTCGCGCCAGCCGGCTGGCAGATCTTGATTGCGTACAAATGGCGGATTACCGATACACACGTCAGCGTTATCAACGTCGTCCGAGAAAGCGCAACGGTTAAGCAACCTTGCGTTCGGAGGCAGCTTCACATCCGCACAACGATCACCATCGATCTCGTACCCAACATATTCTGCATAGGTTCCTCCAAACGCAAAACGGGCATCACCTGCGCCTAAATCGAGAACTTTGCCGACTTGAGGTCGGAGAAGACTAACGTGAGCCCAAGTTGCCTCGACAAGCTCACTAGGAGTATCGACTTGGCAGCGATTGAGATAAAGAGAAACGCTGCTCCAATCACCCCAATCACGGGTTAAATCGATCACCTGGCGTGCTTTGACTGCTGGTTGTGTAATCATACGCAGTAGCTCACCCGTCAAATCATTTTTTCGGACCGAATCTCTTCAGAGGCCCCCAAGCGACAAACCAGCGTTGCGGTCGAGATCGGACAATCGGTTATAGCTGCAGAGCCGTTAACAACGGCTGGAGACACGTGAGACAAACTTAGCAGGAATCTCGCTTGTGCGACAGAGATTTGCGATTGGCATTCGCGGCTCCAGTGGTCATGACTCCTCCGCCCCTATATTTCGCGAAAGCTTCTTTCACAATTTCAATTCGTACCGAGGCGGCGCCACGCCATGTCCGGTTTTCCATCGAGTAGCGCAACGCGGTCATCCACAAGAGCTCGCGGCCAGCCTCTTGCCTCGCCCCCCTCACCCCCCAGCCAGCCTCGGCAGCAGAAAAATCTCCGCCCCCGGCGGCAGCGTCTTCCCCCACGTATCCCTATAGATCACCCCGTCGATCGCCACCGCGATGCCCTTCTCGATCCATGGCTCCAGGGCGGGATACTGTTCAGCCAGCTTCCTGAACAGTTCCCTGATGTCCTTGGCCTCGACCTTGACCTTGCTCTGGCCCCCGGCAAGCTGGCTGAGCGCGCCCCAGAGCGTGACCTCGACCATCGCTACGGTGTGCTGATATTCAGGTGAGGCCGGCCTGCAAATGGCAGGTTCCTGCGCTTCCGGTGCTCACGTACTTCAAGTACGCTCCGCTCCGGTTCTCGGAACCCGCCACTTTCGGCTCGACCTGACCTGAATCTCAACACACCTTATCCCTAGCTTTCGCCTTACCCTTCCCGTTCCGCCTCGATCGCCGCCAGGATGCGGGGCGGCGACATCGGGATGTGGGTCATGCGCACGCCGGCTGCGTTCGACACCGCGTTGGCGATCGCCGCCAGCGGCGGCACGATCGAGGTTTCGCCGACGCCGCGCACGCCATAGGGGTGGTTGGGGTTGGGGATTTCCAGGATCTGCGTGTCGATCATCGGCAGGTCGGAACAGACAGGGATGCGGTAATCGAGGAAGCCGGCGTTCTGCAGCCGGCCGTCCTTGCCGTAAATATACTCCTCGTTGAGCGCCCAGCCGATGCCTTGCGCCGCACCGCCCTGGTACTGGCCCTCGACATAGGTCGGGTGCACCGCCTTGCCGGCATCCTGCACCACCGTGTAGCGGATCACCCTGGTCGAACCCGTCTCGGGATCGACCTCGACGTCGCATATATGGGTGGCGAAGGAGACGCCGGCACCGTCGGCGACGAGCTCGCTATGGCCGGCGATCGGCCCGCCTGTGGTGCCCGATTTGGCCGCGATCTCCTTCAGCGACAGCTTGCCGAGATTGCCGTGCTTCTCGCCCTTGGCGACCGCATGGCCCTGTTCCCAGATCACGTCGTCGACGGAGATGTCCCACATCTGCGCGGCGCGCTCGCGCAGGATTTTTATCGCGTTGCGGGCGGCCGAGATGGTCGCCATCGAGGACGAGAAGGTGCCGCGGCTGCCGTCGGTCATGTCGTTGTAGCCGAGGGAAGAGGTGTCGGCGACCACCGCCTTGAGCTGGGAATAGTCGATGCCGAGCTCCTCCGCCGCGACCAGCGACAGCGAGGCGCGGGAACCGCCGACATCGACGGTGCCGACGGCCAGCGACACCGAGCCGTCCATGCCGATGTTCAAGTCCACGCAGGTCTGGCCGCCGAAATTGAACCAGAAGCCGCAGGCCATGCCCCTGCCCTGGTTCTCCTTCAGCGGCGCCTTCATGTGCGCATGGCTCTTCACCGCTTCCAGCGTCGGGCCGATGCCGATCGGGCCGTAGACCGGGCCGTAGGACGACCGCGTGCCTTCCTGCGCGGCATTCCTGATGCGGAATTCGACCGGATCCATGCCGAGCTCCTTGGCGAGCTCGTCGACGGCGCTTTCCACCGCGAAGGCCGCCATCGGCGCCGAGGGCGCGCGATAGGCGGCGGTCTTCGGCCGGTTGACCAGCACTTCGTAGCCCACCGTCTTGACGTTATCGAGACGATAGCAGGCGAACGCCGTCATGGCGCCGATCTCGGCCCAGGAGCCGGCATAGGGGCCGGCGCTGTAGCGCAGCGTCGCTTCCGCCGCCGTGATGGTGCCGTCCTTGCGGGCGCCGATCTTGACGTCGATCGAGGTGGCGCTGGTCGGACCCGAGGCGCGGAACACCTCGTCGCGGGTCATCACCAGCTTCACCGGGCGGCCGGCCTTGCGCGACAGAGCGAGCGCCACCGGCTCGGCCCAGACATGGGTCTTGCCGCCGAAACCGCCGCCGATCTCGGACGAGGTGACGCGCAGCTTCGAGGCTTCCATGCCAAGCAGCTGGGCGCAGTGCTGGCGATAGACGAAATGGCCCTGCGTGCAGACCCACAGGTCCGCCGTGCCGTCGGAACTGACATTGGCCACGCAGGCATGCGGCTCGATATAGCCCTGGTGGGTCTGCTCGGTCTTGAACGAGCGCTCGACGATGAAGTCGGCCTGCCCAAAACCCTGATGGACGTCGCCATGGCCGAACTGCGAGCGCTTGGTGACGTTGGAAGCCTTGACCGGTTTTTCCTCCAGCCCTTCGGTGAAGATCGTGTCGTTGATCAGCGGCGCGTGGTGCGCCATCGCCTCGTCGACATCGGTGACATGCGGCAGCACCTCGTAGTCGACCTCGATCAGCTTCAGCGCCTGCCTGGCCGTGCGCGCATCGATCGCGGCGACGGCGGCCACCGCATGGCCGTCATAGAGCGCCTTGGTGCGCGCCATGCAATTGTCGAGGATGTCGTACATGGCGGCATCGCCGTCGGTGAGGTCGGGCAGGTCGGCGGCGGTGATCACCGCCTTGACGCCCGCAAGCGCTTCCGCCTTCGAAGTGTCGATCTTGCGGATCCTGGCATGCGCGTGCGGGCTGCGCAGCACGCGGCCGACCAGCTGGCCGGCCATGTTGAAATCGGCGCCGTAGCGGGCGCGGCCGGTCACCTTGTCGACACCGTCGGGGCGGATCGGGCGCGTGCCGACGGATGCGAATTTACGCCCCGAAAAACGCGGATCGAAATTCATCTCAGGCTCCCTTCATAACGATGGCCGCGTCCTGGACGGCGCGCACGATCTTGTCGTAGCCGGTGCAGCGGCAGAGATTGCCGGCCAGGCCGAAGCGGATTTCCTCCTCGGTCGGGTCGGGGTTCTTGGCCAGGAGATCCTTGGCCGCGATCAGGAAACCTGGCGTGCAGATGCCGCATTGCAGTGCGGCGTGCTCCAGGAATTTCTGCTGCAGCGGATGCAGCCTGTCGCCATGCGCCATGCCCTCGACGGTCTCGATGCGGCGGCCTTCGGCTTCCGCGCCAAGCACCAGGCAAGAACAGACCAGCCGGTCGTCGACGATGACGCTGCAGGCGCCGCAATCGCCCGTGCCGCAGCCTTCCTTCGCGCCGGTCAGCCCCAGCCGGTCACGCAGCACGTCGAGCAGCGTCTCGTCGGGCTGGCAGAGATATTCGACATTGTCGCCGTTGATCGTGGTTGAAACCGCTACGCCAGCCATCATTTGCCTCCTGCACGTGCATAGGCGGTCATTGCGGCCCGCCTGGCCAGCACGCCCGCAACCTTGCGCCTGAATTCGATTGTGCCTCTTTTGTCGTCGATCGGCCGGCACGCCCCGGCGCAGACCTTGGCCAGCCGCTCCAGCGCTGCCTCGTCGAGCTTGCGGCCGATCAGGGCCTCGGCCCCTTCTTCCACCAGCAACACGGTCGGCGCCGCGGCGCCGATCGCCACACGGGCCGCTGTCACCACGCCCGCCTCGTCCAGCGTCAGGTTGACGCCGGCGCTGACCACGGCGATGTCCATCTCCGTGCGCGGAATGAACCTGAGATAGGCATCGGCCGAACGCGGCGCGGGCTTGCCGAGCAGGATCGCCTCGATGATCTCGCCCTTGGCGAGCGAGGTCCGGCCCGGCGCGGTCGGCACCGTCTCGACCGCAATGGTGCGCTTGCCCGACGGGCCGACGACCACGGCCCTGGCGCCCGCAGCCACCAGCGCCGGAACGCTGTCGGCCGCCGGCGAGGCGTTGCACAGATTGCCGACAATGGTGCAGCGTCCCTGCACCTGCTTCGAGCCGATCAGCTTGGCCGCCTCGACCACGCCAGGCCAAGCCTTCTTCAGCGCGGCGTTCTCGCCCAGCACGGCGCAAGGCACGGCGGCGCCGATGCTGAAAACGTCGGCGGTTTCCCTGATGTCGCGCAAGCCGGCGATCGACTTGATGTCGATGATCAGTTCGGGTTCGACAAAGCCGCCCTTCATCCTCACCAGGAGGTCACTGCCACCGGCAAGGATGGCGGCCGGGCCGGCCGATCCGGCCAATTGGCCGACGGCGTCTTCGATTGAAAGCGGACGTATGTAGCGCATCGTCTCCCCTTGGTATCGCGATTTTCAGCGACCGTTATAAACAATCGTCTCATAATGACCATCCGTTTCCCGAGCCGAGGCGATTGGGCCAGGTGCGGCAAAATGCGGTCCACTCGACCTGGAACATGGCCGCGAAGCGTCAGCCAGTGGGGCCAATTGGGGCTTGACCGCCCCGCCTCGTGCGTCAATCCTTCCCGGCCAAGGGAGGAATTTCCATGCGACGTCTGTTGGCTGTGCTTTGCGCCGTGATGCTGGCCGCGCCGGCTGGCGCCGCGACGCTCTATTACGGCGCCCGGGTTGGAATGGAGCTTACCATCGTCAAAAAGTCGGGCATCGGCTCCACGCACGCCAGCATCCTGGCCAGGCACGACAGGCGCAAGGCCCGCCTCTACTGCCGCGAATACGGCCATGATTTCACCGAGGAGTGCATTGATGCGGAAATGAAGGCGCCCCTGCATTTCGAAATCACCGCCAACTGCAAGACCGGCGAATTCACCACTTTCTATGGCGCCGCCATGCTGTTCCAGGGCCGCAACAAGGGCACGGATGTGACGACGGATTACCGGATCACCGCCGTCGACGAAAAGGTGGTGCTGGATGGCTCCGGCGCCTCGGGCTACGATTATACGCTGGACCAGTTCAAGGCGCTCTGCCCCAACCGCGTGAAGTAGACCGATCGCGAGGCCTGGCCCGCCAAAGCCCGGAACTTGGACCGTGGTAGGCAAGGCCGTTTATCGCTAGCACAGGACCGCAGTGGAGGCGAAAAACATGACCCTGACCAATCGCGACATTGTCGAACTGACTGAGTGGCGGCGCAAGCTGCACCGGCAGCCGGAAATCTCGAACGAGGAGGAGAAGACGGCGAAAGAGGTCGTCTCCTTCCTCGCCGACACCGGGCCGGACAAGGTGCTGACCGGCCTCGGCGGCCACGGCGTCGCGGCCATCTACGACAGCGGCAAAAACGGACCAACCGTCCTGTTTCGGTCCGAACTCGACGCGCTGCCCATCGAGGAACTGTCCGGCGTGCCGCATGCATCGCAAATTCCTGGCAAGTCGCATATGTGCGGCCATGACGGGCACACCGCTATCCTGGCCGCCCTTGGCCGCCAGTTCGGGCGCGAACGGCCCGCCAGCGGCCGCGTCGTGCTGATGTTCCAGCCCGCCGAGGAAACCGGCAATGGCGCGGCCGGCGTCGTCGCCGATCCGCGCTTTGGCGAGATCGCGCCGGATTTCGCCTTCTCGCTGCACAATCTGCCCGGCGTGCCGTTCGGCGAAGTCAGGCTCAAGCCCGGCGTGGTCAACTGCGCCTCGCGCGGCATGCGCATCGTGCTGGAGGGCAAGACCGCGCATTCCTCCATGCCCGAGACCGGAACCTCGCCCATGCCGGCGATCTCGGAGCTGATGCCGGCCCTGCCCGCGCTCGGCCGCGCGACTTTCGCCGACGATGATTTCTCCATGGTCACCGTCACCCATGCGCGGATGGGCGAAGCCGTATTCGGCATCGCGCCCGCCCACGCCGAGGTCTGGGCAACGCTGCGCACGCGCCGCGACGAGCGCATGGCCGACCTCTGCGCCGCCGCCGAAACCCTGGTCAAGGAGATCGCCGGCCGCCACGGCCTCTCCGCCAGCTGGGACTATCACGAGATCTTCGTCGCCAGCGTCAACGCACCGGATGCGGTCGAGCACCTGCGGCGCGCCCTCGATGAAGAGAGCGTCGCGCATGGCGAGGAAGTCTTGCCGATGCGCGCCTCGGAGGATTTCGGCCTGTTCGGCCACAGCGCCAAGTCGGCGATGTTCTTCCTCGGTGCGGGCGAGCGCCACCCTGCCCTGCACAATCCCGACTACGACTTTCCCGACGACCTGATCCCGATCGGCTCGAAGATCTTCATGAGGACCGCGCGCAACCTTCTCGGCTGATCTCAGCGGCACGCCGGCCAGCACTGTGGCAAAGCTCCGTCCCCGATCGACTGGCCACCTGGATGCCTCGAACTGGATATTCCCAACGGGCCGGATTGTGTGGCATCTGTCAGGGCAATGCGAGGAGTTCGAAAATGTACACGCCGCCCGCCTTCCGCGACGACGACAAGGACAGCCTGATCGCGACGATCCGCGCCGCGCGGCTGGCCAATCTCGTCACCGCCACGGCGGACGGGCCGCTCGCCACCCCCCTGCCGCTTTTTCTCGACGAGACCGAGGGCGAGCACGGCGTCATCCATGGCCATCTGGCCAAGGCCAACCCGCAGTGGCGCGTTCCCGCGATCGGCGACGGGCTCGCCATCTTCACGGGCCCGGACGCCTATGTGACGCCGACCTGGTACGCCACCAAGCAGGAAACCGGCAAGGTCGTGCCGACCTGGAACTACGCCGCGGTTCATGCCTACGGGCCGGTCGAGTTCTTCGAGGATGCGGACAGGCTGCTGGAAGTTGTCACCCGGCTGACCAACCTGCATGAGGGCGCGCGCGCCGCGCCCTGGGCCGTGTCGGACGCGCCGCCAGACTTCATCCAGTCGCAGCTTCGCGGCATTGTCGGCCTGCGCATGCCGGTCGTCAGGCTCGAAGGCAAGCGCAAGATGAGCCAGAACCGCAACACCGCCGACCGCGCCGGCGTGGCCTCCGGGCTGGCGGCGAGCGAGCGTCCGTCTGACCGCGAGGTCTCCGCCCTCATCCCGTGAAGGTACGGCGCCTCACCTTGCCAGCACCAGGTCGGCGTCCTCGATAACGTACCGGACATAACGGTAGTCGCGAATGAAGCTGATCCGGCCGTCGCGCCATTCCAGCCACATGAAATGACTGGGTTTCGCGTCGGCCCGGTCTTCGAACACCGCGATCACCTCGCGGCCCTCGACCCATGCCGGCCTGAGCCACAAGCCGTCGCTCCTGGCGTAGATGGTGAAGAACATGCCGACGTCGGCGGCCCCCGCGCGCGGCTTGTGCGTGGACTGATGGAGCCTCACATCGTCGGCCAGCAGCGCGCGCAAGCCGTCCCAATCGCGTCGGTTGAACAGATTGACGTAGCGCAGGATGGCCGCCGATGCGATGCGCGCATCGGGGAGCGGATTGGCCTCGGCGTTGATCCGCCGAAGCCGGGCGCGGCCGCGCGCCAGATGCGCCTTCACCGCATCGACCGTGATGCCGAGCAGGGCGGCGATGTCGGCCAGCGGCTCGTCGAGCACATCCCTGAGGATGACCACGCTGCGTTGCGTCACCGGAAGCTCGGCGAAGCGCGACACGGCGGTTTGCACGGCTTGCTTGCGCATCAGCACCTCCACCGGGTCGGCTTCGTCGGCTATGTCGAGCGCCGCCTCGATCGGCTCCACGGCGCGGATTGCGCGGCTACGCAACAGGTCAAGCGCGCGGTTGTGGGCGATCCGGAACAGCCACGGCCTGAGCCGAGGCACCTCACACAACTCCTCCAGGGCAACGACGACGCGCGCGAACGTGTCCTGCACGACATCCTCGCCGTCGATGACCGAGCCCATCAGGCGCGAACAATAGCGGTGCAGCTCCGGCCGCAAGGCGGTGGCAAGGGCAAGCAGCCCTTCCTGCCGGTCGCGCTCCCCCGCTGGCTTTCCGTCGTTCAAGGACCCGCGCCCTCCATGATCGTCACCCCGGCGTCGCCGCTGAGGCCGAAGACGACGCCCTCGCCATATTGCGGGTCTTCCAGCAGCGAGACCACCCTGTCGCCGAACGCCCGGGGCGGCATCGGCGCGCCGAAGCGGGTGACGAATTGTTCCGGCGTGATGCCCATCGAGCCGGCATAGGCGCTCGCCGCCGCACCGCCGATCCCGGTGTCGAGGATCATCTGCCGCGGCACGATCGCCTGGAAGCGGATGCCGAGGCCTTTCTCCTGCGCCACGCCATTGGCGTATTTGGCCATGAACCAGAGCATCCGCTTGGCGCCGCCATAGCCGCCCGACATCTGCGACCCGGTGACGGCCGCACCGCTCGACCCGACCAGCACCCGGCTGCCCGGCCCGAGCGGCAGGTTCAGCGACGCCTGCAGCCAATAGAGCCCGGCCTTGACATCGGTTTCCCATGCGATGGAGAAGTCCTCCCACTTCAACTGGTCCAGCCGCCCCATCCGGGGCGTGGCGCCGGCGTTGAGCACCAGTATGTCAGGGCGGACCTCGCCAAGAATGCGATAGGCGGCGTCCTCGTCCGTGACATCGGCGGCGATGGTGGCGACCCCAAGCCGCGCACCGACCGCCTGCAGCGCCTCGGCGCCCCGCGCGACCACGGTCACGCCGGCGCCTTGCTCGACAAGCGCTTCGACCAATCCGAGGCCAAGCCCACGGCTGCCGCCGGTGACCACGATTTTCTTGTCCCTGAGGCTCATTTGACCCTGCTCCAGTGTTTCACTGTAGCTAAGACGTTTGAGGATCCGGAAAAGAGTCAGCGGTGGGGGAGGATTTGTCGTCAGCCAGAAGCCGGGTCGACAGTCCGCGCCGCTGCTCGCTATGGATCTTGACGAAATTGGTGCGCCGGTTTGGACATTGGGGCGCAACATGTGCTCCATGGCAGGTGACGAAGCGGTGGGGAAGAAGTGAAGCGCGTTTTTCGATTGTTTGCGGCGGCCGTCATGGCGTCCGCGCTGAGCGGCTGCACCAGCGTTTCCTACTACGCGCAATCGCTGGAGGGCCATGTCCGGATCATGGCCGCGCGCCAGGACGTTGGAAAACTGATCGAGGCCCCTTCGACGCCGGAGGCATTGCGCGCCAAGCTGACGTCGGCGAGCGCCATAAGGCAGTTCGCGACGGATGAGCTGGCACTGCCCGACAACAGCAGCTATCACAGCTATGTCGACATCCACCGGGATGCCGTGACCTGGGCCGTTTTTGCCGCCCCGCAATTCTCGCTCACGCCCAAGACATGGTGCTTTCCGGTTTTCGGCTGCGTTCCCTACCGGGGTTACTTCGATCGGAAATCCGCGACCGAAAGCGCCATGGCACTTCATCGACAGGGGCTGGACGTCTATGTCACCGGCATCACCGCCTATTCCACGCTGGGCTGGTCTAGTGACCCGCTGCTCTCGACCATGCTGCGTCAGGACGACACCTATCTGGCGAGCCTTGTCTTTCATGAACTGGCGCATCAGCGCCTCTATGTGAACGGCGATTCCGCATTCAATGAGGCTTTCGCGGTCGCCGTCGAAACCACCGGCACGAGAAAATGGCTCCGCGCCGCCGGCGATCGCGCCGGATTGCGCCGCTACGAGGCCGATCGCAAGCGCAGCGCCGATTTTCTCGCACTGGTGTCGAAAACCCGCGACGAGTTGCGGCAGGTCTATGAAAGCTCCCGGCCCCCCGACGGGATGGCGGCGGCCAAGGCAGCCACGCTCGACAGGTTGCGGACGCGCTACCGGCAAATGCGCGACGGAAGCTGGGCCGGATACCGGGGATACGACGCCTGGTTCAATGCGCCGATCAACAACGCAAAGCTCGCCGCGACGTCTGTCTATGGCGAACAGGTTCCTGCGTTTATTCGCCTGTTCGAGCTGTGCTCCAGCGACTATCCGAGATTCTACGCTTCCGTTCGACGGATCGCTGACCTGCGCGAACCGGCCCGTGCCGAAGCGCTCAAGGCGGCGACCAGCTGCGATTGACCTGAGCAAACACGGCGGCCTTTGGCGTGCTCCGATAGCTCTAAGCCTGGTTCGCCAGGACCAACGGTCCTATGTGCGCGGCGAGCACGAAACGCTCGCATTGCTCGCCGTCGGACTCATCGATGAAGCTGTCGACATGTTTGAAGCCGAGCTTCGCCAGGATCCGCAGCGACGCGACATTGCGCGCCGCCGCCTCGGCCGTCACCTGTGCGAGCGCCAGGGTCTCGAAGGCGTAGCGAATGACCTCGCGTGCCGCCTCGGAGCCCAGTCCCTGCCCCCAATGGGTACGCCCCAGCACAAATCCCAATGCGGCCGACCTGGCGTCGTCCGCGCCGAAGGACAGGGTTATCGTCCCGATCGCGTCCGCCACGCCTGGCTGGTCTATCGACCATTTGATCGCCCGGCCGTCGGCGAACTGCTGACGCGCAAGGGCGAGCCATCGCGCGCCCGCGCCGATGTCGTCGGCAACGGGATCGCCGGCAAGGGAGGCGGATTCGACATCGCTCGCGCGCGCGAACCACGCCGGGATATCCCGCTCGCCCGGCGCCCGAAGCACGAGCCTTGGTGTGGTGAGCCTGGGAACTGCTTTCATGGAGAGCATTTTCGCCCCGGGGCAGCGCCAATGCAACGGCGCTGAGAGCCGCGGCGGCTGACCGCCAGGACAGATTCGACCGCAAGCTACGCCCCAACCGCCTTCAGCCCCAGCGCCGTGCGCTTCAATCACTCCGGGGCCACCCGGCTACCGCCGGCCAGCGAGTGGCGTGAGATTTGGTGATGGCACCAGCCCACCACAGGGCGGGACTATGACAACGCGCGTTGGCGATTCGCGATGAACGGCCGTTGTGGGGCCGAATCCAGACTGACTGGCTTCGGGCCTGCACAAACGAAAGCTGCTGTTGGCGATCGACTCCTTTAGGATGACAAGACAATCTGCGAACGGTGATGCAGTAGCCTTCGTGAGTGCATGGAACAACGCCCCGAACCATGCGTAACGATCAATAATCAACGATGCCGCGCTGCGAAGAGTGTCTCGCCAGGATCAAGGTCGTTGAGGACCGCGCGTTTAATAGTGGCTGGCACCGACGCGTCGTCAAGGTCGTAACTGCCAAGACCGCTTAGGGCAACGCGCCGGTCGATCTCAGTCCCGATGAAATCCATGACAACGCGAGCCGCGGCAATGGCCCGGGCTGGGCCATGGCTGACGCTAACGGTTAGTCCGTTCATTCGCCTCGACTTACGTCCACGCGGATACAGGAACATCGTGGAGACTTCTCGGCCGGTCCCACGGTGATAGTCGATATTGATCAACCGATCGCCAACGCTGCCAACGATACCACGGTAGGTGATAAAGGCTGACGAGGCGTCCGCCCCCTCGTCCTCTCCGAGGTAGCGCTGTTTGACCGACGATACGAGCATACCCTCACTCCCGTACCAGTGCACCAGCTCACGCTTGATCCGGTGGCCACCGAGGTAGGTGTAAAAATACTTGAAATAGAAGCCTTGATACTCGGCCAACTGAGGCAACCCAAGGACGGCGCGACGAAGATCGTCCCAGCGCCGTGATGCCGGCTCAGCCTCTACCATGGTTCGGGGCTTGAAGGATGCCGCAAACGCGGAGCTTGGCATGAACAAATGTTCGGGTTCGAGGCCGAAAAAGTCGCTGATAAGCTTATAGTTATGCCGCGACGGAAACGCCGTACCAGCCAAGTAGCGGTTGAATTGCTGCCGGTTAATCTTCAATCGCCGGCATACCTCGGACACGGAACGGTAGTGATCGCAGCAGAGTTGGAGGTTTGCACAAAAATCGTCCTTGCGTTCGGCGAGGATGAGCTGAGGCGGAAACATACAGACTCCACTTTTAAGCGACTTGAAGCGTAGATCGCTAAAAGTCGCTTAATCTAGCCCACAAGCCTTTGATGGCGTCAAGAAGCAGCGCGTGAGACGCTCGGAACTGGTAACACACTGGTTCTGGCGATGAAAATGATGCGCAAACTTCTCCTGACCTGGCTTGCTTGGGGTGTGGCATTGAGCATATCCGCACCGATCTTCTTGATGCTGCTGACAGCACTGAAATCGAATGTCGACGCTCTTGAGCCGTCACGGCTCCTGTTCATCCCAACGCTGGACAACTTTATCGCAGCCGGCTCACCTAGCGGCATTCAGCGGCCACTGTTGAATAGCGTCGTGGAGGCTGGCGGAGCGACGGCTCTGTGCTTTTTGTTAGCTCTGCCAACGGCCTATGCATTGGCGCTCTGCAATGCCAAGCATCGAAGGGCGGTGCTGCATGGCATGCTGATGACCCGGTTCATGCCCGGCATCGGTGTGGCGATACCGATGTATCTGATCTTCAACGCCGTCGGCCTGATTGACACCAAACTCGCGCTCATCGTCATCTATACCACAACCAATCTGCCGATCGTGGTTTGGATGCTATTCTCATATCTGCGCGAGCTCCCACCTGGTATTCTGGAGAGTGCCCAGATGGATGGTGCGACCGTACGGCAGCAGATTATCTTTGTGCTGGTGCCCTTGTGCTTACCCGGCCTGTGCTCGACCGCACTTCTATCCGTCGTCCTGTGCTGGAATGAAGCATTCTGGAGCGTTCAGATGACATCGTTAGAGGGTGCGCCCCTGAGCGCTTACATCTCCACCCTGTCAAACGATCTGTTATGGGGAAGGCTGTCTGCAGCTTCTCTGCTGGCGATCGGTCCTATTCTTCTGATCGGCTGGCTGACGCAGCGCCAGTTCGTGCGTGGGCTGACGTTCGGTGCCGTACAGTAAGTGATTAGGTGTCTGAGAAGCGTTGCGTCGGCTTCCAGCGTGGCGAACAAACCAGTGCCGCCTTCAATCCCCGTCAAGGCGAGATGATCTCTCCCTTCGCGGCTTAGCCGTAGTTCTTGAGGTCCGCTTCCCACCCCAAATAGAAAGGACAGCAACGTTCTCCATGAGCCGAAGGGGTCATCCGCAATGGAAGCGGCACTCCATCGTTCGTTCTTGGCGGGTATGAAACCTGGCGTGCACAGGATTCGGACTTTCGCCTGACCATGGACTTAGCTGTATGATTCGTGTCTGGTTTGGAAAATTCCGGGGCTAGATTTGAGTGACCGGAAGGCAGGCGCACATGTCTGGAGTGAGTGGCCGTGCTTACTTCTGTCTATTTTCAATCTTTAGATTTGGGAGGTCGGGTCGCTTGGATACAACACCGGCCTCCTTCAAGGCTTGTATCCAACCTTTTTGAGGAGCTTCTCTGTTTTGGCGCGCTCCTCATCGAGAGCGCTCTCACGTTTGACCTTGGGCATGCGTCCTCCATTTGGTTGATTGTCGTTCGCCAGCAACTGGATTGCCAGCACTATCGCCGAGGATGTCAGCTTTGAGGTCGCGGCAGGGACTATTTCAACGTCCGAAATGCGGCGCATTCCTGACGTAGCCAACCAACGTGCGTCTCGTATCACATCTTGCGCCCACCGGTGGCAGCACGGCGGCCCAACCCGCCTGTCCTACACAAAGCTGTCACCAACTGAGCTTATCCGATCCTCGGGAATGAACCATCCACATGACACGCCTTGAAACCGCCCGGCCGGAGGGCGATCGGGACATGTGGAATGCTGTTTTCGGAGACGACCATGCTTGAACGGACGGACAGGGCCGCACCCCATCGGAATCAGCTGAAGAAACAGGATCTGTGGTTGAGCGAATTCGAGATTGTGCTGCGCGACCGTGTCATTGCCAATGGCGCGGTCAGGATCGAAGACGGCCGGATCGCCGAGATCCGAGACCAGCCTGTCGAGAATGCCGACTTCGTCGGCGGCGGCCGCCTGCTGCTGCCTGGTTTCATCGACATGCACGGCGACATGGTGGAACGGGAAGTGGAGCCGCGCAGCGGGGTCCACGTGCCGATGGAAATCGGCATCGCCGAGCTCGACAAGCGGCTGGCCTCCTGCGGCGTGACCACCGCCTATGCCGCGCTCTCCTTCATCGGCAACAGCGCCACGGCCGCCTTGCTGCGCTCGGAAGAACACACATCGTCCATCATCGAGACCATCGCCGGGCTGAAAGACCACCTTCTGGTCGATCACCGCATACATGCCCGCTTCGAGGTGACGTTCAGCGCGGCTGTCGGCGTGCTGGAAAGATTGATGGATGCCGGCAAGCTGCATTTGATTTCGCTGATGGATCACACGCCTGGCCAGGGACAATACCGCGACGTCGAACTGTATATCGCCCGCCTGGCCAAGGAGCGCGGCATGTCCATTGCCGACGTATCCGAGGTCGTCGGCAAGCGCATGGCCGATCGAAACGGGCATGGCGGTGTGCTCGGCACGCTGCAGAGCCTGTCGGCGTTTGCCCGCGCGCGCGGCATCGTGCTCGCCTCCCACGATGACGACACGCCGGAAAAGGTGGAATTGGTCCACGGCCTGGGAACTGTGCTCAGCGAGTTCCCGGTGACGCTGGAGGCGGCGCGGGAAGCCCGCCGGCTGGGCGTGTATACGGCCATGGGCGCGCCCAATGCGCTGCGCGGAGAATCCTATTCCGGCAATCTTTCCGCTCGCCAGGCCTATGAGGCCGGGTTGCTCGACATGCTGGCCAGCGACTATCACCCGGCCTCGATCCTGCCGGCCGTGCTCGGCCTGGCGAAACTGAGCGACGGTGGCCTGGCGAAGGCGGCGGCGCTGACGAGCGCCAACCCGGCCGCCGCACTCGGGCTCACCGATCGCGGAGCCATCGAGGCTGGGCTGCTGGCCGATCTCGTCGTGGCCGACCGCCAGCCGGTGCCACGTGTGCGAGCCACCTTCCGCGCCGGCCGCATGATCTACGGCGACGGTACGCTTGAACCGGCGCGGAACAGGGCGATCGAGGGAGGCCGCGACCGGCCGCTGCCAGCCGACCGAGGGCAATCCCAGGACTAGACACCTAGGCAACTAGGGCTTAGAGCGGTTCATCGCTTGATAGAATCGGAAGGGATTCCCGCTCGGTTGGATTTGTGATTCAAGATGCTGGCTGGAT
>NZ_VFUW01000012.1:0-193054 GCF_006441385.1 Mesorhizobium sp. B2-4-18 | reverse complement strand
GGCGCGCGCCCGATCTATCCAGGTGTCGGGAGCCTCACCCTGGGCAACGATGCGCCCATCGACGATGGCAAGCCGTACTGACTCCGGCGGGGCCAGCGATGCCGTCAGCCGCTTCAACACGAACTGCGGTTCGAGGCTCTGATAAAATTGCCACTGCGAATGGACCCTGCCGGGATCGACCTGCGTTCCCGACAGCAAGGCTTGCGGGTCGACGGCAAGCGGGTCTCGCAGGCCGGCAATATAGAATTGGCCATCGCGTATCTTTTGTTCGGCAACGATGATGCCCGGCTGGGTCTCCAGTCGCGACACATAAGCCTGCCAGCGCTGCCCGGATTGCCATGAAAGAAAGAACCAACCGCCTGCCAAAACCAACAGCAGCAGGCCCAGGCCCACCACCAGCCACGGA
The DNA here is from genome assembly GCF_006441385.1 of Mesorhizobium sp. B2-4-18. Classification (NCBI taxonomy): domain Bacteria; kingdom Pseudomonadati; phylum Pseudomonadota; class Alphaproteobacteria; order Hyphomicrobiales; family Phyllobacteriaceae; genus Mesorhizobium; species Mesorhizobium sp. B2-4-18. The sequence continues at coordinate 192,648 of NZ_VFUW01000012.1, read as the reverse complement.
AATCCCTGGTTTGGTTCCTCCTGCTTCAGCTCGACGCAAGTCTGCAGCTGCGCCTCTATGCCGGCCAACTGCGATCCGTCGCCGTCAAACTCCATTAAAGCCTGCGAGTAGTCCTCATGGACACGGAGCAACACGTCGCGAACTATGTCATGCAATCCTTCTGGGGGGTTTCCTCGGATCACCGAAACCAGGGTCGCGAACGGTCCTACTTCTGACCAGAGACGAAGGTCGCCAAAACGAATAGTGTCCAGGCCGCTCTGCTCCTTCTCGTTGAATGAGTCCTTCACAAAGTCTTGGATTGCACTCAGCATAGAAGAAATCAGTTGAGGATCTTCGCTCGTCGCATTGTCGGCAGCTACATGCGCTATCAATAGCCCAGAAGTGCGATTAATGAGAAAGACATGCTCAACACGATAAAGAAGAGAATGCTTGAGAACAACTTCCGAGAAGCTGGCTCCGGTTCGCCAAGCCTCAATTCTCCATTTTAGCCCGTGCCAGGTAAATATATGTCGTATAGTTTCATTAAGCGACTGAAATGTCTGATCGATCTTTTCCCCGATTGACTTGCGAATTGCCGGAAGAAACACGGGGTATAATATATCGGTCAGCGTGCGCGGGCTCTTCTGGATCGACCGTTGCACAGCCCTTTCGACAGCCGGCGCAAGGGCCTCACCGAGTTGCGCATGAGGGGCTCGTGCGGCCGCACTGGGAAGCACGTCGCCCACTGCAGCGGCAAGCTGCTCCGGTTCGTCGAGCAGATGCGTAACTCGTGAAAGCTCTGAAATTTCGCGGCTGACCAGCAACTGGCGCAGCGTTTCCATGCGAGGATCGGCGGATGGAACTCCGTCGAGTCGCGCACGGTAGTCCGGATCAACGTTCCGGGCAATTTCGATCAAAAGACGGGCCAGAGCCTCGCGATCAATCTCTGTATCGTTCGAGGCTGTTCTATGCGGAAGGCTGATTGGGTCGACGGTCGACGTCAAATCCGATCAACTCACTTTCCAGCTACGGTCCGAGTTGCTCTTGCTGCCGACGGGATCCTGATTCAGACATTTTGCAACCTCGACAAACAGGCCGGCCAAAAGATTTCGGTCGGTCTTGACGTTGCCGAGATCGGAAAACATTTTTTCCATCAGCATCTGAATGGCTTCATTCTTTTGCTTGATTTCCTCACGCAGCAAATGGTCGTTTCGATTTATCCGGTCGGCAATTTCGCGCTCAAGCTCATTCAATTGATCCGATAATGCGCGCACCTGCTTTTCAAGCGCCTGATTTTGTTCGCGAAGATTTCGGTCAATCTCCTTGTCGGCGTCGGCTCGCGCGTCTTTTTCGTTCCGCAACTGCGCCGCAAGCGAGTCGATCTGCTTTTTCGCATTTGACTCGTACATTTCAAGATTGCGCTTGGCCTCCGATTCGACATCCTTGAACCGCTGCAAGACCCGTTCTTCAAGCTTGGAAAAGCGGCGGTCATAGTCCTGCATCTGGTTGCCGAACAGCAGATCACGTATCTTGTCGACACCTACAGCGTCGCCGGGGGTCCCGCTCTCGCGAGCCTGGCCCGCCATGAAGGCGAGCCCGTTGGCGTCTGCATTACTTGTCAGATTTCCGTCCGCTTTATTTGCCGGAGAAGCGGTACTCGAAGATTCCTTGGCCATCCCTATACCCTTCATTTAAACAGCTACCAGCGTGCTAATTTAGCAACTAGTAAAGATGTCAGCAAAATACCCGGCTCGCAAGCCGGAATCTTCTCCGCATAAGCCGGTCACGCGTAAATTTGACAAGCGGCTCGAGCTCCACAATCTGCCCAGCGAACAGACCCTTTTGCGTCATCATGCGCGTAGATTGGCGGCGCCATGGATCCATGATCAACAACTGCGGCGCGCTCGCAGTTCGGCCGCGGTTCCGATTAGTTCGATCAGGATCAGCTTGCCCTCGCGTCTTCGCCCGCGATCATCCTTTGTTGCCGGGCGGCGCAGCAACTAAGGCACGGGCATGAGCGCTTGCCATTCCAGCCTGTCTTCAGGTCTTTTTTTGCTACCTAATCAGCCCCGATCTTGACAGGGCAGTGCGGCCATCCGATGCCGTTATCCGGTTTTGACATTCGGTGACTCTCCGAAGAAGACGAAAGCTCGATGATCCAGAATAATGCTACCGCAAGGCGGTGTGGTATCGATGTTCAATGTCGAGCAAAACATTCGGCACAATGCATGCCGGCATCCGCCGGCAGACCTACCGGATATTGATATAGTTATGGTCGACGATGGGCTCGAATGGATCGGCATCGATCGTGCCGACCTGCGCCGACAAAGATCAACGCAACTTGTTCTACCTGTTGCGAGCCGGGCGCGGGTGAGACACGTGGCGCATATTCCATTGGTTTCGATCGTAGTTCCTGCGCACAACGCGGAGGTAACGCTGACGCGGGCACTCGATTGCCTTGTCGATCAGGAAACCGCGGATTGGGAGGCGATCATCGTCGACGACGCCTCTACGGACCGCACCCCCGCGATCATCGCCGCTTATGTGGAACAGGATGCCCGATTTCGCGCCTTGAGTTCTTGCGCGAATAGCCCCGCCGGCGCACGTAACAACGGGATTTCGACGGCGCGCGGCCACTGGCTGATGTTCCTGGATGCCGATGACTGGCTGGATGCCAGCTACCTTACAAAAATGCTGGCTGCGCTGAAAACCGCTCCCGATGCAGTAGCCGCCTATTGCGGTTCGCGGCGCGTGATGCCCGATGGAGCGCTCACCCCGGCGAGCATCGCGCCCGAGGTCGCAAGCCAGCCCTTCGAAACGTTAGCCCGCCGATGTGCCATCGCCACTCACGCGCTGCTGGTCGACCGGGAAACAATAGTCGAATTGGGCGGTTTTGACGTGTCGCTGCGCAGCTGCGAGGATTGGGATCTATGGCAGCGCGTCGCACGTCAGGGCACAAATTGGGTGATGGTCGACGAGCCGCTCGCCTTTTGTCGAGCCAGCCCCAACGCGCTCACCCGCAATTCGAGGCAGACGCTGGCAGACGCGGAAAGCATTATCGCCCGCGGCTTTGCCACCGACCCCAGGGTCAAGCACCCAGCGCCGGCGCATGCCAATGGCGCGATCTCGGCGGGCGGCCGCACCGCTTCCGAAGCACTGGCGTGGTTCGCCCTGTGGAACGCTGCGTCGGATTGCGGCAGCGGCGGCGGCTCGATCAACCCGCAATCCCTGCGCGCGCTGCCGGCAAGGCGTAAGTGGGCGCGCGAGATCGCCAAGGTGACCTTCGACGGCCTGATGGTAGGAAGCCTATCGGTGCCAGCCCATATGGCTGCCCGGTGGGACAGGTTTGGCGGCGCCATCACAGAGTTGATCATCGAACTCGGCAAGGTCTGGGGCGACCCGGTTGCGGGTCGTCGCGTCCAGTATCATCTCGAGCAAATGCTGCTCGACGCCGACGATCTTGCCGCTCCTCGCAGGCTGGCGCGCACTTTCGGAATTCGCGTCGACGCTCGAAATCCAACGTCGACCGAGCTTCCGGAAGGAATCGATCAAATCTATGCCTACCTGATGATGGATGGGCAGATCGGGTCTATCGTACAGTTCGGCGCACTCGGGAAAGTGACAAGGCGCCATTGGCTTGAACTGATCCCGAATTTCGCACCGCAAAAGGACGGTGCCGACACGGCGAACACGCTGGCCGCCGAGGCACTGTCGACGACAGCGGAACGCCGGCCTGATCCGGGCAGCCACTTCGGCAAACTCGCGCAAATGGTCTGGGAAGCGCGGGAACTGGTTCGGTCGAGCGCCGAAGCAACGCAGCCGCTTCCAGCGCCGCGCCGTGCACCCGCCTCGAGTGGCCACGACAAGGATCGTACGTCGTTCTGGAACCGGTATTTCGCGACCGAGGATCCCTGGAACTACAGCTCGGCCTACGAGCAGGAAAAATATGAGCGGCAGCTCGAAATTCTGCCGGCCGGTCCCATAGGACGGGCGCTTGAGCTGGCCTGTGCGGAAGGCCATTTCACGCGACAACTGGCACCCCGAGTGGGCCATTTGACCGCCACCGACATTTCCGCCGTAGCCATCGAACGGGCGCGCGCGCGCTGCTCGGACCAGCCGAATGTCGAATTCAGTGTACTGGATTTTTTTTCGGACACGCTGCCCAATGAGATGGATCTGATCGTCTGTTCGGAAGTGCTCTACTACCTAGAAGATCTCGCCGGGTTGCGGCGCATCGCCAAAAAATTCGTTGAGGCACTGGCGCCTGGCGGCAGTTTCATCAATGCACACGCATTCGTGCTACGCGACAATATTGAAAGGACGGGCTTCGACTGGAACACTTTCGGCGCACAAACGATCTCGCAAACCTTCGCAGAGACCGAAGGTCTCGTCCTTGCGCAATCGATCCAGACCGAACTCTATCGAATAGATCGCTTCTGCCGCCTGTCGCCGGATTACGTGGCGACGGAGCCGGTGATTGATCATGTGCCGGTCCGCGCACCCATCGGCATCGGGGTCGCGCGAAACATTGTCTGGGGCGGGGCACGGGTCTTGCGCCGCGCCGTCGCTCGTAGCGAGCGGCGGCAACGTATCCCTGTCCTCATGTATCACAGCGTCGCCGATGAAGGTCCGGCCGCGCTCGCCCGTTTCCGACTCACGCCCGCCGCATTCGCGAGCCAGATGGCATGGCTGCGCGCCAATGGCTTTCACGCGATCATGTCCGAGCAACTGGAATTGTCCATCGCCAACCGTCAGCCTTTCACTGGCCGCCCGGTGCTCATCACCTTCGATGACGGATTCCAGAACTTTGCCGACCATGCCTGGCCGATCTTGCGTGCGCACGACCTGACCGCGGAAGTGTTCCTGGTGACGGACCTGGTGGGGGAAAGTGCAAAGTGGGACGCCGTCAGCGGTACGCCGGCGCGGCTTATGGACGCCGGAACGGTGCGACGTCTCGCCGCCGAGGGTGCGTTCTTCGGAAGCCATCTGGCGACGCACCGCGCCATCGATGGTCTGTCGAGCTCTGATTTGGCCGCCGAGCTCCTGCGCTCTCGTATGTTCGTCGAACGGTGGACCGGCCGGCCAACCACGGCCTTCGCGGCACCCTTCTCTGTCACCGACCGACGGCTCGGCAGGCTGGCCAAGGAGTGCGGCTACCGGATCGGCTTCGGCGGCAGACACGGACCGGCGGACCTTAATAGCGACCCCATCGACCTTCCGCGCATCGAGATTCGCGGGGATCGCTCGCTCGACGACTTTGTTGCTACCATCGAGGCCGTGCTCGTTTGAACGGTAGACAATGTCTGCATCTCCCAAGCGCTCTATTCCGCACCAGGCGTGAGCGACCCCTTACCGGGCCAGGCATTGTCGCTTTCGATGCGCCTCTTCGAGGTGTAAAGGGCGATGCAACTGTCTATCGCGTTATGCGGGGATAGACGCACACGGTGATGCTTTTGGCTGCCCTGATGTGTATAGCCTGTGTGAGGGTCCCATATTTCCATCACATAGCCTCGGCCGGCGATGCGCAACGCGGCATACGCGCGTTCTGCTCTATCGGAAGCCGCCGTAACGCCCAGCGTCTTTGAATTGCGGATCACATGACTGATTTGCGTGACCACACCCTACGCAATTGTCTAGCTTGGACGGTGGACTCTTGTACCACAACATCGGCTCCTTCAACCTAGGAGCAATGGCGGGCATAGATGTCGTTGCTTGCCGATCTGACCGGAAGGTTAACAGCACGATGCGTCTCATCATTCGACGATTGGGAACCAGGAACCTGGCGCGCCCGACACAACCTCTCCGACACCTTGGCGCGATGTTCGTCCTGGTTGCCAGGCAGCTCATCTTTGGAACCGCCCTCTTGTTGGCTGGTCCAGCGCAGGCGCAGGCGCCGGCGACCGTCCCGCCTGAAAGGGTCAAACAGCTATTCGAACTGCTCGACGATGCGTCAGTGAAGGCCTGGATGGCCGAACAGCGAAATCAGGACGCCGGGTCAACGAGAGCGCCTGCCGGGGCAGGCGCTTCTCCGGCCGACGCATCGTCCGGCGCCGCGGCCGCATCAGGCCAGATGAATACGATGGCATCCTCGACGCTCGATATGATCAGGGATCATATCGGAAGAATCGTGCGAACTTTGCCCCTGCTGCCGGGTCAGTTCGCGCGCGTTCGGGCAGAGACCATGGAGGATATGTCCAGCAAGGGATCTGCCGGGGTACTCTTGCTGATTGCGATGTTCATCGCTGCCGGCCTGGCGCTTACTTGGGCAACGTACAAGTTGAGCCGTCCATTTCGTCTCTGGATTATCGCGCAACCGAAGGATACGCCCGTTGGGCGGGCCAAGAAGATTGGTGGCCGCACGCTTTATTCCAGCATGCTGATCGTCTCGTTCGCACTGGGCAGCGCCGGCGCGTTCATGCTGTTCGACTGGCCAATGCTTATCCGCGAGATTGTACTGACATTCTTGATGGCGGCAGTCGTTACATGGGGGGTGCGCATGTACGTCATGGCCATGCTCGTCCCTTCCTTCATGAACGTCGACAACGCCGTCGAGGTTCGTGCTTTGCCAATCACCAACGAAGCGGCTGACCATTGGTCCTATTGGCTGCCCCGGATCGTTGGCGTCTTCGCCTTCTTCGCCGCCGCGTTCATCCTCTTGCCAGGTCTCGGCATCGATCAGGACGGAATGATGGTCCTGTCGCTTGGCGCCGATTTCGTGCTGCTGTTGCTCGTGCTGCTGGCCATTTGGCGTCGGCCAAGAACGCAGCGAGACGGTGCGCGCCACAGCGTTCACACGGAAGCGACATGGCTGTTGACAGCTTATTTCCTCGTCCTGTTTCTGCAGCGCATCGCGGGCCTTTATGCATACTTCTGGTTTACCTTCGCCGCACTCTTCCTGCCTTGGGCAATCGTGACGACGCAGCGCGGGGTTAACTTCGTCCTGCGACCAGGTTCGGTAGATCTTGGCCGGCCTACGATCCCGGCGGTGGCGATCGCTGTCATCGATCGCGGAATCCGAATGATTTTCATCCTGGCGGCGGCTTACTTTCTAGCGCGTGTCTGGGGCCTGGACATGCAATCCATGCGCGGCAGCAATACGACGACGACCTTCATATTGCGCGGCCTGATCAATGTCGTGGTCATTGCCCTCGCAGCCGATTTCGGCTGGTCGATCATCAAAGCCTTGATCGAACGAAAGCTGGGCATCGAAACGGCACACCCTGTGATCGGCGACGAAGAGGTCCCGATGCTAGATCCGCAGCAGGCGCGGCTGCACACGCTGTTGCCGATCCTCCAGAACATCCTGCTCGCATCGATCATCGTGATGGCAGCGCTTATGATGCTCGCCTCGCTGGGTATCCAGATTGGCCCACTGATCGCTGGCGCCGGCGTTGTCGGCGTCGCGGTGGGCTTTGGCGCACAAACCATCGTCAAGGACATCATTTCGGGCGTTTTTTTTCTGCTCGACGACGCGTTTCGTGTCGGCGAATATATTTCCTCGGGCAATTACAAGGGTACCGTGGAAAGCTTTTCCCTGCGCTCGGTGAAGCTGCGCCACCATCGGGGTCCGCTGTTCACCATACCTTTCGGTGAACTCGGGGCCGTCCAGAACCAGAGCCGTGACTGGGTTATCGACAAATTCAACATCACCGTCGGCTATGACACCGATATCGAATTCGCTCGCAAGCTGATCAAGCGGATCGGCCTCGAATTGGCGGAAGATCCTGAGTTCAAGCACTGGGTGCTCGACCCGATCAAGATGCAGGGCGTACAGGAGTTTGGCGAATACGGCATTGTATTGAGGGTCAAGGCCACAACCAGGCCGGGAGGCGCCTTTGGTATGAAACGCAAATTCTACGTACGCCTCCGCCAGGTCTTCAAGGAGCAGGGCATCGAACCCCCATTTCCGACCGTCCACGTCCAAGGGCTGCAGAATCCGCATGAGGCAGAGAACGGATCTTTGGCGATTACACCCGCGGTGAAAATGGCCGTCGCGCAATCGCACACCATTCGTCGCAGAAAAAAAGCCAGCACGACGGAATAGGAAAGAGCGCCGTCACCGGAGCGACGTCGGGGATCGCCACTAGGCGGCAGGGTTCGTGCGCGCCTCGGGCAACCGGCAATCCTGTCTCCACAGCGCCGCCGGCGCCGACGCCATGGCGTCCACGAGTTCGGTCGAAGGAGCGCCGTGACCTGGCCGAGACATCGCGGCGAGGTTTGCAGGTGGTTGCTTATATCGCATCCCATGAATGGTTTGAGACGCGCCAAACTTGTGATCACCGGATTGTCTTGGCAGTGCGGAGGGAGCTAGGTTACTACCTCATAGCGCGGAACGGAAATCCGATAAGGGTCGATCCGGAAGAATGGGCAAATCGATGGGGCGACACCAGCGCTCTGCGCAAAACGGCTATTGAGGCTGGATTCTCCAAGCCCCTTTTGCTAGCGAACCAAGGATGAGCAACCGATTGCCGCCCGCATGGGCAAAGCACCTCCGCACCCCACCCTCGCCGAAGGCGGCATCACCGAAGGCTGCGTCATCCAAAGCGCAGTTCAAGGCAGGCCCCCACCGCAGCCACGCCGACGACTTGCTTTTACGGCAGGCGCTCGAGTTGCAGCAGGCCGAACGTCTATCCGAGGCTGAGGAACTGTGCCACAGGGTCCTTGCTCGCACGCCCAACCATCCGCTGGCCCTATATATCCTGGGAACGCTCGGGCTCGATTTCGATAACGAAAAGTCACTGCGGTATTTCGCTCGGGCGGTGGCAGAGGATCCGCAGAATCCCTACTACCATCTTAGCCTCGGCGAGACCTATTTGAAGGTCAGCGAATTTACGCCGGCGATCAAGCACTTTCGGTACGCCCTGGACTTGAAGCCGGATCTGGTGGAAGCGCTTTGCGCCTTGGGCGATGCCTACAATGCGTTTGACAAGGGGGAGATGGCGCTGCCGCTCTTTGAGAAGGCGCTCAGGATCGACCGAGATCATCCCGTAGCCCGGTTGGGGTTGCCCCGCGCGCTCGCAAGCCTCGGCCGTATGGCCGAAGCCGCGGTTCATCTGAAAGAGGCAATAGAACGGCGCATCGCGGTACCGGCTGCCCACAACGCGCTTGTACGCACGCGCAAATTCGCTGAAGAGCCGCCAGAACTCGGGGCAATCCTGACGGAGCTTCAAGACCCGGGCCATGGGCCGGAGGGAGCGGCAGCGCTCCATCACGCCGCAGGAAAGGTTCTCAATGACCTCCGTCGCTATAAGGAGGCGATGGATCACTTTAAGAAGGGGAATGAAGCCGGGGGCCATACATTCGATCTGCAGTCTTACCGCCGCTGGGTCGACGGCATGATCGCAACCTTCGCGCCGGAACTGGTGGCTTCAAGAGCCGCGTACGGCAATCCCTCGGAGGCGCCTGTATTCGTCGTGGGCATGCCTCGTTCGGGCACGACATTGACAGAGCAGATCTGTGCCACTCACCCCGATGTTCATGGCGCCGGCGAGCTCAGCAAACTTAGGCGAACAGCCAATGGACTCGGTGTCGCAGACCGCTCCAGCGTGAACTTCGGCCAATCCATCGCGATGATTACTCCCGATCTGACCAGGACTTTGGCCGAAGAGCACCTTGCTTATCTGCGCGAGCGGGCTCCCGACTCGCTGCGAATTGTTGACAAAATGCCTCACAATTTCGAGCTGATTGGCCTAGTTGGCCTTCTTTTCCCCAAAGCGCGTATCATTCATTGTCGTCGCGACGCTGTCGACAATTGCATCTCCTGTTTCGTCCTGCAGTTCAATAAAGCCCACAGCTACAGTGCCGATCTTGAGACGCTGGGGCTTTACTACCGGGAGTATGATCGCTTGATGCGGCATTGGGACAAGGTTTTCCCGGGTCGTATTTTCGAAAATCGCTACGAGACGTTGATCGAAAATCAGGAGGAGCAGTCGCGCCGGCTCATGGATTATCTCGGATTGCCGTGGGACGATGCCTGCCTGCGCTTTTTTGACAAAGGCGGCTCCGTAAACACCTACAGCAATTGGCAGGTCCGCCAGCCGATCTATACGTCGTCCGTCAAGCGTTGGAAGAATTACGAAAGCGAGATTCAGCCGTTGATCGAAGCCTTGGGCGATCTTGCTGAGATTTGACCGGTAGTGCCTGATGCTGCGCGCAGTTTGCTTGCATCCAATCCCGCCGGCGTACGCTTTCCGCCGATAGACCAGTCTAACAGGGTTTCCTCAGGCCGACCGCCGCGTTCCTTCACCTGTCCCGCCGGCGTATCCTGGCCACAGAGCCTCCCGCCGTTTCGCGCGTCGCTTGCCAAGCAGTTTGGCTTCCTCCTTTCCTTTTCGCTGCTAGGGTTGTTCTTCCACGTCTGCAAGCGTGGCAGCAGGCGGGCGGCCATGCCATCGGCTGTCCGAAGTTCCATACAGACGGCATGAAAAAACCCGGCGGTTGCCCGCCGGGTTTTCGATTTCAATAAGGCAGCGCCTGTTAGAAGGAGCGCTGGAAGCGGAGCATGCCGCCGATTGCGTCGTCATCGCCAGGAGTAATACCCGTCCAGTTCGACACGGAGTCGTCGCCGAGATGCGAGTAGTCGACTTCAGCCGTGATCGTGAAGCCGGGAACGATGTCATAGGCAACGTTCGCGGCGATGCCAATGTTCTTGCCTTCGTCATACGACGCCTGGAGGTTGAACGAGGTCTTTTCGTTGAACTTGTAGGTGCCGCCGCCCCAGACTGCCCAATTGCCGCTCCACGGCTTGTAGAAGCCGCGACCGCCAGCCGGGAACGCCCAGGTGCCGTCGGTGAGGTTATCATCGGAGCCGTAGCCGCCCATGATGAACAGCGAAATCTGGTCGGTGGCGTTCACGTCCAAGCGAACCTTGCCGGAGACTTCTTCATAGTTGCTGTCGTAAGCGATGACGCCAGTAACCGCGCCCCAGCCCTGCGTCCACTTCACGCCACCGACGACATGCGGAACATAGCTGTCGATCGTGTCGGTGCCCGAGCCTTCTTCGAGAGAGACCACAGCCGAGAAGCCGTTGCCAGCGTCGAAGTAGTACTGCACGACGTTTGTGTCGAAGCCGCCATACGGAACCAGCGTATCCTGGATCACGTTGCCGGCGTAGCCGATGAACGTGTCGAAGGCTGATTCATCCTTACCGACGCGGAGACCACCGAGCTGGATCCAGGCAAAGTTCAGCGAGACGGTATCGCCGTTGCCAGCAGTATTGAGCGTTCCGAACCTGCCCGAGTCACGGTTGTTGTTCTGGAAGTTGAAGCGGGTCTCGGTATAGGTCTTCAAGGTGCCGAGTTCGGTTTCCTGACCGGTCCAGGTCTTCAGCGCGAAACGGGCATGCTTGTAGAAGGTGTCGTTGCTGTCGCCGGGGGTCTCGTGATCGGCGCTTGTCGCACCGTCGAACGAACCCACGTCGCCGACGCCGATGTCGTAACGGATATAGCCGCCGATGCGCAGGCAGGTTTCGGTGCCGGGGATGTAGAAGTAACCAGCGCCGTAGACGTCGCAAATCTTGACGTATTCAGCGGGCTCCGGCTCGGCGACGACGACGGCGTCGGCGGCGCGCGCACCGGAAACTGCGATCAGGGCCGCAGCGGAGCCGAGAAGAAGGCTCTTGATGTTCATTTTCTGACCTCCAGTCAAAAGTTAAAAAACGGGTCTGGGTATTCTTTGCTGAAGGACAGCGTTCCCTGCCCCATCCCCACTACCGAAAAAGATGCGCACCGCGCCGCTCCTTCGAAATTGACATTACCCATGAGCCGGCGGCGTTCAACCACGATCGTACCGGCGCATGGACAGTTCGGCCGCTATCCCCGACCTGTGTTGCAGAAACGTCACGATTTGGCCTCACTTGGAAAGCTCTCGTTAACCATTAGTCCCCTCACGACCGCCTGTCTCGGCCGAATCCGGCGATCGGCCGACCGGATCATGCAAGGCCTGGGGCTCATCTGCCCAGGAATTGCCGCGGAACTGCCGCACCCGAGGAAGGCTGAAATGTTCGGCGCGCTCACCTTCTCCATATTATGACACGGCCTTGTTGATTGTGCCGGCGCTTTTCTTTATCCAGCGGCGCAACGCAGAGGCGGCCGAGTGGTCGAAGGCGCTGCCCTGCTAGGGGAGGCTCAATCTTTTGGTTGATCCGAAACTCCCGACCACTTCCGCAAGGCTTACAACATGGGAGATCTCAAGAGCCTGCACGAGTTCCGCCGCCAGAAAGAGCGGGCGGGACGGATTCGTTTTCTCGAGAGGGATGAAGAAGCGCGGCTGTTCGCCGCCATCAAGAGCCGCAGCGAGGATGCTTACAGGCTTTCCGTCTTCCTGGTCGATAGCGGCTGCCGTCTCGGCGAGGCGCTCGGGCTGACCTGGAACGACATCAAGGAACATCGCGTCAGTTTCCAAACCATCATATCCGGCCGCAGCCGCACCATCCCGATGACCGAGCGGGTCAAGGAGGTGATCAGGATGCCTCCGGACGGACGCCCTCGGCCGAAAGGCCCGTTCACCAAGTTGAGCCGGGCACAGTTCAGTGCCATATGGAACGAGGCGAAAGCCGAGGTTGGACTTGGCGCCGACCACCAGGTCGTACCCCATATCCTGCGTCACACCTGTGCTGCGCGCCTCGTCCAGGGTGGCATCGACATCAGGCGCGTGCAGATGTGGCTGGGTCATCAGACGCTGTCGATGACGATGCGCTACGCGCATCTGGCCACCAACGATCTCGATGGCTGCGTCACTGTGCTCGAAGGGCTACCGGCAGCGCTGGAGATCAAGAACGAAACCGGGCCATGACGAAAGTCTCGTCAGGGCTGCGCGCAAAAGCGCCAGCGACCCCACGTCTTTTCGCGGAGTTTAGGTTTGGTGGTGCTCGAACACAATGTAGGCCAAGCATTACTCCAAGCAACGTCACCATCTCCACTGGACAGAACGGTGCCAATTGTGCATTGTGTTTGCCTTCTATGACTTCCGCAACGCACTGAGGTACTACGTCTCCTCGGCTAAACAGGGGTCACGCAACTTAGGTAGCATTTGAAGAGGTAATCTGCATGGTCACTAAGCGGCGATTCTCACGAGGTGGAAACCTTGTTAAGCAAGCCAGCCGACCAAGACTGGAAAATACGGTGGCTGCCGCCGTGTCGAAAATTCTTCTTGAGCACGATCCGACAATCGGCAAGCCGGCCCTTAGAATTGCCGCGAGATTGGCAGGGTATATATCTTCAGCAATCAGTGTTCAAACTCAGGCTGTTCAGCGAGCCCTCCCAACTATCGAGGATGATGTTGAAAACCTCGCTCAGATATTTATCGGGCATATAGTGGCTGAGGCACAAGGCCGATTTGATCCACGACTGCAGCGTTTCAAAGCGGTACCGCCACCGGCGGTCCCCCAAGCGCCTCTCAGTGCGGCGAGTGATTGGGCGGGGCCGGTAGCTGGGCCAACAGTGATAGAAAGGCATTTTGGGATACCGAGGTCGACGCTCTTTCGGTGGCAGAAACGCGATGAGGTGATCGCACTTAAATCTGGAAGCAGCAGGTTTGTTTTTCCATTGAAGCAGTTTGTCGATGCTCGCCCTGCAGATGGGATAGCCGAATTGATCGCCATGTTTGGCGACCATCGGCTTGCCTGGAGATGGTTGATGGCGCCGACGGACAAGCTTGGCGGGAACTCGCCGATAGATACTCTGCTAGCTGGCAAGCTCGCGAATGTTGTTGCTGCCGCGCGCCTAACCTTGGAGGAGGCACCTGATGTTTAGCCCCGCCGTTTGGTGGCGGTCGTTCAGTTGACAATTTGGCGCAACGCGACATTACCCCAGGCGGCTGCCCGCGGCCCGTCGTCTCAATGGCGACCCTTCCAGCCAGCCATTCTCGACAAGCAGTTGGACAGCCTAGCCATTGCGCCCTCCTCCTGACGAAGAGTCAAGCCGTCGGCGCCGTGCCGTGCCGCTCGCGCGCGGTCTTGCGGATGATTTCCGCGATTTCCGGGCTGCTGCTGCATAGCATCTGGAAATCCGCCGCGTGCAGCGACAGGAGTGAGACAGCCGTTGCGGCGCTGACGGTCGCCGTACGCGGTTCGCCGCTCATCAGCGCCATCTCGCCGAAGAAGGCGCCAGGGCCAAGCTCCACTGGGTTCGACATCACGACGCTCACCCGCCCCTCCACAACAAAGAACATCCGATCCCCGGTCTCGCCCCTTCGGCAGATCACGGCGCCGGCCGGCAAACTACGAGGCCGTAAGGCGCGCACGATCTCGACCAGCGCGGCCGGGCCGAGCTTCTGAAACAACGGCACGGCGGCGACCAACTGCCAATTGCGGACGAAATCCTCGCGACGGATTTCTTGATAGAAGCCGGAGGCAAGAATGCCGGCCCACAGCGCGAAGACGCCGATGCCACACATCATGACCGCCCCAGCCAGGACGCGGCCGGCGAAACTTTGCGGAATGGCATCGCCATAACCGGTGGTGGACAGCGTGACCACCGCCCACCACATGGCCTGAGGGATGCTGCCGAACTTTTCCGGTTGGATGTGGCGCTCGATGACATAGGCCGCGAGCGCGACACCGAACAGAACGACGCCGAAAAGCGTGGTGACGCCGATCAGGTTACGCGCTTCGTTGGCCAGCACCCTGCCCAGTACCGGGAAGAAGGTCGAGTCGCGCAGCGGTTTGAGCAGCCAGATAGCACAGTAGAGGCTCCGGTCGGGCGTGCCTTCGAGCAGAAATGCAGCGAGTGGAACCAAAACCGCGAGCATATCAATGGCGATTGCAGGCGTCCTGTCCCGAAGGTCTCCCGCCCAGTGCTTGATCAGAGTCTCGGCCATCTGTAGGAGATAAGCGCCCCAAATGACCGCCAGCACGGCAGTCAGAGCCAGCCTGCTTCGTGCGGACATGTCCGGCATGGTGAGCGCGGCCACCGCCAGCAGCCCAGGCGCAGCTAGCACCGCGTTTAGCGGTGCGTGAATTCTCAAGAAAGGCAGGACCGACATTCTGTCCCCACGAGCGGATGCTATTCCTCCAGAATAGGATGCCTTCAGGGCAAGCGCAAAGGTGGCGCTTTCGCTGGGATGTTCATCACGAGGTGAACTCAGATGGCCTGAACGTGAACCGACAGGCCGCAATCGAGAATGGCCCATCCGGGCATTTGCAATAGGTTTGAACTGTTCGAAGGAGCCGGGCCGACGAGCTCAAGGCCGTAGACATGCCCGGCTCGAAGACGGCGGCATGTCGGCAATGGCGAGGGTGCCGGCGGCGACACCCAAGAAGAGTGCTCCGATCCGCCTGCATGAGGTTCCCTCCCGCCCTTCGCCCGCTACCCAAAACATGTGCGGCACCACAAGCGGCAGGAAGGACACTCGAGAGCCGCATTTAGGACGCGACGGCAACTGCATGGTTGCGAAGTTGCGTGCGCCCAAGCTACCGGGGCCGGTGAGTCACCGCAGAGGCAACTCAAGGAGGCACCGTCGTGATCTTGTGGCTTCGATCCAGCCGCCCTGAGCGGACTCGAGGGATACAAAGCGGTACGATACATGAGATCCGATTCTCCTGCGGTCGTCCCGCCCAGTTCAGAATGAAGCGGCCTACCTTGACTTTGTGGTCCAATGACTGAGTACCCGCGCCTCAAATACAGTATGCAAGCCGTTCGCAAGGCAGGCGATCGGCTGGCAAAACCTATGCAGCTCGGACAAGACACCACTGCCGGCCAGTACGTGGACACGATGCGAATCTTCTCAATCGCCAATAGCTGGCGCGACTCGCACTTTCTGCCGATGCGGAGCGTTCGATTCTCTGTCGGTCACCACATCAAAGCCCTGCGATTGAAGGGCGACATGGCATCGCGTCCAAAGCGTCTGGCATCCATTTGTCGGAAGCTTCGAGAGTCCACCACCAATTTGGACACCATGAACGATATCGGCGGCTGCCGAGCGATCATGCCCGATATCAATAGCGTCCGCTTGCTTCTAGAATCGCTGCGAGACAAGTTCCCCCATGAGATGCACTGTCGGGAATTCAACTATATCGATGAGCCGAAGCCGGACGGCTATCGAAGTCACCATATTGTTTTCCAGTACCGACCCAGAGCTGCCCACACCCAGGCTTTCGAGGGACGACGCATCGAACTGCAAGTTCGGACCACACTTCAGCACTCATGGGCAACTGCAGTTGAGGCCGTCGGGCTGTTCCAGCGCCAGGATTTGAAGCACGGAAACGGGGAGCAGGATTGGCTACGTCTTTTCCAGCTTATGTCGGCGGAATTCGCCCAGGTTGAGCAGTGTCCAATTCGTGTCGGTGGTCCGGATCGCGATGACCGAGTGCGGGAACTGCGGGATATCAACAGGCGTATAGGTGCAACAAGTATACTGGCAGATATCACGAATCTTACCCTCCGCTCAGAGAGCCTCGTACAGCCAACGCGACATTTTCGGCATCATTTGGTGCAATATAGAGCGGATCGGAACGTTACGATTCAATCATTCCGAACTCTCATCATGGGGGCGCGGAAATTGGAAGAAATAGAGAAGAAAATCGCGCTAAGGGGAATTGATTGGACGGTTTCCTTGGTCGAGGTGGATAAGGTGGAACAGCTTGTCGACATATACCCGAATTACTTTGGGAACGTTTCATTGTTCGCCCGCAGTCTGAAATCCATATGCTCGGGAAAGTCACTGCCTACAGAATAGCCCACACCGGATGGTAGCTCCGAAGGAACGCCCGACTATGGTTGGCCAAGCGTCGCTTTCCGTTTGAAGGAGCCGGACCATTGGCCTTCCTCGACAGTCTCCTGGGTCTGGTCCGAACGGACAATCTCCCGAAAGCTCACACCTATTTCAGCGTTGCCAGCACGCCTGCCGCTGACTGCAGGTCTGCTGTCTCCAAGCCTTCCCCGAATCGCGCGAAAATCGGCAGGAGAAGAGCCCGCGCCTCCCTGTGTTGTCCCCGAGCGGCCAACAGGCAAGCAAGGTCGACAGCGGTCCGCAACTCCCATGCCCGCGCGCCTTGACGATCACTGAGTTCCAACGACCGCCGAAAACACATTTCGGCCTCTTCGTCGGCGTCCGGGCGCGGGGCCGCCAGAACAAGGGTTCCCTTTACGCGCAGCAGTTCCGGCATATAGCAAAGATCGCCGCTTGCCTCGACGTCACGGATCGTCTCCTCGATCAGTGAAAGTGCCTCCGCGCATCGGCCCGCCGCAGCCAGGCCCAGAACAAACGCGATATTGAGCGGCGTGGTGAGCAGTTCGTAAGGCGCGGCGTGGAGCTCGGCAAGGCAGCGTCGAAGGCCTTCGACACCGCTGCTTGGGCTGCCGCGACGAATGGCGATCTCCCCTGTGAAGCCGCCTCCCAGGGCGAGATAGGGCCCGAGAGAATGAAATTCGGCACGAGAGAAAAGACGATTGATGTGTTTCTCTGCGAGCTCCAGCTTGCCGGTCCAGAGGAACACGGAAATCGCCCAGACAAGTGCTATGGAGAGAGACAGGGGATGTTTCAGGACTTCCGCCTCCTCAATCGTCAGCAGCGCGCGCTCCGCGGCCCGATCAGGATGGCCTTGCAGCCACAGTGTCCTTGCCAAAATCGATCCCGCCAGAATCTTGCCGTCAAAGCCGAGATAGTTCGTCGTGGTTCGGTTGGAGTGCGGCCCGTATCGCAACGCCGCTTCGAGCGCGGTCTGGGCACGGCCGAGCTCTCCGCTGAGGTGAAGCGAAATCCCCATCAAGGAATGCGCCAAAGTGGTGGAGACCGAATCCTCAAGCGTTCCGGCAATGACGGAACAGCGCTCCGCATAACGCAACGCGGTCCTGAACTCTCCCGTACGCAGGTGAAACATTTGCAGCGGGCCCAGAATCCGAAGCTGATCGAGCGCCTCGCCACGTCGGTCGGCAATGACCAGGCTTCTGTTCAATGCCACGCGCGCCGCATCTCTTCCACCACGCGTGAACATCAGGGAGACCCCAAGGGCTGCCTGAAGATGCATCTCCTCCAATCCGCCTCTAGTAGCATCGTCAAGAGCCACAACCGCCTGCGCCGCCCAGCGATGACATTCGGTGAGCAAGGACATCGACAGAAAAAAGGGGGCCGCCGCGGCAGCCAGACGGACGCCGAGGTCAGTGTTCCCGTCAAGTCCGAAGCACCAGTCCAGAGCCGCTCGCACATTGGCAAGGCCCGCTAGGTGAAATGACCGTTGTACGCCGCTCGACAAAGTAGGCCACTCGGCTCCTGTCTCCTCCAGCCAGCGCAAACAATGCGTCGCGTGACGCGCGGCCAGGCTCGCGTGCTCGGCATCGTCGACGTCGAGCTGAAGGGCGTAGGCCCGCGTCGTGTCGAGCAGGCGGTAACGCATCGTTGCCCCGGCAGGTCTTACCGCTATCATCGACTTGGCGACCAGGCTGTCGACAGCGCCAAATACGAGTGCGTCATCGACGGTTGCGCTCGTGACAACTTCCAGGGCGGCCTCGATGGAAAAGTGGCCAACGAAGATCGCCAACCGGCGAAGCAGAAGACGCTCGAACTCCGACAGCAGTCCGTAGCTCCAGTCCAAAGTGGCCTGGAGGGTCTTTTGCCGCGGCGGCGCGGTACGTTGTCCCGGCCACAACAGCGTCAGCCGTTCGTTGAGAAGTTCGGCGGTTTTCTGCAGGCCATAAGTCGCAACCCGTCCAGCCGCCAGCTCAATCGCGAGCGGCACGCCGTCGAGCTTGCGGCAGATGCCGGCAACGATGGCGGCATCCGCATCCTGGAGATCAAGCCCGGCACCGCTCGCGGCGGCGCGTTCCAGGAACAGCTGGATCGCAGGGAAGCGGCGCGCAGTGAACGCGGTGAGTTCCAGATCGCCAGGCGCGCATGCGAGCGGCTCCAGCTTGTAAACGTGCTCCCCTTCGACTTGGAGGGGCTCGCGGCTCGTTGCCAGCAGGTGGACTTGCGGTGCGGCGGCGAAGATGCGGGCCGCCAAGTCCGCCGCGGCGTCAATGACATGCTCGCAAGTGTCAAGAATCAGGAGGATCCGCTTGTCTGCAAGGTAGGCGAGCAGACTGGGGGTCGCGTCTTCGGACTGAAGAGACAGCCCTAGCGTCGAGGCCACGGTCGTCGCGACCAAGCCCGGATCACTCACCGCCCCGAGATCGACGAAATGCACGGCACCCGAGAATGCTTCGATCAGATCGTGGCCCACCGCCACAACGACAGCGGTCTTGCCGACACCGCCCGTGCCGACGATCGTGATGAAACGCGTCTCGGCCAGTTGAGTTGAAAGTCGGACAGTATCGTCAGTCCGGCCGACCATCCGGATCAGGCGGCTTGGCAGATTGGCTTGCGGATAGCTGGCGACGACATCCCTTTGCCCATTGTCTTGACCATCCGATCGCGAGACCGGGGCCACAAAGCAGTAGCCGCGCCCCGTCAGAGTGGCGATGTAGCGCGCGCCGTCCGCGCCATCGCCCAACGCCTTTCTGAGGTTGGCGATTTGAAACCGCAAACTGCCTTCTTCGACGGTGACGTCGGGCCACACATGGGCCAGCAGGTCCTTCTTGCTGACGATTTCGTTGGGGCGCGCAGCCAACGCTGTAAGGATGTCGAAAGAGCGCGCGCCCAGATTGACAGGCACGCCTTGGCGCAGCAGGAGCCTCTCGCCCGCGGTCAGCGTAAAGGGACCAAACGATATCCTGTCGCTCGTCTGCGCGACTATCATGGCATCATTCTTTATTGCTTTTTGTTGGCTGGTCAGACGCGGTTCCAAGTCCACTACCTATGTAGCAAAAAGTCGATTTCGTGGCCCCGAGGGATGATTGGGGCAGGTCAGGAAAGCAGCTCAGGCCAGTTCCGGCACGGGCGGCACTGGCGAGCGCTAACACCGCATCATAGTGTATAACGGGTGCTCCGGGCGATCTCTCTCTATGTGTGGAAGCAGCAAGAACGTTTGCTGACCGGCCCAGGGAGAATGATCATGCTTGCAGTGTCGCTGTCGCTCGTGCCGCAAAACTTGCTTCGGCCGCAAGCCTTTTAAGTGCGTTTTCCACGCTAGTGGAGAGCGAAGCCACGCGCCAATTTCCAAAATCGAATTCAAAGCGCCCTTTTGTGAAGGACCCAGACATCATGACCCAATCTGAAAAGCTCCTGTATACCGCCAAGGTCCGCACCACTGGCGGTAGGGACGGCACCTCCCGCAGTTCCGACGGTCGACTGGACATCAGGCTTTCCACGCCCGGCGGACCGGGCGGCGGCGCCAATCCGGAGCAGCTGTTCGCAGCCGGCTGGTCGGCCTGCTTCGAGGGCGCAATGGCAATTGCCGCCCGCAAAATGAACGTCAGGCTGCCCGCCGACCTCGCAATTGACGCAGAGGTGGATCTGAACACTGCCGACGGTGCCTTCTTCCTCGGCGCGCGCCTCAATGTGAGCGTACCCGGGCTCGACCGCGACGTTGCCAAGGCTGTTGTAGAGGCAGCACATCAGACCTGCCCCTACTCGAAGGCCACGCGCGGCAATATCGAAGTCGCAATCAGCCTCACTTAGCTACCGATCACACACCGATCGATCTTGCATGCAACTCTCGGCAAAATGTCATCACGACAAGGCGGTGCACCAATGAACGCGATCAAAAACCCGGAAGAAGTCAACCACCATCGGCGTCGCCTCTTCGGCGTTGCTGCCGCGACAATAGCCGCGGCGCAACTTGGCGCGATCAGGGTTGCGGAGGCGCAGGGCGACGGGTCCAAAAGGACCGCCTCCCCCATGCTGAAGGCACGGACTTCGTTCTCCTCAATGAAGCAGATCGACGCGGATCTGCTGAGCGTCGGATATGCCGAGGACGGTCCTGCGGACGGCCCGCCGGTGATCCTTCTGCACGGATGGCCCTACGACATTTACAGCTATGTCGATGTCGCGCCGCTGCTTGCCAACGCAGGGTACCGGGTCATCGTGCCATATTTGCGCGGTTACGGTACTACGCGGTTCCTGTCGGACGCGACACCCAGGAACGGTCAGCAGGCGGCGCTTGCGTCCGACATCGTTGCGTTGATGAATGTGCTGGATATCCAGAAAGCGGTCGTCGCCGGCTATGACTGGGGCGCGCGCACAGCCAACATCATCGCCGCGCTCTGGCCTGAGCGCTGCAACGCCATGGTGTCAGTCAGCGGCTATCTCATCGGCAGTCAGCAGGTGAACCAGGCGCCGCTGCCGCCGAAGGCCGAATTGCAGTGGTGGTATCAATATTACTTCGCCACTGAACGGGGACGGGCGGGTTACGAGAAATACACCCGCGAATTCACGCGCCTCATCTGGGCGCTCGCCTCACCAAAATGGGCTTTCGACGCTGTAACTTTTGATCGCTCCGCTCCCGCGTTCGACAACCCCGACCACGTCGCGATCTCTATCCACAACTATCGATGGCGACTCGGTTTGGTGCCAGGTGAGCCAAAATATGATGGCTTGGAACAAAAGCTCGCGGCGTTTCCGGCGATCGGTGTACCGACGATTACGATGGAGGGCGACGCCAACGGCGCGCCGCATCCGGATCCGGCAAACTACGCCAAGAAGTTCTCCGGGAAATACGAACACCGGCTGATCTCAGGCGGTATCGGTCACAACCTACCGCAGGAGGCTCCACAGGCCTTTGCGCAGGCGGTCATCGACGTCGGACAGTTTTGACAACCTGTCAAGCGGCTTTCCGATCAAACCTGTCCACCGCCTGCGGTGTGTGGTTGCGACCACTGCGTAATCCGTCTTCGCAGCGATGCCGGATGAGTATTCCGCAGCGGGTCGGCTCGCCGCAGCCTTAGCCAAAGAACTCTCGGAAAGACCCAAAAATTTAGCCCTGCGACCATCGCGATGGCACCACACAAACAAAACCATCGAAAGGTTATGTGAGATGATGAGACTGCTCGCAGGATTGGCAATCGCCATGTCCGTATCAGGCTGCGTTTACGCGCAGTCAGAGAAGCCCGCCAACGTTCAGCCCACCATCGTTCTGGTTCACGGCGCGTTCGCCGACTCATCGAGCTGGAACGGAGTCGTCAAGATCCTCGAGAAGGATGGTTACCCCGTTGTGGCCGCTGCCAATCCCCTGCGAGGTGTCGCCACTGACGCTCAATATATTGCCGATATCGTATCCGGCATTACATCGCCTGTCATCCTGGTCGGACATTCCTACGGCGGCTCGGTCATTAGCGAAACCGCCGATGGCCATGCAAATGTCAGGGCGCTCGTCTATGTTGCGGCGTTTGCACCGGAGGTCGGCGAGACGGCCGCCGCGCTTGCAGGCAAGTTCCCAGGCAGCACTCTTGCGCCCACGCTCGCTCCACCCGTTCCGCTGTCAGGCGGCGGGAAGGATCTCTAC
Organism: Mesorhizobium sp. B2-4-18; assembly: GCF_006441385.1. Taxonomy (NCBI): domain Bacteria; kingdom Pseudomonadati; phylum Pseudomonadota; class Alphaproteobacteria; order Hyphomicrobiales; family Phyllobacteriaceae; genus Mesorhizobium; species Mesorhizobium sp. B2-4-18. Next base: position 170,354 of record NZ_VFUW01000012.1, on the reverse strand, counting down.
ATCCGGCAGGAGAAGTTCCGCGACCAGTTTGCAACCGACGTTTCCATCCCCGAGGCAAAGCTGATGGCCGCCACGCAACGGCCCATCACGGAAGCGGCGCTGAACGAGGCCCAGACTGCGGCGGCGTGGAAGAAGATTCCGAGCTGGTTCATCTACGGCAACAAGGACAAGAACATCCCACCACAAGCTTCCGCCTTCATGGCCGAACGAGCGCACGCGCGCGAGACCGTGGTGGTCAAAGGCGCCTCGCATGTGGTGATGGTTTCGAACCCTGAACCTGTCGCTCGGCTGATCGAAAAGGCAGCAGCGGAGGCATCTCGATGAAAGCCGTCGTGATGAACCGATGGGGCGGGCCGGACGTCATCGAGTTTCTCGATACGCTCGAGCCAACGCCAGGTCCGGGAGAAGCCCTGGTTGAAGTCGCTGCGGCTGGCGTGAACTTCATGGACACGGGCGTAAGGCGCGGACTTGCCTGGACCGACGTGCCGGATCCGAAGATTTTGGGCGTAGAAGGCGCTGGCCGCGTGATCGCGGTCGGTGATGGGGTCAGCGATCTTTGGCCGGGCCGTCGTGTCGCCTGGGTGTATTCGCCGGGGAGCTATGCCGAGAGGACCGTGGTACGGGCCGATGCGCTGGTGCCGATACCGGATTCGATCGACGATCGCACGGCGGCGGCTGTGATGATGCAGGGCCTCACAGCCAGCCATTTCGCGACGGATTTCTATCCCGTGCAGCCCGGCGACATCGCGCTTGTCCATGCCGCTGCTGGTGGAGTCGGTCTGCTGCTTACCCAGATCATCAAGCTGAGGGGCGGGCATGTCATCGGCCGCGTGTCCTCGGCAGACAAGCTGGCGATCGCCAAGGAGGCAGGCGCCGATCACGTCATTGTAGATGCCGAAGGGCAATTCGCCGACCAAGTAATTCGCCTGTCGGGCGGCGAAGGGGTGCATGTGGTCTATGATGGCTCCGGTCCCAAGACATTCCAAGGCTCGCTGGATGCGCTCCGCCGAGCGGGCACCTTCTGCTGGTACGGACCCGTCCTGGGCGGTCCTGGCCCGATCGACATTATGGCGCTGCCGAAGAGCATCAAGATCGGCTACGCCACCTTTTTTGATCATATCCATACACCGGAACTGCTTCGCTCGCGTTCGGTCCGACTCTTCCATTGGATCATCGAGGGCAAGCTCAAAATCAGGATCGGCGGCGAATATCGGCTGGCGGATGCGGCAAATGCCCATGCCGACATGGAAAGCCGAACGACCACTGGAAAGCTGCTGCTCATACCTTAGAACCGCGAACGAAGTCAGCCGCAAAGACTGCCGCGTTTGCCCGGGCAGCACAGGAGCGCGGTCATGGGCGGTCAGACCCGGCTCCGTGGCCTCGATCAATTCGTCGAGGACAAGCAACTGAGCCCGGCGCACCTGCCAGACCCACTGCGGATCATCTGTCCGCCGCCCAGAGTGCCCGACCCGCTGAAGCGCCGCGCCGGCTCGAAACAGGAGCCGGCGAGCGTCGATGGGCATGCGTTCTCAATTGAAACCGGGGTCAGTCGCATCAAGTTGTCGAGGTCGCCGCCTCGGCGTCGAGATACCCGATCCGTTCGGCCGGGTCGTTTGGGGTGTCCGCGACCACATAGCGGGCAGGAGGCCTCGCGATGCCACGTGCCGGTGAGCGGCACATGGTCGAGTGTGCTGAATGAAGCCGTGATCATCTGTAGACTGCAGGCGCCTTCGGGAGCGACCAAACCAATCCCGCCACGATGGCGCCCAACACGGCCGCCTCGGAAGTGGCCGACGGCCCGCTCAGCGGTAAAGGCTCGTGCCATCATAATCAATCCGATGCGGTGGGCCATGCAACCACCTATGCAAGGTGACCCCGTCCGCTGCAATTGCAGTTTTCAGAAGACGGCGGCCCTGTCGTCCAAGCTTGACAACCGAGCCCGAATTTATGTTCGTGGACTTGATAAAGAGCCCTGCTATGTGCTTGTTCCAGCCGGGACCGTCGTGTCGAGGAGCTTGCCGGTCCGATCTACACCCGCCCCAAGGCGATGAGTGGATCGATGAGAAGTCCTAATTGAACCTGCTCCGCAACATGTTGGCTCCGCTTTAAAGCTGCCAGGCGCGATCCATCTCTGCTGGACGAGCCACTTGCCGGGATGAATCCGCGAGAGCGCGTTGAGAAGGTTGCCCTGCTGAAGCCGGTCGCGCGCGGCCTCACCACGATCATCATCGACCACGACATGGACTCGCTGTTCGAACTGGTCGAAAGGGTGACCGTACTGCAGGAGATGACGCGCCGGTGCGGCGCGGCCAGTCGCAAGCCCGGTCAAGCACAACAGGAAAGATCGGATGTCAGAACTGCCTTTTACCTCGTCGAGTCCCGGGGCCCGGCGGGATGCGCCGTGGCATCGTTCCGTTGCTTGGCGCTGCCGGAAGAGGCTATTTACAGAACGAAGGCTTGGCTTTGAGGGCCAGTACTTCTTCGTCGATATTCGGCGTGATGGCATTGTTCTCTATGAGCTTGATGACGAGCCGCTCACGAACCCAATCCCGGCAAAGTCGACCGACGCCCTCCGGCTAGCAATTCAATAATTAAACGACAGATTGCTACACGCTCGGGTGTTCGCAAAAACTGCGGGATTTCTCCTTCGGGAATCCAATCTCAAAGAAGCGGCCTTTCTTCTTCATCAGTCAATCGAACAGGCCTACGCAGCGTGTTCCTCGTATGACGAATTACAGCCCTGCATCGCCTAATACCACGTTTCTTCGAAGCCTTGCCGAGACCAGTCGCAGCAGCTAGCCGACATATGGCCTCGTGACCAGCAGCGATTCGTCGCCTGGTTCAACATAATCAATGAGGCTTATGTTAAGGCGCGCTATTCGAAGCACTTCGACATCACGCGAGAAGCTCTAGAGTGGCTCGCAGAGCGCGTCGACGATCTTATCGATCGGGTTGATTCGATCTGCCGATCCCGACTTGAAAAATTGAAAAAAGAGGCAGCACCGCAGCTCAGCGAACCGGTTGAGGGCAAGCCAGTCTCAATTCCAGACTGCCATCTATGCGCCTATCAGAGTACAAACGGTGAAGTTGCGCCTAGGCGTTTCGACGTCAGCAGCATTGGCTCAGTTCGGCGGTTTGCGGCCAATTGAATGGCTGGAAGGGGGCCGCAAGCGGCCCGTCGGCTCGCGAGGTCTGCAGTCGAGAAAGCCGACGTTGGATAGGCTTATGAGCCTGCGTTCCAACGCGCGTCCCGCCACATATCTCGGCCGCGGGCGCATCCTGATGATGACGCCGACGGCTAGCATGTCGAGCGCAAAGGACCGGGCGGCGCTATTGCGCGCTCGGATTGCGAGCATTCCTGACGTCGTTAATGCCTTTCAGCGCGGCGCGATCTCCGGTGGATGCCGCGGCACGGAACACCTGCTCGGCATCGGCAAAGCGGCGAAGCTCCAGGTACGCGTAGCCGCGCAGAACCATTAGGCCGGTACGTTCGGGCGCAATACGCGAACGCTCATCGAGAGCCAGGATTGCTTCGTTGTAGCGACCCATGTCGAAAGCCGTGTTGGCCTGCGTCTCCAGCAAGGCTGTCCTGATCTCGATGCTGCGATCTGAACCCATCGGCGCCTGTGACGCGGCGATCGCGGCCCGGTCGGTCAGGCCAGCGCGCAGATAGGCAAGACTTTGACCGTAGGCGGCATCGGACCGCGTCTTACCCGATCCGCGCAGCGCGACTTCAAACGCTGCCGCTGCCTCGACCGGACGGTTGACCTGCATCAGGCACCAGCCGCGCGACAAGGCCGCGTCCGGCGCAAGAGACGAGGGGTCAAGCGTGGTCGAACAACCACGCGGCGCCGGTTGGGCCCTGCTCGGTCTCGCCACGTGAGGGCTTTCCACCTGGCCTTGACTTGCTTGTCCCTGCGCAACCGCGGGCGGTCGCACCGGTTGATCCGTGGTCGCCTCGTCCGGCGCAACAGCGCGGACCCTGCGCCCGCCCAGCGCCGCCGTTTCAATGCTGCGCTGGCCTACCGTGGGGATGCGCTCCGAGCGCCCCGCCCAAGCGGTCTGAATTTCCTTGACGCCGGCCTTGTCGCCGATCTTCCAGCGCGTCAGCGCCAGACCATAGGCCGAAGGCTCATCGTCCGGCTTCCAGTCGAGCGCCAGCTTGAACCACTGCGCCGCCGTCTGCGCCTGGTTGAGGGACTCCGCGTACCAGCCGAGTTGCTGGGCAGAAGCGGCATCCTTGTTGGCATAAACCTCCTGCACCATGCGCTGTAGCACTTCCGGCTTGAGTGGCGCAGGCGGCGTCACGGCAAGCAGATTGGCGACAGCGGCCAGGTAAACCTTGCGCGTGTCATCGTCGGTGCTACGCCATTGATAGAGGATATCCTCGGCTTCGGCCGGGCGGTTCTGGTTGATCAGGGCGAGCGCCAAACCTTGCGAGGATTTGGCGGTGTTTTCCTTGTCGCGCGCCTTGCGGAACCAGGTCTCGGCGGCTTGGGGATTGTCGCGCCTTACATAGTACCAGCCGAGCAGCAGGTCATCGGAGGTCAGACCGCCATCCCTGGCCAGTGCTTCGACCGTGGTGACGTCCACGGCGGGGATGACAAGCTTCGGATCGGCGTCGGCATTGGCAAGGCTTTGCCGTGCGATATCGCCCCGGAGCGCCGCGAATTCACCCTTGCGATCGGGGGTCTTCTGTTCGGTCGCCAGCAGCAGATCGAGGTTCTGCCTCGACAACAGCGGCAGCGCTTTCTGGATGGTGGCGTAACGCTCCTCGGGTTTCTTGCAGTTGCTAAGGACGTAAAGATAGGCGTCTTTGGCGCGGTCCTCGCGCTTGGTGCTGGCAAAAGCCTCGGCAACGCGCCACAGCACGTCGACATCGCCGCAGGTCAGCAAGCTCGGATTGGCGGAGCCGACGCGGATCACAGCGTCGTATTGCTTCAAATTGGACGCGTTGACCAGTTGCTCGCGCGCTTCGGCGACGGCGAGCCGCTGCATCAGGTCCGTAGGCGGTTGCCAGCCTGCCTGGGCGGTTTGCCGATCGGCGATCGCCTTGCGGAGCTCGGCGAGCTTGCCATCGGAATAGAGCTTCCACATCTGGTCGAGTTGCGGATCGCCTTCCTTGCGCGCCGCCAACGGGTTGTCGGGCGGCGTCCAGTCCGGATAGAGCGCCTTCAGGCGCGCGATCTCGGCGTTCAGCCGCTTGGTGTCACCCTTGGAGGCGAAATAGCGCAGTGCCGTTTCGTCGACTTTCTGCGACGGGGCCGGCGCGGCGGATTGCGCCAGTGAAGCCGCAACGGGCGTAGCATCCGCCTTCGCCGGCTGATCACTCTGATCGGCCACCGCGAGCGGTTTGGAATGGCCGTCCTGCTGGGCCTGGGTGCCGGCCGGCTGCGCGACATTCGGCAAGGTCACATGGCTCGAGAAATAGCCACCCTGATGCAGCACCACCGCGCCGAGCAGTGCCGTGCCGGCAGCTATGAAGACCGTCGGCTTCATAGGCACTCCGGATGGTGGCGGCGCGCATACGCTAGCGCCAGCAATTGCAGGGTCGAGGGATAATAATCCGTCGGCTGGAAGGTTTTCAGGTCGTCGGCCAGCCGCTTGCCGTCGAGCACGCAGGAGACCAGCGCCGGAATGATGCGGTAGCCACTGTCGGCCAGCAATTGCCTGGTCTGGCCGGTGGCGATGTCGACGATGCGGACACGGCCCTGCTCATCCGTCATGCCCGCCATCAAGGGTGCAAGCAGGTCACGATCGTGGATACCGGCGCGCACCAGATAGAGCGGGATGCGCACGGCGTTGTAGCTGAATTCCTGCGGGAAGCCGTCAGCGGCTTCCGGCTTGGTCTTCAGCGATACCCAGTCGGGCGGCAAGTCCGAGGGCCCAATTTTCATTGCACCGGTCAGCAACACCTTGCCATTGGCGGCGAGCTCGCTCCATGGCCCCTTGGGCGCGAGCTCCGCCATCGCCGGAAGTGCCTCGAACACCCAGTAGGACGGATTGACGACCGGACCGTCGGCGCGATCACCGGCGGCGAATCCGGAATTGCCGGGTTTCAGCAGTACAAGATCACCAACCGTTTCCAGGCTGCCGGCGGCAAGCGCCGTCGCCATGCCAGCCGCCGCCTGCATCAGATCCGGCCGATGCCAGGCATCGCCTGCGAGCGACAGGCCATAAGCGATCAGCAGGTCGCCATCGGTGGCATTGTTTGTATCGCTGATATGCGGACTAACGGCGGGATCCCATTTCCAGGCCGCCAAGCCGTCGTCACGCACCATCATCTCCATGCGCGTGAACGCCCAGATGCGGTCGAAATCCCCCCTGTTGCCGGCAAGATAGGATAAAACCAGTCCGTACCCCTGACCTTCGCTGTGACTGATCCCGCCATTGGCATTGTCGACTATTCGTCCCGACGGGTCGAGGAACCTTTCCTTGTAGGCCGACCACTCCTTCGCAGTGATTGCCGACGCCGCCATGGCGGGCCTTACCGGCGCTAGCACCGGGAAGAGCATGGCAAAGGCGAGAAAAAATGTGTGATGCGACATGCTCACTTGCCGCGCCCCAACGATCCGAGCAAGCCGGCCGTCGCCAGCCCCAGCAGGATCGACAACACGGTCAGCACGACAGCGTAGGAGAGCGCGTTCGCGGACAGCCAGTTGGCGACGATCAGCCGATAGTTGGCGAGCGAGAATGGCTGTGTCTCGACGAAACTGAAATGGGTGACCGGGAGCGTGACGACCTTGTCGTCGCCGGAATCGACGGTCGTTAGATGCCCCCCCAGCTGCCGCCACATGCGCTGCTGCGTCAGGGTGCGAACCCCTTCGCGCAACGCCGCGGCGCTCGGCGCGGTGATCAACGTCCAGGTGCCGCCGGCGGTAGGGCTGGCCTCTTGTGCGACAAGCAGGGAGGCGCTGCCTTGCGGCGTGTATTCGGCCGGCCTGCCGGGGAAAATGCTGAAAGAGTCCATCGAGATGTTGAACGTACGCGTCATCCAGTCCTCGAAGGAGCTTACCTGCCCGCGCCAACCGCTGCCGCGCAGCTTCTGACGCCATTCGTCAAAGGTAGTCTCCGTGTTGGGCTTGATCGACGCCACCGCCTCGCCCCAACCCGAGGAGCTATTGCCGGAGACATCGACCTGCGCCAGAACCGTGGGCGGGACCTGCGACAGTGTGCTCAGGAAAATCGCATTGCGGTCGGCGACAGCCGAAGCCGCAGTCGAAGCATCGACCGCGATCAGACGGCCGGCGGCGACAGACATGCGGGCCAGCAGGGTAACGCCCGCCGACACCGTCTCGGACTGGGCGTGGTCCATGATCAGCGGCACCGCATAGTCTGCCCTGCCGTAAGGAAAGCCGGTGCCGCTGGTGCCTGCAAGCTCGGGCGTCCGCGCCACCCGGGCGAAATCCGGCATGACGAATTCGGAGGTATCGAAAACAACGAAGCGCTGCCCGCCCGAAGAGGAGGCGCCAGGCGCGCAGACCGTGTCGGCCTGGGTAAGCAGCACTGCCTCGATGGCGACATTGTTGTCGCCCGGACGGAAGTGCCGCATCGTCACCTTAATCGGCAGGTGGCGCAGGATCTCGCCACCCGCCGTGGTGATCGGCACGGTGGCCGCAATGTTGTCGTTGACATAGATATCGATGTGGCTGCCCGGCAGCACGTCCTGAGAATAGGCCGCGTCAAGCAGGATCGTGGCGTGGCCATAGGCGCCGGCATAGAAATCGGACGGCACGCCGACGGCGAAGTCGGTGCGCACCCGGCGCCCGGAGAATTCAAGCGTATTCACCCCGAGATCGGAGAATTTGAGATTGCCCGCGCCAAGCAGCATCGGCACATCCGGCGTGCGCCAGTTGCGTGTGCCAAGGCTGGTGCGCAGGCTGCCAGCTGGACGATCGACCTGCCGGGCAATGTCGTCGATCGCCATGTCGACGGCCTGCCAATTAGGTCCGCTAATCACCAGGGTCGAGGGGCCAAGTTTCGGATCGTCGACGACGGTCGCGACCGGCCCTGCTTCAGCGCCCTGGGGCAGCGTGGAGAGCACCTTGGCAACATCCGCCGCCGGGCCGAGCACGACCTTGGCGACGCCGGGGCCAGTCTCTGGTGAATTGTCCTCGCTCACTTCGAAGGCCTGGTTCGGCATGTTGGCCATCAGCGCCAGCGCCTCGCCAAGCCGCATGGTCGGCGACGTCGAGACCGCCTGCGCCATGGATGGCACGATCAGGTTGAAAGTCGTGGCGCCGCTTTCGTCGACGCCGATGGCGCGCAAATCCTCAACCCGCTTCCAGTGGCTGGCATCCCCCGCGTCGAAGGAGAGGAATGTGCGCGCAAGGTCGATTTGCGTCCATAATTCGTAGGTCGACTGGACACTGCAGTCGGTGCGATGGCGCTGTACCGCCGAGATGACAATGTCGTTCAACCCGGCGTGCAGCACACGCGGTGGAAGGGCCGTCACGATGTCGGCGGCATTTTCCGCGGCCGCGATCGGCTGATCGACGATGGTCGTGCCGTTGATCGATACGGTGATGCGCGAAGCCTCAGGCGCGACGACGATCGCGTTCTGATAACCAAGGTGGATTTCGCTTGCCGAGGCTGCCTGTTCGGGCGTGAGGAATACCGACCACGATCGCTGCGAATATTCGCCGGCCAACACGAGTTCGCTGAACGGCACAAGATAGCGCTTCGATGGCTCGGCCGCGGTCTGTTGAACCTCGGGCCCGATCGGCGCCGGATTGCTCGCGCCAGGCGGCGTTGCGGCGGGCGCCACCGTTTGCCGGACGACTGGAGGCGTTGATGCTGGCGGCTCTGGCGAAACGGCCGGTCTTTCGCCTGACATATCGAACGGCGTCTGCGCCACCGCGGGCGACGCCGAAAGCAGCAAAAGAAGCAGCCAGGCGCTTCTCATGGCCGCTTCTCGGCGAGCTGTCCGGCCGGCCCCGTGGCCTTACGGCCGCTTAGGTCGCGCCAGAAATAGACCAAGCCGCGATAGGTCTGGTAGATCGCCAGGCGCAAGAACCAGGCCGTGCCGCGCAGCAGGCCGGGATTGCCTCGGCGCGAAAGCTGGAACTGCTCCCATTGCTTGGAATTGGCGAAGATCAAGTCGGCGACCAGCCGGTGGTGCACCGCCTCGCTTGGCTGGTAGAGGCAGCCGACAGCGATGCCATCGGCAGTGCGCTCGAAGTTGCGGACGGTAACCGGCAACACAGCCTCGGTGCCGTCGGCGAACAACTTGAAGCGAATGCCGGCCTTGGCATCCCTCGCCAGGTCCTCGAGCTCCGCGCCCAGCACCGTGACGCGAGCACCGAAGGCCGAGACGTTTTCGATTGTCCCTTTGTGCCATTTGCCGTTGATCTCGAAATCGGCGCGGCGGCTGACATTGACGCGCCTGGTCGCGGCGCGCTCGCCGCGTTCAGAGACGACTCCGAGCGCACAGCCGGCCATGATCAGGTTGAGCAAATTCCAGCCGCCCACGACCAGCGTGACGTCGGCTTTATAGGGCTCGGCATAGACCTTGTAGGCAGTCATCGCCACGCCGATTAGAAGAACGCCGAAGATGACGAAGAACGGCATGGCGATTTCAGACAGACGGCTGGTCGCGATCGACTCGTCCTTGGCGGTCACCTTGAAGGTCGGCTTGCGCGGATTGAGGATCACCGAAATGACGGCCGGCAACAGATGCACGGTTTGCACATACTCATAGAGTTCCGATATCCACGGCCAGCGGAAGGCGCCATAGAGGTAGTTCTGCATCATCAGGTTCACGATCATGTAGCTCAGCGTGTAAGCCATGAACTCGCCGCCGGAGGCGGTGAAGATCTGCAGGTCGAAGAACAGGTAGAACAGCGGCGCAACTAGGAAGATGGCGCGCGGAAACGGGAACAGCCAGAACAGTGTCGATGACATGTAGCAGAGGCGCTGCGGGATGGAGAGGCCGCGCTTCAACGGCGGAAACCGGAAACGCAAGATCTGCATCATGCCTTGCGCCCAGCGGCTGCGCTGGCCGATGAAAGAGGCAAACGTGGCCGGCTGCAGGCCGGCGATCAGCGGTTTGTCGACATAGACGCTGTGCCAGCCGCGCGCATGCAACTCGATGGCGGTCTCGCAGTCCTCGGTGATGCTGACGCCGCTGAAGCCGTTGGTCTCGACCAGCGCCGAGCGGCGCAGCACCGCGGCCGAACCGCAGAAGAAGGAGGCGTTCCACTTGTCGAGGCCGCGCTGGATGATGCCGTAGAACATCTCGTTTTCCGACGGCATCTGCTCGAAGGTTCTGAGATTGCGCTCGATCGGGTCCGGGTTGAGAAAAAAATGCGGCGTCTGCACGAGGAACAGGCGCGGGTCCTCGTCGAAATAGCCGACGGTCTCCTTCAGGAAATCGCGCGCCGGGGCATGGTCGGCGTCGAAGACGGCCACCAATTCGCCGCTCGATTGCGACAGTCCGTTGTTGAGATTACCGGCCTTGGCATGCTCGTTGCGGTCGCGTGTCAGGTAATTGACGCCGAGATCGGTCGCGAGCTTCTGCAGTAGCTCATTGCGGCGCTCGGCATTGTTGGCATCGACGATCCGCTCGGAATTGCGCTTTTGCAGGGTGCCGCCGTCGTCGAGCAGCCAAACGGTGAACCTGTCCGGCGGATAATCCATCCCCCTCGCCGCTGCCATCGTATTGGCAAGCAGCTCAGGGTCTTCGTTGTAGGTCGGGATAAAGACGTCGACGGTGGGCAGGCGGTCATTCGAATTGGAGCGAGACGGCCGCGACGGTAACGGCAATGCGACCACGAAGAGGCTCAGCGCCAGCATCATGACGCTGTAGAGTTCGGCCAGATAGAGTAGGACGCCCGGGATGAAGTTCTCGAGCTGGTTCACCGGAGGCAGCGTCGAGGTGGTGCGCCAGTAGACGTAACGCATGACGATCGCGGTACCGAAAGCCAGCGCGACCAGCCGCCAGATGCCATCCGGACGCACCAGCTTCAGGACCACCATGGCGACAAGCACGCTCATCGAGGCGACGAGCTGGGTCTCAAGGCTGATGGGCAACGACACCATCGTCAGTACGCAGACTGACGCCAAAGCCCATTGCAAAACGATCAGGAACTTCCGCATTCAAGTGCCCCTGCAATCGGCATCGGCAACTATCGCCGCCGCGTGTCATACGCGCACTCTAAAGCGAACTCTCCCTCGCCTCGTCGCTGCCGTGTTCCGGTTGGCGATACAACCCGCAACGCTTGCCCGGATTTCCACTTCTGGCCTGTTTTGCCTTAGGGATGGTTAACGGTCTGTTTCCTTCACCTACTGATTGCAATTGGACGCGTCGGATTGCGCGCAAGGCGGCGGCGGAACGACTATCGCCGGGGCACTGGACGCCCCCGAATTGGGGACGGTTGGAGCAGGCCTGGGCGTCCGCGAGTCTGCTGTCTGTCCGCCCGGCGGAGCCGGCACGAGCGGGCCGATCGGTTGTTCCGAATCCGGCGTCGCGGGAGCCTGCGAGGCCATGACGCGTGGTCGCGAGGCGTGCCGCACCAATTTCGCGGGCGACGGCCGCGGCGTGGTGACAGTTCCGAACTGGGTGGCTCCGAGCGGATAGATCGGATGTCCTGATTTGCCGATCGCTTCATCCGGCGCCGGCGCCTGGCCGTAGGGATTCCAGTTGCGCGTCTTGAAAGATGCGGAGATCGTGTAGCCATACATGACGTCGAGCAAGTGCTGCTCGGACGCATTCTGGTCGCAGAGCCGTAGCCGCACCTGGACCGAGCCCTTGTTGCCGATCAAGGTCTGGGTCGAACCGGTCGAGGTGATGCGCTGCCAGCCATAGAGGCAGGTGTCGCCTGAGGCGCTGCGGCCGACTGCGTAGCCGAACGGACCATATTTATTCTGAACGTAGAAAGGTGAGCGCTGCATGCGGATACCCGGCAGCGCCTGACGCACCTCCGTGCCGACATCGCCGATGGGCAGGTAGCCGTCGCGAAGCCTGCTCTCGCCAGCCATTGAAGCATCGACTGGCCCGAACATCTGCACTCGCAGCATGTTCTGCCCGGGCGTGCGTGCTGAAGTCGAAAGGAGGATGTCCTGTTGCGTAGCGTTGGCGAAGCGCTGCTCCAGCACCGCCGTCACGGCTGGCCCGCCGGGAGGCGGATAGGCAAAGGCGGTTTCGGGCGATATTAGGCTGGTGCCGGTCGAATTGTTCAGGGGTGGTGGATTGGCGCAGCTGGCCAAGAAAAGAATCGAGAGGCAGCCTGCGAACCGCAAAATGTCAATAACCGATCCAGCTTGGGGTCGAGCGGCGGAGATTTGGGCTGGCTGCAGGGAATCCATCTGCAGGAAGCTAAGAGATTCGCTTCCATTAACGAAGACTTAGTACGAATCTTTCGCGCACCTGAAACGCGAGAGGTAGACGATAGAGCCAAAATGGCCACAGTCAGGTTCGCTCAGAAAACCGTCGCAGCCATCGATGTCCGCTTTTAGAAATATCACGGCGTAAGTTGATGGCCGAATGGGGGCGCGTTGCCATGAACGGGGCCGCTGGACGAGCCCCGCTTCGGAGTACGCCTGCGGTGAGGTAGAGCTGTCCGAGCCCGCCGCCGCGCCTGCGTTGAGCGTCGTCCTGCGGGTGCAGAGCATGACGGGCTTCTTCAACAAGGACCCTGACGATGACCCACTCCGCTGTTGATGCACCGATCAGCGCACTGCGCCAGCGGCTGATCGACGACATGAACATGCGACGTTTCTCCGGGAGATGCAGCGCAACTGTCTCCGCGACATTGGACGCCTGGCGACATTCCTTGGGCGTTCACCCGACACGGCGACCGCCGACGACCTGAGCCGGTTCCAAATCGAGCAGCAGGAGGATGGCGCTCCCGTGCCGACGATGAACAGCATCGTGTCGGCGCTGCCCTTCTTCTTCACCCAGACGCTCGGCGCCGCCTGTTGCTATTTGGCTTCTTAGCAGCACCCCGCCGCGTAGATCTATTCCGAAGGTGCGGCCGTGCAGTTGGATCACGCCGTTCCCTGGCAGCGCGCGCCTACCTGCACAGGCGTGCTCGGTTTGTCGGCATGACCGGATGCCGACGCGACGCGCGAAGTCGCTGCGGCTGCGCAGGGCACGGCGCCGTCCCGCGGCGAAGCCACGCGCCCCCCGCCTGCCTTTCTCTTTTACCAAGTGTCGCTTGCGTCCGCCTGCAACTCGGACAGCGGCGGCAGCACGACAGCCGGATGCCGGCCTTCGCGCAGCAGCAGTCCGAGGCTGTAGTCGATGGCCAGTTTCACCGCCCCCAGCGCGGTGCCGCCATCTTCAAGCGAACTGACGGCGATCCGTGTGGGCCACGCAAGTTCCGCCGCCACGTTTTCAACGCTTTCCGTCATCAGCGGGTTTCTGCCGACACCGCCGCCAAGCACAATCAACCCGGGATCAAGCATGCCGATGCAGCCGGCCGCCAGCCTGCCGATATCGGCGGCATGGCGCTCGACGGCCAGCATGGCCGGGCGTGACCCTCCAAGCGCGCGCGCGAACAGACCCTTGGCCGAATCTGGCGGCGCGCCCTCTCCGGGGGGCCAGTCGGCACGGCAGCGCTCGATCAACGCCCGTGAGCCGAGATAATGTTCGAGCCCCTCACGATAGGGCGTTTCGCTGGCTGACCACGGAAACGGCATGCGGCCAATTTCGCCGGCCGCACCGCCGGCGCCGCGAAACAACCGTCCTTCGGTGATGAAGCCCAGCCCGACCCGTACGCCAACCTGCAGGAAGCCGAAGGTCCGGTGGCCCTGCGCAGCGCCAAAATGCATTTCGCCGATAGCCGCGCAGTTTACGTTGTTTTCCAGGATGATCGGCACCTCGATGCTACGGCGCAGCAGGCCAAGCACGGCGGACGGCCCACCAGGGCGGTCGAAACGATCATTGGAGACAATGCGCGGCACCGCCACGGCGATGGCCCGCAGCGCGCGAAAACTCTTGCCGACCTTGGCCATCGTGGCACGCGCCACCGACAGGACGATGGCGCCGACCTCGTCGGCATCGCCGGCGTTGGCTTCCGGGATCGGTTCTTCCGCAGACGCCAGCTTCTGTGTGTCCATCGAATAGGCAACCGCGCGCACCTGGGCGGCGCCGACATCGATGCCAATCGCATAGCCCGCTCCCGAGCCGATGCCGTAGATGGTCGCGGTGCGGCCAATGGCGCCGCGTTCCAGGCCGCGTGAGGCGACGAGACCGAGCGCGCTCAGCTCCGACACGGCTGCCGACATCGTCGGCTTCGACAGGTCGAGCATGGCACCGAGCTTCGGCCGCGTGACCGGCCCATGCGCGGCGAGCACGCGCAGCACGGCTCGGGCGCTGTCGGTCAGATTGGGGATTTCCGCAGCCGTCATCTCAGCCGTTCGACCTTTGCCCTGAAATCCTGTCTCCGGTCGGTGCAGCGAAAACGCCGCCACGACTCAAAGTCGCATCCCGCCCTCAATGCCCCATTGGTGACCGGTTTGGCAATTTACACGACGTCCGCACAAGATGTCAGACTTCCGTCGGCGACCACGGCTTCAGCTTGGTATCGGTCTGCCGGTAACGGAAAACGATGTCGGTCAGGCCGGCGGCGTCCTGCATGTCACCGACGACAAGCTGGATGGCTACGATCTCCAGAATGGCATCGGCGATGGTATTGCCAAGGGCCGGGATGGAAATCACCACCAGCTTGGCGGCCGAAACGACGTCCATGCGCCGCGTGACCAGCACCGATGGGCAGCCGAAGCCGGCGACATCCTGCGCGATCTTCACCTCACGACCATCGCCGATGGCGATCAATCCGGTCGCCGCATCCTGCGATTCCATCGGTCCATGCAGATAGTTAAGCGTATCCCATCCGGATGCCGGCACGCGAACAGCCTCGCGGATCAGCATCGCCGCCTCGCCCGCATTGGCGAAGCTAACACCGGCGCCGACGATGTCGATGGATGTTCTGCCCTGCAGCAGCCGCGCCGCCTGCCCGGCAGCATGTTCTGCATCGGAGAGGACGGTCGCGACCGCGCCGGGCAAAAGCGTCCAGTCGAAGCTGTTGCCGGCAAGGCTGTCGATCAGCATGCCAAGCGCCAGCAAGGTCCCGGTATAGCCGGTCGAGCTGGCGCCATTGTCGTCGCCCGACTCCGTGGCAACAACAGCGCCGGTCAAATCAGCCAGCGGATTGTCGCTGCCACGGCAGACTGCCACGCGTGGCGACGCGGATGCCTCGCGCATGACATCGAAGATTTCTCGGCTCTGCCCGGAGGCCGACAATGCGATAAAGGCATCGGCGGCAGCATCCGTGCGGCCATAGAGATCTGTCGGCGTATAGGCGAAGGCCCTGATGCCGGAGGCGCGCAGATAAAGCGCGCCGGCCAGCGCCGCCTGATAGCTGGCACCGATGCCGGCAAGCCCGATCATCTTGCCGGCAAAGCCTCGCAGATCGAGGCCGTCGAGTGCCGCGGCCACTGAGCGCCTGCCGATCTCGAGACTTTCCGTCTGGCGCGTCACTGCCGGGCGATAGCCAATACGCTTCATCATTCAAACAGCTCCAATGTGGGAGGATAGCCCTGGCGGACGAGCAGCCGCCGGGCCATGGCGACGCCGCCGAGCACCGGCGGCTCGCGCAGCAGCACAATCTGGCTCGCCGGCGACACTTCCGCCATGGCCTCGACGAATGCCTTCATGAGCATCGGCTGCTCCGAGATGACACCGCCGCCAGCCACGACCAGAGCAGGATTGGCGCCGCGTTGGATCAACAGTTCGACAAGCGCGGCAAGTCCTGCCCCGCCTTCCCTGATAACGCGGACGGCCAGAGCCGATCCTGCGATGGCCGCGGCGAACACGGCATTGGCATAGCGCCCCCAGACCGCGGCACCGCGCGTTTCGTTGAGCAGGATGCCGAGCTTGGTCTGGTCATCGGTATCGAGTTCGTGCATCAGTGCGGCAATCAGCGGGTCACCATCCTCGCCCCTGTCGAGGCTGTGGCGGACCGCCTTGGCGGCTTCGCGGACCAAAGCCGGCGCACTGCCCTCATCGCCGAGGATCCAGCCCCAGCCGCCGGCCGCTAGCATCTTGCCTTGGGCCGTGCGCGCCACCGCGATGGAACCTGTGCCAGCGACGACGCCGATGCCATCGCTATGGCCGGCGGCGGCCACCATCAGTTCGGCGTCGTTGACCACCTGCACCGAGCCGCCGGTCCTGCTCGCCAGCAGCGCCTGGAAGCGTAGGCATTGTTCACCCGTGTCGCAGCCGTGCGCGCCGACTGCCAGCGCAACGGGCGCCACGCCGCCGCACAAGGCGGCGACGATGTCGGCTAGTCTCGTGGCATCGGTTTCCATCTGCCGAATGCGCCAACTCTCCGTGACCAGCACCTCGTCGGCGATCGTGCGCTCGCCCCGGCATGCCATGATGCGCGTCTTCGTGCCGCCTATATCCACGCCTGCAATGATTTCCTGGGTCACGACATCCACCGCGCATGCCGGACAAAGCGGGTTGCCGCGTCCGATCTCATGTTAGTTAGGAAACTTTACAAACTATCTTTCCAGACGGCAAGAACTATGATTTGGTAGTCGTCGTAAAAAGCGCATCAAGCGCGATTGGGAGATTGCAACATGAGCAGGAGAAGGATTGGTCTGGCCCTCGCGGGCGCGTCTTTCGCATGGGGACTCACGGCAAGCGTGGCTCACGCTACCGACCTCTCGTTCTGGACCTGGCGTCAGGAAGACAAGGCCGCCTACAACGAGCTTTTCACCGATTTCACCAAGGAGAACCCGGACATCCATGTGAAGTTCGAGTCGTTCCCGGACGAGAATTATCCGACCATCGTCTCCACGGCGCTGGCAGCCGGCAAGGGTGGCGACGTCATCCATACCCACGCGTATGGCTGGCTCGAGCAGTTCGTGAAAGCAGGCTATTTCGAGCCCCAGGATCTGACCACGGTTCCTTCACTCGCCAACCAGGCCGCCGATGCGCTGGTGGCCGGCACCTACCGCGCCGACAAGAAGATCTATTCCCTGCCCTTCGCCTCGCAGACGCTCGGTCTGTTCATCAACAAGGACGTCTTCGCCAAGGCCGGACTGACCCCGCCGACCACATGGGCCGAATTCATAACCGTCAGCAAGGCGCTGAAGGACAAGGGTATCTATCCCCTGGCCAACGGCATGGGGACAAGCTGGTTCAACGAGATGTTCGTCGCCATCTTCACCAACCCGTTCCTCGGCCAGGACTTTGTCACAGATCTGACCTCGGGCAAGACCACCTTCAAGGACCCACGCTACATCGCGGCACTCGGCAAGCTGCTCGAATTGCGTGACTACATGCCTCCCGGTTTTGAAGGCATCGACTACGACACCGCTGGCCAGCTGTTCATCAGCGGCAAGGCGGCTATGCTGGCCGGCGGCAGCTTCGACATCGCCAGCTACCGGGCCCAGAACCCCGCCATCAATATGGACTTCGTCGCCCCGCCAATGGCCAAGGCCGGCGATGTGCCACAGGTAACCAAGTTCTTTGACGGCGGTTACGCCGTCAACGCCAAGTCGGCCAACAAGGAGGCCGCGCTCAAGCTGGTCAACTGGATGGGCACCAAGGAGTTCGGCGACAAGTTCTCGGCGTTGCTCGGAAACATCTCGCCGATCAAGGGCGTAGTCATTAAGGACGCGCTGCTGGCCCACGTCGCCAAGTTGAACGAGACCGCCATGCCGCATATCAATGTCGTCTACTTCCGTTTCCAGAAGCCGACGGGGTCGGAGCTGCTGCAGGGCGACATCACCAAGATGATGTCGGGTTCGATCACCCCGGACCAACTGGCCGCCGACCTGACCGACGGCCTCGCCAAATGGTACAAGCCTTTCCAGGGCAAGTGAGATGAGCAGCGGCCGGCGCCACACCACAAAGGCTTTTCCGTGGCGCCGGTCACTCTGGATCGCGTCGCTGCTGACACCGGCCTTGGTGGTCATGGTGTTGTTCGTGCTGTGGCCGCTGCTCTCGGCCTTCCGGCTTGCCTTCTATGAGTTCAACGGCCTGCAGCCGACTGGATTCATCGGCTTCGAAAACTTCCGCAAGGTGCTGTTCGAACAGCCTTATAGCGGCTGGACCTACAATGCCCTGAAACACAACGTCATCGCCTTCGTGGCGCTGATGGTGTTCGAGAACGGCACCGCCTTCCTGCTTGCCTACGCATTGCTGAAGGCGCTGCCCGGCCATCGCATCCACCAGGTCATCGTCTTTCTGCCTGTCGTCTTGTCAGCTGTCATCGTCGGCTTCCTGTGGAAACTGTTCCTGCATCCACTGTTTGGTCTTGTGAACCAGACGCTGGCGCTTGTCGGCATCGGTGCCATCCCGTGGCTCGGCAATGAAAACACCGCGTTGGGCAGCATCCTGTTCGCCAATGTCTGGCATTGGCTCGGCTTCCCGACGCTGGTGTTGCTCGCCGGCATGCAGCGCATCGGCAAGGAGGTGATCGAGGCCGCCCGTCTCGATGGCGCCGGCGACTATATGCTGATGACGCGCATCATCTGGCCGCTGATTGCGCCGAGCGTCACCATCGTCACCATCCTGACCTTCATCGGCAGCTTCAACTGGTTCGAAATCCCCTATGTCATGGCCGGCCTAACCGGGTCGCCCGGCGGCGCGACGGATGTGCTCGGCCTCTATTTCTACCGCACCGCCTTTGGCTCGACGACGACAGGCATCCAGGATTTCGGGCAGGGTAGCGCGCTGGCGGTGATGATGTTCATCATCGTTGCCGGCGTTACCGCAATTGCGCTTCGGTACCTGCGCCGTCGCGAGATCGAATTGTGAGCGCTGCGGTCGGCACCAGGGAACCCGGCGAGCTGGTGAAGAACGGCGCCATCCAGCTGATGCTGGCGATCAATGCCATCATTATGATCTATCCGCTGTTCGTCATGGTGATGTCGTCCTTCAAGACCAATGCCGAGATCTTCTCGTCGCCCTTCGCCCTGCCGGCGCACTTTTCGCTGGCCAATGCCGAGCGTGTGTGGAGAGAAACCAATTTCGTCCGCTACCTCGCCAATTCGCTCGGCATCACCATGGCCGCGGTGGCCTTAATCCTTCTGTTCAGCACCATGGCCGCCTATGCCATCGCCCGCTATCAGTTCAGGCTGAGCACCCTGGTGCTGATGTTCTTCCTGAGCGGCATGACCGTGCCGCTGAAACTGGCGATCATTCCATTGTTCATCCAGCTGGATTCGCTTGGACTGGTAGACAGCTATGGCGGCCTGGTGCTGGTCTATGTCGCCATGGGCATTCCCTCAGCGGTGTTCATCATGACGGGCTTTCTCAGGACCTTGCCGCGCGAACTGGAGGAGTCGGCGCGTATGGACGGTGCCAGCGAATTTCGGATCATGCGCTCAATCATGCTGCCGTTGGCGCGCCCGGCCCTGGTCATCGTCGCGATCCAGAATGCGGTGCCGATCTGGAACGATTTTTTCTTTCCGCTGGTGCTGATCACGTCGGACAATCGCAAGACGCTGCCGCAGGGCCTCACGGTCTTCGTCGGCGAATTCACCACCGACTGGGGCGTGCTGTTCACTGGTCTGACGCTGGCGGCCCTGCCGATCACCTTGCTATATATCATGCTGTCGAAGCAGTTCATCTCAGGCATCACTCAAGGTGCGGTGAAATAGAGCGCGGTGAAATAAGCGCCATCAAAGGACGAGGATATTTTCAAGTGGCGAACCAGAACACGATCATCATCACCTGCGCGGTCACCGGCTCGATCCATACGCCGTCAATGTCGCCGCATCTTCCGGTGAGCGCGGAAGAGATCGCCGACGCCGCGATCGGCGCGGCCGAGGCTGGTGCAGCGATCGTCCATCTGCATGCGCGCAATCCCGCCGACGGCCGGCCCGACCAGTCGACCGAGGCTTTTGCACCCTTCTTGAAGGTGATCAAGCAGCGCTCCAACTGCGTCATCAACATCACCACCGGCGGCGCCGCGACGATGAGCGTCGAGGAGCGGGTCAAACCGGCCGCGATCTTCGCGCCGGAAGTCGCCTCACTGAACATGGGCTCGATGAATTTCGGCCTCTATCCGATGCTGGAGCGCTTCAAGACTTTCGAGTATGATTGGGAGCGCCCCTATCTCGAAGGCTCACGCGACCGCATCTTCCGCAACACCTTTGGTGACATCGAGCACATCCTGCGCACCTGCGCGGAAAACGGCACGCGTTTTGAAATCGAGTGTTACGACATCGGCCATCTCTATACGCTTGCCCACTTCGTGGAGCGCGGCCTGGTCAAGGCACCGTTCTTCGTCCAGAGCGTGTTCGGCATACTGGGCGGCATCGGCACCCATCCGGAGGACGTCGCGCATATGAAGCGCACCGCCGACCGCCTGTTCGGCAATGACTATCATTGGTCCGTGCTGGGCGCCGGCCGCAGCCAGTTGCCGATCGCGACTCAGGCCATCGCGCTGGGCGGCAATGTGCGCGTCGGGCTTGAGGACTCGCTGTGGATCGGCAAGGGCCAGCTGGCAAAATCCAACGCCGAGCAGGTGAAGAAAGTGCGCCAGATTATCGAGGGGCTCGGTGCCTCGGTCGCCACCCCTGACGAGGCGCGGCAAATCCTGCAGCTCAAGGGCGGCGACAAAGTCTCTTTCTGAAAAACACCAATGAGCGCGGTCACCATAAAGGGTGTCGAGAAGGCCTATGGCAAGGCGCGGTCATCTACCGCGTGTCGGTGGATGTCGCGTCGGGTGAATCCGCATCCTGGTCGGGCCGTCCCGTTGCGGGAAGTCGACCTTGCTAAGGATGATCGCCGGCCTCGAAGACATCAGCGCCGCGACATCGCGCTCGACGGCAAGGTCGCCAAGCTTGCTATGGAGGGGAAAGCGACGAACCACCGCGGCGAGATCCGATCGCAAAGCGCTTGTCGAACTCCGAGGCCAGCTTGACGGCAACGATTGAACCCATGCCGAGCTGCCCAAATCTGGCGTCGGCGGCGATCTAGTCTTGTCAACCGCCTGCGATCACCAGCTCCGCCACGAGCCAAAAGCCGCTCCCCATGAACAGCAGCACCACAATTGCAAATAGAATGATCCTCATGCCACCCCCGT
The DNA here is from genome assembly GCF_006441385.1 of Mesorhizobium sp. B2-4-18. NCBI lineage: Bacteria > Pseudomonadati > Pseudomonadota > Alphaproteobacteria > Hyphomicrobiales > Phyllobacteriaceae > Mesorhizobium > Mesorhizobium sp. B2-4-18. The sequence goes on along the minus strand of NZ_VFUW01000012.1, from coordinate 149,304 downwards.
CTCATTGCGGGGAACTGTAGCAAATCGGCGGCGAGCGACGTCGTTCGTTCGAACGCTTCGCTAGTGCTCTAAAAGGTTCATATTCCGGCAGCCGGCGAGCCTAGCGGCTCACCCTCCACTAGTATTGCCGGTTAGGCTCGGCGTCCTCCAACAACTCTCCTTCTTGGATGCCGGGCCGGCATGAGGATGGAACACGCGTTGACGATCTCGCTCACCCTGAAGGCCCCGCCAGGGCGTTTGCGGCACGGCTATGCTGGCCTTTGTGCTGCGCCCGGCCGAAAGCCTGGGCACGGGCCCCGCGATCGGCGTGGGTGCCATCGCCGCGTGAAGGCCGACGAGCTTACACCGAAGCAAAGGCAGCACGACTGCCCGACAACACTCCCTAACGAGCGTCCGGCTCGCCTCCCGCTCACGTGTTACGGCCCTCAAAGAGGATTGGAGAAGTCATGCAGAAGCAGAACGGCTATTGGTGGGCAATCAGTGTTCGGCAAGATCACGACCGGCCAGAGATCATCAATGTAGGGTCCTATTCATTGGGCCAAGTGGCAATTCGCATTGGTGATTCCGACCTGTTTGATCTGGTCGAGTTCGAATTGCTTCAACATGTTGACACCAGCGCATGGCCGCAGAAAGGTGCCGTCGACCCAGAGACAGTCCGCGAGGGCTATTGGTGGGCGCTCGATCCTGACGAGGGTCATCAGATTGTTCTGGTCGACAAAGGAGGGTCCGTCCAGGACTTCAATGGGGATTTTGAGCGCAGTCTCGATGAGTTCGAATTCTTAATGCCCATCGACACAACGACTTGCCGAAGGAAGGCCACCTCCTGAGGCCGAAATCCCACCATATTAGCGGTTGCTTGCATTTCAGGCGAAGCAGGATCATGCTGATGGGGCGGTCGGGAGGAGGCCACCAAACAAGGTGGTTGAAGGGCTAAACCATGGAATCCGTTTGTTACGTCCCCAGTTATTTTCTATTCAACATCGCCATGGCGTTTATCGTCGTGGCACCGTTCGCAGCTACGCGACTGCTGGTGTTGAGGATGCGCTTCCCTCAGACCGGACCATCAAAGTGGTCGGCGGGCTCCTGCCCGCCTAGCCAGCGGCGGCTAAATGAGACGATGGCCAAAGAAGAGTTCCAAGTTGGCGCGGTGCGCGCAAATATCAATTTGACTAGGAAACGCGTCGGAAGCAGCGTGCGATCGATCGCAGCTTCCCTGATCCTAATCCTACTCCCTGTCGCAGCCGAACGGACCCGCCCCGAATAGCGAAGCCGAAGCTCCCCAGAATACCGAAGCAGCGACTCACACGCCAAAGCTACGACCGCGACGGCGCGCCGGTCTCTCTATCGCCAACATCATCCTACTAGCGACCTTCGCTTCAATGATTGTCTGACCGGCGACGATGACGGCATCGATGGACGCGCTGCTGAAACCAGCGCGCCGTCCCTGCCCCTTAAGGTTCACTTGCCACCGAACCGGCCCCGCAATACGAAGTGCCCCGCTATCGTTGCCGAAGCGGTCACCTCAGCCGTGAAGGACAAGGCCGCGCAAGCCGACGCCGCGTTGGAGCGTATCAGTTTAGCCAAGGACCATTCCAGCGAACACTACAGTGAGGAGCAGTGACACTGGCACAGCTAGAAGACAGCACATCTCGATGGTTCTCGTATCTTGCCGCTTGTCCATCTTCGCCGTCTCGCATTGTTCGCTGTCATTTTGACGCTAACGGGTTCCCGATGGAAGCCGGTCCGCGCGAGGCCGCTTGAGAAGCAGCCGGGGTGCTGTATATTAGCAACACCTTGACCAGGAGCCGCCGTCGCTGTGCCGCAGTGAAACAGCGGTCAACAAAAAGCCCGCCGCGTGGTCTTCCGCTACGGGCCTGCTTTTATGGAAGTGGCTGGACCCCGGAGGGAATCGACCACACATGGTGAACTGGGAGCGACCGACTCAGCTCCTCGACGAGGCCGGCAAGGTCGCGGCCGGTCTGGACCGATCTCATGACGGCGCTGTCGACCAGGTCGAAATACTGCGAACGTTGGCGTAGACCGTGGCGTCGACCAAGTCGCGCATTGCATCCGTCATCCTGAATGCAACTGAGATGCGGGCGTCGCGTAGGATCTTGCGCGCCGCCGGACTCGACCGCTTCTCTACCGATAACGCGAAATAGTCGCCCAACTGATCGGAAGCCACGTCGAAACGCTTGGTCGACTGCGACGCAAGCTTGCGGATCGACCGGCGCATCCGCCTCCATCTCCGTCCTGCGCATCCGATGAACTAGCTTCGGTTGCGAGCCGGGCCGAGTGTCAGCGCACAGCATCCCTTCCGGCGCGATAGCTCGAGGCGGTGCGGCGGCTATTACTTCCCGGTGATGGATAGCTTTTGGAGAGCCGCAGCCTTGCGGCGGCCAGGGGAATGCTGTTCGGTGTCGGTTCGAGAGGCTCGGCCTTGTCTATGCTCTCCACAAACGTGAGTCTTGATTGTTCGAGCCTTGTGTCTGTAGAAGACCGAGCTGGCGTCGCTCGCGTACCGGCTGATTCTTGTACCCGTCGAGGCAGCGTCCTTATCAACGCCACCGCGCCCATTGCCTAGGTAGCGGGAGCCACTTTGTGGCATATATCCTATCGAGTTCCCTTGGGGCCGGCTCGAAAAGCTTAACAGGATTGCCACTTGGGTCGTCAACGAGAACCTGTTTTCCGCCGTTGCCTGCAATGATGTCGCTTCGAAAAATGCACCCCATTTCTTTCAGTTTTGCAACGGCAGACGCCAAATCCTCATATTCGACCAGAATGCGGTTCCAACCACCTGGGGCCGGGCTGGAGCCGTCCGCCATGGATTGCCCAGCACCGCCAGCGCCGGGCTTGTTCAAAAGGAGCCGCAGTTCTCCTTTCGACAGTGCAGCAAACCCTGGAGCGAGGTGCATTACAAAGGCTGAACCCTAGCGAATTCACATAAAAGGAGATCGCTGAATCAACGTCGTCAACGATGTAGCGAACGCTCACGGCCATTGAAGCCTCCATCTTTCCTTTGCAAGTATGCCGCCGGCGGCGACAGCTACCAATGACTGACGCCCGGCGAGGTCCTGTCCGAAGACCCAATACCCAACAGTCAGGTCCTTACAAGTGCATATGTTGTTCGGCCAAGCGTTGACGGCTCTCTTGCCGATTATGTGGTCGGTCTCGCCCCCGCCAGCCGTCCTGCGCGCGGCGCAGGCCCTGATGCAAAGAGGCGTGACGGCTCCAGGCCCTGGAAAGAGCGCGCCGCTGGCAAGTCGTGGCCACGGCGGTAGAAGCACCTGCAGCTCAATAGCCATCGCCAACTTTGGGTTGCTTCCCGGTATCAGCTACCAGCGGAGCCGCTACGGCGCGTTTGCCCCGAAGGTGCAGCACGAACTTTGCTCTTGGGCTTCGCGATCCGGGGCCGCCATAGGTGACGCTATAGCGGGTTAATTTCAGTCCTGGCGCTGCTCGTATTTGCACGAATGCTAATATTAGTCCATGATCCCTTCTGCCGGGAGGAACTCCGGCATGGCCCGGTCGCCGGCCCCCAAGCCTAAGCACACCCCCGGCAACCGGGCCGCCCACATCAAATGCTTGACGAAGGCGCCGGCCGCACCGGCCCGGTGGTATTCCACTGAATGAACTCGACTTCCTTCCCCGTCACTTCCCGCACAGACTTCAACAGCGCCTCATGGAGGGTCCGCGTGGCGCGGTAATGCTCGCAGTGTGGGGATATAAACGGCTTCACGATGCACCTGTGCAGCGCTTCCGCCGCCGCGAGAAAGCGCTCGATTTCAGCCTGGGAAAGCTGTTTGGATGGTTTGGACCTGGCCATTGGCGATCTCCGATATTTGAGAGAGGGGTCGCCGCAACAGGGAGGATTATATTCCTCGTCGCGATACGGTTGGCAAGCCTTATCGTTAATCGGCTAAGCTGCCGTCGCGATGCTGCATCGCCTTCGCGATCACTTCGAAGACGCTGCCGACTTCTTCATAGATCTCGCTTACCGCGATGCCCTCTCGGTCCGCAGCTTCCATCAACTGGTCCGCTAGATCGTTTATTGCGGCCGGATCGTCGGTCACTGCATTCGGCAGATGCTCTGCCATCCACCTGGCGAGGAAATTGGCTCCGCGTGCGCTCATTTTTCCATAAGTAGCCGCCGCATATTAGGTTCCGCTTGTCTTGCGAGGGGCAGCATCACGGCTATTGCTTATGCCGGAAATCGAGCAGCTTGGCGTGACGTAGCTTCTCCTCACCCTTCAGGAACCGCACGCGGCCGACCAGACCGGGTTTTAGCCATTCTGCCTTTGCCTTGGCCAAGCCTAGCGGAACAGGTCCGCCGACCTTCCCTTGCACGCGGTCCCATAGCGCTTGTCGCTTGGCAGCCTTGAACGTGATAGAGGCACCGCCGGCATAGCGACCTTTGTCGGCCATGAGGACCATCGCGGGTTTGCCCACCTCACGCTGCACGCCAATGATGTCCATTTCCTTTTCGGCATAGCACTTGATCTTGCGCCAGTTCATCGTCGGCCCGCTGCGATAGGTGCTGTCCTTGCGCTTTGAAACCATACCCTCCAGGCCGGCTTGGTCGACAAGGTGATAGACGGCATCGCCGGCCCCAGGCATTGCTTCGCTGAACTGGATGCGACCGCCAGTCGGGATCAATGCCTGAAGAATGTCGCGGCGGTCTTCCACCGGCATGTCGCGCAAATCATGACCATTGAGGTGCAGGAGGTCGAACGCCACCAGGTAGAGGTCGCGCGACGGCTTGCGGCTCGTGACGGCTGATTGCAGTGCATGGAAGTCAGACAGCCCAGCTTCATTGATGGTGATCGCCTCACCGTCGATGATGAAGTCTTTCGCTTCGATCGCCGCGGCTTCGCCAGCAAGCTGGATGTAGCGGCCTGTCCAGTCATAGCCGTTTTTGGTGATCAACCGAATCCCGTCGTCATCCTTGATGACCTGGGTCCTGTACCCATCGAATTTCATCTCATGGATCCACTCATCGCCTTGGGGCGGGGTGTCGACCAGTTCGGGCTCCATCGGCTTAACGAAAGTCAGACGCATCAACTCACTCCCAATATCCCGATTGATTTTAATTAGCTTTAGCTAAAATGGTTCCGAAAACGCCAAATGGCAGGCGCGATGCAACAAAGCTAACCGCACCACGTTGCCACCAATCGGAGTGGAGGAACAACCATGACTGACGACAAGAACAAGCTTGGATATCATGATCGAAGCCGCGTGAGCGGCGATCAGGAATGCGAGGTAGGCTGGATAGATAGGTCGAATTTGCTCGTGAAATACGCAGGTGCGGAGTTGATTGCGAAGCACGGCAACGACCGCGAGACGCTGGAACGCGAGGCGAAAAATCTCAAGGGTCGCTGAGCGCTCATGACGAAGTACCGCTGGAGGAGATCGAAGGCGACACGGTGGTGTCATCAGGCATCGGTCGCTACCGCGGCGGGCTTTTCATTGTGCACGAAGCTGGCACAGCGCTTGGTCTCAACCCGCACGCGCTGAGCCCCTGTGGATGGCCAGAAAAGGCCGGATGTGTCGTGCACCGCAGCGGCCCCGGCGTTTGATCCGGCAGGGGCAAACCGCCAACCTAAATGGCAGAAGCCGGCTTGCTGCGCAACCGCGGCCAGCTTTGGGTAAGGCTACCATTGTTGTCTTTGAGCGTCGTCGTTCAAACGCACGAGCAAAGAAGACCGGGAGCAGTATGGCTAACGCTCACCCAGCCTGCGAAGGGCAGCCTGCGCAGATTTGAGGTTTTCGACTAAGCGTTCCAGCCGCTCGTCTTGCTCTGTCGACCGCCCACTTCCTCGTTCCCGCTCCAATATCCGACCTTGAATGGATAAGGCACTCTCATATTGGCAACGACGTCACGAAGGAACTCTTTAACGGCACCCATGCTTCCATCTCCCTGCTAGGGCGAAGCATGATGTTCACTTGCAAACGTCCGATGCCTGTAAATCGGGGGCGACCAAGACACCGTACGCTCTACGGGGCAGATAGCGAATCTTGACGGCGAGGAGCCCGCGCGGCGGAGGGCGCGTCAATGCGGCGTTGGAAGCTCTCGCCCATCGAAGCTGACTGCCAAGGCCTGGCCAATTGCAAATTTCAGGATAGCGGCCGTAATGGCCTCATCGCTATCGGCGCAACCGGGCGCGCGCGCGCGAAGCTCCTGGATGGTTTCCCCGATAGAGATCACATCGCCTTGGCGACGGTCGGGACGTACCGCCCGTATAAGCTCTTGAGTGGTGAGGCCAGGCGGAAGTATGCGCTTCAAACTGCCCATCGGGAGCCCTCACTTACAAACAGGACAGAAGCCGGAATAATACCGCGAATCCTGGCTGCATCGAGTCCGACTGAAGTCCCATCACTGAGATTGACGGCGCAGCGCTCGTCCTATCTTGTGACCAGCGCGGCGGACCTGAGGTTCGTCTGGCCGGCGCGGTAGCTCTCAGGCGACGCGTCGGCAACCAGTCATCCAAAAACCCCTGCGTCATATGTTATCGCCAGGCCGTGCGGGAAGCGTAGCGTTGGGCGGTCGTCCGCCGTTCCCCGGCATACGGATGCTTGGAAGTCAATTTAGGTGCTTTCGCCCAACAGGGAGGAAAGCTATGTCTGAACACCCCAAGCAGCTTCATACATTTCAGCAGAATACCGATCGCGACTGGACCAGGGCTACCGACCCTCGGCTGATCGCTGCGTTGAGGCAGCTGACCCGCTCCTATAGAGCGCAATCAGCCGAGGCAGCAGATGAGCTGATGGTGCTGACGCTGGAAGCGGCGATCAATGAAGCCGACGACCGGCCAAGAGACATCACCCTTTTCCGATGGCTGAGCGGGATCATGGCGCGGCATCTCAATTGAGGGGGCGCCGAAGAAACAAAGGGCTCATTTATGAACGGCCTGCGTGATCCGGCTCCCTGGCCTGTGGCGCGCGAGCGTATCTAGCGCCACCTGCAACCTGATCGCAGCTAGCAAAATGCTCACCGGAATTACCTCGGATCGCTCTTTCTCGTCCATAGCCCGGGCCCAACAAAGGTGAATCCCGCTTGTTCCGGCTGCGGGCGGGGTCCACCGCAGTATGGTTAACCTCGCGGTCAAATAGTGTTGCGGGCATGAAAAAGCCCGCTGACCGGAGCCAGCGGGCAAGCCACTTGGGAAGGCCGCTGGAGTAAGGCGGCCATCTCCCGACCGCTGTCGTTCCGCAGCCAAAGAAAGCCCGCCACCAGTGAGGCAGCGGGCTTGTGGCACGACAAATCTTTTCAGCTAATCGATCGGCCCTGTGACGGTGATCGACGAAGAAGTAGCGGCCGTAACAGCGGACAAACGTTCACGCTTCGTCAGGACTGGCTTTTCATAAGTTTTCTTCATCGCGCGCTCAGACCTTGCCAATCGGGCCGGATATGATGATCACCTGAGCTGCAATGCTGCCCAGTCGCTCGCGCTTCTTCAGTTCAGGCTTTTCGTATGTCTTCTTCATGGGAATCCCCGTTGCCCCTCAAGGCGGAAAATTGCCCTGAGCCAGTAGGCTTTGTCAATCGCCTGCGCACAGAGCCGGACTACATCTCTATCAAGGATAACAAAGCCCGCCACTGCGAAAACAGTGGCGGGCTTTGTTCGAAAGCTGTTCAGAACAACTCTCCGGCGCCTCTTGTCCGGGGGAGGTGTCGAGGTGCGCCGGGGAGTGGGTAGATAAACTCGGTTGCTGGCGCAGCAAAAAGCTGGCGGGCGAGATCCGTTCTCGCCGCAAAAATCGCCGCGATTGCAACCAATCTCAGTCTGAAAAGTTTGGAAGGCCTATCACCGTCAAGGAGGGTCTGACCTTGAGCGCTTTCCTGCCTGTGAAGATGAAATTTACGAACCTCCAAGCGGTGACGGCCATCTCGTCGGTGGCCGAAGCCAGAGCGGCAATGGATGCGGCCGCATGGAAGAACAAGCACTTGCATTCCTATCGACAGGCACTGCGTTTGCTGGAGGAGGCTCAGGCAGGAACCTGCCGGCAATCCATCGCTTTCGCAGCCTTTGTCAAAGCCGCAAGAGATCAGGACATGGTTGTTTCAGATCAACCGAGTGAGGCCCTGAAGCGCCTAGACGTGCTGGCACGCTCCATCTATGTCCAGGATCGCATGCCGCGCTCGATTTAACCAACAAGCGCGTCCTGCAAACTTGAAGCCCGCGCCCCTCGGCAGAAAAGCGCGGGCCGACCAAGTGTGCCCTTGACCAGCGCGAACGTTGGAGTGCGCTGCGTTGGCCCAAACTTCCAGCGCATGGAAAAAAGCCGGCCGCGTGAGTCAGCGGACGATGTCAGGAGTGTCGTTGGAAGAACCCAGCCGTACCAAAGTACAAGCCGGGCGACCGACAGAAACGTTAGACTGTCCTAATGGATGAATCGAATGTTGGGCGGCCGTGGCGTATCAGGTCCGAGAAATCTTCGGGGCGAATGCTTGCCGAGTATCACGTAGAGGCCAGCACCTCTTTCAGAGCCGCCGAGCAGGCTACAGGGCGCCCGCTGACGCTTCACAGATGGGGGGATTATTTCCTTGAAGTGACAGATGACCGGAGCGGGCGAGTATCCATATACCAGTACGCCGACTTGCCCTACTAAGCAGCTCGAGTCGAGGAACGAGTGTCAATAAAAAAGCCCGCCACCAAGGAGGCAGCGGGCGGGTGGTCACGATTATATCTTTTCAGTGAGCCGGTCGGTCCGGTGACCGTGATCGACGAAGAGGTTCCGGCCGTAACAGTGGACAAACGTTCACGCTTGGTCAGAACAGGCTGAAAGTCTATCCTTCATCGCGCAGATCACACCGTGCTCGGGCCGGATACGATGACCAACAGGGCTGCGATGCTGTCGAGGCGCTCACGCATCTTCAGTTCTGGCGTGTGCTCCTCGCTTTACCTCGGCGGCGAAGTTGCTTTGCAAAACCGGATGTGTCAACCAGATGCGCTTCCGATGGTGGTTCCGGCAACTTTCGGGCTTCGCGCCTGCGCGAGTGGCCAGCTCGGTGGGGCAGCGCACTCCATCTTGAAGAAATTGAGCGCCCTGAGCGCCACGGCTTCCGGTTCAGGATCATCGCGCGGGACGCCGATCGCGTCGCAGCAACTTCGATTGCCTGCGATAAAACGCGATGTCTTGAGGGTCAAGATAATCCTGAGAGTCCAGAGCTTTTCCATTCCGTATAGGTGAAAGCGCCAAGATGAGCTTGGCGCTTTTGCGTAGCCTTCCGGAGGGTGCCTGCGAACCCTCCAGTTGACGTTCTTTAGCCAATGTCTTCGAACATGAGGGAACGTTTCGAGCCATGCGGCTCTCCGTTGGCAAGGGCTTCTTTTGAGCTTTGCCTTTTCTGATTCGTGCGGCCATGTATCCGACCTGTAGATGCGGCTATCATTGGCGCTGGCCATAATGGCATTCGCGCGTCTCAGGTCCCGATCGTAAGCCCGCCCTTGAGGTGCACGGCCCCATCGGGTTTTTCGTGAAAAACCCCGCCAGTAGCGGGGCACAGGCACAACCAATTCGATCTTTCGCATCGGAACTGGATGAGCACTTTTGTTTGTGTCACTTCGGTTCCCGGTCGCTGGGAGCATCTGCCAACGTTCCCGAAAAAAGCGCAGGGCCGCGCGTCTTGAGCAGCGACAAGGACGTGTAATCGAGTATCGACAATCCGCCATCGACCACAAGCGTCTGACCGGTGATGAACGATGCTTCCTCACTAGCAAGGAAGGCCACCGCTGCAGCAATCTCGCTTGGAGTTCCCATGCGGTTGAAGACCCCCGGCGGGACTTCCCATTCGCCCGAGGAATTCATGCTCGACGCAGGTTCCTTTTCATCGAGCTCTGTGGCAATCCAGCCGGGGCTGACACAATTGGCCCGGATTCCGAATGGCGCACCTTCTATCGCCAGCGAGCGTGTGAGCGCCTCCACTCCCGCCTTCGCAACGCCGTACAATCCCCAGTTTCCGTGCAGTGTGGCAGTCGACGAGATGTTTACGATCGACCCACCGCCGCAGTCGCGCATCACCGGAAGCGCGTAGGAGGAGACGAAGTAGGTCGAATCGAGATTGGGGCCGCGCAACTTTGACCAGCGCTGGCCCGGTGATTCATTAGCCTCGATGCCTGACCGGCGCGAGCCGACCCCGGCATTGTTGACGACCACGTCCACGCGGCCCCATTGCGCAACCTTGTCCACCAATTCCGCTGCTGCCGCCTCGCTTGCCAGATCACATTGAAAGAAAGTAGCTCTTCCGCCGGCAGACGCGATCTCTAGTTCAACTTCGGAGCCCTTGGTATCGTCGCGACCGACAAGAGCAAGCCTGGCGCCTTCCTTTGCAAAATACCGCGCTATTCCACGTCCGATTCCGGAATTGCCCCCAGTGACGACTACGACCTTGTCTTGAAACCGCATCTCGCCCACTCTCCTGATGAGAAATCACTCTGCCGCGGTCTGCCAGTATAGAAGCTTTCCAATACTCTGGCCCTTGCGAATCCGAATTTTCGACACAGACATCCTTCTCGCCAACACTGCCAGTGGCCCATCCGGGCCGGAACACCGTCAGTTCGTCGGACGTTCTTCCCACGATCTGGAAGCCGGTCGGAACAGCCGTCTCATCCAGTCCCGGGGCAGCGCCATCACATGCTATGTATCAGAGGACTTGGCTATGTCGTCGATCGCCAACGTGCCGACCAGCCGCTTCAAGATGCATAGCAATAGGCGCGCCGATCTTGCCCCTTGATGAAACGCCGCTTTCTATGCTGATTTCATCCGAGCATTGAAGACAGCACTGAATTCCTACCGTCGAAACGTGTCGGGGCCTGGCTTTGAGCCATGCTTGGGCGATCTCGACGCAGCTGAATTACGCGCTTGTTCCGTGGCAGTGCAATCGCCAGGTGCCGGTCGTCCTTCCGATCGCATTGCTGCTCGCCTTGCTTTCGCTTCTCGGCGGCATGCTTTCTTGGCGGGCACGGCGGCAAGGGGGCGCGGCTTTCAAGCCGGAGCGCACGCGCGGCACCGAGCAATTCGTCGCCGATCTCGGCATTCTTGCGGCTTTGCTTTTTGCCCTCGTCATCGTCATGCAGGGCAGCGCCGCACTCATTCTCGACGAGTGCCTGCGATGAGCTTCGAGGCCTTCTTCTCAACCTCGATCTGCTATGGCGCCGGCGCGCCCGAAGCGGGATGGACGCTTGCGTTTCCCATCACGCTCCCTTTGGCCGCAATCGCGCTCATCTATGCGCTCGGAGCGAGCCGGCTATGGCGCCGCAGCAGCCGGGGCCGCTCCGAGCGGACGCGGCAAGTTCTGTTGTTCACCGCCGGCTGGGGCGTGCTGACCGGAGCGCTGGTCAGCCCGATCCATGCGCTTGGCGAACGGGTGTTTGCCGCCCACATGATCGAGCATGAACTGCTGATGGCGGTAGCGGCGCCACTCCTTGTCGCCGCCTGCCCCGGCGCAGCCCTGATATGGGCATTGCCGACCGGACTTCGCCGAGGGACGGGAAGGCTCACGCACGGCAGGACTCTTCGTGCGATCTGGACCGTTGCCAGCCGCCCCCTCAACGCAACCGCCATCCACGGCATCGCGATCTGGATCTGGCACGTTCCCGTCCTGTTCGAGGCAGCGCTTCAGCAGGGCGTGCTGCACTACGCCCAGCATGCGAGCTTCCTCGGCACAGCCCTGCTGTTCTGGTGGGGGATTCTGCCGCGTTCCGGCCGCCAGCAGGCCTATGGCAGCGCGGTCATGCATCTCTTCTTCACGTCACTGCACACTGGTCTGCTCGGCGTGCTGCTGCTGTTGTCGCCCAGACTCTGGTACCCGCAGAATGCCGCCGGCGCGGCGCTCTGGGGTCTAACCCCGATCGAGGACCAGCAGCTCGCCGGACTGGTGATGTGGGTTCCGGCTGGCCTGATCTATGGCGGAGCCGCCTTGCTGCTTGCCGGCCTTTGGATAAGCAAGAGCGGAATCAGGGAGGCAAGCCATGCGCTCCGGCCTGGCTAGGATGGTGGGCGGCGCGCTCGCCGCGATCCTGCTGCTGACCGCGGCAGTCGCCGCAGCGACCTTGTGGTCCGACCGGCGCGATCGTGTTCGCCACGAATCGGACATGGCGACCGGCGGCTTGGAAGCGCGCGCCATTCCGATCATGATCGCGAACGGCTGCTCCGGATGCCATACGATCCCCGGCGTGCCGGGGGCACAAGGCCAGGTTGGTCCGCGCCTCGATTCCAGCCTTGCCGACCGGGTCTTTATCGCCGGCATGCTGGCGAACAATCCGGAGAACCTGATCCGCTGGATACGAGCGGCCAGGGAGATCAATCCGCACACGGCAATGCCATCGACGGGGATCACAGAGCAGCAGGCGCGTGATATCGCTGCCTACCTCTACGCCCTGAAATGATCAGCCCTCGCCGCCGCCCCGGGACCACAGGCCGCGGCCGGGGTCGTAGCCGACCACTGCCGCCAGGAAAAACACGACGAGGCAGGCGAGAACGACAAGGGCGGAAACGGGATCAAAGCGCAGATAGAGCGTGAAGCGTATCAGTTCGACCGCCGAACTGAACGGGTTCCATGCGGCGATCGTAGCCAGCACCGGCCCCGCCTCGGCAAGCCGCCATATCGGATAAAGCGCCGTCGAGGCGAAGAACGTCGGGAAGATGACGAAGTTCATCACGCCGGCGAAGTTCTCCATCTGCGTCGAAACGGACGATACCAGCAACCCGAACGCGCCCAGCATCAGGCCTGACAGGACCAGCGCCGGAAACACGGCGAGGTAGCCTAGAAACGGCGGGCGCACGTCCCAATAACGCGCGATCAGCAAGAACAGATAGACCAGCGGCAGACCGACGATGACGCTCGCCAGCAGCCGCGCGGCAAGCAGATACCAGCGTGGAAGCGGCGCCGTCAGCAACAGGCGCATGCTGCCCATCTCACGGTCGTAGACCATCGCCAGCGAGCTTGCCATGGCATGGAAGAGCAGCATCATGGCCGCCAGCCCGGGGACGACATAGACCTCGTAGAGAACGTAGGTCTGATAGGGCGGCGTGATTGACAGGCCAAGCACCGAACGGAAGCCGGCGGCGAAGATGGCGAGCCAGACCAAAGGCCGTATGATCGCCGAGAGCAGCCGGCCGCGCTGCCGAAGCGTTCGCAACATCTCCCGCCGCAAGATGCCGTCGAGCGCGCGCAATGCGTGGTGGACTTTCATGGCGAGCCCGTCAGCACGGCGAATGCCCCCGCGATGGTTTCGACATCAAGCTCGGGCGCGATGCGATCCGCGCCGCCGGCCCAGCATACCCTGCCCTGATCCAGCACCACGACATCATCGTCGGCCGCCACCTCTTCGAGGAAATGCGTTGCCCACAGAACGGCAATGCCACGCTCTCGGCAAAGCTTTCTCATATGCTGTTCAAGCGCGCGCCGTCCTGGCACGTCGAGCCCGGTGGTAGGCTCGTCGAGCAGCAGCAGGCGCGGACCATGCATCAGCGCCCGTGCGATCTCCACGCGCCGGCGCTGGCCGCCGGACAGCGCGCGGGCGGGATCGTCGATCCTGTCCAGCACCTCCAGGCGGCTGAGTTCCTCCCTGGAGCGCTCCTTGCTCAGCTCCGTGGGAAGCCCATGCAGGGCCGCATGGTATCGCAGGTTCTCGCCGGCCGTCAGATCGAGGTCGAGAGTCGGCAATTGAAAGACGACGCCCATTTGCGCGAGCGCGGCGGAAGGATTGGCATTCATGGCTTGGCCGAAGACCTGCACTGATCCTACGCGCGCGTGGTAGAGACCGGTGATCAGCGAGAACAAGGTCGTCTTGCCGGCGCCGTTGCGTCCAAGCAGGATACACATCCTGCCTTCAGCCACCGCGAACGAGACGCCCTGGAGAACCCGCCGGCTTCCGAAACTGTGACCTAGATCCTCGACTGACAGGGCGTTCATGGGCCAATCACGACGCCCCACGGACCGCGCCCCACCGGCAGTGATTTCACCACCTCCTGATCGTGAAGGTCGATGAAGGAGATGTCGCCCGAGTTGCCGTTGGCGCTGATCAGACGCTTCTGGTCGTTCGATAGCGCTACATGCCACGGACGCTGGCCGACGAGATAGAGGCGCCGCACCGCCAGCGTCTTGGTGTCGACCTCTGCAACCCTGTTGGCCGGGCCGAGCGCCACATAGGCGGTCGCGCCGTCGCGCGACATCTCAATGCCAACCGCTTGCACCCCCTCGCGCCGGATACCCGGCACCTCGAATTCGATCTTGCCAGTTTCAGCGCGTGTAGCGGTATCGAAGACGGCGACGGTGCCCCGGATTTCGGACGACACCCACAATTGCTTGTCGTCCCGCGAAAACGCCGCCGCGCGCGGCCGCGTGTCGACCAGCAGATTGTCGATGAGCTCAAGTGTGCCGGCATCGATGAGATGAACCATGCTCGTCGTCTCCGAAGTGCAGGCGACCGTGCGGCCATCGGCGCTGACTGCCATGCCTTCTGGTTCCACGCCGACGTCGATGGTGCCTGTGACCTTACCTGCCGCAATATCGACGACCGAAACCAGATTGTCATTTTCATTGGCCACGAAGAGCCGCTTGCCGTCCGGATGGACAACGAAGAATTCCGGATCGGCGCCCGAAGGCAACCGACCAACCACCTGCCGTTTGGCGAGATCGATCACATCGATGCGGTTGTCGTCGCCTTCGGCAACGAACAGCGTCTTCTTGTCGATCGAAAGCGCCATCCCGCGCGGACGCCGCCCGACATCGATGGTTGTCTGCAGGGTCATGGCCGCCCCGTCGACGACCGCGACGGTGTTGTCCTGTTCATTGGAGACGTAGATCGTCTCAGCCGAGGCGGGAGGAACGAGAATCAACATTGCAAGGATAACATCGATCAGAACTTGCATGTACTCTCCTCCAGATCGATCCCCAGAGTATCGAGTGGCGTTCGCTGGTGCAGGAAACCCGGCTGTGGCGAGTTGGAGACGAGCAGCCGAGGGCCCGCGATCAGGATAGGCTGGCGCATTTGGCCGTTCCAGGGACGGAAACTCAGCCCCTGTCCTTTGAATCCGGCGAGCAGGAAATCGTTGCTGCGGAGATACTTTCCGATCGCAATCGGATCGAGGCTGTGCAGGCGCGTTGCCGCCTCGCCGATGCTTCGCACGGCGAGCCAGGCGGCGTAGTCGCTGGGCAGCATCCAGCGCCCGGCCTGCTTGTGGAAGCGATCCTGGAGTTGCGTGGCACCCCACTCTTCGTTGACCGCGCTCCAGCCGGTCGCGACCAGACCCTGCGTCCCTGCGACCGGCCGCGGAAATGCGGTTCGGCCTTCGAGATAGGCGCCAAACTCGTCCGCCTCGTCGGCAACGACGAGCACATCATAGTCGCTGACCTGCGTGGCAGCGGGAATCTCGGTCTGCAGCGTGACATGTCCGGTATCGGCGCGCCCGTTGGCGGGCCTGAACGTCCAGGGCTGGTCGATGGTGATCTCTGCTCCGAAACGCGTCGCCGCGCGTCGAAAGGCAACCGCCATCGCCTGGTCTTCGGGATGCGCCCCGACCAGCAGGAACCAGTGCTGCCAGCGCTTCCAGACGAGATATTGCGCCAGCCCGTCAGCGAGCATCGCGCGGCTCGGAACGGTGTGCAGCACGTTCTTGCGGCAATCCTCCTGGCGGAGCCGCTCGTCAGGAGCGCGACTGTTGAACAGCGTCATCCTCTCGGCGCCTGGAGCGTCGCTCGCCTGCAGCAAACGGGCGGCATCGAGATCGGCGATGAGGAAGCTGATGCCGGCGGCCGCGAATTCCTTGACCGCTTCGGCTGGCATCTCGCCGGGCTTGAGGGTGATTTCCTGCAACCGGAATTGCTGACCGAGAAAGCGGCCGGTGCTGGCATTGTCGGCGATGCCGAGCCGGGCACCTTGCAGGCCGTCGTCGGTGACGACCTCGTCCAGTGGCCCGAGCGGCAGAGGCGGTTTGCGCTGTTCGCCGAGATAGCCGATCACCATCGTCTGGGGCTCGCCAAGCCCGGGCGCGACCAAAGCGAGCAGCACGAGAAATGTCAGCGCCAGCCTCATTCGGCCCAAGGCGGGCAAGCCAAGTGGGACGTCAATAATCGGCATGTGCGCTCCAGGATGGAAGCGACCCTAATATTTTGGACAAAGGAATGTTCCTGGATTCCAACAAAGTGAGCCCGCCCCATTTCCGCATTTGGGGCGGGCTCTCCATGCCTTGGACCGGTAGAGGGAGGACCGACCCGACCCCAACTGCTGGAAATTCCGATTGTTCCTTGGCCGCGCTCTTTCCCAAGTCGCAGCCGGTCCCCTGAGCGGCACGCCTGCTCTCACCGCTTCTCGCTTGCGGCTACCGGCGGGCCTGCGCCCAGCTGGTCTAGCTTTGCAAGCGTTTCAATTCTATCAGGAACGATCATGAAGCGTGGCGATGCTCCTTCTCGGCACCGGTCGGTCGACGGTGCTTTTGACCGTTCACTACGACACGGTGGCAACGCGCGATTACGGCGCGCTTGAAATCTGGCCACCCGGCGTGAAGCTTTGACACGCGCATTGCGCGATTCTTTGGCAGGGACCGAAGCCAGCCGCCCGACTAGCTCGGGCCTTTGGCATGCATCACTATGAAACGCACGAGGCGTGACCGCATTCATATTTTCCAATCGGATTACCGGTTGCGCTCGACATTTCACGCCTGTTCGAGGAAAGTTAAGGCTGGTTCATTCGAAAACCGGGCTGGTGATGAAGGAACAACTGAAGCTGCAACACGTTGTAGCCTCCAAGAGTGCCCATTGTCAGGTAATGGCATCGATAGCGTGACCGGCCCGTTCGGCCGGCGCAAGAGGAGAACGCGATGAAGAAGACCTGGAAGAAACCGACCATGTGTCAGGTCGCCGCCGGTTTAGAGATTTCGCGATACCTGCCCGCAGAAAATCCGCCCAAGAAGTAGGCTGCAAATTGCATGTGCCCTTCAACGGCGGCATGCAATGCCTTGTCCGTAGGAAAATTGGACGCGGTTGCTTTTGAGAACGTCCTGCTAGTTCCATAGGGCTTCGGAGCGATGGTATGCTCGTGAAGATCATCGGATCGGGGGCGGGAGGCGGCTTTCCGCAGTGGAATTGTAATTATCGTTTGAGCCGCGCGGCTCGCAGCGGGATGCCCGGCGTTCGTCCACGAACCCAATCATCCATTGCCGTGTCGGGTGACGGGGCAGGCTGGGTTCTCTTCAATGCGTCGCCCGACATTCGCCAACAGATTGCGCAAACGCCTGAACTGCAGCCGCCAGCCGATGCGCCGCCGCGCTCGACGCCTATCCGCGCCGTGGTGCTGACCAACGCCGACGTGGACCATGTCGCCGGCCTGCTCAGCCTGCGTGAACGACAGCCTTTCGCAATCTATGGAACAGCACAGGTGCTGGAGACGCTGGAGGCGAATTCGATTTTCAACGTTCTCGATCCGTCGATCGTATCTCGGCGCCTGCTGGGGCCAACGGGCGAACTGGCGATCCGCGACGCGTATGGCCGCGAAACTGGCGTTGTGGTCGACAGCTTTCCCGTACCTGGGAAGATCGCGCTCTACCTCGAGCAAAAGGCCGGTCCCAGCGCCGATTTCAGTTCCGACCGGGGTGACACAATCGGAGTCCGCATCACTGCGACCGGCAGGTGCGGCGCCATCTTCTACATTCCGGGCTGCGCGCGCATCGATGCCGCCCTGCGCACTCGTGTTGCTGATGCCGCCTGCCTTCTGTTCGACGGCACCGTCTACACGGACGACGAGATGATTATTGCCCGCGTCGGCCAGAAAACCGGCGCGCGCATGGGGCACATCGCAATGTCTGGAGAGGAGGGCTCGATTGCCGGCTTAGCCGATGTGAAAATCGGCCGTCGTATCTTCATCCATATCAACAACACCAATCCTGTTCTCGACGAGAATTCCGCCGAACACGCGGCGGTCAGAGTGGCTGGTTGGGAAGTCGCCAGCGATGGGATGGAGATGGAATTTTGAGCGAGTTCCACGAGGCTGCGAAAGATGGCCTGTCCAGGAGCGAGTTCGAAGCCGTGCTGCGGCAGGTCGGTGAAGAACGTTATCACAACCGACATCCTTTCCATCACAGTATGACCAGTGGCGCTCTGTCGAAAGCCGAAATGCAGGCCTGGGCGCTCAACCGTTATTGCTACCAGGCCGTCATTCCGCGCAAGGACGCCATGATCCTGGCGCGTGCCGAAGATCCGGCGTTTCGCGCCGCGTGGCGCAAACGCATCGAGGATCATGACGGCGACGACGGCTGGAGCGGCGGCATCGCGCGCTGGCTGCATCTGGCCACCGCACTGGGGCTCGACGCCGAAGCGGTCAGGAGCGAGCGTCTGGCGCTGCCGGCGACCCGTTTCGCGGTGGGCGCCTACCTTTCCTTCTGCACCAACCGTACGCTGCTCGAGGCGGTCGCATCGTCACTCACGGAGATGTTCTCGCCCCGCATCATCGGCGAACGAGTGCCGGCGATGCTGGCCAGATACGACTACATTACGCAAGACACGCTGGCCTATTTCAGCTGGCGGCCCGAACAGGCATCACGCGACGCGGACTTCGCGCTCGCCTACGTGCTAGAACATGCCGACACGGCCGAACGTCAGCAGCAGGCGATCGATGCGCTGGTGTTCAAATGCGACATATTGTGGGCGATGCTCGACGCACTTCAGCATGCCTATGGCGCGCCTGGAAACATACCGCCCGGCGCCTTCCGCCCGGAGGCGGCCTCATGACGGGACTGCGCGAAAGAACCATCGTGTCGTTGCGATCGGCGCCGTCACTGCCGAAGCATGTTCGCATCCAGTACGACCCTGTGCGGCGGGCCTTCGCCGTGCTTTCGCCGGAGAAAGTCTTCTGGCCGGACGAGGTCAGCCTCGACATCTTGCGCCGCTGCGACGGGAGATCCACGGTCGGCCACATCATCGCCGACCTTGCGGCCGACTATGACGCCGGTCAGGATGCGGTAGCGGCCGACGTCATCGCCTTCCTGCAGGAATGGTCGGACAAGCTTCTGGTGAAACTATGAGCGAGCCTCTCCTGCCTCCGATCGGCATGTTGGCGGAACTGACGCATCGCTGTCCGCTGCAATGCCCTTACTGCTCCAATCCGCTCGAATTGCTGAAGGCCAATCGGGAGCTCGACACGCGGACCTGGCTCGATCTGTTCTCGCAGGCCGCCGATCTGGGCGTTCTCCAGGTGCACCTGTCCGGCGGCGAGCCGACGCTTCGCCGCGACCTTGAGCAACTGATCGCCGCGCTTTCGTCGCGCGGTATCTACACCAACCTCATCACCGCTGGTGTTGGCATTGCCGAAGGCCGTATTGAAGCCTTTGCCGAAGCCGGTCTCGACCACCTGCAACTGAGCTTTCAGGGTGCCCGTCAGCCGACCACCGACCGTGTCGCCAACCACAGCGGCAGCCACGAAAAGAAGCTGAAGACGGCACACCGCGCCCGCGCGGCCGGGCTGCCACTCACCATCAACGCACCGATCCATCGTCACAACATCGAGGAGGTACCCGAATTCATCGATCTGGCTCTTTCCTTGGGCGCCGACCGGCTCGAGATCGCCAACGTGCAGTATGCCGGCTGGGCGCTGGCCAATCGCGATATGCTGATGCCCGAATGTGGCGCGATAGACCGGCAGGCGGACATCGTCGCAGCCGCGCGCGAAAGGCTCGCCGGCATTATGAACATCGATTTTGTCACGCCGGATTATTTCGCCACATATCCCAAGCCATGCATGGGCGGTTGGGCGCGCGACGCGTTAGTGGTTACCCCGGACGGTACTGTATTGCCGTGCCACGCCGCGCAGACGATTCCTTCGCTTCGCTTCGAACGTTTTGGAGCGAAACCGCTGGCCGACATCTGGGCCGCTTCACCCGCATTCAATGCCTTTCGCGGCACCGAATGGATGCAGGAGCCATGCCGAAGCTGCGAGCGGCGTGAGATCGATTGGGGCGGCTGCAGATGTCAGGCGTTGGCGATTGTCGGCGATGCCGCTGCGACAGATCCGGTCTGCATCAAGTCGGAGGCACACGCGCGCATGGCAGCGCTGGTCGATGAAACCCGGCGCAACGTCGCCAATGCCGCAGGGGACGAAGCTTTCATCTATCGCCGGATAGGAATCGTGAATGACATTGCGTGAACATAGGTCCGCGGAACGATCTCAGGAACTCGATGTGAACCAACGCCGGTCCTGCATAGGGTCACGCAGGGCGACGCCAGGATCACCGTCATCCGGGGGTGGATGGTCGCCATCCGATGGTTCGGCTCGTTCGGGCGAACGCAGCGCTCTCAGATGTCTCCGCGCTTCTAGCCACGCGGACAGCTTGGCCGGCTCGAGCCTTCTCTCTCCTAGGTGCAGGCCCCGCACCTCGCTGCCCCCTGGAGCACGCGTTTCTCGCGCAGAAACGATGGCCACGCGGCGGGTTTGCTTGATGCGGTGCCATGGCGAACCCTACTCGTCTATTCGAATGACGCCAGTCCACACAGCCACGATGCTATGGCGATCGCCTTCGCCCGCAGGATAGGCAGACAACCAGTAGCGCCCTCTCCTCCTCTCTCGGCTAACCGTCGCGGCTTGAGTGCGGCTGCGGGTGAGTCCTGTCTCTCATTGCAGCCCTGCCGATCTCTTCTCCGTCGCGCATTGGCGTCGCAAGGCAGGTCGGAGCTTTATGTCGGTCGCTGAGGTTGGCTCGTGAAGACGCGCCAGTACCTCATCAGGATCCCGGTCAGTTAAAGGCTGCGTAGTAAGACGCCCGCCTCTTGAACAGCCAATCTCAGCTTAGCGGTGGGCGGGACGCCGCGCCGGACGGCGGCGTTCGCGGTAACGGCGCGCGCTGGCGGTTCAAGCGCTGTTTCGGGCCGTAAGAAAAACTGATCCTGCAAACCGGACTTTAGAGATGATTAAATTAGCAATATTGCGCATTGCGGTGTAATTTTGTGTTGCAGTGCAGCATGCCGCCGTGACTCACACTTCCAGGTTCCCGCACGACGGCGTAGTCGGCAGAGCCATCGAGCCTAGGGGGTGCGTGTCGCGGAGAGGCTCGCCGGGCGCCCGGTTACAATGCCTGCTAGCCAACTGTTTGCGGAGACAACAGAGGCCCATGATCAAAGACAATGCCACGGTGGGCGTCGTGGTGCCGATGTTCAATGCGGAACGAACGATTCGCGCGACCCTGAACAGCATCTGCGGGCAACAATACCAGGCGCTGGACATTGTCGTCGTCGACGACGGGTCGACGGACCTTTCTGCCTCGATTGTGGCCTCCTATGCTGAACAGGATAGCCGTATCCGCCTGATAACGCAGTCGAACGGCGGCGTTGCGAATGCGCGCAATCGTGGAGTTGCTTCCACCGATGCGGAGTTCCTGGCGTTTGTGGACGCCGACGATCTTTGGGCCCCATCCAAAATCGCGCTTCAGATGTGCACCTTACAGCAAGGCGGCTCTTCGGCAGGCCTGGCATATTGCTGGTTCGCCGATATAGACGGCGACGGCCGGGTATTCTCATTGCATAACCGGCCCGATGCCGAGGGTCGCGTGCTCCAACGCATGTGCAGGACGAATTTTGTTGGCAACGGAAGTTCAATGCTGGTCCGACGCGCCGCGTTCGAGCGAGCGGGAGGCTTCGACCCTTCCTTGAGGGCCAGGAACGCACAAGGCTGCGAGGATCTGCTGATGTGCCTCAGAATAGCCGAAAGGTACGAGTTTCGCGTCGTCCCTCAGTACCTGGTGGGTTACCGGATGACGAACGCCAACATGTCGAGCGATGTCATGCAGATGCTTCGTTCTTGTGAAATTGTCCTTGCCGAGTTTCGCCAGAAGTACCCGCAGTTCGGGGACGATCTCGACGATCATCTGATCGACATGCTGCATTGGCTCGCCGTAAGAGCCTTGATCTCCGGGCGGCTTTCGGCAGCGTATGGCCTGATGAAGAAACTCTTCCTTATGGAGCCAGGGACGGCGATTTCTCGCCTGCCAAGAATGATGGACATTTATTGCCGTGCCAGACTGGTCCCTCGGTGGGTCAAAATCCGAGTGAAAGGGATGCGAAACAAGAACGCCGAGTTCCAACCCCACTACGCAGAGAGCATCTGGTGAGAATGGTCGTGCGATTGCGGCGGCTCTTTCGCCTGGCGGCGGCGCCAGCCTGGGCTGGGCCGACCGTGGTGGGGCTTGGACTGGTCGCAGCGGTTCTGGAAGGTACGGGTCTCGTTCTGTTCATTCCGCTGCTGCAGAGCCTGGGAGCCTCGCCGCCACAGCCCGGCAGATGGCAGCCCGTCTTTGACAGGCTCCTGTCGCCCATCCCGCATCATTACCTAACCGCCTTCCTGGTCGGAGCGCTTTGCGTCAGCATCGTCCTAAAAAATGCGGTCCATCTCGCCAACACCTGGGTAACCAGATACATCGACGGCCTCGTCGCGCACCGGTTGCGATCCAGGGTTTTCGATCAGACGATAAGTTCGTGCATCGACTACCGTGTCGAGAACAGACGAACGGACATCATCACGACGATTGCCAACAATACCTGGAAGGTTAGCCAAGGCCTGAGCCTGGCCTACCGGTTGATGGTCTGCCTTTGTACCTTCGGCGTCTTCGTTCTCTTGATGCTATTGATCTCAGTCCGATTGACCTTTTTTTCGATGATTTTCCTGCTTTTCGGAGCAATGGCCATTCGTCTGGCCACGCGGCGCGCTGACGAGACCGGCAAGGCCGTCGTCGAGGAAAACAAGCAGTTCGGCCTCAGGATGTGGGAAAGCATCAATTCATTGCAATTGATCCGTGCCTTCGCACAGGAATCCTACGAGCATGACCGGTTCGTTCATACATCGGACAGGGTAAGGCGTCGTCTGTTGAGGCTCGACATGCTTTGGGCGACCCCCGGGCCTGTCTCGGAGATCTCGATCACGATCCTGATCGGTGCACTGGTTCTCATTGCCGAATCCGCAAGCATAGGAATCGCGGCTCTCGCCGCTTTCCTGTCGCTGCTTTATCGTCTCCAGGGGCCCACACGGGAATTGCTGCAGTCGAAGATTGCGCTGGACGGGCTTGCGGGCGCGATTGACGATGTGGACGAGTTCCTGCGCACAACGCAAACGCCGTTTCTCAGCCAAGGCTATCTGCCGGCGCCTGCACTCAAGACGGCCGTCGAATTTCGCGATGTCAGCTTTCGGTATGCGCCCGATCAGCCTATGGCGCTGCAGGATGTGTCTTTCAGTATCCCCGCCGGCAAGACCACGGCAATCGTTGGCGAGTCGGGTGCCGGCAAGTCGACCGTCATGGCCCTGCTCTTTCGCTTCATGGACCCGACGTCGGGGGAAGTCCTTGCCGACGGTATCCCGCTCTTAGGTTTCGAGTTGCGCAGTTGGCGCAAGCGGCTGTCGCTGATGTCCCAGGAGGTGTACCTGTTCAACGACACCATCGCGGCCAACATCGCTTACGGCGATTTCGACGCCGGTGAGCACGAACTGCGCCAAGCGTCCCGCATTGCGAAGGCTGACGATTTCATCCGCTCGCTTCCGGAGGGCTACGAGACGCAGATCGGCGACCAGGGAATGCGCGTGTCGGGGGGCCAGAGGCAGCGGATCGCGCTGGCCCGGACCATACTTCGCAATCCCGACATTCTCCTTTTGGACGAAGCCACCAATGCGCTCGACGGCGAGACGGAACAGGCGTTCCAGATCGCCCTCGAGCAATACTCGCACGATCGCACCGTGGTTGTCATTGCGCATCGCCTGTCCACCGTCCAGGCCGCTGACCAGATCATCGTGATGTCCAAGGGACGGGTGGTCGAGATTGGTTCGCCGGATCAACTTCTGAAGCGAGCGGGCCATTTTTCAAAACTTCACGAGTTTCAAAACGGTCGTGTTGCCATGGGTGCGAACTAAGGCGATGGGCTACAAGATTGTCGAAATCGAACTGTCAAGTCCGCTGGCCCCGATTGAGCTTGCGCCAGAGCACGACGGCGTTGGTCTCATTGCCCGCTGGCAGGGCCGGCTTGTCGGCTTTGAGATGATCGCGCTCGCCTCCGCAGCGATGCTGTCGGCGGAGCGACTGAAATCCATTGCCGATGAACGTTTCGCCGATCGCATCCTGGTCGCGAAGATGGATCAGGAATTGCTGCGCCGAAGACCGGTTGGGCAATTGCCCCTGCCGAGCCTCTCCATCGCGATATGTACGAAAGACCGCGCCGAACGTCTTTCGAGGTTGCTGGGTTCGCTCGAAAGCATCCGACACAGAACCGCTTTTCCGAGCGTCCAAGTCGTCGTGGTGGACAATGCGTCTGTGGATTCGTCCACGCGCGAAGCAGTCGGGCGCTTCAAGGACGTGCTCTATGTATTCGAACCGAGGCCCGGGCTTGATTTTGCACGAAACGCGGCTCTTCACTCGGGCACCGGTGGCCTGATTGCCTATCTTGACGATGACGTGATCGTCGACCGCAACTGGCTTGACGGGCTTGCCAAAGCCTGCCGGGACAATCCCGGTGCCGGCGGCTTTACGGGTTTGGTGCTGCCACTTCGCCTGGACACCGAGGCGCAGATCTTTTTCGAACGAAGGGGCGGATTTGGCCGCGGCTTCAGGCGCAATGAATTCCACAACACCCGTTTCGACAATGCGCTGCACCCGGTAGGGTCTGGTATTCTCGGCGCCGGCTGCAACATGGCTTTCGACCGCACGCTGCTCGTATCGCTGGGCGGTTTCGACGAAGCCCTCGATACCGGAGCACCGCTGCCTGGCGGTGGCGATCTCGACATTTTCTATCGCGTGCTGCGTTCGGGCAGGGCCATGATCTATGAACCGGAGTATGCCGTTTACCACGAGCATCGCGAGACTATCGAGCAATTGAGACGGCAATATTGGACATGGGGACTTGGTATGATGGCCTTTCTTGTCAAAAGCCGTCGGACTGACGGAGAGCTCAAGGCACGTCACCGTGGCATGGTTTGCTGGTGGTTTTTCGATCGGCTGAAGGCGCTGGCGCGGGCCGGGCGCAAGCTTCAAGGTCGTGATTTTCGTTTCGGCATTGCAGAGCTGTGGGGTGGAATCTACGGCCTGGCAGGCGAATATGATCGCTCACGTATCCGCGTGCAGAGAATCCGGGAGCAGAACCGGTGAATGGCGACGCCTTCCGTGTCAGGCAAATCGATCTCGGTTCCGTCTGTGCGGACGCCGATGCGGGAGATACCCCTTCCCTATCGGTCTTCTGGTGGAAGGACTTGCCGCTGGGAATGCGAGCGTCCTTGCCTGACGAATTGCCCTACAGCGAGGCACGTCTGCGGCAGTTCGCGGCGGAATTTTCGGCAGCACAATTGGCCGCCCGCAGCACCCCGCTGGGCGCCCCCTTGCGGGCGACCTATGAAGGATCGCCAAAGTCCGCTCTCTGTTTGACGGCGGCGCTCGAGGCCAAGGACCTTGTCGGCCGCCTTGATGAACTTGCAACTGCGTCTTCCGCGTCGGCCCGGCACATCTCAGTCGTAATTTGCACGCGCGACCGCGGCCCCGCCCTGGCGGAGTGCCTTCAAAGCGTTGCAAGGCAACGCAGCGCCCCGGGCGAAGTCATCGTCGTTGATAACTCCCGCGACGGCAACGCTCGGCTGGTATGTGTCGGCTTTCCTGAGGTCCGTTACGTTCATGAGCCGCGGCCCGGATTGAGTGTTGCCCGATCCGCCGGCATCCGGGAAAGCCGTCAAGACATCATTGCGTTCACGGACGACGACGTCGAGGTTCATGCTGGCTGGACTGCCGAAATCGCACGCGCCTTTGAAGAAAGGGACGTCGAGGCACTGACGGGCCTGGTGCTGCCAGCGCGGCTCGATACGATCGCCCAACGCCGTTTCCAGTTCGACATGGGCGGTTTTGGGACCACCTTCGTGCCGCTTCTCTTCGACCACCGCTTCTTCGAAGAGACTCGGCCAAGCGGAGCGCATGTCTGGAAAATCGGCGCTGGAGCCAACATGGCCTTCCGGCGATCGGCCTTCGATCGGGTAGGCTCGTTCGACGAGCGCCTCGGCGCCGGTGCTGCCGGATGTTCCGAAGATTCGGAGCTATGGTACCGGCTGCTGGCCACAGGAGGGACTTGCCTGTATGAACCTCGCGCCGTTGTCTTCCATCATCATCGCCGCGACTGGCCGGGCCTCAGGCGGCAAATAAGAGCCTACATGAAGGGCCACGTCGCAGCTCTTGTGACGCAATATGACAATTTTGGCGATCGCGGAAACATCGATCGCATCTGGAAGCAGTTGCCCGCATATTTCTTGAGAACATTCGTCAAGGCGCTTTTCGAAGGCCCCCCCGGCAGGAACAGTATCCTCGCGGCGGAAGTCGAAGGCTGGCTGGCTGGTCTTCAATTCCTCGTCCGTTTCGGCTGGCGAAAACGGCGAACATCAAATTGGTTGAGGAAGAAAATCGATGATCCGCAAGGCGCCGCTCGGACGATTCCTGTCTCGAAATCCGTTTCCAAACGCTCTGACGGACGGGCTTTTCTACCGTGAGAAGATGCGCGCAATTCACCGCGTCGCGCCCGCGGCAATCGACGGGCCCGGCCGGATACTGGAAATTGGAGGCGGGCGCAGCGGGATGGCAAGTATCCTCTATCCGAACGCTGAAGTCGTTAACCTCGATCTCGATCCCGAGTTGGGCAACTACCAGCCAGATTGGGCGAGGTCGACCTTCGTCTGCGGCGATGCCTGTGACCTCCCCTTCGCGAATGACAGTTTCGACGTGGCGACGCTCTTCGACGTGCTTGAACACATCGAGGATGACCGTAGTGCCGCACAAGAGGCCTTGAGGGTCGTGCGCCCAGGCGGGTATGTTCTTGTCTCGACGCCACATGCGGAGTGGCATTACCCTTATTTCCGCTTCATGAAGCCCTATTGCCCGCATGAAAGCGAACTGATGCAGGAATGGGGTCACGTTCGGCGCGGCTACCGGGATCCCGAACTCGCAGCGCTCTTCGACCGTGTGCCGGAACGCCGCGCCACATTTATCAACCCCGTGACGGCACTGTTTCACGACATCGCATTTTCTCGTTTCGGACGCCGTCGCCGCAAGATACTTTACGCTCTAGCGGCGCCGATAACGGCTGTCGGATACGTGCTGCACCAACGCTCGACACGCGGCACGGAGACGGCTTTTTCCTGGCGCAAATGAATTTTTGGGGCATTTGATGGGCCGCCGCTCTTCCCTCGTCATCGCCCTCTTCCCATGGGGCGACGTCGTGGAGGAATTCCTCGATCCGATAGGATTGCGGCTTAAGGATTTCGTCGAACAGATGACTGGCGGCTGGCTTTTCGGTTACGCCTCCGCTCTGCAATTGGCCGGGCATAGGCCGGTCATCGTGTGCGCTTCCGAAAATGCTTCGCAGATAGAATGCCACTACCATGCCGGCACGGGCGCGCCGATCTGGATCGTTCCCGGCGCGCGTGCGCGCCAAGGTCACTCCGCAGCGGCTCACAGTCTGCGGCGCTGGTCCGCGACGCCGCTCCCGGCGTTCCGGAAGGTGCTCGCCCGATCGCAATGTGATGCAATTCTCGTTCAGGAATATGAATATACGCGGTTCGATGCGCTTGCCTGGCTGGCAGTCCGGATGCGGATTCCGCTCTATGCAACGTTCCAGGGCGGCGACCGGACGCTCTCGTGGATAGAGGCGATCGCCAGGCAGGCTTCTCTCCGTGCCTGCAGCGGCCTGATCGTCGCATCGGCAGCGGAGCGTGAACGCCTCGCCAAAGCTTACCCGCACATGGCGCTCAACATCGCAAATATCCCCAACCCCATCGATTGCGGAGAGTGGATAGCAATCGAGCGTCGGCAGGCGCGGCAAGATCTCGGTTTGGCGAGCGGGAATTTCATCGTTCTCAACCACGGACGCATCGACGTTCGCCGGAAGGGGCTCGATGTGCTCCTGAACGCATGGTCCCTCTTTTCGGGCGATGCTTCGTCCGAACTGGTTATCATCGGCTCGGGGCAGGACCGAGACGTTTTTGCCAGGCTGTTGAGCGAGGCCGCTCTACCCAATGCGAGATGGCTTTGCGACTACACCACGGACCGGGCTTTGATACGGCGTTGGCTTTCGGCGGCGGATGCCTATGTCACAGCGTCCCGCACCGAAGGTATGCCCGTTGCGCCGTTGGAGGCGATGGCCTGCGGCCTTCCGATCGTTGCCACCGACGCACAGGGCCTACCCGACATCTTGGCAAACGGCGAGGCATCCGGCGGCCTCATTGTACCAAGGGACGAGCCGGCGGCCATTGCACAGGCGCTGAAGAAACTTAACGACGATCCGATTATGCGAGAGCGCCTCGGACAGGCGGCGCGAAAGCGGATAGAGGGAAATTTTTCGCTCGGCGCGGTTGCTGGCGCACTTGATCGCTTGCTGACCGCGCGGTAGCCCACATCCGCTATATTTTTTCCAATCGGCTGCGATACCAAGCCAGTGCTGTTTCGACGATCCTGTCGATGCCCGATTGTTCGGGCACCCAACCGAGTTCCCGCTCGGCCTTGCCGGCCGCGGCAACAAGCGCTGGCGGGTCGCCTGGCCTGCGCGGCCCGTAAGCCACCGGAAGCGGTATTCCCGAAGTCCGTCTGACGGCGTCGACCAGTTCGGCCACCGTTGTACCGGCTCCGGTTCCGAGGTTGTAGACGTGGACGCCCTTGTTCCGGAGAAGCTTCTCCCCTGCCAGGACGTGGGCGCGCGCGAGATCGACAACGTGGACGTAGTCCCGCACGGCGGTTCCGTCGCGGGTATCGAAATCGGCTCCGTTGATGACGAAGGTGCGGCCTGGCCTCACTGTCGCCTCTATGGCGAGCGGAATGACATGTGTTTCCGGTTCATGCTTTTCGCCGATTTCGCCGTCGGGGTCGCATCCGGCCGCATTGAAATACCGAAGCACGACCGCATTGAGGCCACGAGCAAGCGAGATATCCTCGACCATTCTCTCTATGATGAATTTGGACCAGCCGTAGGGATTGATGGGCGACTGCCGATGCGTTTCGTCTATCGGAGACCGCGTCGGAATCCCGTAAGTTGCGCAGGTGCTCGAAAAGATCAGCTTGTCCAGGCCGGCCTTCAGCATTTCCTCGAGCAGGACCAACGTGCCGAAACTGTTGTTTCGGTAGTAAAGCTCCGGCCGCTCGACTGACTCGCCAACGTAAGCGTAGGCAGCGAAATGCGCCACGGCGTCCGGCCGATACTGGTCCAGGGCGGCCCCCACAGCCGCCGCGTCGGAAATATCGCCTTCGATCAACGGTCCCCATTTCACCGCGTCGCGCCAGCCGCGCGAAAGGTTGTCAAAGGCAACAACCGCCCATCCCGATTCCGCAAACGCCTTGCAGCAGTGCGACCCGATATAGCCGGCTCCGCCAGTGACCAGGACCGTCTTCATTCGGCTGCGGCGGGCCGAATGTGCCCAGATGAAACCACGTCCTCGAAATACGCAATGGTCTTTGCAAGGCCAGCACGCAATGCAGTTCTTGGCTTCCATTTGAGTTCGCGGGAAGCATATCGGATGTCGGGCTGCCGCTGCTTTGGATCGTCCACGGGTAGAGGCGAGAACCTGATCTTCGATCGGCTTCCGATAAGTTCGATCACCAGATTCGCGAGCTCGAGCATCGTGAATTCCGCCGGGTTGCCGAGATTGACAGGACCGGTGATATCGTCGGCCGTCTGCATAAGACGTACCAGACCGTCGATGAGGTCCTCGACATAGCAGAATGAACGCGTCTGCTGGCCAGTGCCGTAGACCGTTATCGGTTTGTTTTGCAGCGCCTGCACGATGAAATTGGAAACGACACGACCGTCGTCGGGACGCATCCTTGGACCGTAGGTATTGAAAATACGGGCTACCTTGATCCTCAGCTTGTGCTGTCGCAAATAGTCAAAAAACAGGGTCTCGGCACATCGCTTGCCTTCGTCATAACAGGAACGAGGGCCAATCGGGTTCACTCTGCCCCAATAGTCTTCTATCTGCGGATGAACTTCGGGGTCGCCGTAGACTTCGGAGGTGGATGCCTGCAGAATCTTTGCGCGAACCCGCTTGGCCAGGCCGAGCATATTGATCGCGCCATGGACGCTGGTCTTGGTCGTCTGGACGGGGTCGGACTGATAGTGGACGGGGCTCGCCGGACAGGCGAGATTGTATATTTCGTCAACCTCTACGTAGAGTGGAAATGTCACGTCATGACGAATAATCTCGAACGATCGGTCTTCGAGGAGATGAGAGACGTTTCTGCGGCTTCCTGTGAAGAAGTTATCTGCGCAAACTACCTGATGACCCTCAGCAAGGAGCCGCTCGCACAAAAATGATCCCAGGAAACCTGCGCCGCCTGTCACCAAGATTTGTTTCGCCTGCTGCATTTTCAGGGTCTCCGGCTTAATCTTAGACACGACTAATATAATAACCTGACGCAGGGCCATATGCCACCGGCCTGCTTTCAATTTACGTTACGGGCAAGACATTGTTCTCGATGGACCAGGGGCTGCGATTATCGCTCACAGGCGGCAGGAGCGTCCTATTTGCACGCCAGGGCAGCCCTTCTGCAGTCAAAGCTGGACATCAGGCTTTCCCCTTGATGGGGCGCCTGCTATTTCGAACGCGTTCACAGAAAGTGCCACGCGTTCGGACAGCTGATTAGCGGATCAAGGTGATGAAGAGCGACACACTCTCCTACCCTCCACGTGGCATGTCGCGGGATGAAGCTGCCCGCTACGTCGGCGTAGGCGTAACAGAATTCGACCAGATGGTCTTGGACGGGGGATACCAAAGCCAAAGAAAATCGACAGTCCTGTGATCTGGGATCGCCTTAAAACTGGAGGCTGCGTTCGCGGATCTGCCCGGCGACGATGACGACAATATCGTCGACTTTTCTCTTGAAAGGGAATCATCGAGGGCAATAATCTGGTTCTGCCATGGAACAGCGTCTTAAATCCCCAGGTGTGTCCTCCTGGACTGGATTGAAATCGATCCACCGCGGCAGTCGAGTGGCGTCCTGCCTACACGGGCTGGAAGGCTTGGCCTAATGAAGCAATGCAGAAGTATGAGCAGCGCTGGCCGCTGGGTACGGCTGCGCGCACCTGTCACGGGCTGGCGCTCTGGCTAGGCAATAGCGCTGGTTTTGTAGCGAGGCCGAGGCGAAGGCCGCCGGATGGTGACGAGCAAGGCGATGACGAAGGAGGGCAAAAAACCTAGCGTCTGGGATAGGCAGCGGTTCGCAACACCACAGCCCTGTTGAATGGCTGGATCGATGAGCTGCGAATCACTGCGGCGCGCTACCGCCGCGCCGGGGGTCGCCGTAACAGCATGAAATCATAGTTGATCCTTACGCGGCTCGATTCGGCCGCGTTAACAATGGTTGTTCGGGTTTGTTTAAATCGCAGCGCAGATTGTCATCGCATGTGGAAGATCAACCCCATTGCGCCGCTCTTCTGCTGACGCCTCTCGCTTTCGCTGTCGCGTTGTTCGTGCTCGCCACGATCTCAGACCGGACGCATCCCCCTCAGCCTGATCCCAGGTTCACGTCGTCTATTCGATAGGGGAGGATGCACGCTGTCGCGCGTCTCGTGGCCATACTGTGATTCTTGTGTGAAAGATGACTGCGGTATGCGGATGTTCAGCCGTGGCCATTGCCAATTTTAGCGGACCGCGCACTAGTCGCCAGCATGGTGGCTGGACACGTTGAAATGGTCCTGTTTGAGCAATCGATCGCCGATAGCGATGGCTTACAGCGACCGTTTTCCGACAGGGTGGCCGATGCTGCGGATAAAACGGCGGGATCTGTCTTGTTCGACGTCCGCATCGATGGGGACGCCAACATTCAGCGGATGGCCGCAATAGGGTACGGTGAAGCGGATGCGGCGATAGTCGTGCTCGAGAAGGGTGGCCGCCTCAGATGCGCGTTAGTAAATGGTGACGCTTCTCATTTCGTCGCCGAACTGGCTGCTTGGGAATCTTCTCCGCTGAGGGAGCATGTGCGCGCTGAGTACCGCGGAACCGCAATGATCCTGCTGGCTAAGCTCCGCAGTTCCGGACACTTCAAATAATCAGCGATTCACCGAGCTGCCGCCCAAGGGGTTGCGTAGCCGTGACATCCATATCCAGACTTTATATCGGCAACGTCAAGGTCAGGACGCGATAAGGTGAAACGCCGAATTTCTTGCCCGGCTCAGGATCGCAAGCCGTCCCAGAGCGTTACAGGTGGAAGGTCGTGACGACGCAACTGCTGGAACAGGGGAGACGATAATAGCAGACAACAAATTCGAAGCGAGGCGCCGCAGACCGTCGGCAGGTCTCCAGCGGTGAAGGCTACGAGGGCGATTATTTCGCGTGCAAGTACGTATCAGCCGAGAGCAGGCCGAGGACCTGATTACGCGAGTCGGCAACGATCGCGACATGCTTAATGGCGCGGCGGAGAAACCGAAAATAAGCTGGGTATTCGGAATGACGCATCGCACAGTTCTGTCTGAACAAGGTCAACTCAAGTGAGCAAGTCAGCTTTGCGTCGGCCCACAATCAAAGGATCTCTATCTCCCGGTGCGAAGCCGGCGTCCGACGGCGCAGCCAAACTCGCGCCGCCGGCATTCCGGCCGGTCCAGCTCGCAAAACTGGTGGACACGGTTCCTTCCGGCGACCGCTGGATCCACGAAATGAAATACGATGGTTACCGTATTCTTGTCGCTGTGGGCGACTGCGAGGCGCGCGCCTATACGCGCTCCGGTCTGGACTGGTCGGACCGCTTTCCCTCGATCCTGGCCGAGGCACGCAGGCTTAACGTTCGCTCCGCCCTCATCGACGGTGAGGCCGTCGTCATCGACACCGAGGGACGATCCAGTTTCCAGGCGCTGCAGAACGCGTTGAAGGCTTCTCCCGCGAGCATCGATTTTTATGCCTTCGACCTGCTCCAACTCGACGGGGAAGACCTAACGAGGCTGCCGCTTCTGGAGCGCAAGGAGAAACTGGAGACAATCCTCCCGACGAAGAGCCCCATCCTTCGCTACTCCGATCATATCCAGGGCCGGGGGGAAGAATTGCTGAACCGCTTCTGCGGCGCCGGCCTCGAGGGGGTCATCTCGAAGCTGGCGGATTCGGACTATGTTGGCGCCCGCGATGGAAGCTGGCTGAAGATCAAGTGCATCAACTCAGGAATTCGTGCTCGTCGGCTGGACCCCGTCAGACAAGGATCGCGCCTTTCGATCGCTGATCCTTGGGGTCCATGATGGCGGAAAGCTGCGCTATGCCGGCAAGGTCGGGACCGGTTTCGATGCTGCCGAGATGGCCCGTCTGATGAAGACCATGGCGCCACTCGAGCAGAAGGCCGCCACGGTCGAAGCGCCGCGGGCGGAGGTTCGCGGCGCGCACTGGCTGCGTCCCAGGCTTGTCGCCGAGATCGCCTTCACCGAGATGACCAATGAAGGAACACTGCGTCATCCAAGCTATGTGGGCCTGCGTGAGGACAAGAAACCGGAAGCGGTCGTGCTCGAGACGGAACACCGCACAGCGACACTGCCGCCGCCGACAACGACAACGACAACGATCGCGATTAGCAATCGCGGCCGCGTGATCTACCCTGAATCCAACATCACCAAGGGTCAGCTTGCCGATCATTACACCGACGCCGCGATCATGCTTCCCTGGGCCGGCAGCAGGCCGATCAGTCTTGTCCGCTGCCCGCAGGGCCGAGCAAAGAAATGTTTTTTTCAAAAGCATGACGCCGGCAGCTTCGGCGACAAGGTTCATCACGTCGGGATCACCGAAAAGGATGGTCACGATGAGCCCTATCTTTACGTCGACGACGCCGAGGGGCTTGTGACCTGTGTCCAGATGGGAACGATCGAGTTCCACGGATGGGGAGCGCGCATCGAAGACGTCGAGAAGGCCGACCGCCTTGTCTTTGACCTGGACCCGGACGAGGGATTGGATTTCGAGACGGTTCGCGCTGCCGCATTCCAGTTCCGCGACATGCTGAAATCCCTTGGGTTGACCACCTTCCCGATGCTGACGGGCGGCAAGGGCGTGCATGTAATCGCGCCGCTCACGCCGCGAGCTGAATGGCCTGAGGTGAAGGGCTTCGCCTCAGGCCTTGCACAGGCGGTCGCGCAGAGCGACCCTACCCACTTTACGGCCGTGTTGTCGAAGGCCAAACGCAAGGGACGTATCTTCGTCGACTATCTGCGCAACCAGCGCGGCGCAACGGCGATCATGCCTTATAGCGCTAGGTCGCGGCCAGGAGCCCCGGTCGCGGCACCGGTCACCTGGGCGGAGATGAAGACAATCGATGCGCCCTCCCATTTCCATGTCGGCGATGCGCCCGAGTTGAAGAAGCGCGCCGCATCGAAGGCCCTCGCGGGATGGGGCCGGGCCGATCAGTTCCTCCCGGATCTATAACGCCATGAAGATCGCGACGTACAACGTCAACGGCCGCCTGCCGGTGCTGATGCAGCGGCTGGAAATGGGCCAGGCTGATCCTGTAATTGTGGGTGCTGGGCGGCAAGAAGCAGGACTGGATGCCAGAGGCTGCGGAGACGCTGTTCCGGCGCTCAGTGGAATTGGGATGGGATGAAGCTAAGGGCGGCTTCTTCTACACGCTGGACTGGGCCGACAAGCCGGCATTCCGGTTCAAGCCCTGGTGGCCGATCGCCGAGGCCGCGGGCGCGGCCTCCTTCCTTGTCGAGCACCGCCCGAGGGCCTTCCATGAACAATGGTGCCGGCGCATCTGGAATACCATCGCCGAGACCTATATAGACCGCGAGCATGGCGGATGGTTCGAGGAGCTGGATGAGGGACTGCAGCCGGCGCATTCGCTGTTTGTCGGCAAGGCCGACTTGTACCACGCACTGCAGGCTTGCCTGATACCGCTCTATCCCGCGCAAGGGAGCCTAACAAACGTGATCCGCAAACGATACGACGCTCTCTCAACCAGGAATTCTTAGCGGTACCGCGACTCACCGAGGCGGCTATGACTCGAATCAGGACCATGCCGCCTTTACTCTGTACCGACTTACAACTCCTCTGGACGACCATGTTTATATTTTTGCAACAACTTTTACGTTGCTTGGCGCGGCCGGAAGGAGCTAATTACAGAACGAAGGCTTGGCCTTGCCTATCAATGCCATATGGGCGGTAGATCATTGTTCATGAAATCCAGCATCGACCACCTTCCTCCCCCGAAGCAGCGTGAGCTCAAAAAGGCAGTCGAGCTACTGCTTCGGGAGTTCGATGACGCTGTGAGAGGAGGAACCGCCAATTTCAAGAAGCGCGGGCGCATTCTGAAGATCATACTCTTTGGATCCTATGCCCGCGGCGGCTGGGTCGACGAGCCGCATACCAAGAAGGGCTACCGTTCCGATTACGATCTGCTGGTGGTGGTCAACAATCGAAAGCTGACCGACTTCGCCAGCTATTGGCAGCCTGCAGCCGACCGTTTGATGCGTGAGATCAATACGCCCGTCAGCTTCATCGTGCACTCGCGCCGGGAAGTGAACTCGGCGCTTAAGGAAGGCCAGTACTTCTTCGTCGACATTCGCCGCGAAGGAATCGTGCTCTACGAGCTTGACGACGAGCCGCTCACTAACCCAATCCCGGCAAAGCCGGCCGATGCCCTCCGGCTAGCAACTGAATACCTCAATGACAGATTGCCACACGCTCGGGTGTTCGCAAAAACCGCAGGATTTCTCCTTCGGGAATCCAATCTCAAAGAAGCGGCCTTTCTTCTTCATCAATCAATCGAACAGGCCTACGCAGCGTTGTTACTCGTATCAACGAACTACAGCCCTGCATCGCACAACATCAAGTTTCTTCGAAGCCTTGCCGAGGACCAGTCCCAGCAGCTAGCCGACGTATG
The DNA here is from genome assembly GCF_006441385.1 of Mesorhizobium sp. B2-4-18. NCBI lineage: Bacteria > Pseudomonadati > Pseudomonadota > Alphaproteobacteria > Hyphomicrobiales > Phyllobacteriaceae > Mesorhizobium > Mesorhizobium sp. B2-4-18. The sequence goes on along the minus strand of NZ_VFUW01000012.1, from coordinate 113,475 downwards.
GCCTCGTGACCAGCAGCGATTCGTCGCCTGGTTCAACATAATCAACGAGGCCTATGTGAAGGCACGCTATTCGAGGCACTTCGACATCACGCGAGAAGCTCTAGAGTGGCTCGCAGAGCGCGTCGATGATCTTATCGATCGGATTGAACCGATCTGCCGATCCCGCCTTGAAAAGTTGAAAAACGAAGCAGGCACCGCAGCTCAGGGTTGAGAGCAAGGCAGTCTCAATTCCAGACTGCCTTTTTATGCGACTTTTCGAGCACAGACCGGGAACATCTGAACGTTTCCATTCATCGCCAAGGCCAGTTTAGCGCTGGAAAAGCCAAAGTGTGGGAGTTCAGAAATGGCCGCAACGGGCCGATTCCGGTCAGGCAGGTTTCGGCGCAAGCGTGGCGGAAGCGGACGTTCGAGTCGACATGCGTTTCGTCTCTATCTGGTTCATGACTGACGTTTAGTGCTGTCAGCTTTTGACCGACGCCTCGAAATGATGCGGAAGGAGGTTTAGAACACACCCCAAAGTAGGGCAGCCCGATTGATCACCTGCCCAATAAGTTCTTCTCGACTGTCTTGAGGTGCCCGAGCATCGCCATCTTCGCGCCTTCCGGATCGCGGTGTAACAACGCTTCCAAAATGGCCTGATGTTCTCGGCAATACACCTGACGCCGTTCCTCCGAGAATGAGCGCCTCTTCATTTCGAACCAGGGTGACTGGTTACGAATGGCGCGCATGAGATTGTGAATCTCTTTGAGGAAATCATTACGGCAGCACGCAAACACCCGATGATGGAATTCGGCGTCCCAATGCTCGAAATCTGGCATGTCCTGGGCCTCGCGTGCTGTCTGATGGGCTTCGCGAACCGCGTTCAGTTCCGCAGCACTTGCGTTGGTCGCGGCAAAGGCTGCCGCTGCTGGTTCGAGCAACTGCCTGATCTCCATCATGTCAGCCGGGCTGATGCCTTCCATTCGTGCGACCATTGATGCGATTGACGTGGGGTTCGTCGCGGTCAGAAAGGTGCCCCGCCCGACATGCCGCACGACTGTTCCGTCGTCCTCCAAGAAGCCGACAGCACGGCGCACCGTGTTGCGCGCGACGCCGAATTCGGCGGCAAGGTCACGCTCGGGCGGCATGCGGCCGTCCTCAATCCACTCGCCGGAGGAAATCCGCTTCTTGAGCATTGTGGCGATATCGTTGGCGACGAGCTTCGGCATTCGATGATGGCTTTTACCTGATCCAATGTTGGACCAATGTTATCGATTGATTGCCATTCGGTCCAGTGCCCAGACACGGGATTGTTTTGTTGAGTGGTGAGCAGAAACCCTCTTGCAGCGTGAACCAATCGGCGGTAGCGTGTAACGAAAGAGCGGATATTGGTTCAGAAAAGGTTCAGGGAGGAATCGAATGCGGGTCGCGACATTTTCGATCGCCGGCGAACGTCGCGTAGGCCTTGTCGATCTTGATGCCCAGACCGTCGCACCATTCGATTTCGCCGTCGATCAGGCGAGGAACGGCATCCTGGCGCTAATCGAGCGAAACGACGCCGGTGTGCCGCGCACGCTTTCGGCCATTCCGCTGCCGCAGGTCGATATTGAAGCCCCCATCCCCTTGCCTTCGCGAAACATCTTCTGCGTTGGCAAGAACTATCATGAACATGCGCACGAGTTTGCCCGCAGTGGTTTCGATTCCAGCGCCGGCGCTGGAGCGATACCGAAACACCCGATCATCTTTTCCAAAGTGCCTGAATCGGTCGTGGCCAACCATGCCGATGTGTTGATCGACTCCTCGGTCTCGACGGCCATCGATTACGAGGCGGAGCTGGCCGTCATCATCGGCAAGGGCGGGCGCGGCATCTCCAGGGAAGATGCGCTCGACCATGTCTGGGGCTACACCATCGTCAACGACGTCACGGCGCGCGACCTGCAGGGCAAATACAGCCAGTGGCTGATCGGCAAATCGCAGGACACGTTCTGTCCGATGGGGCCTTGGGCTGTGACCCGAGACGAACTCGATCTGGCGACCACCGGCATCCGCTGTTTCGTCAATGAGGACCTGCGCCAGAATTCGCAGATATCGCTGCTCATCTTCGACATCCCGACCATCATCGCCACGCTGTCGCAAGGCATCACGCTGAAGCCAGGCGACATCATCGCCACAGGCACGCCGGTCGGCGTCGGCATCGGTTTTGATCCGCCGAAATACCTCAAGGCCGGTGACGTCGTGCGCATCGAGATCGATGGCATCGGTACGCTGGAAAACCGCTTTGTGGAGCATACTCGATGACCACGGTGACAGTTGGTCATATCGTCGCCGAGGTGGTCGGCGAAGGCCCTGCCGTGGTGATGATCCACGGCCTTGGCGGCACGTCGAACATGTTCCAGCCGCAGATGGCGGCGCTGTCGGGCTATCGCGTCATCCGGCTCGACCTGCCGGGTTCGGGCCGTTCGCCGCGGCCGATCGAACCGCTCACCGTTGAAGGGATGAGCGAGGCGGTCATCCGCGCCATGGCCGGCATGGGTGCCACCTCTGCGCATTTCGTCGGCCATTCCATGGGCACCATCGTTTGCCAGCATATCGCGGCGACGCAAACTTCGCTTGTCGCCTCTCTGGCGCTGTTTGGTGCATTGGCCGAGCCCGTCGAAGGGACACGGCAAGGCCTCGCCAAACGCGCGCAACTGGCACGCTCGGGCGGCATTGCCGATATCGCCGACCAGATCGTCGCCAACGCGATTTCGGCGCATACGAGGGAAACCTCGCCGGCCGCCGTCGCCTTTGTGCGGGAATCGATCACGCGCCAGGACCCGGAATCCTATGCCCGTACCTGCGAGGCGCTGGCCAAGGCGACCGCTGTCGACGCACGCCGCATAGCAGCGCCGACGCTGCTCGTCACCGGCGACGCAGACACCGTCAATCCGCCCGGTGTCGGACAGGCGCTTGCCGATAAGATCAAGGGCGCCGTATTCTCGTCACTGGATCGGTGCGGACACTGGGCGACGGTGGAAAACCCGCGCGAAAGCAGCCAGAAACTGGCCGATTTTTTAAGACGGGTTGATAGGTGAGAATTTCCGATCGAGCGTAGACTTATGCGCTCGGCAAGTTGGGAGGCTTGTGATGGCAGACGACAGCTGGAACGGCAACGGTTCGGGCAGCACGCTGTTCACCAACGTGCGCGTGCTCGACGCCACGGGTGAATATCCCTACACCGGCGAGGTGCTGGTGCAGGGCAACCGTATCAAGCAGATCACCAAGGGCTCGTCGCGCTACGGTTCGTCCTCGTCGTCCTCGTCCTACAATGGCGGTGCAACCGTGATCGACGGCATGGGCGCGACGCTGATGCCGGGAATGATCGACGCGCATCTGCATCTGTCGTGGAACAATGCGCCAGGCATCGACCCCATCCAGATGATGGAGGTCGAGGAGCATATGCTGGTCACGATGGAGATGGCCAAGCTGGTGCTCGATGCCGGCTTCACCGCTGGCCGGGGTGCCGCCGCCGCCAAGCCGCGCCTTGACGTGGTCGCCAAGAAATTCATCAACCAGGGCCGCTTCCCCGGACCGCGCTATCTCGCCGCCGGACCCGAGATAACCACGGTCGGCGGTCTCGGCGATTCCTCGCCCTCGCACATTCCGCATGAGGGTCTGAACCTCGGCCTGGTCGTCTCCGGCCCGGAGGAAATCCGCCGTACCGTGCGCCAGCTGATCAAATACGGCGTCGATTCCATCAAGCTGAACCTGTCGGGGGAAAGCATCACCGGCATGGGCGCCGAGGAGACGCCGATGTCGGAGGAAGAAGTCGCCATGGCCGCTTCCGAGGCGCGCTGCCGTAACAAGGTGCTGTCGGCGCATGCGCGCTCGTCCGGCTCGGTCAAGCAGTGTGTCCGCCACGGCATCCAGAACATCTACCATGCCTCCTTCGCCGATGAGGAAGCGCTCGACATGCTCGAGGCTGTCAAGGACAAGCACTTTGTCGCGCCCGGCATCGCCTGGCTGATCAACACCGCGCGCCATGCCGAGCAATGGGGCATCAAACCGGGCTCACCGCTGTCGCTCGAATATGAGCGCGAACTCGAGATGTGCGTCGACACGATGAAGAAGATGCACCGGCGCGGCATTCGTGTCTGCATTGGTGGCGACTACGGCTTTGCCTGGACGCCGCAAGGCACCAACGCCAAGGACATCCAGACCTTCGTCGAGATGCTCGGCTTCTCGCCGATGGAAGCGATCCAGGCCGGCACCAAATATGGCGGCCAGATAATGAACATGGGCGACGAGCTCGGCATGATCAAGGAAGGCTACCTCGCCGACGTGCTGCTGGTTGACGGCGATCCGATCTCCGACGTTCGCATCCTGCAGGACAGGAACCGCATCCTTGCCATCATGAAAGACGGCAAGTTTCACAAGGCGCCGCGTTTGAACGAGCAGCGCCGGCGGCTGACCGCATGAGTCTGCTCGACCGGCCATCCTCGCCGTCCCAGCTGTCCTCGCCGTCGATAGCGAATGGCGGGATGACGCATGGGCAGGTCTGGGGTGTGGTCGGCCTGCTTGCCGGCGCCGTGCTGGCATGGCTGGTCTTCGCCGTCTGGCCGGATTGGCTGAACGCCATCCTGATCTCGAAGAAGGCCTTCGTCAGCGCCATCCTCAATGGCATCACGCTGGCCGGCCTGTATTTCCTGGTCGCCAGCGGCTTCACGCTGATTTTTGGGCTGATGCGCAACGTCAATCTCGCGCATGGCTCGCTCTATCTGCTCGGCGCCTATATCGGCTACGAGGTCACCAGCCGAACCGGGTACTGGCTGCTTGGCGTCGCCGCTGGTTTCGCCGCCCTGGCGGTGGTTGGCCTCGTGATGCAGGTTTTTGTGTTTCGCCGCCTCGAGGGCGACGATCTCCGGCAGACTCTGGTCTCGATCGGCATCTCGATCGTTGCCGCCGACCTGATGCTGGCTGTGTGGGCCGGCGGCACCTATCAGATCACCACGCCGGAGTGGCTCGATGGCGCGCTGACATTGCCCGTGATCACCGCCGTGCGCTCGGATGGCGCCTCGGTGCTCCTCACCTATCCGCTCTACCGCGTCGTTGTCCTGGCGGCGGCGATCGTCATCGGCGTCGGGCTCTGGCTGATGCTGCACAAGACCCGCGTCGGCATGATGATCCGCGCCGGCGTCGACGACCGCGCCATGCTGCAGGCATCCGGCGTCAACGTGCATGCCGTGTTTGCCATCGTCTTTGCCGTTGGCGCGGGCCTCGCCGGCTTTGCCGGCGTCGTCGGCGGTTCGGCTCTGTCCGTCGCGCCGGGTGAAGATGTTCGTTATCTCCTGGCCTCGCTGGTCGTGGTCATCGTCGGCGGCATGGGCTCGATCACGGGTGCCGCCATCGGCGCGCTGCTGATCGGTCTCGCCGAACAGATCGGCCTTGTCTACTTCCCGACCTACGGCGTCGTGCTCACCTTCGTCATCATGGTGGTGACGCTGGCGATCCGGCCGCAAGGCATCATGGGGAAGGCCCGATGAGCCTGGCCATCGCTCCCGTTGGCGCGACCCCGCAACAGAACTGGCTGGAGAAGCTTGGCGCCAGCCACATCATCCTTGCCGTCGCACTGGTGCTCTATCCGCTGGTGGCCTCGGATTTCTTCCTGACGCAGATCGGCGGCTATTCCTTGATCTTCGGCATGATCGGCCTGTCGTTGATGCTGCTTGCCGGCTATGGCGGCATGGTCAGCCTGGCACAGATCACGGTTGCCGGCATATCGGCCTATGCCATCGCCATCCTGGGCAACAACAACTCCAACATTCTCGGCTTCGGCTGGCCGTGGTGGCTGGCCGTGCCGTTCGCGGTCGCGACGGCGGCCCTGGCATCGGCGCTGATCGGCTGGATCTCGGTGCGCACCGAGGGCATCTACACCATCATGATCACGCTGGCGATCGCCACCGCGACCTTCTATTTCGCGCAGCAGAACTACGCCATCTTCAACGGCCATTCCGGGTATGCCGGCATCCGCGCGCCGGCCTTCTGGAGCATCAACTGGCGCGACCCCAAGCCTTTCTACTATCTCTGCCTTGGCCTCGCGGTGCTGTCCTATGGAGCGGTGCTCTACGGCTCGCGCTCGACCTTCGGCATGACCTTGCAGGCGATCCGCGACAACCCCCGGCGCATGTGGGCGCTTGGTTACCACGTCACCGCGCACAAGGTCTTAGCTTGGCTGCTGGCCGGAATAATTGCCGGGCTGGCGGGTGTTCTGCTGGTCTGGTTCAACGGCCGCGTTTCGCCCGGCACCATCGGCGTCGATGCCGCGATCGACGTTTTGATCATCGCCGTCATTGGTGGCCTGCGTCATCCGATCGGGCCGTTTCTGGGCGCGGTCGTCGTCGTCCTGATGCAGACCTTCGCCCTCGACATCGTTGGCGCCGAGCGCTTCAACACGCTGATCGGCATGGTGTTCCTGGTGATCGTCTTTGTCTCACCAGATGGAATTCTTGGGTTGTGGGGGAGGATCAAGCCACATCTTGCCCAGGAGTCCTTGCGTCCCGGGCCATGAGTGCCGGGGCGGATGAACCACTGCAAACGAAATCAAAAGGGAGGAAAATCATGAGGATGCATAGACGTACGTTGCTGGCGCTCGCGGTGTTCACCGGGCTGACCGCCCCATCGATGGCGCTCGCCGCCGACGACAGCATCAAGATCGGCCTGCTTGCCACGTTCGAGGGGCCGTTCACGGTGCTCGGCGAGGATGGCGAACGCGGTGCGATGACCGCGGTCGAAGAGGTGAAGGGCATGGTCGCCGGCAAGAAGATCGAGATCGTCAAGGGCTCGTCCGACGCCTCGCCCGACAGCGCGGTGCGTGCCGCGCGCAAGCTGGTCGAACAGGATGGTGTCAAGGTCCTGATCGGCCCGCTTTCGGGTGACGAGGGCCTGGCCGTCAAGGACTACGCCAAGACCCAGCCCGGCGTGACCTTCCTGAACGGCGCTTCGGCCGCGCAGGACACCACCTTCCGCAATCCTGCGCCGAACTTCTTCCGCTTCGGAACCGACGGTGCGCAATGGATGGCCGGCCTTGGCACCTACGCTTTCAAAGAAAAGGGCTACAGGAACGTCGCCACCGTCGCCGAGGATTATTCCTTCCCCTACACGCAGGTGTTCGGCTTCATGGCCGAATTCTGCAAGGCCGGCGGCCATGTGCCGTCGAAGTCCTGGGTGCCGATCGGCAACAAGGACTTCTCCTCCGTCATCGCGGCCATTCCCGACAATGTCGATGCGATCTATGTCGCGCTTGGCGGCGCGGACGCGGTCAACTTCCTGACGCAGTACCAGCAGTCCGGCGGCGCGGCTCCGCTGATCGGCGGTTCGATCACCGTCGACCAGACGGTGCTGACCTCGAAGGGAAAGCTGAAGGATGTGCTGAAGGGCACGCCTTCGGCCGGCCCAACCGCCGACACCAACGACTCTCCCGCCTGGAAGACCTTTGTCGATGCCTATAAGAAGCAGCCGGGTGCGTTCCCGTCGCCTTCGCTGTTCGCGCACGCCTATTACATCAACATGAAGGCGGCACTGCTTGGGCTCGACAAGGTTGGCGGCGATGTGTCCGACGGCGGAACCAAGCTGCGCGACACGCTGTCGACGCTGTCCTTCGAAACGCCGACCGGCAAGGTGTCGCTCGACAAGAACCGCAACGCCATCGCCGACATCTTCCTGACCGAAGTGACGGAAGGCGCTGACGGCACGCTGCTCAACAAACTGATCAAGGTCGTGCCGCAGGTGAACCAGACGCTCGGCATTCCCGAGGACGAGTTCACCAAGCTTGGCGCGGTCAGCCGCGACAATCCAAGCTGTCCGTGATCGCGACTTTCGAGTAGCCGCCAGTGACCGAAAGCCTCGTTGCGAATCGTGTCCAGAGCTCCGGCGCCTATGCGCTGGAGCTCGATGGCGTGGCGCGGCATTTCGGGGCGCTGGTGGCGCTCTCGGGCATTAATATGAGGATCGCGGCCGGCGAACGGCGCGCGGTACTCGGTTCCAACGGCGCCGGCAAGACGACATTGTTCAACGCCGTCAGCGGCGACTTCATGCCGACGTCGGGGCGCATCCGTTTCTTCGGCGAGGACATCACGGATCTGCCGCCGCATGAGCGCATCCGGCGCGGCCTGCGGCGCACCTATCAGATATCGCAGCTGTTCAAGGGCCTGTCGGTCCTCGATTCGATTTTCCTCGCCTGCCGCGGCGTCTCGCGCCGGCGCTTTTCGCTGCTGCGCCCGGCCATATCTGACGTCAACATGGTGCAGACTGAATCGATCCTTAACGCCGTGCATCTGGAAGCCTATCGCGACACGCTGGTGGCGACGCTGAGCCATGGCCAGCAGCGCCAACTGGAGATCGCGCTGGCGCTCGCCGGTGCACCGCGCTTCATCCTGTTCGACGAGCCGGCGGCGGGTCTGTCGCCGACCGAACGCCGCGACCTCGTCGCCATCCTGAACGCGCTGCCTAAACACATCGGCTACATCATCATCGAGCACGATCTCGATGTGGCGCTGCGCGTCTCGGAATATGTTTCGATGATGCACAATGGCCGCCTGTTCAAGGAAGGCACGCCGCGAGAGATCGAAGCCGATCCGGAAGTCCAGGAGATCTATCTCGGAGGCAAGCATGGCTGAGCGCCAGGCCTCGTCCCCTAAAACCGTCAGGGCGATCCTCCGGATAGACGACCTGCAGGTCTTCTACGGCGAAAGCCATGCGCTGCAGGGCGTTTCGCTGACGCTGGAAGGCGGTGTGCTGTCGGTGGTCGGCCGCAATGGCATGGGCAAATCGACGCTCTGCAACACCATTGTCGGCCTGAGACGGGCGAAGTCCGGTTCGATCCGTGTCGATGGCCGTGAGATCACATCGCTCGAGCCGCACGAAATCCATCGTCTCGGCGTCGGCTATGTGCCGCAAGGGCGCCGGGTCTGGCCGAGCCTTACGGTCGACGAGCATCTGCGTCTCGCGGCCGGCAACAGCCGCGATGCCAGTTGGACGGTCGAGCGCGTCTACCAGACGTTTCCACGCCTGGCCGAACGCCGAGGCAATGGCGGCTCGCAATTGTCGGGCGGCGAACAGCAGATGCTGGCCATCTCGCGCGCCTTGCTCAGCAATCCCAAATTGCTGGTCATGGACGAGCCAACCGAAGGCCTGGCGCCTGTTGTCGTCGACCAGGTCGAACGGATGCTCGTCGAGCTCGCCGCCGAGGGCGAGATGGCAATCCTCGTCATCGAACAGAATATCGGCGTGGCCACAGCGGTGTCGAACCAGGTCGCTATCATGGTCAATGGCCGCGTCAACCGGTTGATGGAAGCAAAGGCGCTTTCCGCCGATCGCGAGCTGCAGCAGCGGCTGCTCGGCGTCGGCCGCCATGCCGAAGACGCACCCGTCACGCCGGTGGAGTCCGCGCAGGCCAAGGAACAACTGGCCGAAGTCTATCGCATCGACCGGACGGCCAACGGCTCGGCCGAGCCGGAGCCTCGCAATGGCGTCTATCGCCCGGTCACCGAATTGCCCAATCGCTGGAATGTGCCGGTCACTGAATTGCGGCAAGCGGCGGTCGAGAAGGCAGCACCGCAAGACGAGCTGAAGAAGGTCTTCTCCATCCCCTTCGCCGAGCGTTTTGGCAGGACCGTTCTGGTCGTCGGCACCTTCGACACCAAAGGCAAAGAATTGCGGTTTGTCGCCGACCGGCTGAAGTCGCTCGGCATCTCGGTTCGCACCGTCGATCTGTCGACGTCGGGCAAACCGACATGCGCCGATGTGCCGGCGATGCAGGTGGCCGGCATGCACGCGCGGGGATCGTCGGCCGTCTTCACCAACGATCGCGGCGGCTCGGTCAGCGCCATGGCCGACGCCTTCGCGCGCTGGATCCAGCGCGAGCCTCGTATCGGCGGTGTCATCTCGGCAGGCGGTTCCGGCGGCACCACGCTGGCGACGGCGGGCATGCGCGTGCTGCCGGTCGGCATCCCCAAGCTGATGGTCTCGACGGTGGCTGCCGGTGACGTCGGCAAATATGTCGGCGGCGCCGACATCATGATGTTTCACTCGGTCGCCGATGTGCAAGGGTTGAATTCGATCACCGAGCAGGTGCTGTCCAATGCCGCGCACGCCATGGCCGGCATGGTCGCGCAACTGCCCAACGCCGAAGCGTGGGAAGCCAGGCGCAAGCTGGCACGCCCGGCCGTCGGCATCACCATGTTCGGCGTCACCACGCCTCTGGTGCAAGCGGTGACGAAACGACTTGAAGCGGATTATGACTGCCTCGTCTTTCACGCCACCGGCATAGGCGGGCGAGCTATGGAAAACCTTGGCGACTCGCGGCTGATTTCGGCCTTCCTCGACCTCACCACCACGGAGGTGGCCGACATGATTGTCGGTGGCGTCTTCCCTGCGACCCAGGATCGTTTCGGCGCGGCGATCCGCACCGGGCTACCCTATGTCGGCTCCACTGGCGCGCTCGACATGGTCAATTTCGGGCCGCGCGACAGCGCGCCCGAGAAATTCCGCAGCCGCAAATTCGTCATCCATAATCCCAATGTCACCTTGATGCGCACCACGCGCGACGAGAACCGGGCATTCGGCGAATGGATCGGCGCGCGGCTCAACGCCATGAACGGCCCGGTTCGCTTCCTGCTGCCTGAAGGCGGCGTTTCGATGCTCGATGCGCCAGGCCAGCCCTTTCACGACCCGGAAGCCGACAATGCTTTGTTCGAGGCGATCGAGAAGACGGTCCGCCAGACGCCACAACGTCATGTCGAGCGGGTACGGGCCAACATCAATGACACGCTTTTCGTCGATGCGGTGATCTCCGCGTTCCACGCGATCACGCCGAAGCTGCAGAGGCGGGCATGAGGAATTGGACTTCGCCACCCTGCGGGTGGATGTTTGAAATCGGTCGCCTCGCGCCGGCCGCATTGTCTTGGGGAGGATAGATCATGGACGCGCAGACCTTTGGCGCTTTCCTGTTGTGGCTGATCGTTGCCGCAGTCGTCGTGGTGATCGCGGTCTATATCTTGCGCTGGCTCTATCGCCGCTCGACCAAGGAGACGGCGTTCGTGCGCACCGGCTTCCTGGGCGAGAAGGTGGTGGTCAATGGCGGCGCCTTCGTCATTCCGGTGCTGCACGAGATCACCCCGGTCAACATGAACGTCCTGCGGATCGAGGTGCGCCGCGAAGATGGGCATGCGCTGATCACCAGGAACCGCATGCGCGTCGACCTGATCGCCGAGTTCTTCGTCCGTGTCGGCGCCAGCCGCGAGTTGGTTGCCGCCGCCGCGCAGACACTTGGCCGCCGCACGCTGCAGCCCGACAGCCTGCGTGAATTGCTGGAAGGCAAGTTCGCGGGTGCCTTGCGCACAGTCGCAGCCCAGATGACGCTGGAAGAAATGCATGAACTGCGCGGCGACTACGCCGCCAAGGTGCGAAGGCTGGCCGAGGAGTCGCTTGCCGCCAACGGCCTGGAACTCGAAAGCGTCGCCATCGTCGATCTAGACCAGACCAGCCTCGAATATTTCGACCCGTCCAACGCCTTCGACGCCGAAGGCCTGACCCAGCTGACGGAATCGATCGAGACCCGGCGCCGCATGCGCAACGAGATCGAGCAGCGCACGCTGGTCGATATCCGCAACCAGAACCTCGATACCCAACGCAAGGTGCTGGAGATCGACCGCGACAGCGAATATGCGCGCCTCGAACAGGAGCGCGAGGTCGAGATCCGCCGCGCCGCGCAACGTTCGGAATTGGCCATCGATCGGGCGCTACGCGACCAGGAATCTGAGCAGGCACAGCTTTCGTCGCGCGAGGCGGTCGAGAAATCGCGGCTCAACCAGGAGCGCAACATCACCGAGGAGCGCATCAAGAGCGAGGAAGACACGCAGCGCCGCGAGATCGCGCGCCGCCGTTCGCTCGACGAAACCGAGATGAAGATGCGCGAGCTGACCGAGCGCGAGCAGATCGCGCTCGAACTGTCGCTGGAGAAGGCCCGCATCGAGCGCGAGGGCACGCAGAGCCAGCTCGAGATCGAGCGCAAGAAATTGCTCGAAGTCGCCGAGCTGGAGCGCCAGATCGCCCTCGCCGAAAAGGCGCTGCAGGTGACCCGGGCCGAGGCGGAAAAGCGTCGTTCCGAGATCATCGAGAACCAGGCGACCGAGACGGCGCGCATCGCGCAGGACCGTGCCATCGACGAGGTCAGGATCGCAAGGGAGCGTCATCTCGAAGCACTGCAGATCGCGAAGCGCCAGGCCTTCGAGGAGGCCGAGATTTCGGCCGGCGAAGAGGTCGAACGCGCCCGCATCACCACCGAGCGCGGCATCGAGGAAGCGCGGCTGATTAAGGATCGCGACATCAGGCAGCTCGGCGTCGACCGTGACCAGAAGATCGAGATCGCCGAGATCCAGAAGGCGATCGACATCGCCAAGAAGACGCAGGAGCGTTCCTCCGCCATCGCCGCTTCCGAAGCCGTGCGCGCCAAGGCCGTCCAGGCCGAGGAGCAGGCCTTCACCGCCCGCGAACGCGAGATCGCCGAGCGTCGCAAGCTGACCGACCTGATCGGTGCGCAGCGCGAGGCCGAACGCGAGGCGCTGCGCATCACATCCGCAGCGGACGCCGAGATGAAGGCGGCGAAGAGTCTGGCCGAGGCGCAGAAGATCGCCGCCGTCGCTTCGGCCGAATCGGAGAAGATCCACGCCCTTGCCGCCGCCCAGCGCTACGAGGTCGATGCCGCTGGCCACCGCCAACTCAACGAGGCCGAGAACATCCTTTCCGAAGGCGCGAGGGCCGGGCGCCTGCGCGGCAAGCTGCTCGACCACATGGAAGGCATCATCCGCGAAAGCGTCAAGCCGATGGAGAAGATCGACGGCATCAAGATCCTGCATGTCGACGGCCTCAACGGTGGCACTGGCGGCAACCGCAACGTCACCGACGAGGTTATCGATTCCGCGCTGCGCTACCGCGTGCAGGCGCCGATCATCGACAATCTGATGAAGGAGATCGGCATCGAGGGCGGCTCGCTTGGCCGCATGACCGATGTGCTGCGCGACGCCAAGGATATTGCCAGCCTGACCCGCGACAAGAAGGGCAAGGGCAAACCCACCAAGGACGACGATGACGACCGCGATCACTGACGGGATTGCAGTGGCAAATATCGGCGGCTATTCGAAATGACCAAGGTCTATGTCTCCTCGGTCATTCCAGCGCCGGCGGCGGAAGTCTGGAAGCTTGTGCGCAACTTCAACGCATTGCCAAGCTGGGCGCCGTTCGTCGCCGAGAGCCGCATCGAGCAGAACGCGCAGGCAGACCAGATCGGCTGCATCCGGAGTTTCACGCTGAAGGACGGCGGGCGTGTCCGCGAAAGGCTACTGGCGCTGTCCGACTACGACCTATCCTGCAGCTACGCCATCCTCGAAAGCCCGATGGCGGTCGAGAACTATGTCGCCACCTTGTCGCTGACGCCGATCACCGACGGCAATTTGACGCTCGCCGAATGGCAGGCGGAGTTCGACTGCGCGCCGGATCGCGAGGCCGCCCTGATGCATCAGATCGGCCATGGCGTGTTCCAGACCGCCTTGGCCGCGCTGAAACATCGGTTCGGGCGCTGACGCCGGCCGATGGTCAAGGTCTGCCAGAGCACGATCATCGAGGCACCGGTCGACGAGGTCTGGGCGATCCTGCGCGACTTCAACGGCCATGGCCGCTGGCATCCGGCGATTGCCTTCAGCGAGATCGAGGGCGGCGAGCCGATCGACGCGGTAGGCTCAGTGCGCCACTTCAGGCTGAACGATGGCGGCGAATTGCGCGAGCAATTGCTGGCGCTGTCCGACAAGGACCGGCGGCTGAGCTATTGCCTGCTCGAAGCGCCGCTGCCGCTGATGGGCTATGTCGCCTCGATGCGGCTGAAGCCGGTGACCGACGGCAATGCCACTTTCTGGGAATGGCGCTCCGAGTTCACCCCGCCGGCGCATCGCCGCGACGAGCTGGTGAGGTTGGTCACCGAAGGCATCTATCAGGCCGGCTTCGCGGCCATGCGCAATCTTCTACGAGAGCGAAGCGTCGGCTCGCCGATCGATGTGAGGGCTTCCCGGGCGGTTGCCGCTCCTGCGCCATCGGCAGGTGTGCCGCCCGTCGTGCCAACGGTCATTGAGGGTCAGGCCGCAACAACCAGGGCGATCGTTGTCGAGCGCTATGGCGGCCCCGAAGAGCTGCGGCTCAGGGAAATCGGACTGCCGTGGCCGGCGCCGAACGAAGTGCAGATCCGCCATACGGTGATCGGTGTCAATTTCATCGACGTCTATTGCCGCACCGGCTATTTCGACCTTCTGCAGCCGCCTGGCGTTCCGGGCATGGAGGCGGCCGGCGTCATCGAGACGGTTGGGTCGGCGGTGTCGGGCTTCTCTGTCGGCGACCGTGTCGCCTATGCATGTCCACCGGTCGGCGCCTATTGCGAGCGGCGCAACATGGTGCCCGATCTTTTGGTCCAACTCTCCGATGATATCTCCGATGACATTGCCGCCGCCGGGCTGCTCAAAGGCATCACCGCGAGTTTTCTGCTGCACGACGTCCATGTTGTCCGTCCGGGCGAGATTGTGCTTGTCCATGCCGCCGCCGGCGGCGTCGGCCAATTGCTGGTGCAGTGGGCTCGCCATCTCGGTGCGACGGTAATTGCGACGGTGTCGAATAACGACAAGGCGCGGATCGTCGAACGGCTGGGGGCTCATCACGTCATCGTCTATTCGCGAGAGAATTTCGCCGAGGCGGTTATGCGATTGACTGGCGGCGCCGGGGTGGATGTCGCCTATGATGCTGTCGGAAACGACACCTTCGGCGGGTCGCTGGCAGCGCTCGGGGTACGAGGCCATCTCGTTAGTTTTGGCCAGGCTTCAGGCCCAGTCGGCAACTGGGACATTGGTCGGTTCTCCTCGAAGTCCGTCACGATCTCCCGGCCCAACTACGCTCACTATACGGACACACCGCAAAAGTTTGCTCCGCAATTGAACCGGTTCTTTGCCGCGCTCCGACTGGGCGTTGTCAAGGTCGAGCATCCACGGCCCTACGATCTTGCAGCAGCGTCTCAGGCCCATCGCGATCTGGAGTCTCGACGAACGACCGGCGCGCTGGTGCTAAAGGTTTGAGACAAGTTTTCACAATCGGAGTACGGGCGGCACCGCCCTTCGCGGTGCCGCCCGCGCAGCGGCGTCACACGAAGCTGGCGGTCGCTATTGCCGCCATTCATTTCAAGGCGTTGCGAATGGTTGCTGTCGGCGTAACCCCGACCAACCGCTGGCGCTCGCAGGGTCCGCTTTGGAGAACGCTTAGACGGGCTTCGACCACCGATATGAGGCGCAAAGCCGTCACTTCAGGGCATACCCCTAGGTGACGTCACTGGCACTCCCCTTCTCGGCGTAACATTTGGGCCAAGGTCAGCCATTTGTTACAGTGTTATCTCGGGCCTAAAACCTGATGTGACGCCCGGGGCCGATGATAGGTTACGCAGCTGCAAGGTCCATTGCCAGTAATGTCCAGATTGGACCGAAAACAGTCCGGCAACTTCGAGGCACGGATCATCAGAGCCCGCCATTGACGTGATGGCCAGCTTACGGCAGTCCGGTAATGATGTCGTCGACCATGCGGTCAGCGAAGTAATCCTGATCTGAGTCACCCATCAGGTCCGCGAATGGCAGGACCGCGACGGACGGTTTGTCGGGCAAAGTCACCAATGTTTATACTCGGCAGGACCGCCTGCACTGCCTAAATTGCCGGATGGATGTTGCCCCGCATGATATCGTGCACGTCTGCGAGATCGGCAAGGGCTTCCGCCGCGGCCTTGCTGTCAATGAGATCGATCGGGGAGCATCGTGGAATCCTATGCTATGGCGTCCGTTTCACCGGCAGGACCACAGGGAGTGGTCGTTCGAGTCCACGTGAACATCCCTCCAGTAAACAGCGCCAATTATTTCCGGACGTAGTCATCGTGGATTGGCTCGGACGCGTGCCGACCGGAGAGCCGTTGTTCTGTGCACGTGTGTGGCAAGAAAGTCCGAAACCAGCCCTCCTTACGAGCTGTCAGCCGTGCATGAACATTCGGCTGCTTTCGGGATCAGCACCGTCGACGCTGAATTACCAAGATGAGGCGCAAAACTGTCATTCGTATTGTGCTCTCACATGTGGTGCGCGATCAGCTTGACATCGACTATTTGCGGCAAGGTAGCATCAAGCCTTAGCACCTTGAGGTGACACCAAATGGCTCGCATTGGTTACGCACGCGTCAGCACAATCGATCAAGACCTCGATACGCAACTTATTAAGCTGAAAGCCGAAGGATGCGAGGTCATTCGCTCGGAGAAGGTTTCGGGCGGCAGTCGTGACGGTCGCGCCGAACTGGCAACGGTGTTGGATTTTCTTCGTCCTGGGGATGAGCTGGTGGTTACGCGCCTTGACCGGCTTGGCCGCGATACCCGCGACGTGCTTAACCTCATTCATGAATGCGAGCTGAAAGGCGCATTCGTTACCGTGCTCGATCCGCACGTCTCGACCCGTGGCGAGATGGGGCACGTCGTGCTGACCGTGCTTGGCATGGTCGCGCAAATGGAACGGCGCTTCATCAAAGAGCGACAGCGCGACGGCATCGAGCAAGCTAAGCGAGCGGGCGTATATCGTGGAGGGAAACGCCGATTGGATCGCGACACTGTTCTGAGGCTGAAACAGGAAGGCAACGGACCGGCAGCGATTGCCACTGCACTTGGCTGCTCCAGAATGCAGGTCTATAGGATTTTATTAGGCAATGTGAGGTGGGCTTGCCGGGCGTGGTTCTTTTGACGACCTTCATGTCGACTCCCGCCTCGGACTCCACGCGCTCACTTCAGCGTCACCGCCGTGACGTGCGGGCGGGTCGCGCATACTTCCAAGATCTGCGCGTTGAACGGCGCAGATGCTCCTTCGCGCCAGGGAATGCATGTCGACGCGATACCTCCGAGGTGAGCTGCGTTGAAGGGGCAGCTCCCGACACTTCTGCCGGAGCGCCTGGAGGGTGTGCGCGCCAACTCCGGGCCGAACGCTGATAGCTGGCAGCACGTCATGCAGGAACCTCCTGGCACGCATCGAGTTTGAATGACGTAGTCAAACGGAGCAACTGATGAACGTCGCCAACCTGCAACTCGAGGGGCTGCTGATGGCAATAGCGGCCATTAACAACGCGCTCGTCCACAATGGGGTGTTGTCGATAGATGCCATTGACGATGCACTGCGCAAGGCTGAAGCTTCAGTTACAGGCGAAGAGCGGGTATACGAGGACATGTCGCCGGCCAACAGGGATGCGATCCGCTTCCCGTTGAGGCTGCTGCAGCTCGCCAATCTCTCGCAGGACGAGACCGGGGTTCCGCCCTTCTCAGAGTTGGTGCGGCAGGTCGGGCAGACCAAGGAACCGTACAACGACCAGAGGTAGTTTGTAGAGCCGGCGAACCAAAGCATTGCGCCGCAACAGTGCTTTGTGGGCTGTGTGGTGTCTGTGTAGTTACGTGGGGGCAACCACGTCTTAGGCAGCCACCTTAACGGGCCGCGACGGTTGTGAAGGCTTGCCACAGGTAACGGCCTAGGCCCGCCAGGTAGGTTGCAGAGGTACCCGGCGGGCATCTTTGCAACGCTCCGAGAAAGAACCGCTCATCCCCTGAACCTTTCGGTGTACCAGGTGATCTTGCCGTCCACCTTCATCGGCTTGTGGATCATCAGACGCTTCGGAAGGTGCTCCGGATGGACTTCAAGGAGCGTGATCTTGATCGATGGCTTGCACCGGTTGCAGTCGAATTTCAGCTTCAAAGGATCAACCCCGCCGCCATAGACCATCATGAGATCGGCCGATCTGCAGTAACGGACATTGCCGCAACTGCATTCCACCTTCACAAGCATATTGTGCCGGGTCGCCTTCCCCAGCGTGTCGATCGGATCATGCGCCATGAGAACAGAAAAGGAACAAATTCCTTGCCCGTCAAGCGGTCTTATGGAATCTTTCCGCAGATGAGCGACGAACCGACCAGGCTTCCCGACGGCATAACGCCCGTGCCGCGCGAGCGTGCCAGAGTGCTAAGGCACATGTGCGAGCGCACAGGTTGCGCGAAGCGCGGAGGGTTCGGCTTTGCTCGGCCTCGCCAGGATCCGCATTGGTTCTGTTTCGAGCACCGAGATGATGGGGAGGCTATCTCTGAAGGAGGAAACCATGGCAGATAGACCACCATATATGCCCACAGGAATTGGCATCGGCATGCTGAGGGACGACGAAACGAAGATCGGCGTCCTGATTTTCGAGACGGCGGAAGGCAATTTCGACTTCGCAGTCAACTTGCAGGCGGTCGACGTCATTCGGAAGGCGCTCAGCAAAATCGAGACGCACCTCACGAACGGCAAAATCTCGGACGTGGATTAGCCGGTGAAACTATTTTATGCCCCTGACGTTCTTGCCGTCTCAGGTAGGTGGGCAGGTGGTACTTGGCAGGATTTAGGAAGTTCGGGTGTCGGCAATGTCTCGGCGCCGGCAAGGTTTTTCAAGCGCAAAGTGGCTGAGCTCAAACGGCACGTGTTGCCCGACGGGAGTGCACCGAACCGGCTGCAAAGGGTCTACGATCAGATGCCCTATGTGTCGTGGCAGCGGCCTCCAAAGCCCGGAACCTAGACGTCAAACAGATCAGTAGGCCCGCGACCGATCTCATCAATGATGTCGGGCGTGTTGTTGCGCGGAGATCCGACCTTGCTGTCGATCGGCCACATCTTCATTAGATCGGACGGAAAGGGCTTCATCAGCTCGCGAGGGTCCTGCTCCGGCCCAAGCCAGCGCATGTACTCGGCCGGCGCCAGGATCACCGGCATGCGGTCGTGGATGGTCGCCATCAGATCGTTGGGCTCGCAGGTGGCGATGGCAAAGGTCCGCACAAGTTCGCCCGTAAGCTTGTCGGCATACTCTTCCCATATGCCGGCCATGGCGAAGGGGTCATCAGACTTCATAGCGATAGCATAGGGCTGCTTCTTCTTCCCCGACGCGTCGAGCTTCTGCCATTCGAAATAGCCGTCGACGGGCACCAAGCAGCGGCGCGTATTGTAAGCCTTGCGGAACAAGCCATTACTGGCAATGGTCTCGCAGCGGGCGTTGACCGGCGGCGGGCGGCCGTCACCTTCCCGAGCCCATCCCGGGGCCAGGCCCCAGCGCGCCGACACAAAGCCGGCCATGCTGGTCGACAGCTCTTCACGGATGATGATCGGGTAGGTCAGGCTCGGAGCACCGTTCCAGAGAGGAAAGCTGTTGCCAAGCCGTTCGACCTCGCCAGGATGGGCGAATTCGAAGCGGCGAACCATGTCGGGGATTGTAGTCTTTACGAAAACTCGTCCGCACATGCACCAGAGATAGGGACCCGAAAAGCAATAGTCTACTTCGGGACCGCTATTCGATCGCGCCACCCTCATGATTGCTGACAGCCTCCGCTATTACGGCGAAGACGCTGTCGACCTCCTCATCTATCTCACGCGGCCGGATACCAGCCTTGATCGCGTCGGCCATGGCCTGATCGGCAAGATGAGCGATCAGGCCCGGATCGACGGAAGCATGTTCGGGTATATTTTCGCTCATCCAGCGATAGAGGAAATCCACGCCGCGTGTGCTCATTCGGCGATAAGTGCGATGGGTGCCCCTAAGTTCCCGGCTGGCACGCGTTGGCTATTGCTTATCCCGGAAATCGAGCAGCTTGGCGTAACGTAGCTTCTCCTCGCCCTTCAGGAACTTCACGCGGCCGACGAGGCCCGGCCTTAGCCATTCGGCCTTTTCCTTCGTGAGACCTTTCGGCGGCGGCGCGCCGATCTTACTCACGACACGGTCATTCGTACGGATGACGCATTTCCTGGTTCGTCGGCTAAGATTACTATCGGACGGCTCCCCTCAGTCTGGATTAAAAGATGATCTTGGAGCTATTTGGGCCCTCCGGCGCTGGTAAGACCACCTTGGCGTCCGAGTTGGCACGCGATCTGCGAGGTCAGGGCCAGCCCGTTCTTTTGCAGATCGCTGACCGTGCACACCCGGTTAGAAGAGCCGCCTTTAAACTGGTTTCTGGCGTTCATTCAAAGTGGATTGGACAGCATTCTCTCGGAGAACTGTTTGAGATTCTCCCACCCAAGAACGAGATGTGGGCAGCTCGTCTGAACTGGCATCTTGAGGCTCTTTTGCAAGCTTGGCGCGCCGCAATGGCGTCTAATCAAAAGATCTCAATTTTTGACCAAGGTATGGTTCAATTCGTATCCTCACTGGCTTTGTTCAGCGACATCACGGATCGTGAAAGAGTGTCGCGTGCTCTCGAACTTCTGCCCAAACCGGACCTTCTTGTCCGATTGCGGGCGCCAAGGCGAATTCTAGAGGTGCGGTTGAGGGAACGCCGGCGTACTC
This sequence comes from Mesorhizobium sp. B2-4-18, assembly GCF_006441385.1. Taxonomy (NCBI): domain Bacteria; kingdom Pseudomonadati; phylum Pseudomonadota; class Alphaproteobacteria; order Hyphomicrobiales; family Phyllobacteriaceae; genus Mesorhizobium; species Mesorhizobium sp. B2-4-18. Next base: position 93,065 of record NZ_VFUW01000012.1, on the reverse strand, counting down.
TCGGGATCATTCAGAAGTTCCTCGATCTTGATCTGCAGAGCAGTCTTGATCAAATCCACCACATTAATCTTGTCGAGGAAGAACTTAAATCGTTCCCGGTACCCACTATTTGTGTCGAGAGCTTGGATTCAGACGGCCTCAGAGCCGCCACCCGAGTAATAACGCTTCGATTAACAAGATTGCGCGGCGCGGCCGATATTCAAACGGGCTTGGTATCAACGAAGACAGATCGCCGACCAGAGCAAGATGTTGCGGATTAGAACGGCCAACGCCATCCACGGCGCACCTCCTTTAGCAATTAGCTAAAATAGTTTAGCAAGGCCAAGTGTTTGAAGGCCGCATGACGAAGCTATCTGGGTCCTCTGTAAATAACTACTCATGTGGTATGATTCGCTGCATGGACAAGAAGGCGAAGCACAGAGGAAAGCAGGCTATCATTGCACTCCGATGACGAGTGCAAACAGAAGCCGCTTACTATGCCCGCAAGTGCGGCATTACCCCGGAAGAAGCGGCCAAGATGATTCGGGAAGCCCACGCCCCAAAGCCCACCATCCTCTCTAGAGGACGTTGAGGCCATTATCCGTTGACGAAACTGAAGTGAACGTGCGCAATAAGCCCGGCCTTGCCGATATTAAGCGGAAAAAGCCCACCGGCCTGAGCCAGCGGGCGGTGAAAGGCAGATGTTTCGGTTATTCGATCGATCAGAGCGAGCGGCAAAGCCTCATCCGCATCAAAGAAACTCAGGAACTCATCGAGCAGAACCGCGGCTGAGAAAGAGGTCCCGCCAAATGCTTGCGCACGCGTCCGCCGCGCTTGGCAGCATTTAGGATCCCATACCCCGTCCGCATGGTGTCGGGCGTGTAGATGACGCCGACGCTCCCTGTCGATCAGTGACTCAAGCGTCCAGTTGTTACGCATCAAAGCACGATGTCCCTATTTTTCCGGAAAATCCTTGAGCGAGGCGTGACGTAGCTTCTCCTCGCCCTTCAGGAACCTCACGCGGCCGACCAGACCGGGCTTCAGCCATTCCGCCTTGTCGCTCTTAAGACCCTTCGGAACAGGTCCGCCGACCTTGCCCCTTCTCAGTATAGCACTTGATCTTGCGCCAGTTCATCGTCGTCCCGCTGCGATATTTGCTGTCCTTGCGCTTTGAAACCATGCCCTCCAGGCCGGCTTGGTTGACAAGGTGATAGACGGCATCGCCGGTCCCAAGCATTGCTTCGCTGAACTGGATGCGGCCACCGGTCGGGATCAACGCCTGAAGGATGTCGCGGCGGATTTCCTCTGGCATTTCGCGCAAATCACGGCCATTGAGGTGCAGGAGATCGAACGCCACGAGATACAGATCGCGAGACGGCTTGCGGCTGGTGATGGCTGATTGCAGTGCATGGAAGTCAGACAGCCCAGCTTCATTGATGGTGATCGCCTCACCGTCGATGATGAAATCCTTCGCTTCGATCGCCGCTGCTTCGCCGGCAAGCTGGATATAGCGACCTGTCCAATCGTAGCCATTCTTGGTGATCAGCCGAATCCCGTCGTCGTCCTTTGTGACTTGGGTCCGGTACCCATCGAACTTGATCTCGTGGAGCCATTCGGCGCCCTGTGGCGGGGTGTCGACCAGTTCGGGCTCCATTGGCTTAATGAACTTCAGACGCATCAACTCACTCACGCAAACCGTCGATTCAATAAGCTTTAGCTAAAATGGTTCCGGAACATTTAGCATGACCGGATGTTGCAGCCCGCATGACGAAGCTATCCGACCTTGGCCCTCGATTCCCGGCAAACTGTATGGGCGGGAAGAAATTGAAGAGCAACTTCACTTCTACAACTGCCCTGAATGTGGCCAGCGGGTCGACCAGCGCGATCTGCGGCAAATCTTGTGGCATGAGCGGCCCGGGTCATGAACCGCTGGAGCTGGAGACCGAGGTGATAGAATTTCCAAAGCGGAAATAACAAAGCTCGCCGGCCGGAGCCAGCGGGCGGTAAGTTCCGCTCAGAGTCGCAGAGCGCGGCCCACGTTAATGTATATTCAAGTTCTCTAATTTAACGTTTGTGAATGCGCTTCTCGGTTTTGCTTTTTTGCTGGGCAGCATTCTTCGGTTGGGACTTCGCCGCCAACGAAGGCGAATTCACCGTTGCCCTTGGTATGCGAGTTGCCCACCTAATCCACGTCATATCGGGATTGCTATAAAGCTGTGGCCCGTGTCCTGTTTCGTTCACAGTCTACGGGACGATAGCGCCTGACTTGGTGCCGAGCCGGTCGAGCAGCTTGCGGGATTCATCGATTATGCGGCGCGTCTCTGCGATGTCTGAGCGCAAATCCGCAACATGTGCCACCGCCCGTTGCTGATAGAGGCGAGCGCTCACGGTGAAATAATCGTCAGGCTCCCAAGGCTCCATCGTTATCGGGTCTGTTTTCGAATTAGCTCGAACGTGACCTTCACCACAAAAATAATTGGTTCGCTCGAACCATCATGCACATGCAAGGCGACCTCTCGGAAGGTGCCGTCCGGCATTTTGTCCCTGGCTATCGCTAGGAGTGCCGTTGCCGCCTCGTCTTCAGCGGATTCCAGGCTCGGAAGGTCAATTCCTTCAGTGTTCGGGTAGGCGGTTCCGTTATCGGTTAGATCGAAGTAGTAGCGCGCCATCGACGGCGAACGTGAAGGTTCGACGTTTGTTCCTCATCTGGGACTATTGCGTACGGTCTGGTACAAAAAGAAGCGCGCGGGCCTCGATGGAATTTTTTGAGCGGTCGCTTCGTGGTGGACGATCGCATCAAGGACCGCCTCATACGCTGCCGGTGTCTTCCTCGATCTCAGTGCTACTGATGCCGACCGTTTTGGCATCAGCGAAAAGCTTTTGTGTCAGCTCGGCAACTGAGATGACATCCGCACCGACTGTCTTCGGAACGTTGGACCGGATCCACTGGTCAAGGAAGTTTGTGCCGCGCGTACTCATGCAGCGATAAAGCTCCCAGGGAACGTTAGGTTCGGCTAATTGACAGCCCGAGGCGATCATCGTCACGGTGGAGAAGCTGACCAACTAGACGAACCACCAAATGGCAGCCAGCACAATTGCTGCAGCGATGAGACCGGCCAGTAGATCCAGTCGGGGAAGTAGAATGCTGCGGCGCGCCGCTTTGCGGGCTGCTGCTGGCGCATACGCACTGTAAAGACGCTGGCCATCTTCGGCGAAGCGGTCGCTGTTCGGGTAAGCTTTCTTAGGCTTTGGCCGTGGTCGAAGTATCCTCATGAGGACAATGATAAACCAGATGCAGGACGCCCGCCAGCCTACGCTGAAGCGGAAGACGCCGCTCGTCGACGAGCCGACGTAGGCGGGGCAAAAGTAATAACTGGGTATATTTGGTGTGCTTCTCATCTTAGGCGTCGAACGCGTTTACCCAAAATATTCGTAGACCCTTGCACGCTAACCACTTTGGGAGAAGCTGTCCTTTGGCCTTGGGAGGGCCAGGGGATGAAAATCAAATCAATAATGGCACTTGGTGCCATTGCAGTGCTATGCGGCTGCCAGACGAGTAATCAAGCTGACTATATGCAGATCGGCTACGGGCCGAGTTTCGACGTCGCCCATGCTCAGTGCGAACTGCAAAAGGGTTCGGCCGATCACGGCTATATTGCGATCGGATCGCCGGGCTGTGTCGCGGGTGCCGGAATAGGCAACGCTCTTGGCAACTTGGCCGCCGAAGATCAGTACATGAAGAACTGTCTGATCATCAATGGGTGGAAGCGCGCGCCTCACGGTCAGGGAGCTGCAGCAGCGGCGGCAGCCGTCGCGAGTGGCGCGCCACCGACACCATACAGGATAGCCCGCGCGCCTGGCAGCTGGATCGACACGGCATTGCTGGATTGGTCGGATGCGAACAACAAGTGCGTCGCCGGCGACAAGGCTGCCTGTGCGACCCGCGCAAATCCTCGGCGCGAAGCTCAGGGCGGCCGGCATCAACCCGTCACCGGTCTGAGGGCGCCGCCAATGCGCCTGCAGTGTGACTCTGGCGGCCGGCGAAGCCAACCACGCCAACACCCTCACTCAGACTGTGGACCCGTTTAATCCAAACAGCCAGAACACACACATCGAGGGCGATGGGCAGCGTTCGGCCGCTGTCGTGGCTCAATATCGCGGTCCGCCGGTGATGGGCGTGGCGGGTGCCACCGTAGGATCTGGCGGCGGCGGTAATGGATACAGTGGAAACTACCCAACGCCGGATCAAATTGCCGCCAATGACAAGCGGTGCGGTGGTCGGGCAGCGAGCGAACGGCCAGGAGGAGCATTGGGTCCATGAAGGGTGCGGCATCCGCATTGATCGCTTCTGCCGGTCGGGATCGCGGGCATGGCCGGTTGCCGAGTCCAAGCTCAAAATCATATCCCCGGCAACCGGACCGCCTACATCAATTGCTTTGGGCCGCAAGCAGTAAGTCCGCTTTTGGTGAGGAGAAAACGATAGCGGACCTTTTAACTTTGTTGGGTGACCCCGGGGCATCGTTCTGCTTCATCCATTTTTTGGCTATGAACTGCCCCACCTGGGCAATGACCGCGAAACCGACGGGTTGCATTGCACGCTGCCCCAAGGGGCCAAGCATGCTCGCAATCAAAGTAGTACTAGAGTACGCTCTCAAGCCAAGCTTTTGCCCTTGGAGGTGGGACACCAGCGTATGGAGCGACGGCTCACCGCAATCCTTGCTGCCGATGTGGTTGGCTACAGCCGCCTCATGGGCGAGGACGAGGTCGGGACGCTGGAGCGGTTGAAAAGCTGCCGTCGCGAACTGGTCGACCCCGCGATCCAGGAATTCCACGGTCGCATTATCAAGCTCATGGGCGACGGGGCGCTGGTCGAGTTCGCCAGCGTCGTCGATGCCGTCCAGTGTGCTGCCGCGATTCAGCGCCGGATGGCCGATCGCAACAAAGGCACCGCTGATGCCCGGCAGATCCGGTTTCGCATCGGCGTCAATCTCGGCGACGTCATCGTCGAGGAAAATGACATCTACGGCGATGGCGTCAACATCGCCGCGCGCCTTGAAGCGATGGCCGAGCCAGGCGGAGTCTGCATCTCCGGAACCGCGTTCGATCATGCCTTCCACAAGGTTGATGTCGGCTTTGCCAGCCTTGGCGAGCAGCGGCTCAAGAACATCGCCGATCCGGTTCGCGCCTATCGGCTGCTGCTCGATCCCGCAGCCTCGGGCAAGGTCGTGGCCACACCACACCGGCAAGGCCCACGCTTCATAATCCTGGCGAGCGTGGCCGCCTTGGCGATTGCCGCGATTGCCGGCATTTTTGCCTGGCAGAAATTCTCGGTGCCATCGCGGCCATCGGTTGCCGTGCTGCCGTTTGCAAACCTTGGCGGTGATCCAGGCCAGGACTATTTCGTTGACGGCATCACCGAAGATCTGATCACCGATCTCACCAAGCTTTCCGGTCTCGACGTCATCGCGCGCAACTCGGTGTTCGGCTACAAGGACAAGCCTCCGGCGCTGACTGCCCTCGCGCGCGACCTTGGGGTCCGCTTCGTCGTCACGGGCAGCGTCCGCCGTACCGGCGAGCAGATTCGCCTCAATGCCCAGCTCATCGATATGGCAACGGGTGACAATCTATGGGCCAACCGATTCGACCGTGGCATGGACGGCGTGTTTGCCGTCCAGGACGAGATGAGCGGCGAGATCGCCAAGGCGCTTGGCATCCGGGCTTCGGCAGCGGAGAGCGAACGAATGGCGCGCCCGCCGACGGAAAACCTCGAAGCCTATGACTTCTATCTTCGGGCCGAGCAGACAGCACGGACCGGTCGGCGCAACGGGCTGCGGGAGGCGCTTACGCTCTACGACAAGGCGGAGGAGCTCGACCCCGCTTTCGCAGAAGCTTTCGCGGCTGATGCAAGCACAACAGTCTATATCTGGCGCGAGTCGTTCAACGACATCATGCAGAGCGCGCCCGCGCGCAAGCGCGCCTATGAGAGGGCAAGCCGCGCGCTGCAACTCGACCCAGGCCTTTCGTCGCCTTATGCGATTCTTGGCATCATGCAGGTGGTGGATCGCCGCTACGAGGAAGCCGTCGCTTCGGCCGAACGAGCCGTCGCACTCGGCCCCGGCGATGCGGAGACGCAAATAGCTCTAGGATACGTGCAACTGTTCGCCGGCAATCATGCCGAAGCAGCCGCAGCGGTCGAGACCGCGCTCAGGCTCGATCCCAACCTTTCACCCATCAACCGGCAAATTGCCGGTTTGGTCTTTCTCATTCAAGGTAGCAACGACAAGGCGATCGAGGCGCTCGAACGCACCCACGACGATGCGCCGTCAGTCGGAGATTTCACGGTCACGCTTGGTGCCGCTTACGCCCGCGCCGGCCGCCTGCAGGATGCGAGGGCGGCGATCACGGACGGACTAGGTGCCATGTCGATACCGGGGTCCGATTCATTGTCCGCAATCCGGCTCAACGGGGCCCAATACCGTAACCCCCAGGATTTGGCTCTCATCATCGACGCGCTGCGGCAGGCGGGCTTGCCCGAATGGCCGTTCGGCTTCACCGGCGACGAACACAACCGCTTGAAGGGCGATGAGATCGCCTCGCTGGTGCTGGGCCATACGTTGCAAGGTCAGCTTGAACCCGGTCTCCAACCAGCCTTCCTCCAGATCGGGAGCGACGGCAAGGCAGCCTTCCGCTCGACGACGCGGCTGGTCACCGAGACCATCCGTGTCGATGGCGACCTTTTGTGCGAGTTGAGCGAGAATATGTTCGGGCGCCCCGACTGCGGACCTGTGTATAAACACCGCGACAATGCCAGCAAAGGATATTCCTATGCCAATACAAGTAAGGTATTTCACTTTACGGTGGTTCGGTAGGCGAACCTGGTCTCAGTGATACTTGTCGAGCTCCATAGCGGACGTTTTACCTCTAAGGTCCGATGTCGTGAGCTGACCCGAACCGGTTATTCCAACCGCATTCGGCGTCTCCAACGAAGACACTGGGCCAAGCCGCCGCTGTTCGCCCCAAGCAGACATCGACGAGTAACCCCGGCATCCTCTGGAAAGCGGCTGCGTACGCTCGCGTCCGACGCGGGACTGGAATAGGCTGCAGCAAAGCCGCGTAATCGACCGGGAGGGCGCAGGCAGGTATGGAGCGACGGCTCACCGCAATCCTTGCTGCCGATGTGGTTGGCTACAGCCGCCTCATGGGCGAGGACGAGGTCGGAACGCTGGAGCGGTTGAAAAGCTGCCGTCGCGAACTGGTCGACCCCGCGATCCAGGAATTCCACGGTCGCATTATCAAGCTCATGGGCGACGGGGCGCTGGTCGAGTTCGCCAGCGTCGTCGATGCCGTCCAGTGTGCTGCCGCGATTCAGCGCCGGATGGCCGATCGCAACAAAGGCACCGCTGATGCCCGGCAGATCCGGTTTCGCATCGGCGTCAATCTCGGCGACGTCATCGTCGAGGAAAATGACATCTACGGCGATGGCGTCAACATCGCCGCGCGCCTTGAAGCGATGGCCGAGCCAGGCGGAGTCTGCATCTCCGGAACCGCGTTCGATCATGCCTTCCACAAGGTTGATGTCGGCTTTGCCAGCCTTGGCGAGCAGCGGCTCAAGAACATCGCCGATCCGGTTCGCGCCTATCGGCTGCTGCTCGATCCCGCGGCCGCAGGGAAAATCAAGCAGGCAGTTCACCGGCCGATATCCCCCCGGGCGATCGGGATTGCAGGAATCGCGGTCCTGTTTGTCGTGCTCCTTGCAGGGTTGTTTGCGTGGCAATCGAGGACATCTTCCCGGGCCGACCGACCATCGGTCGCCGTAGTGCCGTTTACAAACCTTGGGGGTGATCCGAGCCAGGACTATTTTGTAGACGGCATCACCGAGGATTTGATCACCGACCTTACCAAGCTTTCCGGTCTCGATGTCATCGCGCGCAACTCGGTGTTCGCCTACAAGAACAAGCCTGCGGTGCTGGCGGACGTCGCGCGCGATCTTGGCGTCCGCTTTGTCGTCACGGGGAGCGTCCGCCGCACCGGCGAGCAGATCCGTCTCAACGCCCAGCTCATCGATACGGCAACGGGTGACAATCTGTGGGCCAACCGGTTCGACCGCGGCATGGCCGGCGTGTTTGCCGTCCAGGAAGAGATAAGCGGGGAGATCGCCAAAGCGCTCGGCATCCGGGCTTCGGCAGCGGAGAGCGAGCGCATGGCGCGCCCGCCGACGAACAATCTCGAGGCCTACGACTACTATCTCCAAGCCGAGACGGCGTCACGCAGCGGCCTGCTGGCCGGTCTGCGGAAGGCGCTTGCGCTTTATGAAAAGGCGGAGGGGCTCGACACCGCCTTCGCGGAAGCCTTTGCGGCCGACGCGCGCACGACAGTCTATATCTGGCGCGAGGCCTTCAACGACATCATGCAGAGCGCGCCCGCGCGCAAGCGAGCCTACGAGAAGGCGAGCCGGGCTTTGGAACTCGAACCGGACCTTTCATCGCCCTATGCCATTCTCGGTATCATGCAGGTCGTGAATCGCCGCTACGACGATGCGATTGCCTCTGCCAGGAAGGCTGTTTCAATCGGTCCGGGCGATGCAGAGGCGCAAGCAGCCCTTGGATATGTTCAGTTATGCGCCGGCAATTATGCCGAGGCAGCCGCAGCGGTCGAGATAGCGCTCAGGCTCGACCCCGACCTCTCCGCTATCAACAGGGAGACTGCCGGGCTGGTTTTTCTTCTCCAGGGGAATGTCGATAAAGCGATCGAGGCTCTCGAACGCACCCGCGACAATGCGTCCACGGTTGGCAACTTTCGCTTTACACTCGCTGCGGCGTATGTCCACGGCGGCCGTCTACCGGATGCGAAAGCCGAAATCGCAGCTGGGCTCCACCTCGTAGCAGGGTCCAGCTATGTGGACTCTTTGGCTGGATGGCAGATGACTCATGCACATTTCCGGAACCCGCAGGACCTGGCGATCCTCGTCAACGCACTGCGGCAGGCAGGCCTACCCCAATGGCGCTATGGCTTTACCCCGGACGAGCACGACCGATTGAAGGGTGCTGAGATCGCTTCCCTCGTCATTGGCCATACATTGCAAGGCCAGATCGAACCCGGTCTCCAACCGGCCTTCCTTCAAATCGGGAGCGACGGCAAGGCGGCCTTCCGAACGACGACGCGGCTGGTCACCGAGACCGTCTACGTCGATCGCGATTTCTTGTGCGAGCATAGCGAGAACCTGTTCGGACGCCCCGACTGCGGTCCCGTCTACAGGCGCAATGACGCAGCCGGCAAAGGCTACTCCTATGCCAATACAAGCAAGGTGTTTCACTTCACGGTGGTCCGGTAGGCGAACCTGGAGCATTTCACCGTTTCACGGAGACGGCGAACGCTCCATCTTTATCACGAAATTCCGGACGAAAAACCGATCACACTTTTCCTGGATTGCTCTAGGCTCAGTGATACTTGTCGAGCTCCAGATTGGCCGCGACCTGCGGCCAGTTGGCATCGGCCTGCGGTATGTTTTCAGCTGCGTGCGCGGCGAAATCATCCGCATTGCCGACGTCGTAGATCAGGTAGAGCTTGCCGTCGATAATCTTGAATGCTTCCGGATCGACATTGATCGTGACCCCACCGCCCACGACTTCGCCAGCACAGTAGCCGCCATATTGAGGAGCGTACTTGACCGGTTCGCTCATGAACATTTCCTGGTGTTTCTTGCTGGCGAAATGCCAGGGTGTCCCTAACCATTCATAGGTGAACTCTTCGGAGCCCTTCACGGCCTTGCCGTCGGTGAAGTAAGCGACTGTGTCGTAGCCCATGATCGCCACACCGCCGAAATAGCCGGTGTTTACCGAATCGTCGGCCCGGGCCGATCCCGCGCCGGCGACCGCAGCTACCGCGACCAGGGCAGCCGCCCCCAGATTCCGAACCAGTCGTAACTTGATCATCGTGCTCATCTGCATCCTCCGTCAGTCGTGGATTTCGGCGCACTTGGCCGCGTTCGCCTCGCCAAGGACCTTGGCTTGGCAGGTAGCGCCATGGCGTTTGAACAGTCGTAAGATATCCGTATTGCCCTTCCAGAATGCGCGCGTTATCGGCATGTAACCATGAGCCTCGGGATGGTTCACATCGGCACCTTTCGCGATAAGGAATTCGGCCAGTTCTAGGTGGTTTTCCTCGCCGGCCACCAACAACGGCGTAGCGCCCGCCTTGTTGGCGGCATCGTCGAGCACCGCGCCTATCTGCAGCAGCATCTTGGCGATCGGCAGGCTGCCCGAGAAGGCCGCCGCATGAAGCGGGGTAAAGCCGCCCGAATTACGCGCCATGACATCGGCGCCCTTGCCCACCAGGAATTCGGCGATTTCGGGCTGGTTGTTGAGCGCGGCAGCGATGAGGAGAGTTGCCTGGTCGCGTGCCCGGCTGTCGATATCGGCACCGCCTGCCAGGGCTTGCTCCACGGCGCCCTTGTCGCCAGCGGCGATGGAGTCGAACAACGGCTCACCTGCGGCTGCAGTTGTAGCCGCTAATACCAGCATTCCAAGTGCCAGCAGTCCGCGCATGTCGCAGGAGTAGCATATATTAGCCTGGAATCATACAAGCGGTTTGGGCTCACCGGGAGGATGCCGACGTGCGATCCAGCCGGGCGTAGCGAACGCGGCCCAGGTGGAAGAGGCGCAGGGCTAATGGCTTCGACTAGGGCCTCAGTTCTGGTTTTGACTTGAAAATCCGACTACCGGTGCTGGGCGGCCTCACACAAACGTGTCTAGTTCCTCGATTGGACGGCCGGCAACCGCTAACGTAGCCGTTCACTGGGATGTCCGCTTTCCGGATGCGGCTATGGTCTGCTCAATGAAAAACATTGGTCGCATTGCGGTCGAAGGTCGATGACTCGGTGAAAGGAGGCTTTCGCGGCCTCGCAGCCCGAAACCTGGGAGCCCGTTTCCCACCCCCAGCCCGAACTAGCAGCACAACAATACCGTCCCGCGAAGAGGTCATCCGCCGTACACGAATGACCCCTACGGCGTCAGATTTCAGTTCGTTCTGCTAAGAGCAAAGCGTCTTCGATATCGACGCCCAAATACCGCACTGTATTCTCGATCTTGGTATGCCCGAGCACGATCTGAATGGCGCGCAGGTTGGCCGTCGCCTTGTCGATCATAGCAGAGAATGCGTGCCATAATCCGATGCTCGAAATGGCAGTGAAATTATGGATGCAAATCACGCCTGCCAGAACGGCTTTTGGAGTTCCGCCTCGACGCCAGCCAGGGTGAGACCGACGTCGTCGATCCGCTGAGGCCCATCTCCCGCCAGTCGCTTCAGCTCCTCGCGATAGTACATGCGCTCGCGCCAGACCGCGACCAGCCCGCGCAGGGCGATGAGTCTCGCCCAGACCGATGCCGGTCCAGTCGTCCACGTCGGCTGTTCGCTCCAGAGAGACTGGTAGAACCTTGAGGTAAGAGAAAGCTGCGTGCTCATTTGGCTCGTCCTTTCTTGGTGCTGCTAGAATCGATGACGCTACTTTGGCGGATGAGCGGACCTGCGTACTAAAGCGCGGCCGAAACTGTTCCGAAAAATTCCGAAACGTCTAATATGGCGTGATGCAACGGGTTCACCTCGCCTTTGGTCCGTTCGTGCTCGACCCTGAGAAGGGGACGCTCCTGCGGCAAGAGCTACCGATCTCCATCGGGCATCGCGGCATCACGCTGCTCGCCACGCTTGCAGCGCGGTCCGGCGACATCCTGACCAAGGCCGAGCTGATGGAAGCTGCCTGGCCGGGTCTGGCGGTCGAGGAAAGCAATCTCACCGTCCAGATTGCGACGCTGAGGAAGGCGCTCGGCCCTACCGACCAAGGTGGCGACTGGATCGCCACCGTGCCTCGCGTCGGCTACCGTTTCACCGCGCCTGTCGAGCGCGTGGAAGGTTCAGTGCAGCGACGGATCGCGCCGTCCGGCAAACCCACCATTGCCGTGCTGCCCTTCGCCAATTTGAGCGGCGATCAGGACCAACACTATCTGAGCGACGGCATTACCGAAGATATCATCACCGAACTGGCGCGATACCGGTCGCTCGTGGTGATCGCGCGCAATTCATCTTTTCAGTTTCGTGGACCAGCGCCGGACCCTGCGGAAGTCCACCGGCAACTCGGCGCGCGCTACGTCGTCGAGGGCAGCGTACGACGGCTGGGGGACCGCATCCGGATCACGGCGCAACTGATCGACGGGGCCAGCGGCTTCCATTTGTGGGCTCAACGCTACGACAGGGCGCTTGAGGACGTCTTTTCGGTTCAGGAGGAGGTGGCGGCCCTCCTGGCTTCAACCGTCCAAGGCGCTGCCGAGGCAGATGCGACTAACCGCTCGCGGCGAACGCCGCCGGTCGATTGGGCCGCCTACGACTACTACTTGCAGGGTCGCGCGCACTACCATCAGTATGAAATGGACAAGGGCGAATCCATGTTCGCCCGGAGCGCCGAACTCGATCCGGCTTTTGCTCAAGGTCATGCCTATCTGGCGCAGTGCCTGGTTGCGCGCTTCTGGTATGACCACGATCCTCGTACGCTGCAAAGTGCCTTGCAGTCTGCGCGCACGGCGCTCCTGCTCGACCGGAATGACGGCATCTGTAACCAGAGCATGGGTCTTGTGCTTGTACATATGCGCCAGCATGGGGATGCCGGACTGCATTTCCAGCAGGCCCGGACGCTCAATCCGCACGACGTCAACATTGCCGGAGACTATGCAAGTTGGCTTAACTACGGCGGTCAGCCTCAGCAGTCCCTAGCGGTCCTCGAAAGGGCCATACTGCTCGACCCGTTGCCCCCGGTCTGGTTCTGGGAGGTGAAGGGCAGCGCGCTCTTCCTGCTCGGCCGGTACGCCGAGGCCATCGACGCTTATCGGAAGGCCGGCGACCAGTTCTTCATCCATGCCTTTCTTGCGGCGGCATACGCACATCTGGGCGAGATGGCAAACGCGCATGTCGCAGTCGAGGCCACACTGAGCCGGCAGCCGGACCTCTCGCTTGGCTACCTTGCCCACCTTCCTTTCGCAGACCCGTCATCCTTCGAGCTCTTCCTCTCCGGCTTCAGAAAGGCCGGCTTTTTATAGGATCCACCGAGAACTCATCGCTGCATTTGGGTGCATGCGAGCAGTAGAAGGACGACGGCGATGACAACCTCCCATACTCTAGGAACCTGACATGCGGGGTCATTGTTGGATCAGATCATCGTCGAGCGACGCACTCATGCTACTTTGGCAGACTGTCCACTTTCGAGCGAGGTAACGTTCGCCGAACCATCCGAGATGGGGGGCATTGCTGACAGGCAGCCTTGGTGCCGAAGGCTGCCTGTCAGCTTCCGCGCAGCCAAGATGGAAAGGCAGATATTCGCCTGAAGGGGCGGCCGCCCGAAGCTCACCCATGTCGGACGGGCTGGAAGAACTCGAGGCCGTCGCTTATCGATGGCCAAGGATGTTACAGGTGCGCGCCATCCTACGATCGACGCTGTGCCGTCCGGAATTATCTGTCGCTGTCCGGAATTAAGCCGGGCTGCGAAGGTCGTGTGCGGCGGCGTTTCGGCGCTCGTGTAGAAGCCTGAGCACATCGCTGCCGCATGACATGCCGCGAAGCGTGGTCTCGATCCAGGGAAGACGAATGCTGCCGATGCCGCTGGTAGAGGCAGCGCAGTTTTGGAGAAGGTGGCAAAGCGCGCGAAGGGAGGTGTTCTCACCGTAGATGACAATCGCATCGTAGGCGTCGGCTCCCTCAACGTTGTGTTCGGCGCCTATCCTCATGCAGTCCTCCCGCGTCGGCTGCCCGATCTCGAAACGCATGCCGATACGGCTTTCGATTTGATCCATGGCGTGGGTATCACGCCTGGTGCCAGCTAATCGATGAGTGTTGCCAGCGAGCAGTAAAGCGAAACCGCAGCGCTCCTGAAGGTGCAGCAGCTCCCGCAAAACAGTGGGTGTGAAGTTCTGATATTCGTCGACCAGCAACGGACGCGTCGGGCCGTATCGGGCGCCCAAAAAGTTCATGCAATCCTTCGCAAGATCATATGCGTGCTTGCTGTCCTTTTGGACGCCGTAGGCGTCGTGCAGCATCAGGAACATCGGCCTGATAGCCTTGGTATGCTGCGCAACCTCACAGTAGGCAGCTCCTCTTTGGGCGGCTATCCAGTTGAGTGCTACAGTCTTTCCGAGTCCGGCATTGCCGACCGCAAGCACCGGATATCGCATCTTGACCGCCGTATCGAAGGCAGCTCGCACCGTGAGCGCGGTGCGGGTTTCGATAAACGTCATCCGACGATCCTCTTCGCCAAGTCCATCTGAGCGGCTATGCGCTCGTCCTGTTCGTGTAGGCTCTCCTCGGAGGTCGAAGGCCTCTTCGGCATAACGATCCGCGCCGTCCGCTTCGCCGGGTCGTAAGAGACGATGCCGACGGGTTCGTTGGGAACCGTGTCAGGCTGGGCTTCGCCGCGTGCAATCAGGCGTGCAGCCACATTGATATCAGGCGCTGACAGATCGAGATCACGCACCGCCTGCCGATGCACCTTCGCGCGTTCGGCTGAGGTTTTTGCGCCGCGCTTATCGAGCGGATGGAATTCGACATCGGGAGAGGCTATGCCGACTCGTTCACCATGCCGGTCAAGCAGCAGCAACTCGGCCGGTGTGTGATAGGCCGGCACACGGACCAAATCTTCTCGTACTGGTAAGCTTGCAATTCCGGGCATGTCCAATGACGGCCACCGACCGATATCCCACCCTGAACAACCGACCGCTCTTCGGTTCGCGCACATGCCGCGCGCACTTCATCGCGGCTCATCGCAGTCGGCGCCCATCCGGCCTCAAGGTGTTTTCGGAATGTGGCTTCAGGTGAGAGACCTTTGAGCGCGCTCTTCTTGCCCTGCGCAGTGTGATTATAGGTGCGCACGAAGCCTTCTATGGCCGGCACCACATCTTCGAACGCGCCGAACGGAGCAACCGTCCTGCCGATCGCCTCCTGCTTCTTGCTCATTCGGTTGCCGCCGATGTGGCCGCGCGCCGTGCTGAAATAGCGCGTCTCCAAGTCACCGAATAAACGCTCAATCGGCTTTGCGGAGGCGTTGTAGGGCAAAGCATTGATGACGTGGGTTGATCGGGACGGGCCATGGAAGCCCGGCACGGTAAGCTGCATGGCATCGTCCAGAAAGGCGGCGAAGCCGAATTCTTTGCCGTTGTCGAAGTAGAGCGACTGCGGCATGCCCCACGCTTCGATCATGGCTGCGAAGACTTCGATCACGTCGCGGTTTTGCACGCCGCCGCGCTTTTCGAAAAAGATCAGCCCGATCCAGAGGCGCTGCGTCGCCCAGTCTAAGAAGCCGATCAGTCTAGCAGTGGCGACTGTGCCGTCAGGACGAGTGAGGTGAATGTCCACAGGGTGAACATCGCCTACCACCAACTCCATCGGCTGCATGCCGGCGAGGGTGCGACGGATGCGCGGCCGGCGATCATCATAGGCCTTATGGTCGCGCTTAAACCGGTGGACGTTTCGGAAGTGGAGCTCCGCCGAGACGAGTTCGGTTGGGATAGGAAAAGCGCGCTCCAGCACGTTGGGATCGCCGGGACGGAAGCCCCAGGCCCGAGTCGCGTCGATCAGGAACTTCTCGGCTTCTTGCAGGGTGTGGCCCCACGACATGCCGCCTTTGAGCAGGCCGCGGATTTCCTGTTTTAGGTCCTCCGCGATTTTCGCCTTGGTGGGGGCGTCGAACGGGACCAGCTTGTCCCACTTCCGGCTTATGACGACACGCTTCTTGCCCTTGTCTGATCGACCATGCCGTCCGACCTTCATGCCTTCGTCAAAGCGTGCGGCATGACGCTGTAGCGTCCGCAGGGAATAGCTGACCGCCCTACCCTCCCAGTTCCGCGTCGAGTTGGCTGGATGCTGAAGCGCTGGCCTCAGGTAATCGAGCCACCATGCGTGCTCCGCCGTCCTGTCGATGATCGATTTCGAGTGGTTTTCAACGGGCGTTTGAGAGGTCTTTAAGCGCTGCTGGTATTCGAGCGGCAGAGACGTCGAATTCACCTGATATTGCTCCCCGGCGTTCCCGCCGCGCCGACAATTGACCTTCCGCTTGGCCTTAGGTTCCCAATCTTGGCCGTAATAAGCTCAATCAAAACATCTCCTTAAGGCCAGTCGGGAATTGATTGTCGTTGGGGCACATTGGTAACCTGTTGTCCGAAAGGCATTGGTAACCTCTTCGGCACGAAAGCAGCGGGAAATCATCCACTTAGCAGTCCAGCCGACGACAGATAATTCCGGACGCCATAGCACTTGGGGATTCATGGCACTCAGCCCCCACCGTCCGCCTGTCGTTCCAAAGCGGCGCCAAGGTCCCAGCCCCGGACGTAATGCTCTGTCCTGGTGTGGACCTCAAATGACCCGTCGCGAGCATAGAGCTGCTTGGTCGCATATCGAGCAATGCTGGTATTCAGTGCGGCGACCTGGTCGCGGCCATGATCTCGTTGTGGAGGCTGTTTGACAAAAAGCCCGACCAATGCGAGCTCCGGCGAGATCGTGAACATAACGATTGTATTTTGGACGCCAAACCCTGGCGAGTAAGGCGTCGGCCTACCGTCAACCCAATTTAAGATCACCGGATCGTCGGACGTCGCGTAGGTGCAACCAGGCGCAGCCGAGACGAAAGACCAACTCCGGCGAGCCAGTTGCTCAACAGCCGTCGGGACCGCGTCGAGCTCCAATTCAATCAGGTAAGTCTGATCGATCGCAACCTCATATTCGCCTCGATCGATGAAGTCCTTCATATCCTGGTAGTTGATGTCATCGCGGATTGGGACGCCATTCGCTCGCGCTTCCTTCACCGAATCGTTGAAGCGATTCTTATCCTGCAGCATCATTTTCATGATGGCGTTGACCATTTGCCGATGAAAGCCTTCCGTCATTGACCTGAACCGTGGATTGCGCACCGCCACGTTCCCCATCAGAAGCATGACCGAAGAAAAATGCGCTTCCGATGGGAAGCACTTCGCCTTTATCACCTCGGCGAGATGCGCTGAGATTTCACCCTCGATCTCGGCCATCCCGTCCTCGACGTGGTTCGGATCATAGCCCTCGACATCGATCCGGAAGAAGTGGCGCCGGCTACCGACGTTCCGGACCAATGTTTCAAACGATTTTCTCGTCGATTGATCGTAGCAGAAGACCTTAGCCTTCCGCTTGTCGCAGCCGACACTGAAATTGCGCAGATAGAATTGAGGTATGAAGTGGTGGTTTGCCTTCTCTGCCATTATTGCTCCCAATGCTTGCAGACTGTTGAAAGCCTGACTCCGTCGATTACTGCCGATATCGCCTAAGGATTTGGATGACAAATGGCTCTAGCTCTTTGTTTTAGCTGATATTGATAGCCGCCCAGCATCAGGTGCTTATGCCGCTCACCCTCACTGAGCAAAGGTCTCTTCCATCGCCCTTCAAAACTCGTGGTACTCATCTTGGCTCATAGCAAGAATCGGACCGGATCGTGGTCCGATTTTGGTTCGAAACATTTCCCGCCGGTTACTCGGCGCTATAGTGTTAAAATATTCCGTGGAAAATATTGATCCGGCGAAACGAGTGCATTTTCAATAAACTCATTTCGTGAAAATTGGCTGCAAGGTCGAATCGTTTCAGACAGCCCGTTTCTGGGTCTGCATCACCGAAGATGGCAGGCCTTCGCGGAACTGAAGTTGGCGGGGTGGAAAAGCGGGTTTGAAAAAAGGTGAGGATTCCTCTTTCCGCTTTTTCGCTCTTCGTCAGATCAACAGAGTACCAGATGACTGGATTGCCAAGGGAGAGCCCGGTGAAGCCACTGGCGGGATCGAACAAACAAGGCGAGCGCTACGTCCGGCCGGACGCGGTGACGGCCGAGATAGAGGCGGTCCTTGAATGGCCGCTGCCGCAGTCGTTTGCTTTGGCTGCAGCGGGCAACCTGCGGCCTCAGACGCTTGTTTACTTGATGCGAAACTGCAAGCCGAACCGACCTACTGCGCGATATGATGCCCTGATCGTTGCGTTCTTCTCAAGGCTGCAGCGGGCCGGCGCTCCAATGACAAGGGGTATGTCGGATCTAGACAGAGAGCGCGTAGACGATCTGGTCAAGAACAAAGCGCTGAAGTTGATAGAAACGGACCGCTTGGACATCTTCGAGATGAGTTTCAAGCTCGGTGCGGAGCGGCTTTATCTGACGGCAAAGGCCGCTGTCCGTCTTCGCACTAGGACAGAGGTCTCACGCGAGGACCTTATCGAACCGGGCTCCGACCTCACCGGCGAGGAGGCTGCGGATACGCTGGGCCTGGCCAAAGGTGGATCGATGCCTTTGGCGGAGGCCAGAGCGATGTTGAACCAGATCTACGAGATGCTCACCGAAAAGGAGCGCCTGGCAATATTCTACGTGCAGGAGGCTGGCCTGACCGAGAAGGAGGCAGCTGAGCAGATGGGCTGTACGGACCGCAACGTCCGATATTTGATCACGAGCGCGAGCCGAAAGGCACGGGCGAGCGAGGAGAGCGCGCCACGCCAAAGGCGCGGGAAAGAGTGAGGCCATGAGCAGCAACCAAATTCCTATGGATCAGCTTGACGATATACTGGCCGGCGTGCACATCGAACTTGAGGATGGCGCCACCGCCGACCGCATCAATCAGATCGCAAACGAGAACCCGCAACTGCGCGCAGAGATTCTGGCCTTTGCCGCCGAATGGTTCGCTTCGGATGGAAGTGATTTGTCGGACGACATCCTCACCGTCGAACAGACGGTTTCGGAACATGCAATATTGTTGGAGCGCTTTTGGCAGTTGACAATGCCTACTGCGGCCGACCCGTTCGAGAAACTATCGACTGACGACCTGCAGGCATTGGCTGAGCGATGCCGCGTCGACCTGGTTATCCTTCGTCAGCTTGTAAGGGGTCGCATCGACGAGACCACCATTCCGGGAAAGTTGATTACCTGGCTCGCAGACGCCACCGGCGCGAGGATGGCAGACGTCTGGTCACATCTGGAATCGGGTCAAATCAACGCCGCAGCCGATTATTTCGCGCCTTCAGGCAGGCGCACGGGCACAAAGGTAAGCTTCGCCGAAGCGATTCGAAGTTCGGGCCTCAGCCCAGATGACAAACAATTTTGGCTCGCGCACCTGGAAGCTTGATTGGACCAGTTTGCAGCAATTCGCGCACTTGCTCGGGCGCTCAGGAAGGAAGCCGCACTGTCGGATTCTCTGACTGCGATCGAGGTTGCTCGTGGGTCGGCAAAACATCTCGGTCTCACCATCCGACCACATGATCCGGACTACCATGAGCTGGACGGTGCGCATGGCGCGCTCGACCGTCAATTCAAATTCATCTTCGTGCGCAATGACCTGGCCGATGACGAACTGGCCGAGGTGCTCGCCCATGAGATTGGTCATTTCAAAGTCCATGATGGCGTGGAGAAGGGTTACTATCCCCGCTCGGAAGCGAATGGCGGGGATCCCAACCAGCGCATTGAGACTTATGGCATCAAGGAGCGCCGGGAGGCCCAGGCCAACAGTTTTGGACGAGAGCTGGTTTTGCCGCGGCCGCTTGCCAAGCAACTATTTCTGCAAGGAATGAACGCCAGCCGCATCTCTGAAGACCTCAAGGTGCGCTATGACACCACGCTACAGCAACTTGCCGACGGCCTGCTTCTACCTGACGTACAGCCCACGGCCGAGACGTCAAGTCCCGCAAACGACAATTGCAATGAGTCACAGGCACGCGCGGTCGATCATCGCGGATCGCCATTCCTGCTTGGGGCCGGGCCGGGAACCGGAAAGACCAAGACCCTCACCGCCAGGATCGTCTCCCTGATTAAGGACAAGGTCCCGCCAGAGAAGATCCTGGCTCTCACGTTCTCGAACAGAGCCGCACTGGAACTGGCCGAGCGGGTCCAGCGCGTAGCGGGCTCAAGTGCCGTCAATGTCTGGACCGGAACATTTCATGCTTTCGGATTGGACACCATCCGCAAGCACCATGCGCTCTTCGGTGTCTCGGACGATCCAAAGATCGTCGACGCCAGTGAAGGCGTGGCAATGCTTGAGGAGGTCCTGCCAGCGCTTGATCTGAAGCACTACCTCAATCTCTTCGAGCCGGCGCTGGTGCTTCGCGACATATTGCGAGCGATCGCACGCGCCAAGGACGAATTGTGGAGCTGGAAAGACTACGCGCGGGCTGCCGAACAGATTCGCGCGAGGGCACAGTCGGATGACGACGTGATGGCTGCCGAAAAGGCGCGCGAAGTCGCGCTGGTCTACGAGCACTATCAGAACCAGCTCATCAAGGACCAGGCGGTCGACTATGGCGATCTGATCATGCGACCGACACTGTTGATGCGCTCGGACCAGGATTTTCGGGAGGGAATGCGCAAGCGCTTCACCCACGTCCATATAGATGAATACCAGGACGTGAACCGCGCCAGCGCGATGCTTGTCAAGGAAATCGTTGCCGAAGGCAGCAATCTGTGGGTCGTAGGCGACGCCCGTCAGTCCATCTACCGGTTCCGTGGCGCATCTGCGGCAAACATAGCCAGGTTTGAAGCCGACTACTCCGCGGGAACAAGGGACGGCCTGGAAGAGAACTATCGCTCAAGCGAAGAGATTGTCGAGGCCTACACGGCCTTTGGCGCCACCATGAAAGTCAGCGCCTTCGCAGGCACCAACACGCTGCATGCCGCAATCGGTTCGATCGGTGAGAGCCCGTCCATTTTTCCATGCGCCGACACCCAGACCGAGATGGACGTCCTTGCCGGGTCAATCCGCGAGCTCGAGGCAAGAGGCGTTTCGCTTCGCTCCCAGACTGTTCTTGCCAGAAGCAACGGCTCGCTTGCCACTGTTGCCGAGGAGCTCGAGGCACGGGGAGTACCCGTTCTTTATCTCGGACCGCTTTTTGAGCGCGCAGAGGTTCGCGATCTGCTTTCCCTACTTTCGATCATTTCCGACAGCGCAGGCACGGGCCTGGTGCGAATCGCTGGTCTTCCCGAATATCGCATTCCCCTAGAGGACGTGCTGAAGGTCGTCGGGGCCGCACGCACTACCGAGCAACGGGTTTTCGATCTTCTCAGAAAAATCGAGAGCTTTAGGGAAATTTCACCGGTCGGGCTTGCCGGACTGATGGTGTTAGCCCGTCACCTGCAAGGGACTACCCAAGGCACGACACCCTGGCTGGCGCTTAGCCGGTTTCTCTTTGACACAAGCGACTATGTAAGGACGGTTCTGTCGGGTCAGTCGCCGTCCGATGACTTGCGTCGGGTCGCTGTGCGCCAACTCCTCGATGCGTTGCGCGCCATGCCCCTCCACGGTAAGGGAACACCGATCCGCCGCGCCCTTGATCGCATCCGCCACATGATCATGCTTGCCGACGAGCGCGACCTCAGACAGCTTCCGCCCGAACTGAGCGGGCTGGACGGGGTGCGCCTTATGACCGTTCACGCATCCAAGGGCCTGGAGTTCGAGGCAGTCCACCTGCCGGGGCTTTACGCTGGAGCGGTTCCCGCACCAAACCGACCGCCGGCCTGCCCCGCGCCGGTCGGAATGCTTGGCTCCGAGGAGGAGCACGCTCACGAGGCGGAGGAGGAGTGCATCCTCTTTGTTGCTATGTCGAGGGCAAAGAGGCACCTCAGACTCTATCGGCCCACCACGCGAAACGGCCGGAAGGCCAATCCATCAAAATTTCTCGAGCGTGTTCCCGTCGGCCCGGGTCATTCTATCGCCGGCGTGATCCGCAAATTGCCCCCGCCGAGCTACCCCCCTATTCGCCTTCCGGCTGCCCCTGATGAGCTGACAGCAGATGATGTGGAGCGCTACTCGCAATGTCCGCGCCGCTTCTTCTACGCGCGCGTCCTAGGCCTGTCACAGCGATCCAAGGCAGGCGCATATCTTGCCGCACATAGCTGCGTGCAAAAGGTGATCGCCTTCGTTCGCCAACTCGGCGAAGGCGTCGAATATGATCGCGCCGAAGCCGCCGCAATTTTTGACCAGGCGTGGCATGAATGCGAGCTCGAAGAGCACATGTTTGGCGCTGCATATCGCAAGCTGACTATGTCAATGCTCGATCGGTTGCACGCTTCGGCTGCTGGAGCGGCCGCCACCAATGGCCGCCTCTCCACGTCCATTGGTGGCGAGACCGTAGGCCTGGAGGTAGACCGTATCGTTCGCGACGGCGACAACCACGTTGTCAAGACAATCCGTTCGGGGCGGCAATCGGCCGGCGATGCGGATCGGCTGTCAGCGACCCTTCTTCTCAAAGCCGTCGAAGAGACGCTCGGCCCCCAAACGCGTGTCGAGAACCATTACCTGCTCCTGGGCTCAGTCCTTGAGATGGGCCAGACAAAGGCGAAGTTCGACAAGCGTCTGGGCGACTGCGAGGCGGCGATCGCAGATATCCGGAACGGGCTCTATGAGCCAAGGAAGGACGATTTCCGCTGCCCGCGCTGTCCTTACCTCTTCATTTGCGCCGCCCCGAACGCCGAAGCCTGACCGGGACCCTTTCTTCGGCAGCACCGTTTTGGCGGCCGAAGCACCAGCGGCGAAACCAATCCTCTAAAAAATCTTGGCAGCTGCCTTTCCGCTTTCGTTGAACTCAGCCGATCCAATGTTCAAGGGCGGCCTGTTGCCGTGCCGGAATAGAGGAAACTGATAGATGAAAACTGTAATCTTTTTCGCGGCCGGAGCCGAGCCTCTCGATCGCCTCGAACTGGAAGGGGCTGCCGTCGTCGGAGATCTCCTTGCCGTGGTGAAGGAGCGCGGTATCGATGTCGCCGAGCTCCTGATTTTCAAGGAGGACGACGACGAGCCCCTGGAACACCACCACCCGCTCCATGGGCATGATCACCCGGTGTTCCATGCACACCGTTGCCGCAAAGTCGACGTCACCGTCCACTACAAGACGGAAGCCTTCAAGCACAAGTTTGCGCCCTCGGCGACGATCGCAAAGGTAACCCGCTGGGCCGTGGAAAAGGCGGGCCTTGGCAAGGAGGAGGCCGAGGAACACGTCCTCCAGATCCATGGCAGCCGCGTCCAGCCGCCCCAGAATGCGCATCTGGGCAGCTTCACCGGCGAAAGCTGCACCGTGGTGTTCGACCTGGTCCGCAAGAAGTTGGTGCAGGGCTGATGGAAGCTTTGGCGACGGCCGAGGAAAGGGCGTTCCGGGAACACCTGAAGCGCCCTGATTTCCAACTCGGCACGATCAAACAACAATGGCGCCTGCTGCGCGTAGCGTGGCCGACCGCCGACTTCGCTATCAGAGCGCGCGATGGCACCGAATGGGGGTTCCGTTTTCTTCTGGACGGTTATCCAGTGCAGCTGCCGAACGCCAGGCCTTGCGACATAGAGACCGGCGCGCCGCTTGCCGCAGGATATTGGCCCAAGGGAGCGGGCCGGGTGGCGGCGGCCTTCAATCCCAACTGGAACGCCGCAGCCCTCTATTTGCCATGTGACCGGATGGCGTTGCCCGGCCACGAGCAGTGGATCGTGGAACACCCCGAACTGCTCTGGAAGCCCGCCCGCGGAATTGTTCATTATCTGGAGATCATCCATGACCTTTTGGCTTCGTTTGCTTATTTCGCGCCTGTTCGGCCGGCCGCCTGATCTTTCCATCTCGGCTGGCCTCTGGGTCGAGCTGCTTGAGGGGCTGCGCGTGCGAGGCGGCAATCGCCGTGAAAGCGGCGCCTTCCTGCTCGGGCCGACTGCAGCGCACCGTAGGGTCAGCTCTATCGTGTTCTACGACGAGATCGATCCTCACGCGTTCGATACCGGCATCATCGAGATCGACGGCGGCTCGATGGCGGATTTGTGGAACATCTGCCGTGAACGTGGCGAAGTTGTCGTGGCCGATGTTCACACCCATCCCGGCAGTGCCGGGCAAAGCGAATCTGATCGGCTGCATCCAATGATCGCCGAGCCGGGTCACATCGCAATGATCCTGCCTCGCTTTGCCGCCGAGCCGATCAGCTTCGAGGAGATCGGGCTCTACCGCTACCTGGGCCGTTTTCGCTGGACCGCACTCAAACGGTCGCTTCTGCGGCCCACACTGCGCATAGAAGGAATAATCTATGGCTGAAGATATCATTGATACCCTGAACAGGTCCGCCAAGCTCTTCATGGATCGCGGCACGGCCGCTACCGCGGAGGAAGCCCAGCAGCAGTTGCATTCTTTCCGGATGCATCTTTTCATCGGCGAGAGCGCAGCCTCGAGCCCGACCCATCAGGCGGCGCTGCTCACCGCTCTCAATTGCGCTCGCCGCACCTTTCTTGGCGGCGTTACGGTGTCGGGCGCCCCAGACGCGCGTTTGACTGTGCCGGTCGTTGCCGGTGCGACCCTGGCTGACGCAGTAGGACACCTTCAGGGCATCGTCGTCGAGAACATCCCGCAAGGCGTTCCGCTTGTCAGCATCGGAGCTCCGCCGGCGGTCGATCGCGCGGGTTTTGCTATCAGAACAACATTCGAAGGCTGGCGAGCCGGCCTAGTGCCCTTCGGCGCCCCTGCCCTCGCCGACTGTGCCGAGTTTACTCCCTCTGGCGTGCTTGCTGGAGCGCTAGCCGTGTCGGAAGTCTTCGCCCATTTCGATGGCGAGCCGATGGCGGGACACCGACCAATTGGGATGTCGCTGTGGGACCTCAAAGGGTCCGCCGATTGGAGATCGCCGACGTCTGATGGACCCGCCGTGGCACAGTTCCCATCGGATTTCTGGGTGATTGGGCTTGGCCATCTCGGCCAGGCTTTTCTATGGACGATCGGCCTCCTTCCTTTTGCCGATCCGTCAAATGTCCGCATCTTCCTTCAGGACGTCGACCGGGCCGGGCCGTCGACCGAGAGTACGTCCGTTCTCACTTTCGCTACAGACGCTGGGCGGCTGAAGACCCGCGTCTGCGCTGACTGGGTTGAGGCCCGCGGCTTCCAGTCCAGGCTCGTCGAGCGGAGGTTCGCTTCCGACCTGCGTGTTGGCCACGACGAACCCCTGCTGGCGCTTTGCGGAGTGGATAACCCCCAGGCGCGGGCCATCCTCGAAGGCGCGGGCTTTGCGACGGTCTTCGAGGCCGGCCTCGGTAGCGGCGTGGAGGATTTCCGCCTGATCAGAACCCATAGCTTCCCGGCACCAAACAAGGCGCTCGATATCTGGGCCGACGACCCGGAGATGGACGAAGCGGGGCATCAAGGAAATGCGCCCGTTGCCCTGGCTGGGCGCCCGCCTGCTTATAAGGATCTTCATGATCGCGGCGATCTCGACGAATGCGGCCTGACGCGGTTGGGACAAGTGGCGGTGGGCGCTCCCTTTGTCGGTATGATTGCTGCTGCCGTCCTGATTTCGCAAACGATCCGGATGGTCGCTGATGGCGTTCGCCCGACCGTCGTCAATTTGGATCTTAGGGCACCACAGCATCGTAGCCTGGTGCTGCGCGAAGCTCATGACATCGTTCTGTTTGGCACGGCCGGATTGGCCTGAGGAGGATGTCCGCCCACCCGAGATACAACTTCCCTCGCCCGCTCTGCATCACACGTGCGCAATCAGTCGACAGGGGACTCGTGGCGGCAAGCAGCGACACGAGATGGCTCACACCATATCGTCGTCATCGAGTGAGGCCGTTTCTGCTGCGAGCGGGATGATCCCGGCCAGTAGCTTTTCCTTCGACAGCAGCCCGGCATCCTCGAGCGCCTCGAAATCCGGCAGCTGGCGCAGCGTGTCGAGCCCGAACTGCGACAGAAAGGTTTTCGTCGTCACATAGGTGTAGGGCGCGCCTTGAGTGGGGCTGCGCGGCCCCGAGGCGATCAGCTCCTGCGCGCGCAACACGCCGATCAGATCGCGCGACACCTCCTTGCCGAAGAAGCTCGACAGCTCGCCACGCGTGATCGGCTGGAAATAGGCAATGCACATCAAAACAAGCGCCTCCGCCTGCGACAGCTCTTTTGTCCCCTCCCCGGCGGCCGTGCCAAAGGCGGAGCGGATGACGTCGCCAAAGGCTTTCTTGGTCCGATGCTGCCAGCCGCCGGCGACCGACACCAGCTCGTAGGGGCGGCCGGCGAGCTCGGCGCGGATGTCGTCGATGATCAGCTCGAGATTGCAGTTTCTTCCCACCACCCGCGCGAGGACACTACGTGTCACCGGTTCGCTGGCGGCAAAGATCACCGCTTCGACGCGGCCCATCCATTCGCGCCAGCGCAGTTCTGGCGGCAGGTGGTCGAGCTCGGTGTCCAGCAGCGCCGGCTGATCGCTTGTTTTGCGGCGGGCAGAGGCTTCGCTCATCGCTAGAGTCCAAACAGCCGAAAGGTTTGGCGGCCCGACAGCTCGCGCACGGCATCCAATTGCTGCAGCCGGTCGAACAGGCGTCGCGCCGCAAAACGCGACAGGGTTTTGGTTGTCAGCGATCCGGAAACGGCGTCCTCGTTGAGCAGCAAAAAAATCACGTCGCCGGCGCCTTTCGCGCGCAGCTTTGGCGCCACCACCAGGAGTTTGTCGGCGCGGCGGGACAGCTCGGCGGCCAGCCGGCAGGCATCGGCTGCCGCCTGCGCCAGCGCCACACAGATCGCTGCTTCAAACCCCTCTTCTCCCGGCCGGATTCTTTTGCCGCGCGCGTCCGCGGACCGAAATGCCGGCCCAAAAACCTGCGCCATCAACAGCGGCAGTGGCCGCGGCCAATGCAGGCTCTGCGCCAGCACCAGGTCGGCGAGCCACCAAGCCAAAAGCTCGGCATCGGGCCGCATGGCAACGACACGGGCGGCGATCGCCGCGGCAGCGAACGGGGCCGGCCGCGGCGACCTCGCTGCTTCGCCGATCGCCGTGCAGAGGTCAGCGAGAGAGGCGCCGTCCCAATGGAGTCCAAGCTGGTCGACGATCTTTTCGAGCCGATCGGAGTCGGCGACAGGCGGCTGGACGGACAACCGCCGCCAGGCGGCGAAGATCGCGCCGGCGGGACCGGGATCGGCACCGGCCGAGCGCAGGTACCAGGCATCGCGCAACGCGGCTTCGTCCTCGGCGCGGCCGGCCAGCCGCATGCTGGCGGCGGCGCAGTTGAGCGCCAGCCGCTGGCGCCAGGCGCCGGCCCAGGCGGGCTGCGCGCGGGCGAGGCTGTCGAGCGCACCCAGGGCGGCGCCGGCCCGGAAGGCGGCGTCGACGTCGCCGAGCGCGCCGCCCGACGCGAGCGCCCAGGCCGGAATGGAGGGCGGCGCAGAGGAGCTGGCGGTCGCGGGATCGAGGCGAATCATGATTTGGAGGGTAAAGCGCCGGTGCGCTTTTTGCCATGATTTTTGCGCCAAAACGCACAGCCTGTCAGTGCAATAAAACGAATGATAATGTTGCCTTATCGTTCGTTTTGTTCTCTATAGAGCGAATGGCCTCTCTCGTCGATCAAAACCCCGAAAATCACGTCGCGCCACCCTCCGCACCGTCGCACAGCACGGCAGCGCAGGACGATGTTTCGTCCGCGAGGCTGTCGGTGGAGCCCGACGCGCCCCGCGCCGACGACTTGCCCGACATCATCGACGTCGTCATGGCCATGGGCACGACGCCGGAAGAACCGCCGGCCGAAGCTCCCTCCCCTCTTCCGGACGTCGCCAATCCGCGCCTGCCGGCGCATCTTGAGGCGCTTGCTGGGCGCGCCCGTGACTATGTCGAGGCGGCGAGCTCGGCCAACACTCGCCGCGCCTACGCTGCAGACTGGAAGCACTTTGGCGCCTGGTGCCGCCGGCAATATTTTGACCCGATGCCGCCGGATCCGCAGATGGTCGGGCTCTACATCACGGCGCTGGCTTCTGGGTCTGGAGGGGATAAAAAAACCGTTGCGACGATTGAACGGCGTCTGTCCTCGCTGACCTGGAATTATGCCCAGCGCGGTCAGCCGCTGGACAGAAAAGACCGGCATATCGCCACTGTGCTGGCCGGCATTCGCAACAGCCACGCCAAGCCACCTGTGCAGAAGGAGGCCATTCTCCCCGAAGATCTCATTGCCATGCTGGAGACGCTCGATCGAGGCACGCTGCGCGGCTTGCGCGACCGCGCCATGCTTTTGCTTGGCTTTGCGGGCGGACTTCGCCGCTCGGAGATCGTCGGGCTCGACGTGGCCCGTGACCAGACCGAAGACGGTCGTGGCTGGATCGAATTCTTCCCTGGCAAAGGCGTCCTGGTCACGCTGCGCGGCAAGACCGGTTGGCGCGAAGTTGAGATTGGCCGCGGTTCGGCGGACGCCACCTGCCCTATCGTGGCCCTGGAGGCGTGGCTGAGACTGGCACGAATAGGCTATGGGCCGCTGTTTCGCCGTGTCACCGCCCAAGGCAAGGCGGTCGGCGCCGAGCGGCTCAACGACCAGGAGGTGGCACGGCTGGTCAAGCGCGCGGCACTTGCTGCCGGCGTGCGGGGTGATCTGCCGGAAGGCGAACGCGGCCAAAGGTTTTCGGGACATTCGCTGCGAGCCGGTCTGGCCTCCTCAGCCGAGGTCGACGAGCGCCATGTGCAAAAGCAGCTCGGCCACACCTCGGCTGAAATGACCCGCAAATACCAGCGCCGTCGCGATCGGTTCCGCGTCAATCTCACCAAAGCGAGCGGGTTGTAGCAGGAAAAGCGCCCTCCCCTGCCCCGAACCAGATGTCCAGAAAGACCAGATGACGATCTGGTTTGAGTTGGCGCCGCAAGCCGCCAAACTCGTTAAAGGGCCGTCATAGCCAGGATAGCTGGTCTTTCGGCAACCGTCCGCTCGGATCGAATACCGTCACCTTGTGCGGCAGATCTGGCCCCCAATCCCAAAGCACGAGATTGCAATCTTCTGCCTCGGCGCCCGGCGCAAAGCTTGGCACCAGAATGCCGGCAATGCCTCGAGAACGCAGGCGGTCATGGACATCCCATGAAGCCGGGCGTTCCCCGTTGCTGAGCGCCGTCGCCCAGGCGCACGACACCTCGTCGAGCGTGACGGACGCTTCTCCCCTCCCCTTCCCCGTTGTCAGGTCCACAATGGCCTCGCAATCAACCTCGTAGGAACACAGCACGCACGGATCGATCCGATGCGCGAAGCCCTGATTGGCTTCCTTGACCGCCGTCATGATGGTCAGGGCCAGGTAGAGTGCGGGCACACCTTTGGGATTAAAGCGCGCACCCCTGATCGCGGCTCCCTCACCGGAAGTCGGTTTGAAAGCCCAACGCGGATCATGTGCCCTGTAGCAGGTTCCAACGAACCTCAAGCAAAGCCGCCAAGCGCCATGTGATCGAGATAGTCACGAACGGCACCAGCCTTGCCCTCTTTCACGAGCGCTTCGGCGGTGCGCCCTCCGAATGCCGCAAGCGGCTGGGCTCGATACCACGCCATCGCCTGGTCCTTTCCCCCCGCCCAATCCGTCACGCGGCTGATGATCTCAAGCATCTCACGAAGTCGCCCCTGTGTTTTGGCGGCGCGGCTGCGCTCCAATCGATAAAGGGTCTCGCGAGCAAGGCCGGCCGTCTCGGCCAATTGGCCCTTGGACATTCCAAAGCCATCCGCCACCTGGTCGACAGCAATGTTCCCGGCCGGATCCATATAAAGCAAAACCAACGGTGCGTTCGGGGCGATTTTTCTGAGTGCGTGGCCCACAGCTTACAAACCTGTCATGTCAGACGTCACAAATACTAGGCAAAACATAGGGCACTTTACGGTCAGCATCAAGTCTCCGAACCGAGGCGACCACCGAAGAGGCTGTTGGATGGCCCGCCCCAGGCTGATCTAGAGCATTCCCCTGCTCGACTTACGACGTGACAGCACGCGACCCATTACACCGGCTAAACAGCTTGGCCTTGAGCGGGATTGATCAATAGGCACGACGGGGTCCGTCCCTCCTCAATCAATCCCAGCCTTTCCGTTTCATGCTGAGCCGCAGCGCCTCGCTGATCTCAGCGGATCTTGGGGCGCTGGCCGGCCCATCCTGATGCGCGCTGTCCTTCCAGAGCGGCTTGCCGGCGTTCTGGCTGGTCTTTGCATCAAGCCTTGCGCGCAGCAGCGCCATGACCATCGGCCACACCGAAAACTGGCCGTTGCGAGCCCGCTCCGTCAGGTTCCTGAGATAGCCGCCCCGACTGTTGATCTGGTCGGTTCGCTGCAGCATCGCAGCTATCGTTATGGCCGCGTTTTCGGGCCCCATCACCTGGACCGCCTCCTGCCATGCGCTGGGGCTGACCCCCATATGGGGCCGGGCAAGTTCGGCCGCCGCAACAAAGTCACGCCAGGATCGAATCTGGGCGCCGCGGCCCATGTTCAGGATTTCCGGACATGCGTCCAGCACCATTCCCAGAGGCAACTCCCGTTTGGGCAGGCTGTGAACATTGTTGTCGGACCCGGCACTGCCGCTCGCTTCTTTCTCGTTTTCCTGGCGATCTTCAGTTTCATCGTTAGAATGAGAGTCTGGGTTTGAATTCTGTATGTGGCGCTCGGAATGGGACTCATTGGCGTTCATATCTTGTGATTTAACGAATGTTTCCAGCAGCTGATGCACTTCGGCCCAGATGTCCTCCAACTCGTCGGCAACCGACTCCAGCAACTGGCGTGAGGCTGTCCGCGGCAATCGAGCGACCGCCGCCTCATACCGCTTCTGAAACCGGCGCCAATCACACGGAACCTGTTCATTGAGCCCTGCATCGATCATCTTGACGATGTCGCGCCGGCAGATGGTGAGACGCTCCTTGACCAGCCTGTAGGCCTTCCGCTCTGCTTGCACGGCGGCCGCCAACTGCTTGAATTCCTCGGCACGAGCCACGATTGGCGCAAGGTCGAAGCCATAGGCCTGCTCGATCTGCCCGCCCTCCCCCTTGCGAGCAAAGCGTTTGCCATTCGGGCTGTCACGACGGATCACCAAGCCACACGTCACAAGGACGGACAGGTGGCGCCTAAGCGTCGCCGGCGACATGCCGTTGGCACGCCGGATTAGCTGCTCATTGGAGGGGAACACGACCAGGCCCCCCTCCCCGGAAAGATCGTCCTCGCGGTGAAACGACAGCAGCGCATTGAGGATCGCCAGCGAACGATCGGTCGCGCCTATGGCGTCCCTGGCCTCTGTGATGTCTCGAAAGGCCTGCCATTTGGGCACAGCCGCCGTTCGGTCGATCGCCTTTGCACCTGCCTGGCTTGCCATCTGAGCAAGCGTCAGTGGCCGCCGCCCAAATGGCGTCGTTGAGATATGCGTAACCATTTTCCCTTTGCCTCTAGTCAGACAAAAGAAATCTGCTCGCCAAACGACGCCTAATAGCACTTGACAGTGATTCGCGGATTTGCGATTCTCGGCTTGCTACAGACCTGAGAAGGGCTTCCGTGACGGTGACGTTCGGGGGCCTTTTTCTTTTGCGGTTCAGTCTCCTGTTGTCTTCCTGGATTCCGTCTCTCGGAACGCCTCGAACAGTTCCTCGAGCCTGCCGGTAATGAAAGCACCGAACGCCGATGCCTCTCTGGATTTAAAAGCCAGGGTGAAAACCTTCCCGGTATCGGTGATCCTTGCCTTTACGGAATTGTCTTTTGTCGCCCAGGCCCTTTCCACGGCCCGCGTCGGCGTTGATTTCGCACCGTGGACGGTTGCCGCCAGCAGTTCATAGAGCGCCTGGAACCGCGCATCGCTGCCGGCTTGCTGGAACTGGGCGGACTGGACATGCGCCTGCGCCCTGGCGGCATTGGCCGGATGCTCCATGAGCTTGGCCAACTGCCACCAGCGGTCACGGCCGATCCCCTTGGCCGCCCCGATGGCCATGATGACGGATTCGGAGACGTTGCTCGACACGGACCGCATCTTCGAGAAGGTCGTATCGTCGAGCGCCAAGGCCGATTTAACGATATCGGCCGAATAGCCCTGCTTGAGCAGGCGCTCGGCAAACAGCGTCCGCTCGACAAAGGACAGGTTGGCGCGAGCCGCATTCTCCTGGCCCTGGGCGACGACGTGATCGCGATCGTCCATTTGCTTGACAACGGCTCGCACTGGGCGCCCCAACGCACGTGCGACCCTGACGCGCCGATGCCCGAACACTGTCTGGTAGCGCCCGGGGGAAGCCGGATGCGGCCTGACCAGAATGGGCGAATCCTGTCCGCGCTCCTGGATCGCCCGCACCAACTCGGAGAATTCCTGCTCATCCTCGCCAATCCGGTCCGACACAAACGAGGTGTCCACCAGCTCTGGGTCGAGATCGACAACCGAGCTTTTCGACAGCTCTTCAAAGGACTGCATGATGGATCGCGATGCGCCGCGAACAGCGTAGCTCGACACATCCCTGGTCTGCTCCACCGCAGCGGACCCCATCACGCTATCGAAAATGTCCTTGCGCGCCATTCAGCCCCTCCTCAAATCAGCTACTAGTCTGATTTTGTGGACAAAAATCTGCGTTTTTACTGCAGTAAAATTCATCGCCATCACGCCCTCCCCCACGCGCGATGGACGAGCGAGACGATTTCGGAATTGACCGCATCAAGGGATTCCATCGCCCGATCGTAGGTCGTGCGCGTGAACGAAGATTTCTCGACCTCGTAGAGCGTCTGCTTGGTCAGCCCGGCGTCCGATATGGCAGTCGACTTCAGCATCGGATGCTCAAGGATCTGGCCGGCCAGCATCGATTGCATGAAGCCTACCATCTGGGCCTGCGGAATGTCGGTGGGCTCGTAACGGGTGATCAGATACCTGAACCAGTCGAGTTGGATCTCGGCTCCGGCTCCCTTGATGGTTTTTAGGATGCCGCCGAGCATCAGCAGAAACTGGCTCATGGACATGAGATCGAGCATTTGCGGATGAACCGTAATCAGCACCGACGTCGCTGCCGACATGGCGGTCAAGGTCAGATAGCCGAGCTGCGGAGGACAGTCGACGACGACGACGTCATAGCGATCGTCGACGTCGCTCAAGGCCCTGGCTATGCGCAAAAAGAACTGGCGGCCGGCATTGGATGATTTGTCCTGCATTGCCAACGGCGTATCGTACTCATATTCCTGAAGTTCGAGATTTGCAGGAACAATGTCGAGGCCGGGGAAATTCGTCGGGACGATGACGTCGGCTATGGACCTACGCTCCGCATCATAGCGGATCGCCTCATAGAGCGAGAGGTTCCGGTCGAGTTCCGGCTGGAAGCCGTGGAGTGCCGACAAAGACGCTTGCGGATCGAGATCGATGGCAAGCACGCGATGGCCGGTAAGTGCCAGGTGCTGGGCGAGGTGAGCCGCGGTCGTGGTCTTGCCGCTTCCTCCCTTGAAATTGACCACCGCGATGACCTGCAGCTTATCTCCGGGCTTGCGGTGCGGGACGTATTTCTTAACCTCCGTCCTGCCATGCTGGTCGAGGAACTGGCGAAGCTCCAGCATCTGGTCGGCCGTATAAGAGCGTCGACCCGACTGCGCTTGTTCGGGCAGGGGCCCCTTGCCTTCGAGATGGAGGCGCTTCAGATTGTTTTGCGACACACCAAGATAGTGCGCTACCTCGGCCATGGAGAAGGTGCGCAGGGTCTTCGTGGCGTTCGGAGGAAACTTCTCCATGCGCAGCTGATTGAGCCGACGCGATATCTCCGCCCCGTGCTCGAGGATCTTGTCGTCAAACTCAAAGCTGGGCAGCCGCATCGCGATGTTCATACTTCCGGAGACCTGAATTGGCGCTTTTTGCTGGGAAACAGACCAACAACCGCCATTAAGCTCCGATTCGCCATCCCGAGCAAGAGCTTTTGGGTTAACAGGAGGTTAACGGCCCGAGCGGTCGACACGCCGGTAGAAACGTCTGCTGGCGTGAGCTACCACACTGTTTCGATTTAGGTTTTTGCGGAAATTTACTGCAGTAAAGTACAAACAGTAAAGTTGCCACCACTGTCGCCACACCGGGGAGGGGAAACGGCGTCCTTCGACCCGGGGGGCGAGATATCTCTGCATGGGCCGGGGCCCTGGTGTCGGTCACCCGCACACATGGCCTGGCGGCCGGGCGCGTTGATCAGGAGCAGCCCTGCAAGTTCAGAACTGACTGGCCCGAAGCGCCTGGCACAACGCAGCGCGAGCGCGTGCCGGACGGCTGCTCTATTCCAGGCGCGCCGCCGGCGACAAGCGGCTACTGCCAGCGGCGACGGCTGCTGAGACGGTCATGAGCGCCAGCCCCGCCGTGTCATAAGCCGGCGCATCGCACAGGCTAAATTGCGTTGTAGTGGCCAATGACGGCGATTACCGACTCGTAGACGATAAAGGTCCTGGTGATAGCTTCCTTGTGCCTCCTCAACCCTGTCATCTGCGATACCCAGGACAAGCTGTTGCTGCTCGAGTCATTGGCTTCGTCCACGGCCTCTGGCCCGCGTTCGCCATCTCGGCTCCGAGCAGGCAACATTGCAAGACACTGCCGCTGCGATGCCGAGCCTCAACCGGAACGTGCCGCTAGTCGACGGCAAATTCGGTCCGGGCGTTGTTTGGTCTCCTGGAACCTCGAGCGGAGCTGGTGAAAAGCAGGCCGCTCACGGAAAGGATCACGAGGAGCGCGCCACTCGCCATCCATATCGACGGAACCTCCCCGAGAAAGGCCCAGCCGAGCAACACAGCGATGATCGGGTTGACGAAGGTATAGGTCGCTACGAAGGTCGGCGTGACTTTGCGGAGCAGCCAGACGTAGGCAGCAAAGGCGATCACCGTTCCGGCGACGGTGAGGTATGCCCACCCAGCGACCGACAACGCCGTGATCGAGGAGGGGTGAACAAGGCTCACTTCGCCCTTGGCGGCACCGACAACCGCCAAGGCAGCGGCGCCAGCCCACAATTCGATGATAGACATCACCAATGGGGTGCTGGACGTTGGGGACCGTTCGGATACCACCGTTCCGACGCTCCAGGACAGGGACGCGCCAAGCAGCAAGAAGATGTCGATGAAGTGCACCGCCCCGATTCCGCCAGCACCTTCTTCCCAGGCTATCAGCGCAACGCCAACGACACCGGGGACAAGAAGGGTCAGTGACAAGGGGCTTGGCCGATCGGGACGTCGGAGGCCTGTCTGAAGCGCCGCAATCCACAAGGGAATGGTCGCCAGCATGATTGCGGCCAGGCCTGTTGGAACACGCTGCTGAACGTTGGCAAGGATGCCGTGACATCCGCAGAAGAACAGTAATCCGCATATGACGCCGAAGAGCAGGGACCTCCTGGACGGAGGCTTCGCACCGGATGCTGCGGCAATGATGAAAAGGATCAGACCACCCACGAGGCAGCGCGCCGCGATCAGCAGGAATGGCGGCAGTGATTGCAGGGCCAGCGCCAAGGCCAGGTAAGTCGAGCCCCAGATGAAGTAGATGGCGCCGAAGGCAGCTATCAGGAGAAAACTTGCGCTGGGGAGCTTCATAGGCGTAAAACCTCTTATGAGGTTAGAATTCGGAGATCGCGCTTGGGTTCCCCGCACAACCTGAAAAAGCGGCAGCCGACCGATGTCGCAAAGGAGGATCTAGCGATCCGCTTTGTCAACACGGTCGCCTGGCGCCTGCGGCAAGCCACTGAGGAGCGGCTTCCCACGCTCGCGGCACTGCTGGATTGGCTTGATGAAAACGGCGTGCGCATTTCCAACGATTCTGCTGAACTCACGCGGGGGAGGGGAGGGCACTTTCAAGGGGCCCAAACCGCATATGCAAGCGCCATAGCGCTGCGCGAGACGATCTATGCACTCCTGGTGGCACAGATCAGAAATGTCAGTCCCGTTGCCGACCACGTCCAGGCATTCAATCGTTTTCTGCATCACAGGCCAGCCGCTTTGCTGGAATGGCGTGCCGGGAAATTCGGCTGGAACGGCTCGCATCCAAATGAACTCGATTTTTGCACGCCGATCGCCATCTCCGCGGCTGAACTCATGACCGGCCCGCGGGCAGGACGGGTCAAGCAATGTGCCGACGATCGCGGCTGCGGCTGGTTGTTCATCGATGAGAGCCGGGCGCAAAACCGTCGTTGGTGTTCCATGGGAGACTGCGGCAACCGCGCCAAGGCGTCGCGCCATTATGCCAGGATCCGCGAGACCCGAACCGGGAACTGACGCCATGGCAGCCATCCACAGATGTTGCTGTAAAAGCAGGTGGCCCTGAGTCACGCCTATCATAGCGTCAACTGTAGCGGGCCTTTTCGCCACAGTTCAGTGACAGGATACCAGCTGGCATCGGGTTTGCCGGAGGGGTGTAAGGTCGTATCCTACATCGCGCAAGCTGGATCAGACACTATGTGCAACGACTACGAGCAACACATTCTGTGGGCTGAATACTGCAAGATGATGCAGAGGCTCGAACTCGGGATGCCTACCGGGCAGAGCGAAGGCGATCTGCCCGAGGCCGACGACATCAAGATCAACGATGTCGGCCCGGTGATGCGCGCCGCCGGCAATGGCATCGAACTGGTGCCTATGAACTTTAGCTTCCCGCCATCGAGCCCGCGCGGCGGACCGGTTTTCAATTTCCGCTCCGAAGGCCGAAGCTTTGCCAATAGCAACCGCTGCCTCATTCCGGCCTCGGCATTCTTCGAGTTCACGGGCAAGAAATATCCGAAGGCCAAACATCGCTTCACAATGAATGATGAGCCGTTCATGGCGATCGCCGGCATCTGGCGGGAAGGGCAGGGCGGAGCGCCAGCGGCCTTCACGATGCTGACAACCAGTCCCGGACCAGACGTTGGGCCCTATCACGACCGGCAGATCGTCGTGTTGAGCCCGCATAACTGGGCGCACTGGATCTACCTTACCAAGACCGAAGCGGAGCTGCTTCAACCGTCGCCTGCAGGCACACTGCATGTTGAAACGGTTCGGCCAGGAAGCGACTGATGAGCGCTGCTGGCGGGGCCCAGATTGAAGCCCCTGCTGTTCGGTGACAGGCCCACGACTGCGTACAGGCGCGGCGTCAGCCAGCCTGGTTGGCGGTGGCATTTTCTTTCCAGCCGTGGCGCAGACCAGCCCGGCCAATGCCGGAGAGCACGGCGACCGACAGCTACACCACGTTCGGGACACGATCCAGCCAGCGTGCATCGGCGGGCCTGATCGTCACGGAGGCGACGCAAATGTCGCCTATGGAAAAGGGTAGCAGATCGCGCGCTCAAAGCACGTCGTCGTTGCGTTTCTTTCCCTTGCCTGCAAAACAGCTTCTGGGGGCGAATCCGGTTACCTGGGTCTCGAACCCGCACTAGAGGGAACATTCTGCCTGACAGTAAAATTGTTTAGCGATACCAGAAATGTCGTGCGGAACGATGAACAGACGATCTGCTTGGCGGATTGGAGCCATCGGCATCGGGGGACTTGAGTCGCCGGGTCTGAGATAAAGCGCATTGGTATCCGAGGAAACCTGATGTACCAAGAAACAACATATTGCTCGGCCTGGCCTTTGGCGTTTCCTTGGCACTTGTGCTTAGCGTCATTGAGTGCAGCCCTAAAGTAAGTTCAGCATCGCTATGTCCGCAGACGAGACCAAAAGAGCCAAACTCGAACGCCTGATATCATCCGTACCGAAGCACGAATTCGAGTTTCTGATGAAGCTCGGAAAGCTCAGCAGGCAAGAAGCACAGGCGCTCGTCGAGAAGCACAATGGCGATCGCGCCCGGATATATGCTGACTTGGCGGCCATAAGAACATTCAGATGGTAGGGACACATTGCCTGCGAGTTCCTCTAAGTCGAGCACGACGCCGACCCTGGGACGGCAATCTTGCGCCATCCCCATTCTCTCTACTCCAGCGTCGCTATATGGCGGTATGACGGCGCCATCTAACGCATGACGAAAGGGCTAGGGCCGCCGACGAGCCCTGCCGACCTCCCGCTCCGGACGGCTCCAGCTCGCTGCCGCGAGGGGAGGGATCGTGCTGTATCGAGTCGCCGCAGTCGGCATTCCCGACGCTGCTCTAGCATGCCGTCCTTCAGCCTCTGCGTTCCGCTCTCCAAACAGGTCTGAACAGCAAGTCCGCAATGCTCGGTTTGCACTCGATCCCTCCCGGTCCCGGCGATGGTGGTGGTCGTCCGATAGGCTTAATTGCGCTGTAGCTAATATAAGATATACCAAGCCTTGCGGGAGGCCCCCCGACCGCGATGGCCGGTGCGGCCCGCATCCCAACATCCCAGACCGCGCCGGCCATTCCAGCTCGTGTCCAATGAGGGATGTAGCTCGCGCTAACAAAAGCTGCTTGCATGTGGATTTGACAGCCCCGCGATGAGCGTGCCGCGCGCCGGAGGCATCGGCGCTGCGCCATGCTTTGGTGGCGGACACCCAACGTTTGCCTCAAAGGGCTACGATGAGGGTTTGCAGGCTAGCAGCTAAAGGGAGATGGAAATCACCCAGGCGCCGGCGCCGCGGAAGGATGGGCGGTCGAACACGCAAGGGTGCGGGGAGCCGGCCCGGCGGAATCCCTGGGAAGGGTCAGCCGGCGCCCAATGGCCGTGCAGAGCCAGCCCCTTGCTGCCGGACGGCAATGCGCCCCTCGCTCAGGAGGCATCTGGATGCCAAGTTGCTCCTACATACAGATGTCAACTGTTTATATAGCTGCATTCGAAACCCGCATATTCCGTCATGCCTCGTAGATCGAGCACGCGAACACGGCCTTGCCGGAATTCGAGAAATTTACGCTCGCGCAGTTCGCGCAGCATCCTGTTGACATGAATCGGAGTGAGGCCGAGGGCGTCCGCGAGATCGTACTGGGTCAGAGGGCATTCATAGCTATCGCGGGTGACGAAGCCTATGTGTTCCAGGCGCGTCCTCAATTCGAGGAACAGATGTGCGGTCCGCGCCAGGGCACTGCGTCGACCAACATTGGTGAGATGTTCAGCGATGACGGCCCCCTTGTGCCCAAGAGCCGCGACGACCAGGGAGAAAAGATGGGGGGATTTCATGGCTGCGAGCGTAAATGTCTTGGTCGAGGCTACCAAGACGTTCAGTTCGGTTCGAGCAACAAACGTTTCAAGCGCGCCACCCCCGCTCGACCGGGACAGGACGAGATCGCCTTTCAAGGCAAAATCAAGGATCTGTCGCTGCCCCCCTGCAAGTTCGTGCGACAGGCAACCCCAGCCCGACTCGACTATGAATACGCGATCATTGTCCTCACCCTGGCTGAAAATGACCGTCTCGGGTGGATAACGCTTCGGTGTGAACCCCAGCGTCTTCATGAGCGCCGAATCTTCGTCGGCAAGCCTGATATACGATGACCGCTTTTCATTCCCGCCCAAAGACTGTGAAGCGTACAACATCTATAATCCCGCCCGATGTCTTCCTTTCTATCCCCAACGGATCGAATGTACATTAAATTTGGCGTGATGGGTACCTGTGCGACGTCGCAGCTACCAGCATGCGAAAGCAAGCGTTGTACGTCGCAACCCCGCAGCTAGCTTTTATTTCTTGTGAAAGTTTCTTGCATGGAATCGACTATTTCGGCGGCGATGAAGCTGCTGCGATTGTCCACTTGGCCGGCGGCATTCCGCAAGGTATTTGATGCGTCCTTGAGCAACCCTCTTATCTGTCTTGCCGACAACAATTCCGATGCCTCAAGTTCAAGCAGCACCGATTCACTTACGTGCAACGCGGCAAGGGCAACAGCTCGAGGCCTGGTGGCCAGTAATTTCAACAGATCACTGCTGGGCCTAGTACGCGATTTCTTTTTTGCCATAGTATGCTTCTCAACTGTCCGGACAAGAAGGGTGTTTGGACTCACATCACCTCGCCTTGAGCGATTTAATCGCGATCCGCGGCGGCAACGGGATTGGAAAAGCTCAATCTGTGCGTCGCTTTAGACATATTGTAAGCATGCTATCCCGGTTTGGAGCGACGACACAGAGGCAGGCATACCGAATTAGCCGTAGCTTGCCCTTCCACCTTGGGACACCACGATACCGCCGTCGCCGCTGAGACGTCGCATCGGAGAACGGCGACAAGTCTTTTATCAGAGAAACCATGGTCACTTCCCAGCTCACGGGGTCACCGCTTGCCGTCCGCGACGGGTCTCGCCACCTTTGATCGGACGGGCGCGTACATCGCTGGCCTGCCACGCCGTCGAATTCTTCCGTACCCAGCCGGATGAATAGTGTGGGGCCGACCGTGAGGCTTAGCCCAGAGCCCGCGCGGCGACGCTCTTGCCCAGGCCCAAAGCCGGCATCGGGAAAGATTCGATCTGCCCTTCGGTCTTGTCCAAATACTGCATCAAGGCCGTCACCAAGTGGTAGAAAATGCTGGCGGGAACCTCCGTTGCCTGTGATCTTCCGCGCTCGTCAATTCTGTCGATCCACAAGCCAAGGGGGGCGGGATCGATATGCCATCGAAAGAGGCGGGCGACACGGGCCTCTATCTCTGGTTTCAAATCAGGCCCGCCTATGCCGTCCAAGGCTATGGCTGCCTTGATGGCCTCGCATTGCGGCCAACTGCGGGAGAGCCGGTCGATTGGCATTCCCTGCCGCGACACAGCCGCGTAAGCCAGACCCGTAGCCCTATTCAAGCCGCTGGCGATCGCGGACGAATAGAGCTTCCGTGCATAACTGGCCAAGTCCTTTTGTCCGCTTTTTTGAGCGAAATCGATGAGAAGCGAGGCCCATTCGAAATGGTGGCCCGGTTCGGTCGACAGGCCTTTTTCTCCAGGCAAAGGTAGCCAGTCGACGTCGAAATTCTCCCCCACCGTCCAGCTCTCCTGGTCGAAGAAATGGCATCTGAAGAGATCTACCACGCGAGCCGCCCGGCGCAGATAGGTGCGGTCGCCACTAACGTCATGCCACGCAAGGAAAGCCTCCAGCATGTGCATGTGCGGGTTCGAAAACCGCATCCCGTTCGAGCCCGAGGTTTCCAGGAAGCCGTTCAGACGGTCGTCTTCGAGATGCGCGTCGATGAAATGAAATGTCTCTTGTGCCAGTCGCAAGGCCTCGCGATGGCCGCATCGATGAGCATGGCAAAGTGCCAGGAGTACGCAGGAATGATCGTATGCGTCCTCCGCAGGGTCAGCCACGCTGCCATTGACATTAAGGGTGCGCACCCAGCCGCCACGGGTGGTACGGCCATATTTGGCAATGAAGTCGATGCCGTGGTCGATCAGCTCGTCGGCTGGTCCGGCCCAGCCGCGTTCCTTGGCCACCGCGAAGGCGTAGATCTGGCGAGCCATGGTGCGCATGCGCTTGGGCTTCCCCAGCGGCCTTGTGTCGAAACCGAGCGCCTCGTGAAAGCCGCCGTTCACATCATCGACCCCTACGGTGGACCAAAGCGGCAGGGTTTCGTTGAAGAGCCAATGTTCGACGCGCTTGCGCCAGGAACCGTTGATGATGACCCGGTCTCCCGAGGGCGTGTACTTCGTCTCAAGCCGTCCGCTCTTTTCCAATTGCTCGACGACCTTCTTCACGTTCTGGCTGTGGCTGACAGGGGCGACGAACACCGCGTCCGGTGTCGCTACTACCGCAACCCCCTTCATGCCGATGACGGTCAGCAGCCTTCCTTGGCTTCTAAGGTAGGAGCTGTCGCAGTCCATGGCGACGATGTCGCCCATCACGACATTGCCATTGCCGTCTGTCGGGCTGGCTTCGAGCAGCGATTGCCACGACCCAAGGTCGTTCCAGCGGAAGGAAGCCGTAACCATGGCAATATCGCGTGCATGCTCCATGACGGCATAGTCTATCGAGGTGGAGGGGACGGCCGAGTAGAAACCCTGGGGGAGACAGATACCCGAGAGGTCCGTTCGTGCAGTCTTGTAGGCCCGTTCTGCAGTTTCCCAGATGTCCGGCTGGAACTCGAGAAATGCCCGGCGCATGGTGTCGGCACGAAACAGGAAAATGCCGGCATTCCAGTAGAATCGTCCTGACGATACGTAGTTGCGCGCTGTCTCTGCGTTGGGCTTTTCGACGAAGCGCGAAACTGCAGCCACGCGGTCGTCAGTTGCTGCAACCTCGATGTAGCCGTATCCAGTTTCCGCATGCGTTGGCTTGATGCCGAACACGATGATGCTCCCTGACTCGGCGGCATGAACGCCCGACTCGACGGTCTCCCAGAATTGCGCGTCGGTCGATATTTCATGATCGGAGGGAACCACGAGCACAAGTGCATCGCTGCCATGTTCCGAGATTGTCTGCAGGGTGGCTATGGCGACGGCTGCGGCGGTATTGCGACCGACAGGCTCGAAGATCGGTTTACCGCCGTTCAGGCCGAGCGAAGCAATGTCAGAGATAACACGATCGGCATGTCGTTCGGAAGCGATCAGGTAGATTGGGGTCTGATTGTCGGGCCGCGCCTTGAGCCGCCGGACAGTCTTTGCGAGCATTGAACCGTCGCCCGAAAGGTCGTGGAATTGCTTTGGATTGTCTTCGCGCGAAAGCGGCCAGAGGCGTGAGCCCACGCCCCCGCTCATGACAAAACACACCAGCTCGGATGCCATATTCGAGTCCCTTCTCAGAAATCTCTAACTACTGGCTCGACCTTTGGATCTTGGCGCAACTGCAGGTCGAGAGCATCGACCATGTCGTGGCGCCCTTTGGACGGAGCAGCGCACCAGAGCCGGATGATAGGTTTCTCCGACGAGGCTGTCACTGTGGCCCCGGCGAGGAGCTGGCAGCAGCGGCGTGAGGCTGGCAGACTGCGAAAAGCCATGCCGACACTCCTGGACCAGGCCGCCAAGGAACAGCCCGGCGATTGGGCGCCAGGCAGCGATCAAATGGCTGCCCAAGTCACGTCCACTACCATCCAGCGCGGCGGCCGGCCCGACGCCGCGTCGTGATGCAATTGAGTTTGTAAAGGACACCTTCCGCTCCGAAATCGCTCACGAGGGAGGGTTTTAGCATGCTGTGGGGCGCCGGCCTCGTCAGGAATTCGGGCAGTCCTGACACCCAGATACGCTCCCCTCATCCAATAGGAGATGCCAATCGGCCGCCGAAAGGATGTCTCGTAGAGGCGAGAGCGTTTTGTATTCTGGCACATGCGTTCCATTCGGGCGCTCACGTTAAGGATTGGGCCGCAAAATGCCGCTTCCCGCATTGAGGTCCCCGTCGCGCGAATATGTCGATGAAAGGCGCCTTGGCCGGCTGGTTCGCCTTCTTCAGGCCACGCAAGTCGAAATCGAGAAGGAGGCGACGCAACTCTATCCGTCGGAAAACGCGATGGCGGACTGCGCCGCGTTTGCTGTGCAGGCGCTCGAGAACGGCGAAACTCTCGAAGTTATCTCCGTCAGGATCGATGCGCTCACACATAATATGATGTTGAAACACACACGGCAGGTCTCGCTGCAGCGGCAGCTGTCATTCCTGCGCAGGACTCAAGCAGAATTGCAGCGCCTTCTTCCCTCCCATAGGACGTAGCCGCATACGCCAATTGGCGGCGTTTACCTTCCGGGGCGCAGGCGTAGTCTTCCGCGGCAGTCTGGGATCGCGGGGCCTCGGCTTTCAATGAAAACAGTGGCCGAATGCCAAGGACCACCTGCATGGGGACGGCGTGCGCGCAGGGTTTCCGCGCACGCCTGCCGGAGGCGTTGAATGAACCGCATGTTTCCCAATCAATGGCCCTCGACAACGGACCAGCAGGCTTCCGTCGAACAGGAGTTCATTGGCCTCTCCGACATAACCAGATTTCTGCGGTGCTATGTTGGCACCATCATCGCCTGCCTTGCCGCGGCGCTCTTGGTGGCCGGCTTCTACAATTTGACCACCGACCCCACCTTCACCGCCAGCGCGCAGATCCTGATCGAGCCGAAATTGCCGCAACACCTGCAGGAGGGTGGTGAAGTAAATCTGTCATTGGATACCGCCCAAGTGGAAAGCCAGATCGCAGTCATGCAGTCGGAAAAGATCGCTGCGATGGTCATCGACCAGCTGAAGCTCATCGATGACCCCGAGTTCAACCGTCCGCAGGCTCCGACTTTTCGGGAGAGATTCAGGAGGATAGGAGCCATCCTGCTTGACGCTTTCGGGCCCCGGAAAAGCGCCTGGTTCACCTCGCTTTGGGAGCATTTCGGCCTAGGCGTGCCTGAAACGCCTGCGACGCTGACCGATTACCAAAAGTCTCGGCG
This sequence comes from Mesorhizobium sp. B2-4-18, assembly GCF_006441385.1. NCBI lineage: Bacteria > Pseudomonadati > Pseudomonadota > Alphaproteobacteria > Hyphomicrobiales > Phyllobacteriaceae > Mesorhizobium > Mesorhizobium sp. B2-4-18. Next base: position 49,173 of record NZ_VFUW01000012.1, on the reverse strand, counting down.
CAGCATGTTTATTTTCCGCAACGGCATCGACATCCGCAGGGTCGGCGTTTCCTATGCGATAGACATATCCTTCACCTCTTTTGATCCCGAGGGCGCAGCCAGGATTGCGAACGCCACGGCCGATGCCTTCGTGCGCGAACAGATCGAAACCAAGACCGACGCCGCGAAGGAAGGCGGCGCGTGGCTCGAGCAGCGCCTTGGCCAGTTGCGCACCCAGATGAACGAGGCCATGGCGAAAGCGCAGGAGTTCCGGTCGCGGCACGACTATAGCGTCGGCCACGAAGCCAGCGGCGGCACGAGCGCTGTGCCGACGCTCGAAGAGCTTGAGGTGACTGCTGAAACCTACCAGAAGATGTACGAAAGCTTCCTCCAGGCCTACACCAACTCGGTAAGCCAGCAGTCGTATCCGGTCGCCGACGCAAGGGTGATCACGGCTGCGACGGCGCCGCTTTATCCGAGCGCTCCCAGGCCGAAACTGTTTCTGGCCTTGGCGGCAGTTACCGGGCTCATTCTCGGTATCGGAATTTCGTTTGCCAGGCATACGTTCGACTGGACCATAAGGTCGCCGCGGCACATCCGCGACAATCTGGGTGTCGAATGCGTCGGAGAGGTGCCGCCCACCAGCTGGAGAATGGATTCCGGCCGCCTCGACGAAGTGGTGAAATACCCGTATTCCCCCTTCAGCCACGGCCTCAGGAAGGCACGAACCGAAATCAGCCTTGCGGAAACCAGTCATCCGATAAGATTCCTTGGGTTGACCGCTGTCTCCAACGACAGTTCGAAAAGTTCCGTCGCCAGCAATCTTGCCACGCTTTACGCGATGTCCGGCCTGAAGACGCTGGTGATCGACGCCGACATCCGGGCGAGCATGACCACACGTCTGCTCGGCCCGTCACGGGCCTTCGACAGACCGTGCGAGGACCCCGTTCGCCTCAACATCGTCCGCGCCCCGGGACGGCCGTTCGACATGCTGCCAAGTTCGGTGGTGGACGAAAAGCATCTGCTGGCGCCAGACAAGATGAAGGCGCTCCTTGCGGAACTTACCGCCAGCGACCTGGCCGCATACCAGTTTGCCGCCTACGACATCGTGATCGTCAACCTGCCGACGCTCGCCTCGGGCGCCGACGAGCTGATTGTGGGATCGGTCCTGGACTGCGTCGTGATCGTCGCCGAGTGGGGCAGGACACAAGTCGAAACACTGCGGGAACTTGTCAGGACGCTGCAGGCCAGCAGGACGCCGATACTTGGCGTGCTCCTGGCCCGCGCGATGACGTCCAAGCGCCGCAAGGCGTGAGGCCGGTATCGAGAATCCTCCTTCGGAAGTCGTCAAAGCGTGTAGGGGGATCATTCCTTGGGATAAGGGGATAGCCCCGGAGCGCCGCGCTACCTCCTTTGCCTTTCTTGCTCACAAGCCTCGGCCTTGGAAGAGTGTCGAGGACAATTTCGAACCGGCAACCGTCCAATGACAACAGACGCCTTCGAGAAACAGCCGCACAAGGGAGCGACGATCTGGATTCATCCGTTTCTCCCCGAGCCTGACGACGGCCGGACGACAGTCCTGCATGTCGTTGCCTCGCCCAAGCCCAACAATGCCGGGGCAGTGCTGGCAGACCTGTCGCCCTCGCTTAGGGCAGGAACGACGAACCCTCCCCTGGGAGGCATCTCGAAGCGGTTCATGGATCTGGTCGTGGCAATCTCGGCCCTTGTCATGGCCGCGCCGGTCATGATCGTCGTTGCCCTGCTGATCAGGATAACGACGGGAGGTCCGGCGATGTTCTCACACAGCCGGGTCGGCTTCGGCGGAAAGCCGTTCAATTGCTACAAATTCCGCACCATGGTCGCGAATTCGGACGAAGTTCTCAAAGCATATCTCGAAGCCAATCCCCAGGTCACCGCGGAGTGGGAGGAGACTCACAAGATCAGGGACGATCCTCGCGTCACGTCCCTCGGGTGGATCCTGCGCAAGTCGAGCCTCGACGAACTTCCCCAGCTCTTCAACGTCATCCGTGGCGACATGAGCTGCGTGGGGCCGCGGCCCATCGTGAAGGACGAACTCAAGCGCTATGGCGACCATCTGGAGGAATACCTTCGCACGAGACCGGGCGTTACCGGCCTCTGGCAGGTAAGCGGCAGAAGCAGCATGGACTACCCCAGCCGTGTGGCGCTGGATAGCCAATATGTGCGGAACTGGTCAATCTGGCTCGATCTCGCCATCTTGTTCAGGACCGTGTTTGCGGTGATGCGCTTCGACAGGGCTTCCTAGAACGGGGGATCGTCTGTGTCGGATGGTCCATCCTATCCCGTCTCATTGTTTTTAGCCGGACCCCTGCGACGCCACGAGACTGGCTAAATGCCCCCGGGTGGGCATGGGCATGGCAAGATCGCATTTTTTCGGGTGAACCCCATGGGACAGGCGGTCACCAAAGTATAGATTAAAAGAAGTTAGCGTTATGGGGCGTTAAAGATCCAGAAAGTGGAAAAATAGAAATATTTTAGAGGAGCGGGGAGGCTCAATTGGTCGCTAACTTACAGGCGTTGCGAGGCATCGCCGCGATAACGATTTTACTTTATCATCTTGGACCCATGTTAAACCGCCGTTTTGGCACCGATTTCCACAGCGATATAGGTGCGGAGGGCGTCGACATATTCTTCGTCATTTCCGGCTTCGTGATGGTTTTTGCGTACGCGCAAAAAGAACGTTCCGCCTGGGCGTTCTACGGTGAACGGGTGATCAGAATTGCCCCTCTCTACTGGATGGCAACCCTGGCGCTCATTGTCCTGTTCGGGCTCGGATTCCGGCCGAACGGGCTGCAGGACTATAGCCTGGCCGACATAGTCACGTCGTTTGTGTTTTACCCTAAAGTGCGGCTGGACGGGGAGAAGGCGCCCATTCTGTCGCTCGGGTGGACCTTGATCTACGAAATGTTCTTTTACCTGGTATTTGGCGCGTTCCTCTGGGTTCGCAGCACACGCGACAGAGTGGCGGTTGTTTCGGCGGTCCTCCTCGTTGTCGTGGCGGCTGGGTCGCTGTTCGGACCGGATAGCCCTTTCGCGCTGCGTGTCTATACCAATTCCATTGTGCTGGAGTTCGTCGCCGGATGCTGGCTCGGCTACTGGTATTTGTCCCAGCCAAGGAAGCTCGGGCTGCCCGTCGGCGTTGCGTTCGTTGCAGCAGGCCTGGCCGTGCTTTCCATCGAGTATTACTTACAGGTCTCTTCAAGCGAGTACAGAATCGTAACTTACGGGTTTCCGGCTGTCCTGGTGGTAACGGGCGCCCTGGTGGCTGAGCGCAGTGGGGCGACGACGTGCAACTCGATCGTGCTGCTGGTTGGCGCCGCGAGCTATTCGATGTATCTGTTTCACCCCATGCTGTTGCAGCCGTTCGTAAACTTGGCGGCCAAGATTATGGCCCCAGAGCCAACAATGGCCATTGTGGTAATGCCACTCGCGGCAGTCACTGCCGTCGTCGTCACAGTAGGAATTCATTTGGGATTGGAGGTCCCTCTGACGCGCTGGCTACGCAACCTCTGGGATCGGGAACGAACGGCCAGGATCCCGGAAGGTTCCGTGATCAGTTGAATATGCGGATTGCAAATGAAATCTTTCCTTTGCAATCCCTTCATCGATCCTAATCTAAGGGAATTCCAGAAAGACTGGTTTCTGTCCCGCACTGAAGAAAATAGCCATAACAATTCTACAGATGTGAACTGCTCAAAAAGCCGAGGCGGCCTACCCTTGGGTCCGTTTCCTATGCACGGAAATCGACAGGCCGACGATGTAGGCGCAAGCCATTGCGAACGCCAGGATGAGGAACCTGGTGATCGTCACGTAGCCCGGCAAGCCAAGGCCATTCCAGACAAGGCTGCCGATCAAGAGCACGGCTGTCCCGGCGATCAGGGCGGGAGCCTTGAACCGCAGTCCCATCAGAACGCCTGCCGCCGATACAGCGACTACACTCATGAGCACCGACATCTCCAGCTGCGACATCACGGGACCGATCGGCTCGCTGCGGCATGGAAAGACCCGCTAGTCGCGTTGGCCACTCCTGTGCAGTTGGTGCGGAAGCCGGTCGAATGATCACTGATATGCGGCCTCAAAAAGCATAGCAAGGGCCAGGATCACTGCATGCACAGTTCACTCATGCATGACGCGGATCGGCCTGTGCCCCGAGCCCTTCATGGCAGCATCCCTCCTGGCAGAGATAAGCGGCGGCTCGCCGTCCCGAGTGGCCAACAACCGCTTGCGATCCGGCGAGTACGTATCCTCTGACGCATGTCGCGCAACACTGTGCGGCGGTTCTGCGTCTCCATGAAACAGCGAGAGCTGCTCGCAGGCAATCGATCGACGCTCGGGCGGCAGGCTGCCGCCCGAGCCCAAGCTGTGCGGGCTTGATCAGTTGGTGTTCTGGATCGGAAGCGCCTGTCCCTGAATCTCGCCATCCGCGGGGAGGGCGGACAAGGCGGATGTCGGCGCGGGTATCTCGATCTTCACGGTATCGCCCGGCTCGATCGATGTCGTTTCCTCGGCCGCCAGTTCTTGCGGACCATTGGCCGTCATCCTGACGATCTTGAAGATCGGCTTGGCCCTTTCGGCGTGTTCCCTGAGCGCAAGCAGGGCAGGAGCCGTGACCGCGGTTTCGTGCAGCAACTGCGATGCGGTCTCGGCTTTGCTGACAACTTCATTGAGCTGCGACTGCGTCTCCCGCAAGGCCGCGGCGATCTCGTTGGCGTGTTGGTTGTTGAGATTGAGAATCTCGATGTCGGTCTTGCTTATCTCCTGCCTGACCCGCAAGAGCGAGGTTTCGGCGGCCAATCTGTCGCCCTGCATCTGGGCAACCGTCCCTTCCAGATTGAGCTCCCGCGGTGCAACCGCAAGCCCCTTCTGGACAAGGCTCGAAACGCCTGCCAATTCCTTCTGGATAAGCTCGATCTGCTTGTCGCGGAAAGTCAGCTGCTGCTGGAGCGAGTCCAGTTCCTTCTCCAGGAAATCCTTGAGTTCGCTAAGCGAACGCAGTTGCGTTGTCATCGCTTCCTTGCGGACGGCGAAGATCCTGCGTTCCTGCTCCATCGCCACCGCGACCGTTGCGTTCGAAGCCCTGTCCTTCAGCTCCGCAGGAAACGCGATGTCGTCGCTGCCGGCCTGCTCGGCTTCCAGCCGCGCTTTGCGCGCGAGCAGGGTGACGCTGCTCAGCGCCAACAGGCCCACGTCGCCCTGGCCGGCGATGACCTCACGCTCGAGCCTCGGGATGTCATCCTCGCGCGTCCGCAGGCCGCCGGCGATTCCCAGAGCCTGCAGCACCGTCAGTCCGGGTCTGTAGGGGAATTCGCCGGGCTGCGTGACGTAGCCGACGATGTAGAACGGTCTGTACTGGGCGATCTCGACGGCGACATCCGGATGGCGGCCGAGGCCCATCTGCTGCATCAGGCGGTCGCCGATTGCGCGGGCGAGGTCGCCCGGCGAGGTGCCCTGCGCGCGTATCTGGCCGACAAATGGCAGGAAGAGCGTGCCGTCGGCGCCGACAACGAAATCGTCGTTGAGAGCGGTCCATTCAAAGATCACATCGCGCGACGCACGCCACTCGTAGACCTTGAGCCTGACCTTGTCCTGAGGTCCGAGCAGATACTCGGCAGCCATCGCCGGCAAGGCGAAGGCGGTCGCCGCCGCCAAGGAAGCCGACGCCGTTACAAGCCATTTCCGCATTGTCTTTTCCGCCTCAGATTTTCAGGATGTATTCGGGTTCGATTCGCCCCATGGCGACATGCAGGATCGCAAGCATGTTGCCCTTGAGCCTGCCCCTCCGGTCGACATACGGCTCCGGCCGCAGGCTCCTCGCCAGGTTGGCCGCGATGTTCCTGAACATCAGGGGCAGCGCGAAAGAGGCCGGAACGGAGCCTTTCCTGACCAGGTAGATCGCGTTCGCGACCTGGGAGTAGCCGAACCGCTCTCCGCTCACCCGCCCGGTCTTGATGCCGAGATGGACGCCCGAGATCGAGGTCACGCAGACCACGCGCCCCTTGGATCTCATCTGGCTGGTGAAGTCGATGTCTTCCTGCCAGCCGTAGAGGACTAGGCGCTCGTCGAAACGCAGATCTCCCACAAGCGAGGAGCGGAGCGACATGTTGCATCCGTATGCGCCGACATGGTCGACCACCAGCGGTCCCTCATGTTTCTTGCCCTCGGCTTCCCGCAAGGCGGCTTCGGCGGCTTCCCAGGTGAGGCCGGCATTGGTGGCTCCGTCCCTGACCACCATGCCCATCACCACCGCCCATCCGTCATTTTCCGCGAAAGCTTTCTCGATCTGCTCCAGATATTCGGCGGATGGAACGAAATCGTCGTCGAAGAATGTGATGATGTCGGAGCGCCCCAGGGCAGGTACGAGAGCCGTGTTGCGCTGGGCGGCCAGCCCTTTCGGCCCGAAAACGAGTGACACGGGGAAGGGACAGCTTTCCGGCAGTTCGACATGCGTGGCGTCGGGCGCCGACAACACGACCTCGTCGGGAAGTCTCGTCTGGCCGCTCAGATAGCTGAGCAGGCGCGCGACCTGTTCGTTGCGGCCGAGGGTCGGGATGATCACGATGAGTTTCATGGCCGGTCCATCTTCGGTTCCAGCTGACCCTAGACCGGTGACGGGGTCGAAACAGCCTGCATAAAAGGAGACGGAGGGAGCCTGGCTTACCCCCTGGCTCCGGCTTTCGGAGTATCCCCGGCGAACGGCCGCAGCCATAAGTATTAGCCGAACATGCGCCCGGAGCAGCCTGTAGCCGATCGGAGAACTTGCCGGGGTCGTTGCGAGGAATGGAGACTGCTGGCCTGCCGAGGCAAGGGGGAACCATGCTCCACGAACGCGCTTCCGATCTGGCCCTTGCGGCCAGGGTCGATATGCCCATCGAGGAGGTGCCGGCTGCGCCGAGGCTCGACGTCGACAGATATGCGAGGATAGCCGTCGTTCATGACTGGTGCCCGAATTTCCGGGGTGGTGAACGGGTGCTGGCGCAGATCTGCAAGCAGCTCCCCAATGCCGAAGTCTTCACGCTTTTCGATTTCCTGCCGGCCGACGTGAAGGAGCAATATTTCCACGACGTGGAATTCCATACGTCCGCGGCCAACCGGATCCCGATGGTGCAGAAATTCTATCGGTCGCTTTTCTTCTTTTGTCCCTTCCTGATCGAACAGTTCGACGTGACGGGCTACGACGCGGTGATCTCGTCTTCGGCGGCATTTTCGCGCGGCGTGATCACCAGGCCGGACCAGCCGCATCTTTGTTATGTGCACAGCCCGGTCCGTTACGCCTGGGACGAGCAGTTTTCCTATCTTCAGCAGGGTCGGCTTGGCTTCGGCCCCAAGGGAATGCTCTATCGCTACATGCTCCATCGCCTGAGGACGTGGGATACCAGAACCGCGCATGGCCCGGACCTCATGCTGGCCAACTCCAACTATGTCCGCTCGCGGATCCAGCACATCTACGGACGCGAGGCGCGCGTCGTTTTCCCTCCGGTCTCGCTGAAGGAACTGCCCTGCGTGGAGGACAAGGACGACTACTATGTCTCGGCGTCCTTCCTCGCCCCCTACAAGCGCACCGACCTCGTCATCCGGGCCTTCAACGAGATGCCGTCGCGGCGCCTGGTCATCGTCGGCGAAGGCCAGCAATCGGCCAGCCTGCGGGCACTTGCCGGCCCGAACGTCACTTTTTCCGGATACCTGCCCCGGCAGGATTATGTGGACACCCTGGCGCGGGCAAAGGCGATGGTCTTCGCCGGCTGCGAGGACTTCGGCATCGCCCTGGCCGAGGCACAGGCCTGCGGAACGCCGCTGATCGCTTTCGGCCGCGGCGGAGCGGTCGACATCGTGCAGCGCCTTGGGTCGTCTCCCGAGCCCACCGGCGTGCTGTTCAAGGCCCAGACGGTGGATCACCTCAAGGAGGCGGTCGAACGGTTCGAAGAGAACAGCCACGCCATGACGCCCCGCGCCTGCGCCAGGAATGCGGGACGCTTTTCCGAAGAGAACTTCGATCGCGCCATCCTGGAATCGCTCGGGGCCGTCCAGGCGCTTCACGCGATCATGTGAGTTCGCGTATTCGGACGACCTTCGTTTGCGTGTCGACGCCGTCGGCTGCAGCCATCGCCTCGAGATAGCGCAAGGCCGTCGCTTGCCAACCAAATGCTGAGGCTCTCGCTCGTCCCCGGCGTATCATCTGGGTCCGCCTGTCCTCGCAATCGCGCAGCTGCATAAAACGGTCGAACCATGCTTCCGGGTCGTCGGGCGGCGCAAAAAGCGCCGCGTCTGCGCAGACCTCGGGCAGGCTGGCGCGGTCCGACACCACCACGGGGCAGCCGACCGCCATCGCCTCGAGGGCGGGAAGGCCGAAGCCCTCGGTGAGCGAGGGGAAAGCCAGGCAGAGCGAATCCCCAAGGAGAGCCGCCAGCTCCCCGTCGGAAATACGGCCGAGCCAGTGGATGTTTTGCGCTTTGGCCTTGGCGGATCCCGACCTGAAGACGCGCGCGTCCGACATGCCGACGATTGCGATGCTGAGGCCGGCCGCGGCAAGGCGCTCGGCCATGTTCAGGATGAGTTCCACATTCTTGTGGGGGGCGGCGCTGCCGATCATGACAATGGTTTCCGGCGAGGCCGCCAGCCGGGTTGCCGGGGAATGTTCCGGCATCCATCGCAGGACATGCTCATGGCCGTTCGGGGCTACGAAGGCCCGGTGGGCGGAGACGACGCCGCGGCGGACCAACTCGCCCAGCGAATAGTCGGAAACGGTCGAAATGCCCCACGCGGTTCTGCCGAGACTGGGCAGCAAGGTTCGGTACAAGCTCCTGAAGGCAAGGGAATAGCTCTGCGGAGCATTCCAGACGTTCGCGTCATGGATGCAGACGATATGCTTGCGGGAAAGCAGCGGTCCCGTGTTGCAGAGGCTGAGCAGTCCGCCGCCGCCGAGGGATGAGGGGAGTTGCGTCTGCTCCCAGACGTGGCCGCTCGTGCGGCCGATTTCGACGCGTTCGATGAAAGCGAGCGGGATCTCCTGCGACCCGGGCGGGCAGTGCAGGCGAACGTCGAGACCGCGGGCGAGGGGCCCATGTTCTGCGAGCAAAGCGTCGAGCGAACGGACGACCTCGCGCGCATAACGCTGGACGCCTGTTGTCGGCTGGGAAAGAAAACGCCCATTGATTGTCCAACGCCGCGCCATGCCGTCCCCCTTTGAACTTCCAGTGTGGGGCCTCCAAGGCGGCGGGTCACCATGGCCATCGGGTCATCCGGGTAACCCGGAAATCATCCGGATAGGCGAGGTTTGGCAGTCTGCCTACCTCAAACGTTCGAGGACCTTCGTGCCTCGCGCGATGCTAGTCTGGTCCAGGGCGCCGAGACGGCCCGGGGAGGCGGAGATGGGTAAAATCGAGTTCGACACGACAGAATCGCCACCGGCACGATCGGCCAGCCGCTTGAATGGACACCGCTCCAGGACACCGCTGGCGACCTCGCTTGCCGGGGACGCCGGATCGCTGATCGGGCATTCGGCATGGACGTGGTCGGACCGGGAAGCGCCGAGGCGGCGCTGGACGATAAACGGGGACTTCACGACACTTCGGCCGACCGGAGTGGCCCGCTACGCCAGCGAAGTGACCATGGCCCTCGACGCTCTCATTTCGGAAGGGCATCCGCTTGGCCGCGACCTGGAGATCGATCTCGTGGTGCCGCGTCCGCTTCCCGAAACCTTCCGCCTCGACGCCATCCCTGTCCGGGTCGTGCCTGAATTCAGCAAGCCGCGTCTCCCCCAATTCTGGGTGCAGGCGCAGTTGCCCTGGCATGTACCGGGAGGATTGCTGAGCTTCTGCAACCTCGCTCCCGTCGCATTGAGGCGCCAGATCGCGTGTATCCACGATATGCATACCAGGCTCATGCCGTCGAGCTACGGGCGGGGTTTCCGATGGGCGCACCGCCTTATCCTGCCGGCGCTCGGCAGGCGGGCCGCCCGCATCACCACCGTCTCGCAGCTCTCGCGCAGCCACCTGTTGGCGTTCGGCATCGCGCCGGACGAAAACATCGTGGTCACCTACAATGGCAGCGACCATGCGAAGAGATGGGATGCGGCGAGATCGTCCCTGACCGTCGACCGCGGCAGACCCTATGTTCTCTGTCTCGGAAGGCGGGACCAGGAGTACAAGAACATGGCGCTTCTCGCCAGGCTTGCCCCGCTCCTCGACGCCATGGGTCTCGATCTCTGGATGCCAGGCGATGTCGACGAGGAAACGATCCTGCGATACCTCCCGGAAATGCCCGGGAACATAGTCTTCCTCGGGCGGATAGGGGACGACGACTTCAAGAAGGCGCTCGAAGGCGCCCTGTGCTTTCTGTTCCCGTCGCGCATCGAGGGGTTTGGGCTGCCCGCCGTCGAGGCGATGGCCTCGGGCTGCCCGGTCGTGGCCTCGACCTCGCCCTGTCTGCCCGAAATCTGTGGGGATTCGGCTCTCTATGCCGATCCCGACGACATCCAATCCTGGGCCGAAACCGTCCGCCTGCTGATGCTCACCCCGGATTTGCGGGAGCGGCTGGTCGCCAAGGGATACGCCAGGGCAAGCAGTTACTCCTGGCGATGGATCGCATGGAAATACCTCGAGCTTATGGTTCAAGTCGACGCCGACTTCGGGGAGTTCAGCGGGTAACCGGCCCGGCAGGGACCGACCTTGCCGGGATAGTCGAAGCGGCGAGAGCGGACGGTTGGTTATGCATGCGCGGGAGCGGAACTATAGCTGGAGCGGCATAGCTCCCTGTCAGATCGCAGTGTGAAGAGGGGCACGATGAACAAACGGATCGATCCGCGCGGATTACGCGCCCCAGGCGGACTGGCGTCCGCCGGCACGCTTCTCTTCGACAACTCGCTGTCGATCCTGAACAGGACCGGGGCCTATCACATCGCCAAGGACCTGACCCGGGAATTCGTCCCCGGCAGGGCAGGGATCCGGCACTGGCGGCTGGGTTCCTTCGCTCCCGAGGGCCTGGTCCGCAAGATTGTCGCCCGGCTGATGATGCTGGAGATCAACTGGCTCCAGGACAGCGAAATCTTCCTGATCCGTGACAAGGTCGACGAACGCGGCACCCGGCTGTTCCTGGACCCGCTCTACGTCCTGAGGTCACGCCTGAGCGAGAACGACGTTGTCCTTTGCCACGATGTTGGCCCGCTGACGCATCGCGAACTCTACGACGAACGGACCTGCGCCAACTATCGTCTTGCCTACGAGAAGATCCGGCGCGTTGGGCCAGGCGTCGTTTTCGTCAGCAATTTCTCGGCGCACCACTTCGAGATCCTTTTCGGGTCCGGCTTCCGGTTCCTGAAGACAATCCCGCTTTATCTGCGCACCGAACTGTTCGATGGTCCGGCGGAGGCGGTCCCCGGTGTAAACGGTCCGTTCTTTCTCACCGTCGGCGCGTTCGAAACCCGCAAGAACCAGGTCGCCGCCCTGAAGGCGTATCGAGACGGCGGCTTCCATCGCCAGGGGGTCGGATACGTCTTGTGCGGAACGCGCGGCGACGGCTATGCGGAGATAGCGGAACTCGCGGGCGCCGTCCCGGGTGTGAGGCTCATGGGATATGTTCCCGACGCGCAGTTGCGCTGGCTCTACGCAAATGCCGAGGCATTCGTGCTGCCAAGCCTTCTCGAAGGTTTCGGCATGCCGGCGCTGGAGGCCGCCTATATGGGACTGCTGCCGATCGTGTCCGCCGGCAGTGCCCTCGTGGAGGCCGTCGGGGGCGTTTGCTCGCAGGTGCAGCCGGATAATCCCGCCGCGATCGCGGAAGTGATGGGGAGAGCGCTTTCGCGAAGCGCCGCGGAGAAAACACAAACAAGCCGCGCGCTGCGCGACACCGCGTCAGCTGCAACAAAGGATCGGTTCCTGCAGCAATGGAGGGACGTGCTGGCTGCGGGGGCAATTCCAGGAAAGGCGTGAAACGGCCTTCCGCTGCAATGGCGCCGACAATTATGTCGGAGCAACTGCATTGCGGAAAATTCGACCGGCATTGACTATTTCGTCAAACAAGGGGTGGCCGGTCACGAACACTCCGACCAGCCAGCCGGCCGCGGCAAGACACCCGGCGAATATCGCCTGTCCCAACGACAGGTCGAAGCTGAAGCCGCCGGCAACGACCATGGCCAGCGGGCCGAGTGTGGTCAACGCGGCGACGACGCCGCTCTTTCGGACGGCGACAGCTATCTCGTCCCACCGCAGCGAAAGCCTGCGACGCACGAAACTCAAGGACACAAAGGCCTGGAACGGCACAATGAACATCAGGCTCAGCGCCGCGCCCATAAGTCCGGCAAGCAGGACCGCGGTCGTCATGACGACCGCCGAGACGGGGACGACGATCAGCGACCTTACGAACATGTCCCTGATCGAGCCCATCGCCATCATCACGGGATGGTTCAGCTCGAAGCTGAAGGTGAAAAGAGACGCCAGCGCGATGACTTGCACCAGCGGTGCAACCGCCTGCCATTGGTGGCCGAGCGCGATGTCCACGACGGGATAGGACAGCGCGGCGACGGCCAGCAATGCCGGCCAGTGAAGCCCGGTGATGATTTCAATGGCATGTAGGTAGGATCGTTTAAGGTCCCCGCCCTGCCTGGCCGAGGCGGAAAAAGCCGGAAGCACGACCGCCATGGCTCCGCCAAGGATCAGTTTGTCGGGTATCTGGCACACCGTCAGCCCGCGGCTGAAGAGCGCCGCCGCATGTGGCGACAGGACACGGCCGAGCAACAGGAGGGGCAAGGCCTCATAGGCCCTGTATAGGAACACGATGGCGCCATTGTACCCGCCGAACGCGGCTATCCTGCGCCATTGCTTGAACGTCGGCTTGAACATCCAGAAATCCGGGCGCAGCGCCAGGGCCAACACGCCGGTGACCGTGCTGCTCGCCAGCCAGGCCCAGGCAAAGCTCATATAGCTGAACCCGGTCAGCGCCAGCGCGACGGTAGCAGCTCCGCCTGTCGCCGCCCCGGCAACGTTGATCATGGCGACCTTTCCGAAAGCCATTTCACGGCGCATCAGCGTGACGACCTGGATGGGCACCAATTCGACGAACAGGCACACCGACACCAGCCGAAGATAAGGCACCAGTTTTTCTTCGTGGAAGGAGGACGCGAGCGCCGGAGCGGCCACAACCAGAAAGGCTGCGATTGCCGCCGTGAGGGCGAGCATCAGGCTGAAGGTCCCGCGGATGTCCTCCCTGCTCAGGACCGGACGCTGGATCATGAAACTCGAGCTGGCGAATTCCCGCGCCGACAGCGCGATGCCGAGGATTGCCAGGCTGATCACCGAGATGCCGATCTCCTCGGGGGTCAGGACGCGGGAAACGGCGGCGACGGTGACAAAGTTCAAGCCGATCACGATGTAACGATCGCCCGTGCTCAGCAGAAGTGCGCGTTTGACGCTCATGAGGGTCCTGGATGCCGGCTGCGAGTGAACAAGCGCCGATGACGTCTGGTCTGCCCGCCTCCCAAGGCAGGAGAACATAGGCCGGCGGTCCGAAGTAGAAGCCAAAAGGAAGTAGGTCCGTCCCACATTCGGTTGAGATCGAAGGGCGCGCGCCTGAGGCCGCTTCTGCGGCAGCAAGGCCCTGCATCGCGAGAAGGTCCCGAAGCGGTCGCCCGTACTGGGGTGCCGCCGTCGCCCATAGCGGCCGAAAGGCTATGAGCCGCATTCTAAAGACGTAAGGCGGATGAAGCCGGTCTCCCAATAGTCAGATTGTTGCGACCCGCGACGAGGATAGTGTTGCAGCCTCGTGAGAACCGGGACACTGAAAATGTTGAAATGTGCGTTGATCGGGGCGACTTGCCTGCTCGCCATGGCCTCGTCGGCCTCCGGCGACATTCTCTGGGGGGCTAACGGCCACCCGATTACGGCCTATCCAGGCATCTCGGTCGAGCGTCAGTTCGACTACCTCGAAGACCTGGGGATGAAGTCCTACCGCGTGAACATTTCCGACCTTTCCTCGGCGGACAGGCTGGCGGAAATCGTGGCGGAGGGCAAGAAGCACGGCATCGAGGTGCTGCCCGTCATCACCCCCGGCAATGTCGACCTTGATAAAGACAACACCGACGAGCTCTACGCCAAGACGCGCGCTCTGGCGGTCGCATTGGGATCCCGGTTTAAGGATGACATCCGCGCCTGGGAACTGGGCAACGAGACGGAGAACTACGCCATTATCAAAGCTTGCGAGAAGCGCCATGACGGCACCACATATCCCTGCGAATGGGGTCCGGCCGGCGGCACCGGAGTGCTGGACTATTTCGGCCCGCGCTGGGCCAAGGTCAGCGCCGTCCTGAAGGGATTGTCCGACGGCATGAGCGAAGTCGACCCGGGCATTCGCAAGGCGATGGGCACTGCGGGGTGGGGCCACACCGGGGCATTCGAACGAATGAAGCAGGACGGCATCAAATGGGACATCTCGGTCTGGCATATGTATGGCCAGGATCCCGAGCCCGCCTTCAAGGTGCTCGCCAGCTACGGGAAGCCGATCTGGGTCACCGAATTCAACAATCCTTACGGAAGCCGGCAAAGCGAAAGACAGCAGGCCGAAGGACTGATGCAGTCCATGCTGCGGCTGCGCCAGCTGCAGGCCAAGTACAACGTGGAAGCCGCTCACATCTATGAGCTTCTGGATGAAACCTATTGGGCGCCCGACTTCGAAGCATCGATGGGGTTGGTCAGGCTTGTCGGCTCGGCGGAGCGCGGCTGGAGCCCGGCAGGGCCTAAGGCCGCATACATTGCGGTGAGGGACTTGATACTCGGCCCGCGGCCGCTGCCGAGGCCGGAGCGCGGCTGCGATTTCGCGGACAGCGGCAAGATCGTGACCGCCACCATGCGCCAGGCGAGTTTTAGTCATTGCCTGATACTGGGGCGCAAGGCCAGCGATGAAGATATCGAACGGTGGTCCGCTGCCCTGGACGACGGCTCGGCCGATGTCCCCAAAATGATGATCGACCTGATGCATTCGCGGGAATTCTTGAGGAAGTATTGCATCATCGGCCTGAGCGACCGTGCCTATGTCGGCTTCCTCTACCGGCTGCTCATGGACAGGGACGGCGACGGGTACGGGCTGGACGTCTATTCCAAACAGCTGCGGGACGGCTCGATGTCGAGGGATTCCATAGCCCGCGGCATGATCACCTCCAGCGAATTCACCGACAAGTATGCCGTCCACCTCGCCGCGACCGCGAAAACGGCCCCCGCCGCCGAAATGGCAAACTAGCCTGCGGCTGAAGAGGTCTGGACCGTCATGGATCTGCGCTTCTGTGGCCTCGCATTTTGCATGCTGGCTGCGACGACCCTGGTCGGCCATGCCTGCGAAGCGCCCATGGCGGCCCAGCAGCCGTTCCCTCTGCGCGTGGAACCCGGCAAGCGATATCTGGAAGACGCTGCCGGCTGTGCCTTTCTGATCAATGGCGACGCCGCGTGGTCGCTGATCGCCGATTTGACCCGCGAGGATGCGGATGTCTACCTTCGTGACCGGCGGGCACGCGGGTTCAACACGGTGCTGATCAACCTCATCGAGCATCGCTTTGCCCGCAACGCTCCCGCCAATGCCTATGGCGACCGCCCTTTCCTTCGCGATGGCGACTTCAGCGCCCCCAACGAAGCCTATTTCAGGCATGCCGACTGGGTCTTGCGCAGGGCGCGCGATCTCGGTTTCGTGGTGCTGCTCGTTCCTTCCTATCTCGGCTATGGCGGAGGGGACCAGGGCTGGTACCAGGAGATGGCCGCCGGCGGCGAGAAAAGCCTGCGAGCCTACGGCCGATTCGTCGGACAGCGCTATGGCGGCCTCGGAAACATCATCTGGGTGGAGGGCGGCGACTACAATCCGCCGGACAAGAGCCTGGTCAGGGCGGTCGCGGAAGGGATCCGGGAAATCGACCCGAATGCCTTGCAAACCGTGCACAACGCGCCCGAAACGGCGGCTCTGGATTACTGGCGGGGCGAACCGTGGCTTTCCGTGGACAATGTCTACACCTACGAGCCCGTCCACGCGGCGGCGCTTGTCCAGCACGCCTCGGGCGAGATGCCGTATTTCCTGATGGAGAGCGCCTACGAAAACGAGTTCGGCGCGGACGCGCACCGCGTGCGGGTGCAGGCCTACCAGGCGGTTCTTTCCGGCGCTTCGGGACAAATATTCGGCAACAACCCGATCTGGCACTTCGGCGGTCCGGGCCTCTGGCCGGCGGACACGACCTGGCAGCAGGCGCTCGACAGTCCGGGGGCCAGGAGCATGCAGGTTCTCCATCAATATTTTTCGTCGATCAGATGGTGGGAACTCGAACCTGATACGGGAAACGACTTCCTCATCGCGGGACAGGGCAGCTACCACGCCCGGACGATGTCGGCGCGGAGCAAGGATGGGTCGTTCGCACTCGTCTACCTTCCCAACGGGAGGGGCATTACCCTCGACCTTGAAAAGCTCGCCGGGCCGCAAGTCTCGGCTCGCTGGATCGATCCTTCCACGGGAGGGAGCGAGGCGGCTCCCGGGTCACCGTTTTCCATGAATGTCCGGTATTTCGTGCCGCCAAAAGGCGATCACACCGATTGGATGCTGGAACTCCGTACGCAACCGGTACAAAGCCAATGACCGCCAGGAACGACGCCGCAGACAGCTTTGACAGCCTGGCGAGCACCGGTGCGATCGGAGCGGCGTCCCGTCAGCCAAGCGGCCACCGCACGGAGGTGCTCCGGGCGCCGCGAAGAATAACATTGTTCGGGCTCTTCGGCTCCGGCAATTTCGGCAATGAAGGTTCGCTCGAAGCAATGGTCGGGTTTCTGAGGAGAGAGAGGCCCGAGGCGGACCTTTCATGCGTCTGCGGCGAACCCGAGGTGGTCAAACGGACTTTTGGGATCGAGACCTCGCCGATCCGGCGGAACGGGCCTGCGGCGGGCCTGTCCGGACGCATCAACCGGCTGCTCCTGAAAATCCCCGGAAAACTTGCCGATTTCGCGCAGACGGTTAGCCGCATCCGCAAGTCCGACGTGATGATCTTCCCAGGCACCGGAATCCTGGACGATTTCGGGGAGAGGCCGGCGGGCATGCCTTACGACATCCTCAAATGGTGTCTCGCCGCTCGCCTCGTCGGCACGCGCATCGCCTTTGTCAGCATCGGGGCCGGCCCGATCAGGAACCGGCTGAGCCGCTTGCTGATGACGTCGGCGGCCCGCCTGGCTCATTACCGGTCCTACCGCGACCTGCAATCCAGGGAATTCATGGAAAGCGTCGGCTTCGACACCCGTGGAGACGCGATCTATCCAGACCTCGCCTTCGGCCTGCCCGCGCCAATTCGATCTCCTCGGACTCGGCCGGAGGCGCTGAAGGTGGGCGTCGGCATCATGGCCTATCGCGGCTGGTACGGCTTTGCCGAAGGCGGTCAGTCGATCCTTACCGGCTATATCGGCAAACTGGCGCGTTTCGTCGTCCACCTCCTCGACAGCGGCCACGATGTCCGGCTTCTCATAGGCGACGAAGAAGACAGCATCGCCGTCGACGCGCTCCGGGCGGCCGTGGGTGACCTGCGGCCCGGCTCGAGGCTGGCGCACGAACAGGTCCATTCGCTGGGCGACGTCATGGGGCAGATGGCGCTGACCGACATCGTCGTCGCCACGCGGTTCCACAACATCGTCTGCGCATTGATGATGCGCAGGCCGACCATCTCGCTGAGCTACGCGAGGAAGAACGATGTGCTGATGGAAGAAATGGGCCTGGGCGAGTACTGCCAGCATGTCGAGACCTTCAATGTCGAAACGTTGATCGCGCAGTTTTCGCAGCTGGCGGCTGCCAGGGAAAAGCACGAACAGGCAATTGGCGAGCGTCTCGTCGAGTTCAGGGAGCAGGTCGACAGGCAGGACGCCTGCCTCCTCGCCGGCGTGATCGGTTGAAGCGCATGGTGTTGATCGCCCGCATTGCGCCTCCAGGCAATGCGCAACGGCGTTCATCCGAAAGTTGCGGACCAGGAGTAGGGGCTACATCCATCGTCTGAAGGTCAACAATGACGTCGAAATGCTAGTCTGTTGCGGTCTCACTCGTGCGAGCAACATCATCGATGGAAACAATGCTGAAGAAGCCTATAAGGACGCCAGCGAGCCTGGCAATCCTCATCCTCATCGGAGGTTCTGATTGATGGCCAGCGTCGACATTGTCATCCCTTGCTACAATTATGCGCACTTCCTGCCGCAATGCGTTCAAAGCGTTCTTGTCCAGGGAGTCGAGGATGTCAGGATCGTCATCATCGACAACGCCTCCACCGACGACAGCGTCGAGGTGGCGCATCGGCTGGCGGCGACGGATGACAGGATCGAGGCCATCTGGCATCCGGTGAATGTCGGTTCCCATGCTTCGTTCAACGAAGGCGTGGATTTGGCCCGCGCCGATTATTTCATGATCCTCTGCGCCGATGACTTGCTCATGCCGGGAGCCCTTCGCCTTGGGATGGCGCTCCTCGACCGCTTCAAGGAGGTATCGTTCGTGCTGGGCAAGCACATGGCGCCATGGGTCGGGAACGACCTTCCCACCCTGTCTGCGCAGGCCGACGGCTGGACCCTGACGGATGGCAACCGGCTGATCGAGACCTGCTGCCGGAAGATGAGATTCAACCTGACCGCCCATGCCATGCTCGTGCGGACATCGGTGCAGAAGGCAGTCGGCCACTATCGGCCGTCCGTCCCTCTGCTCGACGACCTGGAGATGGCTCTGCGCCTGGCCCGCTTCGGATCCGTTGCGGAGCTGTCCGTGCCGCTGGCGATAACGCGCGAACACACGACCAATATCTCTCAAGTCATGTGGCAGGACGGGCTCCGCAGACTGCAGGAGTATGAAACCGTGCTGGAGAGCTTCTTTGCTCACGAAGGCAGCACCATGCCCAACGCGCCGGCGCTTCTTCGCATGGTCCGGCGCCATCTGGCGGCGGCCGCTTACTGGTCGGCACTATCGCATCTGATAAGGGGCAAGCGCGCGGCCGGCGCCAAACTTTTCAAATTCGGCCGGAGGCTTGACCCGGCCTCCATGTTTCTGCCGCCCATCGGTCATCTGTTCACGGCGGACGGCTCCCTCAAACGTGCGAGACGGGTCATCTTGGAGGTTCTTGGAGCGACGCGCCCTTAGCCGTGTTTCTCGGAATTTTGCAAAGCGCTCAACATCGATTGGGCAATAGATGTCGGATCTGATCGTGACCTTGCCATTTGCCCAACAAAACCAACGCGAAAAAACCTCCGGCAAGGTGGCGGTGGTTCTGGTCACGGACCAGAACTACTTTCTTCCGACGTTCGCAACGGCATTGTCCGCCGATGCCCATACTGGCGGCGACATCTCCATTTATCTGTTCGTCGTCAATGCGAAACAGGCGTGGTTACAGCAATTCGGCGCGGCTGTTTCCGGGACGAAGATATCAATCAAGGCGGCGAGCTTCCCGCAGCTGGCTGAACTCTCCCGATTTCACCGTGACGTCGTTCCCCCGATAGCGCTGGCACGGTTGTGGATCGGCTCGTTGTTGGAAGAGGATATCGGGCGCCTTCTGTACATCGACGGCGACACCATGGTGGACGACGAGCTCGACAGCCTGTTGGCAATTTCGCCGCCCGAGCACGGTCTGATGGCGGTACCGGACTTCATGAGAATTTACATTGATGAATTGAGCCTGTCTAAAGGGAAAGACATAGCCCATCTGACAGATTTGGGCTGCAGTCCGACGGCATATTTCAATTCAGGCGTAATATATGCATCGAAAAATGCGTGGAATTCCATAGCATCGTCGGCCATCAAGTTTCTGCGTGAGCATCCGGACCGCTGCATCGCGTCCGATCAAAGCGCGCTCAATCACGCGGCGCAGGGAAACGTCGACTTTCTGCCTCTTCGCTACAATTATCAGAGCGAATACATGATGGCGTTGGATCCGCGCGAGCTGGGATTCAAGCCAACGATCTGGCACTTCGTCGGCGCGCCCAAGCCGTGGGACGCACCCGGCTGGCCCTGGGATGAGTATTTCAACAAATTCTATCGCCAGGCGGAGTCGGTGCTGCGAAACTGCAGCGTCACGCTTCCGGTCCCTCCAAAGGCGCAGATAGTTGCGGGTCTTTCCCATCGGGAGCGCAACAGATTTCGCATGAAGTGGGTGTATCCTTGGCGCAGATACACACGCAGGCGAAAGATACTGTCCTTGCTTTCGCAGTGACGCGGCGGCCGCGAACCCGGAGCCGGACGGCGCCATGTCGTCGAAGTAGGTCCATACGATCCGAAAGAGCCGATGGATAGGCTTATGGAGGTATGGCAATACGGCAAAAGGATAGTGCGCTCAACCTTGTCGCCGCCTCCTACTCCCATTGCCACGCTTGCCGGCCAGGCGTCGTTTCCCGAAAAGTCAGGCATCGGCGCCGCGCCCGGAACCGGGACATTATCGCGGGTCGCCAGCCCAGGAAACTATGACATGCATGCCGATGCGCGGGGAGCCAGCCATATGAAGGAAACGCAGGGCTGCGGCCGGCTCGGGCGGGCTTGACGACAGATGCAGATCTCGCCTGCCGGTCTCGTTGTCTGCGCGGCGGTGCTGCTGCTGGCCTACTACTACCGGGCGCCTCTGATCGTAGGGCTTGTCGCATCGCTGGCTTTCGGCTCAACGGCCCTGATGACGCTCAGTTCGCTGGGCGGATCGTCGCCGCTTATCTACACCTTCTTCGGCGCTCTTCTGCTGATGGGGGTCGCCGCCAGGAGGCGGATCTGGCAGGACCTCGGCGATGTGTTCGGCAAGATCCGGCCCGTATGGGTTCTCATTGGTCTTATGTTTTATGCGGCGGCCGGAGCGTGGCTTTTCCCGCGCCTGTTCGCGGGACAGACCAGCGCGTTCGTGCAATCCACCACGCGCCACGGCGTCGTAGTAGAGGCCTCGCTCGGGCCGGTCTCGTCCAACATCTCGCAAACCGGATATTTCATTCTTGGCGGCCTCACGGCCATCGCCCTTTGCGTCCTGCTCCTCAACAAGGACAGGACAGACGAGATCCGGCGCGGTTTTTTCGTCTGGTGCGTCCTCCATGTGACCATGGGACTGCTCGATTTGGCGGGCAAGTTCGCGGGAGCCGGGGACCTTCTGCTGGTGATCCGGACCGCCAGCTACGCGATGCTCACGGACCAGATCCAGTCGGGTTTCTTCCGCCTTGCCGGAGCGTATTCCGAAGCATCGGCCTTCGGCGGCGCGTCCCTGGCGTGCCTGTCGTTTTGCTACGTCTACTGGCGCAAGACAGGCTCTCGGCTGGCCAGCTGGCTGTCGGCGGCCATGCTGCTGCTGCTGCTGCTTTCCACGTCGTCGACGGCATATGTCGGCTTGGCCGCGCTGAGCCTTCCCGTTGCCTTTTCCCTCGCACGTTCGTTTCTGGCCGGTCGTGTCACTGCCGATGAAATCCTGATCGTCGCGCTCCTGACGATCGGGGTCTGCGCGGTGATGGCGATCATCGTCTACGATGAACGGATCCTCGATCCGGTCATCGACCTCATCGACTCGACCATCATCAGCAAGGGCAGCACGGACTCCGGTCACGAACGGACTTACTGGAACGTCAAGAGCCTCCAGTCCTTCGCCGACACCAGCGGCCTGGGCGTCGGGTTCGGCAGCTCGCGCGCTTCCAGCTGGCCGATTGCCGTCGTCTCGCAGCTCGGCTTCGTCGGCAGCCTGATGATGGCGACGCTCCTGGGCGTGCTGATCCGTGGACTGGGAGGACTGAGGCCTTACGTCGATCGCGAAACGGATGCGGTGGTATCGTCCGTCCGGGCATGCGCCCTGGCAGGAATCGTCGCCGCCTCCATTTCGGGCGGGAGCGCGGATCCCGGCATCGTTTTCTTCATCGCACTCGCCGTCGTCGCCTCAGCCAGGGCGCTCGCCCGCAGGAACAGGCATGCCCGCGAACGGTCGTTGCAGGGATACCAATCCCCGGAACTGATCGATGATCCGGCTGTCGCCAGACATGCGGCGATATCCGGGCAGTGGCCGCCCGCGTCCGGCTGGGAGAATCCCATCGACCGCGAATTCATCGGCCTTTCTGACATTACCGGCTTCCTGAAGCTGTACGCGCGCTCCATCACGGGTTGCCTGGCGGCAGGCCTCCTCGCGGCGGGGTTCTACGTCGTGACCACGGACCCGACCTACACGGCGAGCACCCAGATCCTCATCGAGCCGAACCTCGCCAAGCTGCTCCAGCAGCAGCCGCGCGAAGCCAACGTGTCCCTCGATACAGCGCAGATCGAAAGTCGGATCGCCCTCATGAGGTCGGAAAGGACCGCGATGATGGTCATCGACTCACTCAACCTGCGGGACGACGCGACGTTCAATCGGCCGCAAAGTCTTACCTTGGCCGAACGATTTGACCAATTCGGGGCGCTTGTGCTGAAAACGCTGGGCTTGCGGACAAGAGCGGCTGCCGGTGGGTCTGAATCCGCCGGCGATGGACAACCGCTTTCGGGCAGCGCCGACGGCACGGCGTCCGAGATCGCGGAATTCAGGCGCACCCGCCATACGATGCAGGCCTTTCAGAACGGACTCGACATCCGTCAGCTGGGTGGCTCCTACGCGATCGAAATCTCCTTCAGTTCCCACGACCCCGAATTGTCGGCCAGGGTAGCCAACGCCATCGCGAACGCCCTCGTGCTCGAACAGCTGGGGACCAAGGGAGCGGTGGCCAATGAGGATGGCGCGTGGCTCGATAAACGTCTCGAGGAATTGCGGAGCCAAATGAACAACGCCACGCAGATCGCCCAGGAGTTCCGCGCCCGGCACGACTACAGCGTCGGCAGACCGTCGGGCGACGCGGCGGTCCAGGACAAGGCGATGGAGAATGCGGGCGGCGAGATGCATGACTCTACGCTCGAAGAACTCGATCTTACCGCGGACATCTACCGCAAGATGTACCGCGACTTCTTGCAGGCGCACACCAGTTCGCTCAACCAGGAAACATATCCGATTGCCGACCTGCGGGTAATCACGCCTGCTTCGCCATCGCCGTCAGCCAGCCATCCGCGACGTTCGCTGATGCTGGCTTTCGGCGCTCTCTTCGGCATCATGGTCGGAGTGGCCCAAGCCTTCATCCGGAACATGTTCGACAAGACCATTCGTTCGCCGCGGCAAGTCCGTGAGGGGCTTGGGCTGGAATGCATGGGCGAGTTGCCGCCGTTCGGACGGAGAGGACGTGGCGGCCGAACGGACGAGGTGACGAATTCTCCATATTCGCCCCTCAGCCACAGCCTCAGACGGGTCAAGACCGCGATCAGCCTCGCCGGCGGCGCCCGTCCCATGAAATGGCTGGGCATCACATCGACGGCGGAGGACGAGGACAAATGCTTGACGGCGATCAACCTCGCTTCGCTCTACTCGATGTCCGGCAAGCGCGTGCTGCTCCTCGATGCGAACTCCTCTCGTCCGGATCTGACCAGGATGCTGCTGACGGCTTTGCCTGCCGCTGGCGAGCGGGCGGCAGGCCCCATCACGTCGAGCATAGTGTCTGTGCCGAACCGGAAGTTCGATCTGCTTCCATGCTTGTCTTCGAGCGCCGGTGAACTGCTTGTCCCGCAGGCGATGCACGGCGCCCTCGCCGAATTGCAATCGTACGATATTGTCATCGTGGTCCTCCCCTCGTTCGCTTCGGGATCTTCCAAATTGGCGGTCAACCCGGTTCTCGATGGCATCATCCTGGTCGCCGGATGGGGCAGAACCTCCATGGACGTGCTGAAGGACCTCGTGCGGTCGATGCGTGCGGGCAGGGCACCGATAGCCGGCGTGTTGATCACCGGGGCTCCCGCAGGGTCTCGAAAGCATCTCGCCGCCTACGGATTGCCCTCGGCAAGCCGGCTTTTCCTGCGCGAACTACCACTCTTGTTGCGTGGATCGGCAATGCGGCTAGGAGCCATTCGTAGGGCTTAGGGATTACGTCTTCGTGCGGCTACTCCTTTTGCATTTCTTGCGGGCGGGCCCCGCTTGCTGGGAAAGTCCCTTGACATGCACCATCCGTCGACCAACCGTATCGGGACGATAAGGGTGTCTGTCCTTGACTCCTGTCGGTGGCTGACAGGAAAGGGGTCTCGATGTGACCGCTTCGCTCGCGTGATAACAAGCACGACAGTAAAGTGCGGCAGACAGGAAAAATGCCAAGATAGATGGCACATTCCGCCAAGAGAAGATGGAAGTTACGATTTTTGTACGCTGCGATGATTTCTGTTTTCATCGCAGTGGTGGGTGGATTTGTATTATACAATAATATGCATAAGCCCGAAGATGAGGCGAAAAGTACAAAGATATGGCATTCACTAACCTGGAGAGTCCAGCTCTATACGCGTAAGGTGTTTGGGGGAGTTCCGGACTTGTCCTGGTCGGAGCTTCTTCAGATGACGAACCCTTCGAGCGGGTTCGTTTTGACCACGACGGTGACGGAAGGGCGCTCCCTGGATGCCGCCGTCAGCAATCCTTTTGTCAGTGCGGAGGATCGCGCCAGCGGCGCCGATATATTTCGCAGGAACTGCGCGGCCTGCCACGATGGATCGGGGACACACGCTCCGCTTCTCGACCGGCCACTCAGACACGGCGACAGCGACCTGGCCATCTACAAGGTCGTGCGCGACGGTATTCCCGCAACCTCCATGGCGTCCCACGCCGATCTGCCGTTCGACGACCGTTGGAAGGTCGTAAGCTATATCAGATCGCTCCAAGCCAGGACTTCGGCCACGAGCGACGACAACGCGCCCCATCTTGATATCCGCGTGAAGGGCGACGATCTGATTGCTCCGAATTCGGGCCAATGGTTGACCTATTCGGGTTCGCTGGACGGTCGGCGCTATTCGCCGCTCTCCGAAATCACAAAGGACAATGTGCCCCGGCTTCGTGTCCGCTGGATCAGCCAGCTCGACACCGATGACCGTGTTCTAGAGGCGACGCCGCTTGTCATCGGCGGAGCGCTCTTCACCAGCGTGCCTCCTGCCGGCATCATTGCCTTCGACACCATATCGGGCAAGGTGATCTGGAAGTACGACAGGCCTTTGCCCGATAATCTGCCGATGTGCTGCGGCAGGGTAAACAGAGGCGTTGCCGTTCTCGGCAGCACGCTCTTCCTGGGCACTTTGGACGGCGTCCTCGTCGCGGTGGATGCCAACACCGGCAAGGAGGTGTGGGAAACCCAGGTAGCCAAGCCCTCCGAAGGTTTCACGATGACCGGGGCGCCTCTGGCCACAAGCAATGCCGTCGTGGTCGGCGTTGCCGGCGGCGAGTTCGGCATTCGCGGATTTCTGGCGGCCTACGATCCCGCGAGCGGCAAGCAGCTGTGGAAATTCAACACCATCCCCGGTCCTGGCGAACCGGGGCACGAGACGTGGAAGAACGACGCCTGGCAAACCGGCGGCGGCCCGACATGGGTGACGGGTAGCTACGATCCGTCGCTCGATCTCGTGTACTGGGGCGTGGGCAACCCGGGCCCGGACTATAATGGCGACGTACGCCCCGGCGACAACCTGTACACCAATAGCGCGGTCGCGCTGCATGCGGACACCGGCAAGCTCGCATGGCACTTCCAGTTCACGCCCCATGACGAACACGACTGGGACTCCAACCAGACGCCTATCCTTACCGATCTCACCATCAACGGCGTCAAACGCAAGGTGATTTGCTGGGCAAACAGGAACGGATTCTACTATGTGCTCGACAGGGTCACCGGGGAATTCCTGACCGGCGTGAACTTCGTGGAGCAGAATTGGGCCGATGGCCTGGATCACGCGGGGCGGCCGGTCCTGTCGGCGGGCGCTTCGACCCAGGGGCGCCTCATACGGCCGGGCGGCGGAGGAACGAACTGGCAAAATCCGGCCTTCGACCAAGGCCGAGGGCTGGTCTTCGTGCCGACGACCGAAGGGGCATCGATTTTTACGAAAACCGATCCGGACAATGTCCAACGAGGGGAGGGGGGGCTGTTTGTCGCAAGCGGGGCCGCGTGGGTTTCTCCGCCGGTGCGGGCCGTGCGTGCGCTCGATGCTGCGACTGGCGAGAGGAAATGGGAATTCCGCTCCCCCACGGCAAAGGACTCAGGTTACGGCGGCCTACTGGCGACCGCCGGCGGGCTGGTTTTCGGCGCCTCCGGAGGGGTGCTGTTCGCGCTCGACTCCGCCTCCGGCCAGGAGCTTTGGCGCGTGCCGCTTGGCGGAGAGACGAGAGCCGCTCCGATCTCGTTCACCGTGGACGGCCGGCAGGCCATCGCGATCGAGGCCGGCCGCGCGCTGTTCGTCTTCGGACCGTAGGACTCGAGCTCCAAAAACACGGTTTCGGCGGTCCCTGAGACAACATCCGAAAGGATTAGGCGCGCACCAACCGAATGACCTATTCGGCGGCAGGGCCTCGTCCAACAGGGCATTCCGACCGCCTATTGGCGTTCTCGCCCAGCTCTTTGAGCCTCGGTAGGCTCTGCACCATCACTATCTGCTTGAGGAAGATGCGCGATGAAAGTCATGGTAACCGGCCATCAAGGCTATATCGGGTCGGTGATGGTGCCGATGCTGCTTCGTGCCGGGCATTCGGTGACGGGGTATGACAGCGATCTCTACCGGCGCTGCACCTTTGCCGCTGGGGGCGAGCGAGCTTCAATTCCATCCGTCCAAAAGGACGTCAGGGACGTGCATGCGCGCGACCTCGAAGGGTTCGATGCCGTTATCCACCTTGCGGCCCTTTCCAATGATCCGCTGTCCGACCTTGATCCGGACATCACTTATGAAATCAACCATCAGGGGAGCGTCCGCTTTGCCAAGGCAGCCAAGGACGCCGGCGTGTCGCGCTTCCTGTTCGCCTCGTCGTGCAGCAATTACGGACAGGCGGGCGACGGGATGGTCGATGAAACTGGCGAACTGAATCCGGTAACGCCCTATGGTTGGTCCAAGGTCCTTTCAGAACGGGATATTTCCGAACTGGCCAGCAACAGCTTTTCTCCCACCTATTTCCGCCCCGCCACGGCCTATGGGCTCTCGCCGCGGCTCCGTTTCGACATCGTGTTGAACAATCTGGTCGCGTGGGCGGTCACCAAAGGCGTCATCCTCCTGAAGTCCGATGGAACACCGTGGCGGCCGATTGTCCATATCGAGGACATTTCCAGGGCATTCATTGCCGGGCTGGAGGCGCCCCGCGAGGCCATTCACGATCAAGCCTTCAATGTGGGACGAACCGACCACAATTACAGGATCCGGGACATTGCCGAGATCGTCGCCGAGATCGTGCCCGATTGCCGGCTTGAACTCGCGCCCGACGCCGGACCCGACAAACGCTCCTATCGGGTCAACTTCGACAAGATCGCGCTTGCCCTGCCTGCCTTCAGGCCACAATGGGATGCGCGCAAGGGTGCCGAGCAGCTCTACCAGGCATACCGGAAGTCGAATGTCACGCTGGAGGAATTCGAGGGGCCCCGCTTCCAGCGTATCGGCCATATCAGGCATTTGTTGACCAGCGGACTTCTGGACGAGCGGATGCGGGTCGCGGGAGTATCCAAGCCATTGGAGGAGGCGCTCGGATAAGCTGGATGGAACACCTGAACCCCGCCGGGATCGGCCAGCCGCCGGCAACCGGAGTCGGTCAAGAAATTTATGCCCTGGCCGAACGTCTGTTTCCTATCTGCCGGAGCATCACCGGAAACGGCGTGCGAGCAACGCTGGATGTCCTTTCGGAGCATATCGAGCTGCAACGGCACGAAGTGCCCACCGGGACGCAGCTGTTCGACTGGACCGTTCCAAAGGAATGGAACATACGCTCTGCAACCATCACAGGCCCGGACGGACAGACGGTCCTCGATTTTGCGGATTCCAACCTGCACGTCGTCAACTACAGCTTGCCGTTCAAGGGCATCCTGCCGCTCGCCGAGCTGAGGCCGCACATTCATACTCTGCCCGAACAGCCGCAGCTGATCCCCTACCGCACCAGCTATTACGCCCCGACCTGGGGCTTCTGCGCAGCCCATGTGCGTGTGGCCGACCTGCCCGACGGTTTCTACCGTGTGGAGATCGACGCCGAGCTCGAGGACGGCACTCTCACATACGGCGAATACCTGCACCGCGGGCAGAGCGAGCGGGAATTCCTCCTCTCGGCGCACATTTGCCATCCCTCGCTTGCCAACGACAACTGTTCGGGCTTGGCGCTGCTGGCAATGCTGGCGAGAAGTCTCAAGGCAAGGAAGACACGATACAGCTACCGCTTCCTATTCGCTCCCGGCACGATCGGCGCGCTCGCGTGGTTGTCGCGCAACGAGGACCGTACATGTCTCATCGACCACGGTCTCGTGCTGTCATGCGTTGGTGATTCAGGAGACCCGGCATACAAGCGCAGCCGCCGCGGCGACGCCTTTATTGACCGAGCCATGTCCCACGTGCTGGAGCGTCGAGCCGGGGCAAAGCTGATGGATTTCTCCCCCTACGGTTATGACGAAAGGCAATATTGTTCGCCGGGGTTCAATCTTCCGGTCGGCATGTTCCAGCGAAGCGTCCACGGCACATTTCCCGAATACCACACCTCGGCCGACAATCTTGACTTCATCAGGCCAGAGCATCTCGAGGATTCCTTCCGCATCTTGATGGAGGTGATCGACATTGTCGAAGAGGACTGGACGCCGTTGAACCGCTCGCCCAAGGGCGAGCCGCAGCTCGGCAAGCGCGGCCTTTATGCAGCCGTGGGAGGGCAGAAGTCGTCGGGGGCGACGTCGATGTCCCTGCTTTGGGTGCTGAACCTCGCCGACGGGCAGCATTCGCTCCTGGCCATGGCGGAGCGCTCGAACCTGCCCTTCAAGGAACTGGCCGCCGCTGCCAAACTGCTGTTGGAACATGAGCTCCTGGTAGCCTTATGAGGCCGTTGCGGTTCGCCGTCTAATAAGGGGCCAGCTTTTGTCCCTTTCCGACATGGCCGTCGGCATCAAGGGCCATCCGATGGACAAGGTGGGGTCATTGTAATGAACGCCGGTCGAAGCGTTGGGCGTATAGAACTGTGATATGAGATACGAGACCTCGGTGCCGTCGGTTAGGGTCTGGAGGCCGTGGGCGAACCCGGCAGGGATATAGAGCTGCTTCATGTTTTCGGAAGTCAGCTCGAAACCAAGCCACTTGTAGCGTGTCTGCGAATTCGGACGCAGGTCCACGACGACGTCAAAAATCGCGCCGCGGACACAGGAGACCAGCTTGACCTCTGCGTAAGGCTCCTCCTGGTAGTGCAGCCCCCTGAGAGTTCCCTTTTTGATCGAATGAGCCCGGCTGTGCTGGACAAAGCGCGTCGCCAGACCACAATCGGCCATCTCCTTCTCACAGAAAAGGCGGGTGAAAGAACCACGGTCGTCAAGCATGGGAGTAGGCTCGATCACCCAGACCCCTTGAAGCTCCGTTTCGGTGAACTGCATGCCTTGACTCCCCGGCGCCGAGCGAGACTGCCGCATCAATTGTCAGCGTCGCCAGCCCACGCTGTAAGGGCTACCTAAGCCTTAGCTGGCCTCTCCGATAGCGGTATGTGCGGATGAAAGCTGACTACCCGTTCGGCGAGCCTGGCGTCGGGATCACCGCCGCCGGCTCGCTATAAGGATTAACGCGCCCGACGGATTGGCAAATCGAAGCGGAGAGGGCCGGATCCTAACCTGCCGTCATGTGCCTACTCAGGCGCGGCAGGCATGGGTTCTGCGGAGCGGACCCGCGGGTTAGGTAGAAGACAGGAGCGGGGAAATGAACATTCAGCCTATCGAAACCGTTCGCGGTCACAATGCGGCAAGCCGGAATGTCGGTTGCAGGCTCTGCGGGTCGCGCCTGCGCCACACATTGGTCGATCTAGGCATGTCTCCACCTTGCGAAAGCTTCCTGCAGGCCGAGCAGCTTGACCAAATGGAAGCTTACTATCCTCTCAACGTGCTTGTCTGCGACACCTGCTACCTGGTGCAGCTCAAGGAGTATCTGAGCCCCGAGACCATTTTCAGCGAGTATGCCTATTTCTCTTCGTTCTCCTCCAGCTGGGTGGCTCATTCGAAAGTGTATTGCGAGGCCATCACCAGACGGCTTGGGCTTGGCCGTGACAGTCTTGCGGTCGAGCTCGCAAGCAACGATGGTTACCTGCTGCAGCACTTTCTGCCACTGGGCGTTCCTGTACTGGGCGTCGAACCGGCAGCCAATGTTGCGCGCGCCGCGATCGAGAAAGGTGTGACCACCCGGGTCGACTTCTTCGGGGTTCGGTTGGCAAATCAGATGATGAGCGAAGGACATTGCGCCGACCTCATCATTGGCAACAACGTCCTGGCGCAGGTGCCGGACCTCAATGACTTCGTCGCCGGGATGAAAATCCTGCTCAAACCTCAGGGGGTGGTCACGCTCGAGTTTCCACATATCGAGCGGCTGATGGCGGAGAATCAGTTCGATACCATTTATCATGAGCACTTTTCATATTTCTCGCTGCTGACGATCGAACTGATGGCGGCGCGCCACGGATTGCGGCTGATCGACGTCGAGGAGTTGCCCACCCACGGCGGCTCGCTGCGTGTCTATCTCGCCCATGAGGGCAGTCGCTGGGGCGTGGATGACAGCGTGGGCAAACTTCTCGCCCGAGAAAAACGCCACGGGCTGACGGAGATGATTACCTATGCCTCCTTCGGTCACAAAGCGCAGCGTGCCAAGCGCGACCTCTTGGCGTTCCTTATCTCGGTCAAAAACGAAGGGAAGAAGATTTGTGGCTACGGCGCTCCAGGTAAGGGCAACACGCTGCTCAACTACTGCGCCATCGGCACCGACTTCCTCGACTTCACGGTCGACCGTAATCCTTACAAGCATGGTCGCTTCACACCGGGGATGCATATCCCGATCAAATCCGTCGAGGCCATCGACGAAGTCCGGCCAGATTACATCCTCATCCTTCCGTGGAACCTGAAGGACGAGATCATCGAACAGATGCGCCATGTCGCCTCCTGGGGTGCAAGGTTTGTGGTCCCAATTCCTTTTGTGGCGGTGATCGATCCATCGGAGTTAGGCAGATGAAAGTTGTCCTCTTCTGCGGCGGTCGCGGAACCCGGATCCGCGACTATTCCGACAGTATACCCAAGCCGATGATCCCGCTTGGCCACCAGCCGATCCTGCGCCACGTGATGCAGTGGTACAGCGATTATGGACATGATGAATTCGTCTTGTGCCTGGGCTACAAAGCCAATGTAATCAAGGATTTCTTCCTCAACACACGGCCGCAGACCTTTTCCGATTGCGTGGTCACGCAGGGAGGTCAAGACGTGAAACTGCTCGGAGACCAGGTCAAGGACTGGAGCATTACCCTGCTTGATACCGGGGTCTGGCGCAATATCGGCGAACGCCTCTGGGCGGCAAGGGACCAGGTTAAGAACGAGAAGATGTTCCTGGCCAACTACTCCGATGGTCTGACCAACGTCGATCTCGACGACGTGGTGGCGAAATTCGAAGCCAGCGGCAAGATCGGTTGTTTTCTCGCAGTGCGCGCACCACTGACATACCATTTGGCCGATATCGCGGAAGATGGTCGCGTGCGTGAGTTCCGCACAACCGATACCTCGGAGATCTGGATCAACGGCGGCTACTTCCTGTTCCGCCCGCAAATCTTCGACTATATGCGCGATGGCGAGGAGCTCGTTCTGGAACCTTTCAGACGACTGATCGACGACAACATGCTCATGGCGTACAAACATGATGGCTTCTGGCGATCGATGGATACGCTACGCGATTGGCAATCGCTCGAAGACATGGTCGAACGGGGCGACATGCCCTGGAATAGAAAAGTTACCGCCGAGAAAACCAGGCGCGGTCTGGTGATGGCCGCTTCATGAGAGGGCTTGGCCTCGCACGTGGCGGGGAGGAACTCTCGATCCTCTGCCTTGGCGCCCATTCCGATGACATCGAGATCGGCGCCGGCGGCACTATCCTTGGTTTGATCGCGTCGGGGGTGAAACTGGACGTCCACTGGTGTGTGCTGAGCGCCGGCGGCCAGCGGTCGGTCGAGGCCCGCGCTTCGGCCGAAGCGTTCCTGAAAGGATCGAAGTCGTCCGTAATCGACATCGCGGATTTCGAAGACAGCTATTTCCCGGCCCATAGCCGGGCGATAAAGCAGCGGTTGATAGATCTAAGATCTCGCGTCCATCCCGACCTGGTGCTGACCCATGCGAGGTTCGATGCCCATCAAGACCATCGGGAGGTCAATCAACTGACCTGGAATGTCTTTCGCGATCATCTTGTGGTCGAATACGAGATTCCCAAATGGGATGGCGATCTTTGCCAGCCAAATGCCTACGTGCCGCTCTCTGCCGCAGTGCTGGAACGCAAGATCGAGCTCCTGCAACAGCACTTCGGCACGCAGCGCTCCAAGGACTGGTTCGACCGCGACACATTCGCGGGGCTGGCGCGATTGCGCGGGATGGAGTGCAGGGCCCCGGAACATTTCGCCGAGGCGTTTACACTCAGAAAAGCCAGACTTCTTTAGCGGATTTCCGTCCCGATTTGCTTGAGGGCTTGTCTGAGCCGAGGGGGCGCATGGTTCCTGGGGAAGACTTCGGGTCGGGCTTTGCCTTCAGGAGCCATCCTCGACGTGGTTGGCGATCTTCGCACGACACTTTTGGCGCACCACGCTGCCAGATCGGGGTTACCGGCTCATAAAGTGGGTACGAGCCCGCGGGTTTCTGATTGTCGTTTGGTCTCACTGCTCGCTGGCCGAGGGTTCTGTGAGACGGCCGATATCTGGGCCTGTGCATCGCCATTGTTGAAGCGACGAAACACGATCTGCGAGGGGCGGCCGACCAAAAATTGGCTTGCTCCCGAATCCAGGGCCTTCGCGTACACGCCCAGAGCACCATCGACGGCGTCTATGGTTTTCATGACCGACGCGTCGTCGTGCGTGTAGCTGACGACGAGAGATGGCATGAGGACACCACGCTTGATCGTCTCCTGCAGGAACAGGGAACGGTATGTCTGTGACGGCTTGCCGTCCTGGTCAAGCGTGGCGTAGGCGAGACAGCTGGGGCGGCCGACAACTTTGAAGTGCCGATCCAATCCATGGCGTCTGCAAACCTCCGTGATACCTTCCTTCAATTTCGTTCCCTGACGGTGCAGGTGTTCGATGACGGACTGGTCCTGATAAACCCGCATGGTCGCGATGGCCGCGGCAAGCGCGTGGGTTTCCGCACCATGCGTGGTCGACAGCAGAAAGACACGGGGGCGATCCGTATGCTCGAGCCCACCCAGCCGCATATATTCGCGTTTGCCTGCCAGGGCGGAGACCGAAAAACCATTGCCAAGAGCCTTGCCGAATGTCGAGAAGTCCGGTTCGATGCCATAGAGCCTTTGTGCTCCCGCTGCATGCCACCTGAACCCGGTGATCATTTCGTCGAGAATGAACAGCGCGCCATTTTCCCGGCAAAGACGCTGGACATTATGCAGGAAGCCGTCGGCCGGATCGTCGCCACGGGATGGTTCCAGGATCACAGCGGCTACCTTACCCGGGTGCCTGTCGAACAAATCCTTGACACTAGCGATGTCGTTGTACCGGAAAGTGAGGGTCAGGTTTTGAACCGCTTCTGGAATTCCCGCATTCATCGGTGTGGTGCCGATGAACCAATCGTCTGTCGAAAAGAAAGGGTGGTCGGCGCAGCACGCGACGAGATCGCGACCCGTGTAGGCGCGGGCAAGGCGGACGGCGCCTGACGTCGCGTCCGATCCGTCCTTGCAGAATTTTACCATCTGCGCGCCGACGAGTTCAAGGAAGGTTTCGGCGCAGTCAACTTCGATCCTTGCGGGGCGCGTGAAGTTGGCTCCGCCTGCAAGCGCCGCCTCCACCGCCCTGAGCACCGTTGGGTACGCATGCCCCAGCCCGACGGAACGGTTGCCCATGCCGTATTCGATGTATTGGTTTCCATCGACATCCCAGACGTGGCACCCCAGACCACGTTCGATAAAGCCCGGCGCGAGAACGGGATACTGATCCTCGCCTTTCGCGTAGGTGTGGCTGCCGCCCGGGATCAGCTCGCGGCCACGTTCTTGAAGGCGTCCCGATTTGCGAAAACAGAGGCTTTGCTCAGGCATGCGGACTGCTCCAGTTCGACAGAAAGTCTAGATGTCTGAGCCTGGATTTTCGCGTTCTCCATAAGGTCACCGCTTTAGCACTTATGGTGGATGGTTGGCCCGATTGTGCGGTCTTGTGCGGCAAACGCGCAACTGACAAGCAGCATCAAGGCGCAAGCGAATGAATTCGCGCAGCGTTGCCTGCGGCCGGGAGCAGCTAATCCAGCGTAGGTTGCTTGAACCAGGCTCAACACTGGGACCCTGGGCGAACAGCCGGCATGTCCGAAATGCTGATGAGCATTTGCGCCGCGGCTGCCGCGAACTACGACCCCTGACCCGCGGACGACCCGGAAATTCCAGGCGATCCTGCCAAATAGCAGTCCCCTGCGTGATCACGCCATTCACGAAAAAGAATCTTATGGTAAACAGCTAGCAGCGGTCGATTCCCCCGGGATGTAGCCGCTCAGAATGAAGCCCGCCCGGGTCGCTACCGTGGCGGGCTTTTCGTTGACGGCGACGCGCTTGGTGCGTTCGCTACAACAAGACCGCGATCGTACATTGAGGGAGGCGGCGTGTGATTGCGATCACCGTTCAGCCGCAGTTCCTTCCGCGAAGAGATCATTGACCTTGTATGCGACTTCCGTGCGGTTGGTCGCCTTGAGCTTCTTCATGATGTTGCGGATGTGTACCTTCACCGTGCTTTCGCGCAGGTTCAGTTCAAAGGCGATGATCTTGTTGGCCTTGCCGCGTCGGAGCGCCTGCGCGACCTCAGCCTGCCTGAGCGTGAACATGCCGGTCAAAGGCGCATCACGGCTGCCTGAATCTATCAGGTGCCGCATAGACAGAACGCTACTTGCCGGAACGAAGATGCCTCCCGCTGCCGCAAGATTGATTGCCTCGACACAGACATCGATCCCTACAGAGGTTGGAATGTAGCCACGCGCGCCACATTCGAGAGCCGTCAGTATCTGTGCGAGGTCTTCGGTGTCCGCCAAAATCACTACGGGCACTGACTTGAATTCGCTCGAAATTCGCCTGATCTGGTCCGCGATACCCTGGTCGGTGACTTTCCGGCCACCTAGGTTGAAGAGAATGGCTGCAAGGGTCATCCCCTCTTTGGCGCGCCATTCGGCAATCGATCCCATGGCCTCGACGGCCATGCCGAGATCGTGGTCTTCCAGCGCCGATGCGAGACATTCGCGGTCGAGCGCCCTGCCGTCCAGGATGAGCAGACATTCCCTGCCTGCTCGCTGCACCATTCCCGCTCCGCTTGACGGGATTTCTGCCTGATCTGCCGAAGTATATTTATGCAGTCCTACTGTGGAGCCCATACACTTACCCACCCTTTTTCCACGCGATCCGCCCTGCGGCGGCCAATTAGCCCCTCACTCTTCAGTTCCTCCAGAAATTTAAAAATCGGCGCCCACCATTTGGGAGCTTCAGCTGGAATTTGCCCAGCTTTGCACCCACTGCTGTTCCCTGTTCCCAATCCCAACCAGAACAACCTAAGCTTATGGGCTATTTATGAGCCAGCGCTAACTTAGATTAACATTTGGTTAAATTTTTGGATGTGCGAAAAACACTAACGGCTAGCCCCGCCGCGGACGCTACCGTTTTAGGTAAACATGCGAGCTGGCCCGTCGATGGATGTTGTGGAGCGTCTGAATACCGCAGGACATCGCAACGCTGCGAAGGTGAACCCATCCGAAGACAGCTGGCCCGGCGGTCCTCATCCCATAGGCGTAGCCGAGGACTACCCCTCCGGCAGTCAAAAGCCACGTATCACCAAAGCATCGGTTGACTGCATAGGCGCCGCCACTGTCATCTAAGCGCCTGCTTCGCGCAACGCTCAGCCAAAGGACCGCGTAGGGCAGCTCCATGGCGCTCCTTGGACGCTGTGGCAAATGCCAGCTCGTTTGGTCGGGAAGGGGAAGGCAAATCCGCCAGCATCCCTAGCGGACATGAGGTCCGAAGCAGCACACGGTGTCGCCGCACTTACACCGACAGCTACGCCATGTATAGCTCGGGCTCAGGCGGTCCCCTGGGGATCATTCTCGGTCAGCCAAGATGCGTCCAGAACAGGTCCGGCATTCTGGACATCGGCTTCGAAGGCGTCGATCAACCTTTTGGCGGCTTTGCTGGCGATATGACTCTCAGGGTAGGTGGCCTTCACGGCCCGTGCACACTCGTAAACCTCCTTGAGTTTCCTAACCTGCTTGAGCCCTAACGCGCGATATACTCCATGGCTGGTCATATCGCCTCTCCTCCCTGTAGTGGAATTCTCCGCTGCCCGGCCTACTACGCGCCTGCATTGACAGAGAGTTTCCTGGCTGAAAGCAAAAAACTGCGTGCGACTGTAGTAAGGTCGTCGGCTTCCCGGGTCGAGGCGTTCTTTAGGGGGCCCGCCGGAACCAGGGCTTAGCCATTCGCGGGAGGGTACGACCCGCTTCGCGCCTCCGTCGCAGACCTGTTTGTTGTCGAATTGTGCTCAGGTGCATGTTTTGGCGCGACGTTGATGGGGACATTCGATCACTCAACGCCAAGCGCTTTTGAGCGCACGCCACCACCTTGATTATCAAGGCCACGGAAGGGATGTGGGGACGAGCATTGGCGCGCTCTACCATCGCCGGTGGAAGGCTACCCCCTCTGACTCACTTGCTCAGGACATCCAGCTGTCGAAAGATTAGCGATCGGACAGCTCGCTGTATCGGCGTCACAGGGCCAAACCAAGCGGGAACTCGTCGGCATGCAGGTGTCTCTGCCGGGACTGCTAATATGCGCGGCTATTTTGGTCACGTCCTACTATTCAAGGGGAATGCTGATCATCGGCTTGATCGCTTCCCAGGCTTTCGGCGCGACGGCCGTCATGACACTGACCTTTCTGGGCGGGTCATCTCCATTGATCTATACCATGTTCGCGGCCTTGCTTGTCACGACCGTCGCTGCAAGACGCCGCATATGGCTTGATCTTGGACTCGTGTTCGGAAGCATCCGGACGGTCTGGATCCTGACAAGCCTCATACTGTACGCAGTCATCGGATCATGGTTGTGTCCGAGATTCTTTGCGGGACAGACCGCCGTATTCGTGCAGTCCAAGACCCGCGGCATAGTCATAGAAGATTCCTTGGCGCCGGTTTCCAGCAACATCTCTCAGACCGGCTATTTCGTCCTTGGTGGACTCGCCGCTATAGTTTGCGCCCTGCTGCTGCACTCCGACCGGATCGACCAGGTCCGGCGCGGCTTCTTCTTGTGGTGCGGCCTCCACACGGGGATGGGAGTCTTCGATTTCATCAGCAAGACGGCGGGCGCGGGAGACCTGCTGGGCCCGATCAGAACCGCCAACTACGCGATCATATCGAACGCGACGGAGGCCGGATTCGTGCGGATCACCGGACCTTTTTCGGAGGCCTCTTCATTCGCCAGCATTTCCCTCGCCTGCCTGGCATTCTGCTACAGCTACTCCTGGCATTCTGCTACAGCTACTGGAGAAAGACGAAATCACCGCTGGCCAAATGGCTGGCTGCCATCCTGCTCTTCCTGTCCATTCTGTCGACTTCATCGACCGCCTATGTCGGGCTGATACTGCTATGCATCCCGGTTGCTTTGTCGATGCTGGGCTCGATCCTGAGGGGAAAGGTCGAGGGCGAAGAGATCCTGATAATGGCTCTCTTGGTGTTGGGCGGGACAGCCATGTTGGGCATAAGTCTTTACAAGGCCGAGGCGTTTGACCCGTTCGTCAGGCTGATCAACAGCACCATCATCAACAAAGCCGATTCCGCCTCGGGCCATGAACGCACCTATTGGAATGTAAAGAGCCTGAAGTCGTTTCTCGATCCCAGCGGCCTGGGTGTGGGGTTCGGCAGCTCAAGAGCATCGAGTTGGCCGATCGCTGTCCTTTCCCAGTTGGGCTTGTTCGGGTCGCTGATGATGGGTGTCCTGCTGTGTGTCCTGGCTAGGGGGCTGGGGGCGGTTCGGCAATGGGTGGCCCCAGAAACAGACGCCGTCGTGGTCAGCGTCAGGAATGCTGCCCTTGCAAGCATAATTGCCATGTCGGTATCGGGCGGCAGCGCTGATCCAGGCATTCTCTTTTTCATTGCACTTGCAGTCGTTTGCGCCACGAGAGTCAGTGCTCGGCGCGGCATTGCGGCATTCGAGCGATCTAGCCCGGCGTCCGGCGACGGTGCGGCCAAAGTCGTGTACTCCGGTTCCGCCGAGTTGGTTTTGCGACGGCAAAGGTTGCTGGCAATGTGTCAGGGCCCGGTCATGTTCAAAATGGACGGGGATATTGACTAACCGGCGAGCCTGGGCTCGATCGCCCTTGGCTGGGGCGCCGGTCGCCTGGCAAGAAGAGGAGGGTTGCCGCCAAAAGCTGGTCGCAG
The DNA here is from genome assembly GCF_006441385.1 of Mesorhizobium sp. B2-4-18. Classification (NCBI taxonomy): domain Bacteria; kingdom Pseudomonadati; phylum Pseudomonadota; class Alphaproteobacteria; order Hyphomicrobiales; family Phyllobacteriaceae; genus Mesorhizobium; species Mesorhizobium sp. B2-4-18. The sequence goes on along the minus strand of NZ_VFUW01000012.1, from coordinate 10,747 downwards.
CCTGCAGGCTGTGCCGAACAAGTGCAACACGCTGGCGCCACACGCCTGCCTGATCTGACCTGCGCATCCGACGGTTACATCGTTGCGGGGCAACTCATCCGTGCGAAGCTGATGCCGGTTTTGGGGATTTTCAGAAGACTTTTATATTGCAATCAATATTTGCTTCCATCACGGGCCTACGGCTTTCGTCGGATACGACTACCGAAAGCTTGCTTTGCAGCTCGCCCTGAACTTCGTCCTGTGCCATGGCGACCAGCATTCTGACTGCGTCTACCCGGGCCTCAAGCGCACCGACGTAATGGGTGCCCTCGGTGTCGGGAAAATGGGATTTGCCGTCCCGGACATCGAAAAAAAACAGTGGCATTTTGCATCCGCGCTTAACAACAAACCGCTCGTCAAAGCGGGGTTTTGCTCTTGCTCACGGCTGCTTAGGGCATTCGCCCACAAGATTCTAGCAACCGCAGATGGTCAACCGGAGACGGTTGTGGAGAACTCAAATCCGGTTGATCACAAAATATTAAAAAGGTTCGATTGGCCGACAAAACCGTCTCCCGAGACTTCGCCTTCTGCACCGTCGGGAAAGCGACAGCCATCGCCTTTTCAAAAGCAGTGTCGGCCCGCTAAGGCCGCAGCAGGCGTCGAGCCTGAGCAGGCTCAACCAAACTGATAGATAGGCCTGAGGAACGGTTCCGGTAAGCTACCGCCTCGACAAGCGCGTTCGTGTCGTTTTCATCGTGCGGAGTTTCCTTTCGTGCCTCTGAATTTCATTGCCGAAGCCCGGCCCAACACCTTCGCGTTTGAAACCTCTGCGCTGATCAAGGCATGCGGCTTCAGGGAATATGACGCGCGCTGGTGGTTTGGCCAGGTCGCGCCCGAACTCAACCTGATCGGCGTCCAGGCGTTGGGTATGGGGCTCGGCACGATGATCCGCCGTCTCGGGGTTGGGCCAGACATCGTCACCGGGCATGATTTCCGTTCCTATTCGCTCGGCATCAAGCTGGCGTTGGTTTCCGGGCTGATGGCGACCGGCGCACGGGTGAAGGATATCGGTCTGGCCCTGTCGCCGATGGCCTATTTCGCGCAGTTCGCGCTCGATACGCCGTCGGTGGCCATGGTGACGGCCTCGCACAACGAAAATGGCTGGACCGGCGTCAAGATGGGAGCGGCGCGGCCGCTGACCTTCGGCCCCGAGGAGATGAGCGCGCTGAAGGCGATCGTGCTGGCCGCCGATTTCGACCTTGTTGGCGGCGGCTCTTATGATTTCGTTTCCGACTTTCGAGAGACCTATCTCAACGATCTGACCCGAGACAAGCGCATCACACGTAAGCTCAAAGTGGTTGCCGCCTGCGGCAATGGCACTGCTGGTGCCTTCGCACCTGAGGCGCTGGAACGCATTGGCTGCGAAGTGATCCCGCTCGATGTCGAGCTTGATCATACGTTTCCAAACTACAATCCCAATCCGGAAGACATGCAGATGCTGCATGCCATCCGAGACAAGGTGCTGAAGACCGGGGCCGATGTCGGGTTGGGATTCGATGGCGACGGCGACCGCTGCGGTGTCGTCGACAATGAAGGCAAGGAGATCTTCGCCGACAAGGTCGGCGTCATGCTTGCGCGGGATATTTCGCGGCTCCATCCGGGTTCGACCTTCGTTGTCGACGTCAAGTCGACCGGACTGTTCAACACCGACACGGTGCTGCGCGCCAATGGCGCCGTTACCGACTATTGGAAGACCGGCCATTCCTACATCAAGCGCCGGGTTGCCGAACTCGGCGCGGTCGCCGGCTTCGAAAAATCAGGCCACTTCTTCTTCAACCCCCCAATCGGGCGCGGCTATGACGACGGACTGGTCACGGCAATCGCCATCTGTCAGATGCTGGACCGTAACCCCGCCAGTTCGATGGCCGATCTCTACGGGGCACTGCCACTGACCTTCGGCACGCCCACAATGTCCCCGCACTGCGCGGACGATGTGAAATATGGCGTGGTCGAGCGAGTGGTCTCCGATTTTCAGGCGATGAAGCGTGACGGCTCCAGTTTTGCCGGCCAGAAGATCGTGGATCTCATCACCGTCAATGGCGTGCGCGTCGTTGCCGAGGACGGTACCTGGGGTCTGGTGCGCGCCTCGTCGAACAAGCCGGAACTGGTCGTGGTCGTCGAAAGTCCGGTCTCGTCCGAGCGTCGCCGCCAGATGTTCGATGCCGTCGACGCCGTGTTGCGCCGCAGTCCGGAAGTCGGCGCCTATAACCAAACTTTTTGAGCGGGCCAAGCGGCGAGAATGGCGGCTTGGTGCAACTGATTATTGCAAAGTGGGACGACGGGCTCTTGCATCCTCAGGCTCCAGGGCAGGCTCTGCCGGGGTTCGCAGCGTCAAAGCTGTGCCGTAATGGGCCACCCGCAAATGGTCCCTCAATTGCATCTCCCATCCAGCGTCAGGGGTGAACCTTTGGCGAGCGCTGGGATAACCATCATGATTGCAAACACACCGCGGCTCGGCTGCAACAGGTGCAAACTTGCTCTTGTCGGCGATGAGACACGACCATCGAATGTCCTGAGATGCCCTGGGTGTGGGGCTTCAGACACGTGCGAGAATGTGATGCTGGAGATTGACGAAAGGCGAGCCGAGGCACTTTCGCGCGCCCTTTGCCGGCCAGAAATGCGGGGTGTAAGAACGGGTCGGCCAAAAGTGTACCGTTTCGCGCTTCTGTTTGGGACAGGGCGGCTCGTGCGAGCCGACGTCAAAGACGGGCAGTAGCATCGCGCCGGCGGGCGGCCCTTGCCATGCCGACAGCAAACGCCAAGATTAGGTGCTTCTGTTGACGTGATCGCGAGCCGTAATGGCAAGCTGTACTCCACGACTGTCAATTGTCTGCCATGCACCTTCCTCAGGCGAACGATTAGCGGGCAGTATGCAAGCTGTATGTAGCCATCTGTACAGAGCAAGGAAGGTAACGGCCCGCACTGCGGTCCATGGCAGCTGCCGGAAGTAGGCGCGACTTCAGAATTCGTCGGAGGCTCTTTAGTCCGTAAGACCTACTTGAATATTTGCCAGACTATGATGCATCCTGAGGCCAGAAATGGTCCTTGGCCCGGTCACCTCAGTACACAGCTAGTGGCACTCTGACTACGGTCCTCGAAACGGAGCTCAACAATGACGCCCAAGCGCTTCACCCGCCCGGTTCAGGTAATTGTGGGACTTGGCTTTGCGCATGAGGTGTCATCTGTCATGGATGCCTATCAGCTTCTCGACGAATGGGTCGGGTTCCGCAGCCCAACACATGCGGCCACACTTGCGCTTTTCCGGTCTGCCCTTGCAGACGACGAAGATGCGGAAACGGCTCGCCTTGCCTTTGAGGCATTTGCTCGATCTCAGGGAATTCTCGCCGCGGAGGAAATCGAGTCCTCTGGTGGAGCTGCAGAAGAGTGGATGACAGCCTATGACAGACGGTCAGAAGTCGTGGTTGATGGCTAGTGCACGGTGGCCAACAGTGACTTCGGTTTTGGGAAGGCGACACGCATAAGATCTACGTAAAGCGCGTCGCCTGAAATCCGTCTCGACGCGAAGCGCTTCAGGCGATGACCGCAGCGGTCACCCCGGTGGCTTGCAGCTCTGGACGGGTCCGCATGAGGCCACCTCAGCGGGCGCGCGCCACGAGCCTGACGGTTTGTTGACAAAATCGGCAAAGCTCAACCAGATATGGGCTCGGCGAGTTCGTCGGCCGCTTCACTGACGCCGCAGGCAGCCGCCCGCTCGAGCCAGACCCGGCCGGCCGCGGGGTCGCACTCCCCGGCCAGGCCATTGACGAGGTAACGCCCAAGCATGAGCTGGGCTTGGCCATGACCACGTCCGGCAGCGGCGGCGAACCATTTCTGCGCCGCCTTGTGGTCAACCGGCAGGGCCTGGCCAGCACCGTACAGCGCACCTAGCGCAAACATCGCCCCAGCGTGGCCGTCGAGAGCGGCCTGCTTGAACAACTGCGTTGCGACCTCTGGCTCGCGGGCGCCACCGCGCCCGTTGAGCAGCATCTCGGCAAGCGCGACCTGTGCGTCGAGGACGCCGGCTTTGCCCGCCCGAGCAAACCAGAGGCGGGCCTGCCTTGGATCCGTCGCCACGCCGCGGCCATCCTGGAGGAGGCGGGCATACATATATTGCGCCTCCGCGACACCTTCGGCGGCCCGCCTCAGCCACTGCGCCGCTTGTGCCTCGTCCTGGCGCACGCCAACGCCGTTGGCGAAGCAGAGCCCGAGATTGAATGCTGCAATCAGGTCGCCCGATGATGCGGCGGCCTCGAACCAACCGGCAACGCTTGCGCCGTCGTCCGGCTCGCCGGCTCCTCCGAGGACGAGATTGGCGAGGTCGATCTGTGCGTCCTGATTGCCGGCATTGGCAGAGGCGCGCAGCCAGCGTGCTCCCTCTTCGACGTCCTCAGCCACACCGTTCCCCGTCAGGTAGAGAGAGGCCAGGGCGCGGGCGGCGGCCTGGTGACCCGCTTCGGCCGCCCGCCGATACCAGTTTGCGGCTTCCGCAAAATCGGGCCGCTGGTTTTTCACATAGCGATCGCCCAGGAGATAGGCGGCCTCGCTGTTGCCGGCCAAGGCGGCACTGCGCATCCAGGCCTCGCCGGCAGCGGGATCATGGTCGACGAGGCCCCCATCAATCAGTGCCAAGCCCAGCCGGAACTGGGCGGAGGGAAGGCCCTTCTCTGCGGCGGCCTGATAGAGGCGAGCGGCGGCCGCCAGGTCGCGTGAGACGCCGAGCCCGTGCTCGGTGAGGACCGCCAGAAGATAGGTTGCGGTCGGCAGGCCGGCGTCGGCCGCGCGTCGTACCTCGGCCGCAATCCTGACCCGGTGTTCGCGATTGCCACGCCGGGCGAGCGACAGGGCAAGGCCAAGACATCCTTCGGCACAGCCGGCGGAAGCCGACTTCTCGTACCAGTGATGCGCCGCATCTGCGTTGCGCATCGGCTTGGGGCCGCTGGTGAGGAGATAGCCAAGGATCGCCTGTCCGGTTGGCGAGCCCGCCTCGGCGGCCTTGGTGGCCAGTTCGAACGCTGCCGTGAAATCCGGTTCGCCTGGGCGGTCGCGTTTGAACAATTCTTCCGATCCGGCGCCTTTACTGGCGGCTTCCGCCGGGACCAGCCCCGTCACGTAGAGTGCGGCAAGGAGCGCCTGCGCATCGGCGCTGCCGTGATTGGCTGCCCGCAGCAGCCAACGCGCGCCTTCCACACGGCTGGGCGGCACACCCGCTCCCTCGAGATAGCAACGCGCGACCCGGTATTCGGCCTCGACCATTCCCGCACGCGCGGCTACCGCCACCAGCGGAAAGGCTTCAGCTGGTTTGCCGGCGTCAAAAAGCTGGATAGACCGGCGCAACGCTGCCGCCGGGGAGACGCGTCCAGCCAGCCGATGCAGAATTGTCATCGATCCCGAACCTCTGATCGCTCCGATCCTCTATGGCTCCCGCATCGCTTCCTGGCTGACCGGGAGCATCACTGCGAGTATGTACTTGAGCACAGTACGCCGACCGACCTTGACGTCGGCGGTCACCGGCATTCCGGGGCTGACGGTGAAACCGGCAGGCACGCCGTGAAGAGCGACCTGATCGATGGAAATGCGCACGCGATAGAACGGCTCGGCGTCGGAAGGCAGCATGGCCAGCGAGCTGTTCGGATCGCGGGCTTGCTCCTGGGCAGAAAAGGAATCCGGGCTGAGCGTCCGCACGGTGCCATGCGCGAGCCCATATTGCGAATAGGGGAAAGTGTCGAACTTGATAACCACCTGGTCGCCGACATGGACGAAGCCGCTGCTGCGGCCGACGATGTTTGTCTCGATCTCGAGCGGCGCGTTAGCCGGTACGAGGGTGATCAAGCGCTCGCCGGACTGCAGGACCGAACCGACCGAGACCTTGGCCACCGATTGGACGGTGGCGTCGGCTTCACTCTTCAATTCCACCAACTGCTTGCGCAGCTTTGCCTTGTTGAGAAGTTCGCGCGCGTCGGATATCCGCGAACTCGCCTCCGACAGGCTTTGTGAGACATCGGCACGCCATCCCTGAATGTATCCGTCGCGCTCGGCGGCCACGGCCTGCTGCTGGAGCCTTGCGGCTTGGGCCGTCTGCTCGGCATTGCCAAGCGACCGGGACATTTCGGCGCGATTGTCTTCGGCCAGCAGTGTGTTGAGGCGGCTGCCCACCTGCCGTGCTTCGAGCTGCTTGCGCATCTGTTCGATCGACGCCGCCACAGTGAGCCGCTGGCGGTAGCCGTCGGCATCCGACAGCGAACGCGAGATCACGGAACCGAGTTCGTCGCGCTGGCGGTCGAAATTTTCGACCTTGGCGTCGTAGACCGCCTTGCGGCGCTCAAAGATCGATGCCTGCAGGGTCCAGCTTGGGTCCAGACCGTCATAGTTGAAGACCTTGCCGTCTGCTTCCGCCTTCAGGCGCGCCACTTCGGCTTCAAGTGTCGAAACCTGCATCGCAAGCGCCGCCAGGTCGGCTGAAGCAAAGGTCGCATCGAGGCGAGCAAGCACTTGACCGGCCTGAACGTGCTGTCCTTCACGAACGTCGATGGAACGCACGATCGCCGTCTCCAGCGGCTGCACCAGGATGTTGGGCGCGTTTGACACCACCAGCCCCCTTGCCGTCACAACCTGATCGACCGGTATTAGTCCTGCCAGGGCGATCAGCGCCATGACGAGGCTCGCAATGATCCAGACGATGCCGCGCGCCGTGCGCGGAATGGGTGCATTGGTGACGGCGCTTGACGGCCACTGGAACTCCAGTATGGCCGGGCTTGTCGGATCCCTCGTTTCCATCCGCTGCCGCCGGGCGGGGAGGGCGATGAGCGAGGTGCTACTCATGGGTTACCGGACCTGAAGCGTAGATTGTCTTGGCATCGTCAAACCAACCGCGGCGGTATGGCGACCGGACGGCCTTGGCGGCCATCGAGGTGCCGGTTTTGCTGCGACCACAGCTGGCGGTAGAGCGTGCATCGCTCGAGCAGCGTCGCGTGCGGCGCGACGTCGAGCACCTTACCCTGATCCATGACCAGGATGTTGTCGCATTCTGTCAGCGAGGACAGCCGGTGCGAAACGATGATCATGGTGCGCCCGCTGGCGATGCGCATGAGGTTGGCGCTGACCACTGCCTCGCTCTCGGGGTCGAGCGCGCTGGTCGCTTCGTCGAGGATGAGGATTGTCGGATCGTGGATGAGGGCGCGCGCGATCGCCAGCCGCTGCTTTTGACCGCCTGACAGATTGGGCGAGCCTTCCTCGATGTAGGTGTCGTAACCATTGGGCATCCGCTCGATGAATTCCTGGGCGCCGGCGAGATGCGCGGCACGCATGGCGTCGGAAAGCGTCAGCCCTGGGCGCCCGGCGATGATGTTGTCGCGGATCGAGCCGCGGAACAGAAAATTGTCCTGGAGCACCACGCCGAGCCCTTGGCGAAGATGGCGCAGGTTGATCTCTTTGAGGTCGACGCCGTCAAGCTTGAGGAAGCCGCTGTAGTCACGGTTGATCCCCTGCAGGAGGCGCGCGATGGTCGATTTCCCCGACCCGCTGCGCCCGACAATGCCGAACATGGTGCCGGCAGGGATGTGGAAGCTGACCCGGTCGAGCGCCGGCGACTTTGTAGCGATATAGCTGAAGGTCAGGTCGCTGAACGCCACCTCGCCGACGAGCTTGGGTCTCAGGCCGGTGGAATTCGAGCTGCTCTCCAGCGGCCGGTTGAGAACCGACGCTGCCTCGCCGATCGCCGCTCCGACCTCCTCATAGTCTTCAACCAGTCGCGCCAGGCCGACCAGCGGCTGCGCCACGCGCTGGGAGATCATCATGAAGGCGAACAGACTGCCGACCATATAGCCGGAGCGGTCGTTCATGGCGAGATAGGCGCCGATCAGCATGGTGCCGAGCACCATCACGCGTTCGATCGGCGTGACCAAGGTCTGCGGCCAACTGGCGAGCTGGCCGAAGGCGAGACGGGCCTTTCCCGCTTCAGCCACCCGTTCATCCCAGAGCGCCTTGCGCTGCGGCTCAAGGCCGAGCGCCTTCACCGTCTTGATGCCGACGACAGTTTCGCCGAGCGCCGCCGACTTCCAGGTCTCGGCTTCGACCACCCGTTGGTACCTGCGGCGCAGCGGCTTGAGATAGGCAAGGATGATCAGCATGATCACGACCGCGCAGGCCACCACGATCCAGGCCAGCGTGGCGTTGATATAGAACATTACAGGCACCAGCACGCACAGCGTGATCAGATCCAGGAACGTGCTAAGGAGCTTTCCGGTCAGGAATTCACGGATACGATAGACCTGGGCGAGGTGATACATCGTCTCGCCGGCCGGATGGCGCTCGAAATAGTCGAGCGGCAGGCGCAGGAGCCGGCTAAAGACGTGCAGATGCAGCTTGGTGTCGAGACGGGCGCCGACGACGTTGATGATCAGCCGCCGCGAATGGCCAAGCAGGGTCTCGTAGACGAAAACTACGGCAATCACCGCGGACAGGAGCACCAGAGTGGACAGGCTGTTGAACTGCAGCACCTTGTTGACCAATGTCATGACCATCAGCGGCGGCAAGATGGTAAGGACACTGAGCGTGAACGAGGCAATGGCGATGTCGCGCAGGGGGCGGCTTTCGAGCCGCACCAGTTCGGCCAGCCAGTGCAGGGTGAAAGGCGCGTCCGCTGCCACATGCGACCGAGTAGGGCGCAGCAGCACGGCCTCGCCCGTCCACACCTGGGACAGCCGCAGCTCGTCGACGGCGGTGACCTCGCCGTCGTCTGGCGCGTCAGCACTTTTGAGGAAGACGACGTTGCGCTCGACACTCGCGCCGGTAAGGAGACCCGCGCCGCCATCGTTGAACAACAGGACGACCGGTCCGGTGTCCTGGAAGCGCAAGAGGTGGGCCCAGCGGATGCGTATGGCGCGCGACCACATGCCGGCGTTTTGCGCCCACTCGGAGAGATCGGCGGCGCTCGGGACCGGGTTGGCCGTCCTGAATTCCGAGGGATCGAGTTCGACGCCGTGATAGCGGGCGGCCCGCAGTACGGCCTTGAGGCGCGCGCTGAGCTGGTCGAGCTCGGCGGGACCGCCGGGCGCATTCTGGCCGTCGGCCTGGTCCGCCGCAGCCTCGACCTCGGTCCCGGCGCGGATCCGGAGCGGCTGATTGTCGGCATTTACGGGAACGTTTACCACAGGCTTCTCATCCGGTACGCAGCGCCAACGATCCACAAGGCCCAAGGCCGAGGCGTTTCTGCCGAGGTTCCTGGCAATGACGCACTGTACTCCGAACTGATCGGGAGCGCGACTCTCATGGCTTTTCCTCTTTCGAGATGATGAACGCGCGGGGTGCCGATTTCCAGCGAAGCCCGCGCGTCCTTTTTCAACCTGGACCAGTTACCGTCCAGTCCGTTCGCCGCTCACTCATGTGGCTTCAAGAGATCCTTCAGGGTCGTCTTGACGGTGTGGTCGTTGCTGGCGTAGCCGGCGCCAGGCTTAGTCTGGTCGGAGGTAAGATCCGTGCTCGCCCCCGTCGGCTTGTTTTGGTTCTGACCAGATCCGCTGATCGTCTTGAGGACATTGAGCAGGTCTGTCGTCACCGATGTGGCTGCAAGCCCGATCAGGTTGCGGAACGACGCTTGGCCGCCGGGGTCACTGCCGTTGCCGGTCGAGCTCGACGGCAGGAATTGTGTCGTGTCCTTGAGCCCCAGCGTGCTGGCCGTGACGTTGGCTTTGGAACCGCCGTTTCCGTTGCCGGAGTTGCCCTGTCCCTGATGTGAGCTGTTGTCGGCATTGTTATGGTCCCCGGAATTACCCGGCGCGGGCTGTTCTCCGTTGCCGTGGCCGTTGTTGGCATGACCAGTGTCACCACCACCCGAACCGGTTCCTCCGGTCGGGCCTGTCGAACCTGTTGCCCCGGTAGAACCAGTCGCACCAGTGGACCCCGTGGCACCAGTCGAGCCTGTGGCACCGGTCGAGCCAGTCGCACCGGTAGACCCTGTGGCACCGGTTGCTCCAGTCGACCCGGTCGAGCCTGTTGCTCCAGTCGAACCAGCGGCGCCTGTATCGCCTGTGGCTCCAGTCGAACCTGTTGCACCCGTATCGCCGGTCGCACCAGTAGCACCGGTTGCTCCAGTCGACCCGCTCGAGCCAGTCGCTCCGGTTGCACCCGTTGAGCCGGTGGCACCAGTCGCCCCGGTCGAGCCTGTTGCACCAGTCGAGCCTGTTGCTCCGGTCGAGCCAGAGGCACCGGTCGAGCCCGTAGCACCCGTCGAGCCAGTCGCTCCGGTATGGCCAGTCGCGCCAGTGGAACCCGTGGCACCGGTTGAGCCGGTCGCTCCGGTTGCACCGGTATGACCTGTCGCACCCGTCGAGCCCGTAGCACCCGCCGAGCCAGTCGCTCCGGTATGGCCAGTCGCACCAGTGGAACCCGTGGCACCGGTTGAGCCAGTCGCTCCGGTATGACCTGTCGCACCAGTGGAGCCGGTTGCACCGGTAGACCCTGTGGCACCGGTTGCTCCAGTCGACCCGGTCGAGCCTGTTGCTCCGGTCGAGCCAGTCGCTCCGGTCGAACCTGTCGCTCCGGTGGCACCGGTATGACCAGTCGCGCCAGTGGAACCCGTGGCACCGGTTGAGCCGGTCGCTCCGGTTGCACCGGTATGACCTGTAGCACCGGTCGAGCCCGTAGCACCCGTCGAGCCAGTCGCTCCGGTATGGCCAGTCGCGCCAGTGGAACCCGTGGCACCGGTTGAGCC